>NZ_CATKQK010000007.1:0-140143 GCF_949767185.1 Pseudomonas sp. IT-P100
GCGTTACTTGCCCGGCCTGGAAATCCGCAGCCACAGCGGCACCGGGGAAATCCTCCACGTCATCATTGCCAGTGCTGGCAGCAACAGTGTGCAGGTGCTGCATTGGGTGCCGACGCCACCCGATCAAATGACGCAGGATCAGGTGCGTTACACCCTCAACGATCACCTGAAATCCAGCACGCTGGAACTGGACCAAAACGCCGGACTGATCAGTCAGGAATGGTATTACCCGTTCGGCGGGACTGCTCTGTGGGCGGGTCGAGACGAAACCGAGGCCAAATACAAAACCATCCGTTACTCGGGTAAAGAACGGGATGCGACAGGGCTTTATTACTACGGCTTCCGTTATTACGCGCCGTGGTTGCAACACTGGATCAATCCTGATCCCGCGGGACCTGTCGACGGGCTCAACTATTACTGCATGGTCAGCAACAATCCCACCACCTTTCTGGATGTACTTGGCAAGAAAGGAGAAAGGTACAACGATGAAGATTTAAGCAACTTCAAAAAAGAACTTAAGGGCTCCACATTAATAACAAACGCCATCAAAGACAATAAAGAAATACAGAAAATTCTTGGAAAAATAAACAAGACGAAATCGATATCAAAACCCGAGCACTTTGGAAAGTTTGCAACAAGAATACTTTTACTGCGCGCAGAACTGAAAAATGAAAAAGAACGGCTAGGACCAGACATTTACAGGATGGCTGACGAACTCTTCCGGTCTGCACTGGGCTTTAATTCTACAACTAGTGGATCTTATGTAGCCTGGAAGGCACCTGCTTTCAACTTATTTGAAGGACCAGGCTGGAGCGCTCCCCAACCTTCTGGGGGTAGTCGGCCGAGTAGCTCTCAACGAGCACAACCAGAACAGCCGCAATTTGAACCAAACCATCGACCTGAAGCGTCCCATTCGCGCAACAGTCACAAACCAGAAAGTCTATTTGTAACTCCTGAAGCGCTGCCACCGCAAACGGGTGAAAAAATCATCACGGGATATAATATGGCCGTCGATATTATCAATAACAAAAATAATATTCGCGCTATTTTTCCTGACGAAGATGAAAACAGTAGAAACCTGAGATTCAAGCAAGTTGCACTACTTATACACCCTGACAAACTCAAACTAGAGGGAGTGGATAAAGTTGAAAAAGCGGCCAACGAAGCCACTAAAATAATTACAGTCTGGAAAGCAAACGGATATCCCGGAACAACAAGTCGTCGATAATCCGACGCCCTCAAGGTGAGCCCCTTTTTTACAGACCCGTATCTGTAGGAAAGGGGCTACCTATAATCAACGTCCCCTGATCAACCCTCCGGCCGCAACATCAACACCGCCAACGGCGGCAGATTCAGCACCAGCGACAACGCCTGGCCATGGCTCGCCTCTTCCTCGGTAAACGCCCCGCCGCTGTTTCCGTAATTCGACCCGGCATACATCGCCGCATCACTGTTGATCACCTCAGTCCAGCGCCCGGCAAACGGTACGCCAATCCGATAGCCCTCACGCGGCACCGGCGTAAAGTTGGCCACCACTAACACCGGCCGGCCGTCCTTGCTCCAGCGCATAAACGCATAAACGCTGTTGATCGCATCATCGCCGATCAACCACTGGAACCCTTGTGGGGCGTCGTCCTGGTCGTGCAAGGCGGGTTCTTCGCGGTACAACCGGTTCAGGTCGCCGACGAGTTTCTGCACGCCTTTGTGTTCCGAATACTGCAGCAAGTACCAATCCAGCTGCTGATCGTGGTTCCACTCGCGCCACTGGCCAAATTCGCAGCCCATGAACAACAGTTTCTTGCCCGGATGTGCCCACATGAAGCTCAGGTAAGCCCGCAGGTTGGCGAATTTCTGCCAGCGGTCACCGGGCATTTTGTCTATCAGCGAGTGTTTGCCGTGAACCACTTCGTCGTGGGAGATCGGCAGGATGAAGCGTTCGGACCAGGCATACACCAGGCCGAAACTCAGTTCGTTGTGGTGATGGGCGCGGTACACCGGATCTTGCTGGATGTAGTGCAGCGAATCGTGCATCCAGCCCATGTTCCATTTGTAGTCGAAACCCAGGCCACCCTGCTGCGTACTTTGGCTGACGCCAGGCCACGCCGTGGACTCTTCGGCGATCACCAGCGCGCCGGGCGCTTCGAGGTTGACCACATCGTTGAGGTGACGCAGGAAGTCGATCGCTTCAAGGTTTTCCCGACCGCCGTGACGGTTCGGCACCCACTCGCCGGCCTTGCGCGAGTAATCACGGTACAGCATCGACGCCACCGCATCGACGCGCAGGCCGTCGACGTGGAAATGCTTGAGCCAGTGCAGCCCAGAGGCCAGCATGTAGCCGTGTACTTCGGTGCGACCAAGGTTGTAGATCAGCGTGTCCCAATCCTGGTGGAAGCCTTCCTGCGGGTTACCGTATTCGTACAGCGCGGTGCCGTCGAATTGCGCCAGGCCGTGAGTATCGGTGGGAAAATGCGCCGGGACCCAATCGAGAATGACACCGATATCGGCCAGGTGGCAGGCGTTGACGAACGCTGCGAAATCATCCGGCGAACCGTAACGGGCGCTCGGGGCAAACTGTGAGAGCAGTTGATAGCCCCATGAGCCGCCGAACGGATGTTCCATGATCGGCATCAGTTCAATGTGGGTGAACCCCAGTTCCTTGACGTACGGAATCAAGCGTTCGCCCAGCTCATGCCAGGTGTACTGGCGCGCCACTTCGCCCAGATCGTCCAGCTCGCACTGCCAGGAACCGGCGTGCAATTCGTAGATCGACAGCGGCGCGCTCGGTTTTGAACGCTCGACGCGAGCCTGCATCCACTCGTGATCCTGCCACTCGATGCTCAAGGGAGAGGCGACTTTCGACGCAGTGTCCGGCGGCAGCGTGGTGGCCAGGGCCATCGGATCGGCCTTGAGCGGCAGAATGCCGTGGGTGCCGAGGATCTCGTATTTGTAAGCCTCGCCTGCCTGCAGGCGCGGGATGAACAGTTCCCAGACGCCGGTCGGGTGACGCAGGCGCATCGGGTGCCGACGGCCATCCCAGTTATTGAAGTCGCCGACCACCGACACCCGTTTGGCGTTCGGAGCCCACACGGCGAAACGCACGCCGTCGACACCGTCGACGTTTTTCAGCTGCGCACCCAGGCAACTGCTCAAGTCACGGTGATTGCCTTCAGCGAACAGGTACAAATCCATTTCACCGAGCAACGGACCGAAGCTGTAAGGGTCTTCGGAAACCTGTTCGCCGCCCGCCCAACGCGTGCGCAGCACATACGGCTGCGCCCGATCGAAATGCCCGACAAACAGCCCGGGCGTTTCGGTGGCCTCAAGGGCGCCGAGTTCCTCCCCGGAATCCTTGGCCAACACCTGTACGCTCAACGCGTCAGGCAGATAGGCCCGAATGAATTGCCCGCCAGCGCCATCGCCATGGGGGCCGAGAATTGCAAAGGGGTCTTGATGCTGGGCGCGTACCAGCGCGTCGATGTCCCGCGATCTGGGCAGTAACGCCTCTTTAGCGTGACCCTGTTCCTTGTTCGAGAAACTCATGACTACTCTCCACCAAGATCGGAAAAGGGTTTAAGCCCACTCAATAATCCATATAAACCGTGCAATGGCACGGGCAACCAGGTGGGCCGATTTTCTGCTTCATAGGCCACCTCGTACGCCGCTTTTTCCAGACCGAACAACGCCAGCGCGGCGTCCTCGCCTTCCGGATCTTGCCACGCATGAGCAAGACTAGCTGCCGCCAGCCGATAAGCGTCGACAAATGCCTGTTTCGCTTCATTTAAATAGCGTTCCGATACCCGCAGCCGGGCTGCCCGGGCATCGGTGGTGTTATCGACGTTGTGCACGTTGATGGCCATAGCCGCCGCGTAGTCGAACGAGCGCAAGACGCCGCTGACATCCTTGTAGGGGCTGTGCTTGCCGCGCCTTTCGGCCAAGGGCCGCGCCGGTTCGCCTTCGAAGTCGATCAGGTAGGCATCGCCCTTGATCACCAACACTTGCCCCAGGTGCAAGTCGCCATGGACGCGAATCCGCAACCCCCCGGTCGCCTTTTTGCCCAGTTCCTGGACGTGGCTGAGGATGGCTTTTTTGTTGTCCAGTAAACGAGTGACCAGGGTTTTGTCCGCCGGGTTCAGTTCGTTTTGATGCTGCTTGAGCAACTTCAGCGCGTGTTCCAGTTGCGCGGCGACATCCTTGGCCGAAGCCAGGGCATCTTTTTGCGTGGTGACTTGCGGGGCGAAGTCCGGGTTGTCCGTGGGCGCTGCCAGCACCTGATGCATTTCCCCCAGACGCTGACCGAGCATCCCGGCGAAGTCGCGCAGTTCGCCGAGGGCGTTGTAATGCTGCTCCTGCTCGGACATGGCATCGGCGAGTTCGTCGCGCAATGCCCGTTCGAGGTTGTTCTGCGTCCATTCCCATGCATCGCCCTGATTGCTCAGATAGCCTTGGGCGATCATCAGCAGGTTGTCTTCGCCCTTGGCATCGCGACGGACCACCGACCCCAGCAATGGAGAGATATTGGCGAAACCCGCATCGGTCAGGTACGCGCTCATTTCCAATTCCGGGTGAACGCCCGAGGCCACCTTGCGGATCAGCTTGAGCACCAGGCTGCTGCCGATCACCACCGAGCTGTTGGACTGCTCGGCCGACAGATAGCGCACTTCCGATTCAGCGCTCAGGCCCAGCTTCGCCAACTCGGCAGTCGGTTCGAAGCGAATCTCGCCGCCATCGGACGGCAGCACAGTGTTGTCCTGCATGCCTTGCAGCACCGCACGGATGAAGTTTTCGAGGCTGAACGCATCCGTGATCAAGCCCACTTGCGGACCTCGTCGCACCCGAGACAGCGCCAGTTGCTGCGGCAACGCGGGGCCCACCTGATCATCCGCAATAAAGCCGAACGGCAATTGGTAACGGCTGGTCTGACCGCCGCTGGTGACTTCGATTTCACTCAGCAGCACCGGATGCAACGCATCACCGAAGCGCACGCCATAGGCCAGGTTGACCTTGTCAATGGCCGCATCCTTGCCGGCGAACCAGCGCCGGTTTTGTAACCAGTTAGGCAGGATGCCCTGTTCCAGCGTGCCGCGAGACGGCGCTTCGAGCAGTTCTTCCATGCGCTTTTTCAGCACCAGGGTGGTGAAGTCCGGCAGGCTTTGCGCCGGTTCTACGTGCCAGCTAGGCATTTGATTCTCCGCTGCGAGTCCGAACCAGTAAAAACCGTAAGGCGCCAGGGTCAGGAGAAAATTCAACTGGCCGATCGGCGGGAACGCGTTACCGCCCAGCATCTCGACCGGCACCATGCCGACGTAGGCCGACAGGTCCAGTTCTGCCGCTTGTGCACTGCGGGACACGTTAGCCACACACAGAATGATCTCGTGCTTGCCATCTGCCCCGGTGAATTCACGGGTGTAAGCCAGAATCCGTCGGTTGCTCGGCGACAGCATTTTCAGTGTGCCGCGTCCGAACGCCTTGGATTGCTTGCGCACGGCGAGCATGCGCCGGGTCCAGTTCAACAATGAATGCGGATCGCCCGCCTGGGTTTCGACGTTGACCGACAGGTAACCGTATTGCGGGTCCATAATCGGTGGCAGCACCAGGCTGGCCGGATCGGCGCGGGAGAAGCCGCCGTTACGGTCGATCGACCATTGCATAGGCGTGCGCACGCCATCGCGGTCACCAAGGTAGATGTTGTCGCCCATGCCGATTTCATCACCGTAATACAGGGTCGGCGTGCCGGGCATCGACAGCAACAGACTGTTCAGCAGCTCCACACGGCGACGGTCGCGTTCCATCAACGGTGCCAGGCGCCGGCGAATCCCCAGGTTGATCCGCGCCCGACGGTCGGCCGCGTAGTAGTTCCACAGGTAGTCACGCTCCTTGTCGGTGACCATCTCCAGGGTCAGCTCATCGTGATTGCGCAGGAAAATGGCCCACTGGCAGTTGGCCGGGATCTCCGGGGTCTGGCGCAGAATGTCGGTGATCGGGAAGCGGTCTTCCTGGGCCAGCGCCATGTACATGCGCGGCATCAACGGGAAGTGGAAGGCCATGTGGCATTCGTCGCCGTTGAGGCCTTTTGTATCGGTGTCACCAAAGTACAGCTGCGTATCTTCCGGCCATTGGTTGGCTTCGGCGAGCAGCATGCGATCTGGGTAATTGGCGTCGATTTCGGCGCGGATCTGCTTGAGGACGTCGTGGGTCTCGGGCAGGTTTTCATTGTTGGTGCCGTCCCGTTCGATCAGGTACGGAATCGCATCCAGCCGCAAACCGTCGATGCCCATGTCGAGCCAGTAGCGCATCACCGACAACACGGCTTTCATGACTTGCGGGTTATCGAAATTCAGGTCCGGCTGGTGCGAATAGAAACGGTGCCAGAAGTACTGGCCGGCGACCGGGTCCCAGGTCCAGTTGGACTTTTCGGTGTCGAGAAAGATGATGCGGGTGCCGTCATATTTTTGATCGTCATCGGACCAGACGTAAAAGTCCCGCGCCGCAGAACCGGGTTTGGCTTTTCGCGCCCGCTGGAACCAGGCGTGCTGGTCCGAGGTGTGGTTGATGACCAGTTCGGTGATGACCCGCAAGCCACGTTTGTGGGCTTCAGAAATAAAGCGCCTGGCGTCGGCCATGGTGCCGTAATCGGGATGCACGCCACGGTACTCGGCAATGTCGTAGCCATCGTCGCGCCGGGGCGACGGGTAGAACGGCAGGAGCCAGATGGTGTTGACGCCAAGGTCGGCGATGTAATCGAGTTTGGCGATGAGGCCGGGAAAGTCGCCGATCCCGTCATTGTTGGAGTCGAAAAAAGACTTAACGTGAACCTGGTAAATCACTGCGTCCTTGTACCAGAGCGGGTCCTTGATAAAGGTGGCAGCCTTGGGTTTCTTCGCCATTTGAAACTCCTGTTGAATTCAATAAAGCCCCCCGCTGAAGCACACAGGCTGCAGAAGAAGGCTCTTTTGTGGCGAGGGAGCGTGCTCCCGCTGGGCTGCGAAGCGGCCCCTGCTTTCGTTCTGACAAACCGCATCCACAGGACTTACGACTGCTTCGCAGCCGAGCGGGAGCAAGCTCCCTCGCCACAAGAGCGGGCAGCCTGTCTAGACAGTGATCCGCCAGATGCCGAACGGTTGATGCGCCGGGTCGATCCGCATGAATTGGTACTTGCCGTGCCACATCCAGCGATGGCCGCTCATCAAGTCCTCGCCCTGAGTACTGGCGTCGTCGGGCAACCCCATTTCCCACAGCGGTAACTCGAAATTCGCTTCCTGAACGTTATGCGGATCGAGGCTGACCGCGACCAGAATGAAGTTGCTGCCATCCTCGCTGCGTTTGCCGAAATACAGGATGTTGTCGTTCCAGGCGTTGTAGACCTTCAGGCCCAGATGCGTGTGCAACGCAGGGTTCTGCCGGCGAATGCGGTTGAGCTGCGCGATCTCGGCAATGATGTTGCCCGGCGCGTTGAAGTCCCTGGGGCGGATTTCGTACTTCTCGGAGTTGAAGTATTCCTCCTTCCCAGGCACGGGTGCGGCTTCACAAAGCTCGAAACCTGAATACATGCCCCACAGCCCGGAGCCCATGGTTGCCAGGGCCGCACGGATCAGAAAGCCGGCGCGTCCGGACTCGTGCAGAAACGCCGGGTTGATGTCCGGTGTATTGACGAAGAAATTCGGCCGGTAGCATTCGCGCCACGGCGACTCGTTCAACTCGGTGAAGTACGTCGACAATTCGTACTTGGTGTTGCGCCAGGTGAAGTAGGTGTAGCTCTGCGAATAACCGACCTTGCCCAGGCGCGCCATCATCGCCGGCGTGGTGAAGGCTTCGGCGAGGAAGATCACTTCCGGGTACAGCGCCCGCACATCGGCGATCAGCCACTGCCAGAACGGCAGCGGTTTAGTGTGCGGGTTGTCGACGCGAAAGATCTTCACGCCCTCCTCGACCCAGCCGACCACGATGTCGCGCAATTCGACCCAGAGGCTGGGGATCGCGTCAGCGGCATAGAAGTCGACGTTGACGATATCCTGATATTTCTTCGGCGGGTTCTCGGCGTATTTGATCGTGCCGTCCGGGCGCCAGTTGAACCAGCCGGGATGCTGTTTGAGCCACGGATGATCCTGGGAACACTGAATGGCGAAGTCGAGTGCGATTTCCAGGCCATGGTCGGCTGCTGCGGCTACCAACCGACGGAAGTCTTCGCGGGTGCCCAGTTCCGAGTGAATCGCCTCATGCCCGCCCTCTTCACTGCCGATGGCATACGGGCTGCCTGGATCGTCGGGGCCGGCGGTGAGGGAGTTGTTCGGGCCTTTGCGGTAGCTGCGTCCGATCGGGTGGATCGGCGGAAAGTACAGCACATCAAACCCCATGTCCTGAATCATCGGCAGCCGCGAATGCACGTCGTTAAATGTGCCATGACGGGCCGGATCGTCGGTGATCGAGCGCGGAAACAACTCATACCAACTGGCGAACTGGGCGATCTCACGTTCGACGTCCAGCGGATACTCGGGGCTGAAGCTCAAATAGGCGCGGTGATCGGCCTGAGACATCAGGTCGGCGCTGCGCTGGTGCAGAAACAGCGCCACCTGCTCGATTTCGAGCAACCCGGCCAGTTCGTGGTGCAGCGCTGCCAGCTCTTCACTCAGTTGGCCTTCGGAGCGTTCGGCTGCCTGTTGAACCAGGGTGCGACCTTCCTGCAGCTCAAGACTGACGGGCACACGGGCCGAGTGCTTCTTCTCCAGCTCATAGCAGAAGCTGGCGAACTGATCGATCCAGGCCTCGATGCAGAACACATAACGGCCCTGACGCGAGACGCGGAATTGGCCTTGATACCCGTTATTGCCCAGCTCACCCATGACTTCGCTTTGCCAGGCGTCATCATCGGCAGCGCGCCAGCGAACCCGCACGGCCAGTTTGTCGTGCCCGTCGGCGAAGACTTTACTCGTGACCACCACGTCTTGCCCGATCACGGCTTTAGCGGCGAATTGCCCGCCATCCAGGGTCGGCATGGTGTTTTCAATGGCGATGCGCGGCAGCAACAAGGCCTGCGACAACGGCATATGAGGGTTGTAGTTCAGCTCTGTCGGTTTTTCTGCAGTCATCGAGCATCTCTCCTTTACGCCCCATGGACGCTCTTGTACCTGATCGTCGTTCGCGCAAGGCCAGCGGCCCCGGAATGAACTCACTTAGGTTCCGAGCGACAGGCTTCGGTAAAGTTCACGTGGATTTGCCCGCATCTGCGGTGGAATCAATTCGTATGCAAAGAGGTCAATCCACTTAAGCACGACTTGCGCCATCTGCCACTGGAGGCTTCAACGATGAGTATTCCAATCCCGGCTGAAACACCCGATCCAAACATCGACACCCCGACGATTCCTCCCACCGAGCCGCTGCCGGTGCCCGAGCAGGAGCCGCCGGGGACTACCCCGCCACCGCGGGAAGATCCGCCGGAGACGATGCCGCCGGTGATCGTTGCCCCCGAGTAAAGTGGCGAGGGAGCTTGTCGGAACGCCGCACCATCCCCTTTGGCTGCGCAGCGGTCGTGATTTTTTGGAGGAGCTTCGCACCCCAGCGGGAGCAAGCTCCCTCCCCACACAAGCTACTCCGCCACAAATGCGCCGTCCGTCAGGGCTTATCTTCCTGCTCGTTTTTCTCAAGCAACTTAACGATCCTCGGCATCACACTGAAAATCGCCAACGCCAGCAACGTACTGAACACCGCCGTCGCCTCACGCCCCAACCCGGCGGAAACACCAATCGCCGCTGTCAACCACAACCCGGCGGCGGTGGTCAGGCCTTTCACGTGGCCCTCATCGCCTTCCTGGTTTTTAAGGATGGTCCCGGCACCGAGGAAGCCGATCCCGGCGATTACCCCTTGCACCACGCGGCTCATGGCATCGGCCTGAGAGCCGGACATCTGCGGCACCAGCACAAACAGCGCGGCACCGAGCGCCACCAGCATGTGCGTACGCACACCGGCGGCCTTGCCCTTGTGCTCGCGTTCAAAACCGAGAATCCCGCCCAACACGGCGGCCATCAGCAGTCTTACCGTGATACGTGTCAGTTGTGAGGCATCGCCAATGTCAGCGAACTCCGCTTGCAGCGTCACCCAAACTTCATGCCACCAGGCGTCCATGGTGCATTCCCTGTAAATGATCGATAGAGGATGGACCGCGCCGACCATTAATCGGTTGCACAGAACGATGGCCGCCTGTTGAGCCCTAACCTTGTATAACCCGCAGAAAAAAGGACCTCTCCATGACAGTGCGCATCGAAAACAAGACCTGCTTTTTCACCACCGAGAACGGCGAGGAAATCCGCCTGTGCCCGGATGTGACCATCGTCACCGACCCCGAGAAAGCAATGTCGGCAGTCGATATCAACGGCCAGCACATCTACATCACCGAAGCAGAAGCCGATGCATTGACCGTAGCAGGTGCGGTGGACGGTCGCCGGCATTTGAAGGCCACGGACAGTGATTCGGTGATTTGACTGACCCGGATCAATACGACCCGCGGGCGCCTGTAATAGCGCCCGTAGGCCCGTTGCCGCAGGTGCTTCAAGTTGTCGCACGTAGCGGCTAAGCGCTCATCTGATCCGCTTTTTATTGCGATACCTGAGTCTGTTATGCAAACAGATCGACGCTCATAGTGACCCGGCCTGATGGAGGCTGATGAGCGTATGACCATGAGCGAAAGAATCCCCGTCCGAACCATAGAAAGTGTCCCGTTAGTCAGCAGCTATGAGCCTTCGCGTCCAAAGATGAAGGCCAAATCCAGCGACAACCTGATCCACACCCGCAGCTTCACCGGCCTGTTCCGCACCCTGCGCATGAGCGGTGCGGGCTTTCTGTTCCTGCTGTTCTTCGGCACGGTGTGGCTGAACTGGGGCGGCCGCCAGGCGGTGCTCTGGGATCTTTCTGAAAGCAAATTCCACATCTTCGGTGCGACCTTCTGGCCACAGGACTTCATCCTCCTGTCGGCATTGCTGATCATTGCGGCGTTCGGCCTGTTTGCGATCACCGTGTTTGCCGGACGCGTCTGGTGCGGCTACACCTGCCCACAGAGCTCCTGGACGTGGATCTTCATGTGGTGCGAGAAGATCACCGAAGGTGAACGCAACCAGCGGATCAAACTGCAAGCCGCGCCCTGGGGCCCGAACAAATTGATGCGCCGCGCGGCCAAGCACACCTTGTGGCTGGCGATCAGTTTGCTGACCGGCCTGACCTTCGTCGGCTACTTCACACCGATCCGCCCGCTGGCCGAAGAACTGCTGACCTTGCAGATCGGCGGCGTCAGTCTGTTCTGGGTGCTGTTCTTCACCGGCGCCACGTACATCAACGCCGGTTGGCTTCGTGAGGCGGTGTGCATGCACATGTGCCCGTATGCACGGTTCCAGAGCGTGATGTTCGACAAAGACACCCTGACCATCTCCTACGACGTCGCCCGTGGCGAAAACCGTGGCCCGCGCAAACGTGACGTGCAACCTGCCGAAGTCGGCCTCGGCGATTGCATCGATTGCCAGCTCTGCGTGCAGGTGTGCCCGACCGGCATCGACATTCGCGATGGTCTGCAAATGGAGTGCATCGGGTGCGCCGCGTGTATCGACGCCTGTGATTCGATCATGGACAAAATGGGCTACGCCCGCGGCCTGATCAGCTACACCTCCGAACACGAGTTGCAAGGTGGCAAGACCCACCTGCTGCGACCACGGCTGATCGGCTACACCGCGGTGTTGCTGGTGATGATCGGTGCGCTCGCCCTGGCCCTCGTCGAACGGCCGATGGTCTCGCTGGACGTCAGCAAGGACCGTGGCCTGTTCCGCGAGAACAGTCTGGGGCAGATCGAAAACATCTACAGCTTGAAGGTCATCAACAAGACCCAGCAACGCCAGGACTACCGTTTGGCCCTGGTCGATGGCGACGGCTTCCAGTTGCAAGGCAAGACCGAACTGAGCCTGGCGCCCGGCGAGATTGTTGACGTGCCGGTGTCCGTGGCGATGACCACTGAACGGCCGAGCAGCAGCTCGCAGAGCATCCGCTTCAAGATTGTCGACAGCGATGAGCCTGACATTTATAGCGTCGCGGACAGCCGCTTTGTTGCGCCGATGAACCGTTGAGCCTTTAAGATGCAGTGCTTGTGAGATGCGGTCCTCTGTGGCGAGGGAACTTGCTCCCGCTGGGGTGCGAAGCGCCCCCAAGATCTACGAAAGATCTACGACTGCTACGCAGCCGAGCGGGAGCAAGCTCCCTCGCCACATCAGTGCACTAACCGAACAATTCCAACCGGGCCTTAGATGAAACGCTACGAAAAATTCGCCGATGACATCGCTGAACTGATCCGCTCCGGCGTCCTTGGCCCCGGCCAGCGCGTGCCGTCGGTGCGCTACGCCAGCCAGACCTACGGCGTCAGCCCGTCCACGGTGTTCCAGGCCTACTACCTGCTCGAACGTCGTGGCCTGATCCGCGCCCGTCCGCGCTCCGGTTATTTCGTCAACACCCATGCACCGAGCCCGTTTTCGGAGCCGGTGATCAGCAGCCAGGTCAACGAATCCACCGAAGTCGATGTCAGCGAACTGGTGTTCTCGGTGCTCGACTCGATCAAGGACCCCAACACCGTACCGTTCGGTTCCGCGTTCCCCAGCCCTACCCTGTTTCCCCTGCAACGATTGTCCCGTTCCCTGGCCAGTGCCGCCCGGGACATGGACCCGCGCATGGTCGTCACCGACATGTCGCCGGGCAACCCGCAACTGCGTCGACAAATCGCCCTGCGCTACATGGTCGGCGGCCTGATGCTGCCCATGGAAGAACTGCTGATCACCAACGGCGCACTGGAAGCGCTGAACCTGTGCCTGCAAGCCGTCACCGAACCCGGCGACCTGGTGGCCATCGAAGCCCCGGCGTTCTACGCCTGCCTGCAAATCCTCGAACGGTTGAAGCTCAAGGCTGTGGAAATCCCCGTGCACCCGCGCGACGGCATCGACCTCGGCGTGCTCGCGCAAACCCTGGAACGCCACCCGATCAAGGCCTGCTGGTGCATGACCAGTTTCCAGAACCCCATGGGCGCGACCATGCCCGAGGCGAAGAAGCAGGAACTGGTGGAGCTGTTGCGCACCCACCAGGTGCCGCTGATCGAAGACGATGTCTACGCCGAGCTCTATTACGGCCAGCAAGCACCGAAACCGGCCAAGGCGTTCGATACCGAAGGGTTGGTGATGCATTGCGGCTCATTCGCCAAAAGCCTCGCGCCGGGTTATCGCATTGGCTGGGTGGCTGCCGGGCGTTATGCGCAGAAGATTGAGCGGTTGAAACTGATGACCTCGCTGTGTGCGTCAATGCCGGCTCAGGCGGCGATTGCCGATTACCTGCAACATGGTGGCTATGACCGGCATTTGCGCAAGTTGCGTTATGCGTTGGAGGAGCAGCAGAGTGCGATGCTGGCGGCGATTGCCCGGTATTTCCCGGCGCAGACTCGCGTGAGCCAACCAGCAGGCGGGTACTTTCTGTGGCTGGAACTTCCGGCGCAGATGGATTCGTTGAAGTTGTTTCAGATGGCGTTGGCGCAAGGGATCAGCATTGCGCCGGGGCCGATATTTTCGCCGGCGCAGCGGTTCAGGAATTGTATTCGGTTAAATTATGGGAGCCCTTGGGATGAGGCTTCGGAGAAGGCGATGGAGACGTTGGGGCGGATTGTGCGGTCGTTTTGAAAATAAAACTATCGTTGGGGGGGGGTTATAGCTGCATTGCTACTTCGCGTTTCGGCGTGGCGCTGACAGGCTTAGGCTTTGTATAAATAAGGCGTGTGTATCTGCATTCCTGAATGCCAAGTCCTTCCGTGTGTCAGGGTCAATATTAAAAAACTCAATATATGCAGCATGCATTCTATCGCCCAGCACAATATTCTTTTGAGAAGCCAGATCTGTAGACGACAATAACGTCCTCGAAGCTATTTCAGCCTTTTCAATCTCGATTAAATCAATAGACCCCCTTCGACTATCCGACAGTTCACTATAGCTGGCAGGTCGACTAAAATACCAACTATCCAAAGTATCTAGCACTTCCTCCATATGGGTTATCTCGTGCAAAATGACACGCGCAACTTCCCAGTCTGGCGCCTCTTCTATGTATTTCGAATTGAAATATATTTTATGATCCCCATCAATTACAAATGAGGTCATGCGAGAGCCAGGCGCACTGAATGCTATTACTCGCGTAGTATCTTCCGTGAGATCTTCAATATAGAGACGCGCTGTTTTATATGCTTTAACCATAGTTGAATACCTGTAACTACTATTCTCTCCAAAAAAAGCTTCCACATGCCTCACATCCTCATCTCGAAGCGTTCCGGCGTCCAATGAATCGATGGCATCTTCAAGCTGTTTTTTTGCGATTTCGAAGCCTTTTTTTAAGGCGCTTGCCATCTTAGGCGACTCTCCTTCTATATCTTTCATGCCCCGCCACATCTGCTTCCTGTCAAACGTCATGCCTTCTTCTACTGTATTTTCAAGTTCAATACGCTTTGCACTAGGAGGCGTCGGGGAGCGCCCATCAGGGTCCACTAAATTAACCGGGTTGTTTTTGACAAACCGATAAAAATTCAATCCGTCCACATCCCCCACCGGATCCGGATTCAACCAGTGCTGCAGCCACGGTGCGTAATAACGTACGCCATAGTAATAAAGCCCCGTAACATCTCGTTCTTTCCCCGAATACCGAATGGTCTTGTAGCTGGTTTCCACTTCATGCCGCCCGGCCAGCCACGCCGTGCCACCAAAGGGGTAATACACTTCCTGGCTGATCGGTTTCGCCAGGGCATCCACCTCAAAGGCACTCGACCCCAGGTGATCATCGAAGCAGTAACGCAACTGATCATTTACCACTCCATCAGGAGGTGGACTGTCCCAATGCAGCAGCCGTACCGAGCAGCGACCTGCCTTAACGCTAATGACCTGCAGCTGCTCCCCAGATGCCGTGTTGACGTGCACTTCGATACCCGGCAGGTAGCGCACTTCGGCTGTGTGGATGACGGATTTAGCTGCAGCGCTGCGCCATTTGCGCAGACGCATGCCCTCAGCATCGTAAACGTAGCGCTCCCAATCATTCGCGGCAACGATCCGGGTGACTTGGGTGACCTGGACCAATTCATTGCGACCATTCCATTGCAACGCCTGACCCGGTTGCAGCTCCAGCAGATTGCCGCGAGCATCGAACAGCGCCTCCAGATCCGCACCCGGTCGATCTTTGACGCTGCGATTGCTGTGCGCCGCCACCTGCATGGTCAAGGTGTCGTTCTCGGCACCGAGATGAGTGCGCTCCAGCAGATTACCGGCCTCATCGTAATGATAGGTTTCGCTGTAGTTGCTCCAACGGCTGGCATCGGGCGGGCCGAAGGCTTGCCACTCGGGCAATGCGAGGCCGAATGAGGGCTTGGCGGTTTCCCAGCCGGTGGCTTTGATCAGTTGATTCAACGTGTCGTAGGTGAAGCGGCGGACCGGTTCGATGCGCTGGTTGGCGAAATACTGGATCAGTAACGCGGCGTCGGTGATTTCGGTGATGTTGCCCGCCGGGTCATAGCGGTAGCTCAGGTTTTGCAAAAACACGCCGTCCGGGCCTTGATTGGCCAGCGACAGCAGATGCCCATCGGCCGGGTCATAACTGGAAACGGTGCGCATGCCGTTGCCGGCGAGCTCCTGCTGAACCTGTCCGAGCGCGCTGTACTCGATGGCGCTGACCAGCGTTTCGGCGGCAGGTTGTCCGGCCCGTTGCAGGCGAACTTCGCGCAGCTGGCCGGCCCGATCATGGGCGAAGTGTCAGACGTGGCCCTTCGCATCGGTCTGGCTCAGCGCCTCGCCGGTTGCCGCGAAGTTCCAGGCAGACTGCGAACCGTCACCCGGCTCCAGCAAGCTGTTGCGTTCAGTCTCGGCGAAGGGCCAGTCCGGCGGATCCAGGCTGTCGAGGAAACGACGGACTTCGGCGAGGACCACACCCGACAGCCCGTACTCGGGCAGCAATCGGCTCCCCGCCGGATCATCCTGTCGCACCGGTTGGCCGCAGCGATTGTGCCGCGCATTGTCCGTCGAAGAACTGCCCCAGGTGATCCGCTCGGCACAGAGCTCGGCTTCGTCGACGCTGTGCTCGAAGATTGCCACCGGTCGCAGCAACGCATCAACTTCGGTGCGGCGGTGCCAGCCTCGCTGATCCCACGATTCAATGGGCTGCCCGGCCGCACCGGGCAAACTCAGTTGCCAGCCGGCATCGACGCTGTCGCTGCACAAACTCTGGGCTGACAGGCTGTAAAAAGTATGTAGATTGGGCGGAACCGCAGCACCCGATTGAATCAACGCAAACAACCGGGGATCCCATTGCTCGGTGAGCCTGCCCGTTGCATCGTGAAGCTGATGCGTGACCCGCGTTTCAAAGGGATCACCCACATCGCGTCGATGATAAGCCACCTCACGCACGGGCAACCCGCGTGGCTCAATGGCGCTTATTGACGGTGTGTAACTGTGCAAATCGTGGCACTCAACGATGGAGAGGCCACTCGCAATTTAGGCGTGCCGGAGATTAACGTCTACTGTCAACAATGACAGTAGACGTTGGTCCCCGTTGATCAGAGGTTGGAATACTAGAGCAGATAAACTCGCTGTGGCGGATTGTGCGGTATTTTTGAGCAGTCCTTGAATAATCTCCAAGGCAAGACACTCATTGAGTCGCGCCATTTAAATAGCCGGAGCCATAATATAACTCGCGTAGTTATCAGGATTTCTAAATGCCATTTTTGTTCGAAGCGCAGGAGTTTTTTTGAAACTCTCTAATGCTTCATCAATGGATGCGCCCCCCGCAACGCTTACAAAGTCATCTTGAACGCTAGGATCGATATCATCTATTACAATATTTGTTGTCGTCATCATTCTTTTCGACATGCTTGCCATGGCCGCATTTTTCGAGGTTTTTAAGTCAACGTTTCCGCTGACAAGTTTGGCGCCAGCATAGTCGCTAGATGTCGGCACCAAATACCATAAGTCTTTTTGAGCACTTATAACTTTGCTTTGATGAATGCGCTCATGAATAATAATAAAAGCTAACTCTTCTGTCGGAGCACTTGTGAAGAACTGATTGTTTACGTATATTTTTTCTCTTCTATCGCCAGGAATGACAAATGCGGCGGTATCTGCGTAGTCGCCATCGACATCGTCGAAAACGACAATTTTTTCAGACATGTCAGTAATTCGCTTAAGTCCTGACAATGCTTCTTTGTAAACCTTGATTAACTGATCAGTATTGCTGCCACCTTCAACTCCGAAGTGTGCGTTCAGTTTTTCTCGATCATGGCTACCATTTTTCAACTCCTCCACACTTCGACTCAAACCCTCTACTGCTAATTTAAGCGCTTCTTTTAGTTTGCTAGCCAAAAGTGGCAGGTGAAGACTGATGTTCGCCATTCCTCTATGCTTGACAATGTCAGGAATTCCGATTTTCTGTTCGAACATAACATCATATTCGGCAGCTGAAATTGGGGCGTATCCGTCGGGATCAAAAAATACAAGCGGCCTATTGTTTACAAAATCATAAAAATTTAACGCATCTATATCCCCCGCGGGATCTGGACTCAGCCACCGCTGTAACCATGGCGCGTAAAAACGCGCGCCATAGTAATAAAGCCCCGTCGCATCTCGTTCCTTGCCCGAGTAACGGATAGTCTTGTAACTGCTTTCCACCTCCTGCCGCCCCGCCAGCCACGCCGTGCCGCCAAACGGGTAATACACTTCCTGGCTCATCGGTTTCGCCTGCGCATCCACTTCAATCGCACTCGACCCCAGGTGATCGTCGAAGCAGTAACGCAGTTGGTCGTTTTCCACGTCATCGGGGGGCGGACTGTCCCAATGCAGCAGCCGCACCGTACAGCGCCCCACCTGAACACTGATAACCTGCAACCGCTCACCCGTGGCACTGTTGGTGTGCAACTCGATGCCCGGCAGGTAGCGTACTTCGGCTGTATGGATGACGGATTTCGCTGCAGCACTTCGGCATTTGCGCAGACGCATGCCTTCAGCATCGTAAACGTAGCGCTCCCAATCATCGGCGGCAGCGATCCGGGTTACCTGGGTGACCTGGGCCAATTCATTGCGACCATTCCACTGCAACGCCTGACCCGGTTGCAGCTCCAGCAAATTGCCACGAACATCGAACAGCGCCTCCAGATCCGCACCCGGTCGATCTTTGATACTGCGATTGCTGTGCTCCGCCACCCGCATGATCAACGTGTCGTTCTCGGCACCGAGATGAATGCGCTCCCGCAGATTGCCGGCCTCGTCATAGTGATAGGTTTCGCTGTAGTTGCGCCAACGGCTGGCATCGGGCGGGCCGAAGGCTTGCCACTCGGGTAATGCGGGACCGAATGAGGGCTTGGCGGTTTCCCAGCCGGTGGCTTTGATCAGTTGATTCAACGTGTCGTAGGTGAAGCGGCGGACCGGTTCGATGCGCTGGTTGGCGAAATACTGGATCGGTAACGCGGCGTCGGTGATTTCGGTGATGTTGCCCGCCGGGTCATAGCGGTAGCTCAGGTTTTGCAAAAACATGCCGTCCGGGCCTTGATTGGCCAGCGACAGCAGATGCCCATCGGCCGGGTCATAACTGGAAACGGTGCGCATGCCGTTGCCGGCGAGTTCCTGCTGAACCTGTCCGAGTGCGCTGTACTCGATGGCGCTGACCAGCGTTTCGGCGGCAGGTTGTCCGGCCCGTCGCAGGCGAACTTCGCGCAGCTGGCCGGCCCGATCATGGGCGAAGTGGCGGACGTGGCCTTTAGCATCGGTCTGGCTCAGCGCCTCACCGGTGACCGCGAAGTGCCAGGCAGACTGCGAACCGTCACCCGGCTCCAACAAGCTGTTGCGTTCAGTCTCGGCGAAGGGCCAGTCCGGCGGATCCAGGCTGTCGAGGAAACGACGGACTTCGGCGAGGACCACACCCGACAGCCCGTACTCGGGCAGCAATCGGCTCCCCGCCGGATCATCCTGTCGCACCGGTTGGCCGCAGCGATTGTGCCGCGCATCGTCGGGCGAAGAACTGCCCCAGGTGATCCGCTCGGCACAGAGCTCGGCTTCGTCGACGCTGTGCTCGAAGATTGCCACCGGTCGCAGCAACGCATCAACTTCGGTGCGGAGGTGCCAGCCTCGCTGATCCCACGATTCAATGGGCTGCCCGGCCGCACCGGGCAAGCTCAGTTGCCAGCCGGCATCGACACTGTCGCTGCACAGTGGCTGGCCGGAAAGGCCTGGGATGCTGACCAGATTCGGCCGCACCGCGACGCCGGACTGCGCCAGGGCAAACAAGCGAGGATCGCGCTGTTCAGTGAGCCGACTCGCCGCGTCATAAAGCTGGTGCGTGACTCGCGTCACCACCGCTTCGCCGGCGACGCCTCGATAATAGGCCAGGGCACAGACAAGTAAACCGCGGGGCTCAATGACACTGATTGATGGCGTATGGTTGTACAAGTCGTGGCGCTCACCGATGAGAGGCCACTCGTAATTTAGGTGCGCGAGCTATCGACGTCTACTGTCACAAATGACAGTAGACAGCCATTCAGCGCCCACCACCAAGATCAACAAACGTGCCGGTCGCGTAAGAAGCCTTGTCCGACAACAACCACACAATCGCCTCAGCCACTTCATCCGGCCGGCCCCCGCGCGCCATCGGGATCGCCGATTCCAGTTTGCTGACCCGGTCCGGATCGCCGCTCAGCGCATGGAAATCGGTGTAGATGTAACCGGGGCGCACGGCATTGACCCGAATGCCTTCGCCCGCCACTTCCTTGGACAGGCCGATGGTAAACGTGTCGAGCGCGCCTTTGGACGACGCGTAATCCACGTACTCATTTGGCGCTCCCAGGCGCGAGGCGACCGAAGATACGTTGACGATACTGCCGCCCTGCCCGCCGTGTTTCGGCGACATGCGCAGCACGGCGTGCTTGGCGCAGAGGATCGGCGCCAGGACGTTGGTCTTGAGGGTTTTGAGAATGCGGAACTCGGACATTTCGTCGACGCGGGATTTGTGCCCCACGGTCCCGGCATTATTGACCAGCGCGGTCACCCGGCCCAGTTCGGCGTCAACGCGGTTGAACAGCCCGATCACTTCGTCTTCGATACTGACGTCGGCTCGTACCGCGATGGCCTGGGCACCGAGGGCGCGTACTTGCTCAAGCACGCGGTGCGCCGCCTCTTCGTCGGATTGATAGTTGATGCAGATCCGATAGCCCTGTGCGGCGGCCAACAAGGCTGTGGCGGCGCCGATGCCGCGGCTGCCGCCGGTGATGACGATGACTTTGTCCATGCGAGCGTTTCCCCCGTTAAAGCGTTTGCAGTCGGGGCCAAGAATAACCGCCATTGGCGGGTTTTGCATGGGGTCTGTGGTTGTCCTGTGGCGAGGGAGCTTGCTCCCGCTGGGCTGCGCAGCAGCCCCAAAGCCTTGCGTCGCAGTGCATCAGTTAACCGCATACATTGTTTTACGACTGCTGCGCAGTCGAGCGGGAGCAAGCTCCCTCGCCACAGAGGGGTCAACTTACCGCCAACCGCTCCCCGCGAAGAATATCCACCATGAAGCGCTCCGCCGGCAGCGGATGCCCCAACAGATAGCCCTGCAACGAGTCGCAACCGAGTTGAGTCAGGAAATCCTGCTGCACATCGGTTTCCACGCCTTCGGCAACGATGCGCAAATCCAGCGCCTGGCCGAGGGCGACGATGGCGGAAACGATGGCCGCGTCGTCGCTGTCACGTTCCAGGTCGCGAACAAACCCCCGGTCGATTTTCAGTTCGTTGGCCGGCAGGCGCTTGAGGTACATCAGGCTGGAATAGCCGGTTCCAAAGTCGTCAATCGACAGGTCGACACCCATCTCCGAGAGTTCGTTAAGCACCATCATGCTCGCATCGGCATCGCTCATGGCGGTGGTTTCGGTGATTTCCAGGGTCAGGCTGTTGGCCGGCAAATGATGCGTAGCCAACGCCTTGGCGACACTCTGGACCAGGCCAGCGTGGCAGAACTGCAAAGCCGACAGATTCACGGCGATGCGCCAGTCGGTGTAACCGAGCACGTACCATTCGCGCATTTGCCGGCAGGCTTCGTTGAGCACCCAATCGCCGATTGGAATGATCAGGCCGGTCTTCTCCGCCAGTTCGATGAACTTGTCCGGCAGCAGCATGCCCTGCGTCGGGTGCACCCAGCGCAACAACGCCTCGGCGCCGACAGGCCGGCCGTTGCCGGCATCGAATTTAGGCTGGTAGTAGAGGCAGAATTCTTGCTGTTCCACTGCATTGCGCAGGTCTTGCAGCAATTGCAGCTGTTTGCGCGCGTTGCTGTTCATCGAGGCGTCGAAGAAGCTGTAGCCGTTTTTGCCCGCGCCCTTGGCGTGATACATCGCCGCGTCGGCGTTCATCAGCAGTTCTTCGCAGGTCTGGCCGTTTCCCGGATAAAGGGCGATGCCTACACTGGCGGATATTTGCAAATCATGTTCAGCAACGCGAAACGAGCGCGCGATCAGCCCGACTTGCCGCGCCGCCAGATTCAGTGCGTCATGTTCATCAGCCAGTTGCACCAACAGCACGAACTCATCGCCACCAATCCGCGCCAGCGTGTCCTGGCTACGCAAGTCCTCACGCAGGCGCAGTGCGACTTCGCGCAGCAACTGGTCCCCCATGTGATGGCCGAATGCATCATTGACCGGCTTGAAACCGTCCAGATCGATGAACATCAAGGCAAAACAACCGCCTTGCTCCTGTACTCTCGACATGGCCTGGTCGATACGGTCAGCCAGCAACACCCGATTTGGCAGACCGGTCAGGGTGTCGTGCAGCGCCAGTTGGGTGAGTTCGCGATTAGCCTCTGTCAGCGAATGGGCCAGCTCGGCGGTGCGAGCCTCCAGGCGCGCATCGAGAATCGAGGTGAGCAAGGCAATGCTCAGCACCGCCATCGTAGTGATCAGTACCAGGCTGTCCAGGCCCTTGCCGTTCAAACCGTTGATCGCCGCGCCACAAAAACTGCCGTCTGGAAAACGCGCAGCGGCCATGGCGGTGTAGTGCATACCGACAATGGCAATGCCCATGATCACCGCCGCGCCGCCTCGAAGCAGACTGACAGAAGGCGTGTGCCGGCGCAGGCGGAAGGCGATCCATAATGCAGCGCCCGAGGCGCCGACGGCGATGAGCAAAGAGGCGCCGAACAATGTCGGGTCGTAATCGATACCCGGTTGCATGCGCATGGCCGCCATGCCGGTGTAGTGCATGGCGCTGATGCCAGCCCCCATCACCAGCGCCCCGAACGCCAGTTGCCAGCCCGGCAGTTGTGGCTGGCTGACCAGCCACAGGGCAAAGCCGCAGGACAGAATGGCGGTCAGCAGCGACAGGGCCGTCAGGGTAACGTCGTAGCCGAGGTCAATCGGCAGTTCAAACGCGAGCATGCCGATGAAATGCATCGACCACACGCCGATGCCCATCGCCAAAGCGCCGCCGGCCGTCCACAAATGCACGGCACGGCCTTTGGCCGTGGCGATGCGCCCGGTCATGTCGAGCGCGGTGTAGGACGCGAGAATCGCCACAAAAAGCGAGATGATAACCAGCGTGGGGGAATAGCTACCGATGAGCATGGGACTTCTCGTGACGACCCGCCGTACTGCTTCCATTCTCGGGGGACAAATCCGGCGATTGTACTGATTGCATGAAAGAACGCACTGACAAAATTAGCAAAAGGCCATCAACCCGATGAAACGCTTGTTTGATTGCTGGCGATGACGCTGGATTGGCGTTCCCGGAGCCCACCCCACGCGCCGCCGGGCGCCCTGTAGGCGCTGTCGAGTGACCTACAAGTTACGGTCGAGCTGGCCATCCCATCCGCCACCCAGCGCCGCAATCAACTGCACGCTGGCAATCAAGCGGCTCTGCAACAAATCCAGCATGTTGCGTTCGTTGTTCAGCGCAGTGGCTTGCACGACCACTACATCCAGATAAGCGATCAACCCGGCCTTGTACTGATTCCGGGTCAGGCGCAAGGACTCACGCGCCGCGTCCAGGGCCTGCTGACGCACGGCCGATTCGTTCTCCAGGACCTTGAGCTGGACCAGATAATTCTCCACCTCGCGGAAGCCGTCGAGCACGGTCTGGCGGTACTTGGCGACGGTTTCGTCGTAGGCTGCTTCGCTGCGATCGACTTCCGCCGAGCGTTGGCCGCCGTCGAACAAGGTCATCGCCAGTTGCGGGCCGACCGACCAGAAGCGGTTTGGCACACTGATCCAGTTCGAAGTGGTGCTGCTGCTGTAACCGCCATTCAAACTCAACGTCAGGTCCGGGTAATAAGCGGCCTTGGCCACACCGATGTTAGCGTTGGCGGCCATGACCGAGCGTTCGGCGGAGGCGATGTCCGGGCGGCGTTCCAATAACTGCGAAGGCAGGTTCAGCGGCACCTCGGGCAGCATCGGGATATCCGCGGATTCCGCGAGGCTGAACTCGGCCGGCGGCAACCCGATCAGCACGGCAATGGCGTTCTCGAACTGCGCACGCTGCCAGATCAGATCGACCAGTTCGGCCTCGGTGCTCTTGAGCTGGGTGGTGGCCTGGGCCACCGCATCTTTGCCGGAAACACCGGCGCGGTACTGGTTTTCGGTCATTTTCAGCGAGCGCTGATAGGCCTCGACCGTAGCTTGCAGCAGACGTTTCTGCTCATCGATCACGCGCAATTGCAGGTAGTTCTGCACCAGTTCCGACTGCTGGCTCAACCGCATCGCCGCCAGATCGGCAAAACTCGCCTCGGCATTGGCGGTGTCGGCTTCCAGCCCGCGGCGCAGCTTGCCCCAGACGTCGGCTTCCCAACTGACCCCTGCCTGTGCGGTATAGGTGTCGCGGATACCACTGGAGGAACTGGTCAGGCTCGAACTGCTGCTGCCGGTGCCCTGGCTGGAGCGGTTTTTCCCGACCGTCAGGTCCACGGTCGGAAAAAACGCACCGCGAGCACTGCGCACCAACGCCTGGGCTTGACGGTATTGGGCTTCGGACTGGGCAACCGTCTGGTTGGCGCTGTTGAGTTTCTCGATCAGGCCATTCAATTGTTGATCGCCATACAATTCCCACCACGCACCGCGGGCCAGGGAATCGCTCGGATTGGCCTGACGCCAACCGGCCGCTTCCTTGTACTGCACCGGCGCAGCGGTTGGCGGGCGCTGGTAATCCGGGCCGATGGCGCAGGCACTGAGCAGCGCAACGCACAGCGACAGGCTCAACAGGCGCGAGCCTCGGGCCGTGATCAGCGGTGCGGACAGGTTGATTAGCGAACGGTCAGTCATAGCGGAGTTTCCAGGGCAGCATCGGTACGCACCCCACGCCAGTGGTTGAAGCGATGGCGCAGTTTGTCGAGATAGAGGTAAACCACCGGGGTGGTGTAAAGCGTCAGGACCTGACTGAAAATCAACCCGCCAATGATGGTCAGGCCCAGTGGTTGACGCATTTCCGCACCTTCGGCACGGCTCAGTAGCAGCGGCAAGGCACCGAGGATCGCGGCCAGCGTGGTCATCAGAATCGGACGCAGACGTTGCAGGCAAGCGCTGCGAATCGACGCCAGCGGTTCCAGGCCCTGATGCCGCTCAAGTTGCAATGCGAGGTCGATCATCAGAATGGCGTTTTTCTTCACCACGCCGATCAGCAAAAACAGCCCGAGCAACGAGATCAGGCTGAACTCACCGCCCAGCGCATAGATCGACAGCAACGCGCCGACCCCGGCCGACGGCAAGGTCGAGAGAATGGTCAGTGGATGGATGTAGCTTTCATACAACACACCCAGCACCAGATACACCGCCACCAGCGCGCCAAGAATCATCCACGGCTGGCTTTTCTGGGTCGCGGCGAAGGCGTCGGCGGTGCCGGCCATTTTCACGATCACGTCTTCCGGCATGCCGAGCTTGGCAATCGCCCGTTCGATGGCCGCAGTGCCCTGCTCCACCGTCACGCCTTCAGCCATGTCGAAGGAAATGCTCTCGGAGGCGAACTGACCTTCGTGGCTGACACGGTCGTCCTCCAGGCTGTTTTCGTAATGGGCGATGGTCGACAGCGGAATCCGCGCGCCATCGGCGGTGATTACCTGAACCTGCTTGAGGGTGATCGGGTCCTGGGCGTACTTCGGATTGACCTCCATCACCACCTGATATTGGTTGAGGCTGTCGTAGATGGTTGAAATCTGTCGCTGGCTGTAGGCGTTGTTCAGGACGGCGGTGACCATGTCCATGTCGACCCCCAGGCGTTTGGCCTGGTCGCGATCGACGATCAAGGTCACCTGCTGCGCGCCGCGTCCTTCACGGGCGTCAATCGCGGTCAGCTCCGGCAACGCCTTGAGCGCGGTCACCACCTTCGGATACCACTGGCGCAGTTCGCCAAGGTCGGCGCTTTGCAGGATGTAGGAATACTGCGAGGTGGTCTGCTCGCGGCCGCCGCCAAATTGCAGGTCCTGATCCGCCATCAGCATCAACTGCGCGCCGGCGACCTTGGGCATTTCCTTGCGCAGGCGTTCGATGACTTTTTGCGCAGAAACGCCCCGCTCCTTGATCGGTTTCAGGCGTACCAGCATGAAGGCGTTGTTGGTGCCGTTGGTGCCACCGATGAAGCCGGCGACGCTTTCCACCGCTTCATCCTTGAGTACGGCGCGGCGGAACGTTTCCATTTTCGGCTGCATGACGCTGAACGACAGACCGTCGTCGCCCCGCACAAAACCGATCAGTTGACCGGTGTCTTGCTGAGGCATGAATGTTTTAGGAACAATGACATACAGCGCAATGTTAACGCCAACTGTCACGATAAGGCTGAGCAAGGTCAGGCGACGGTGACGCAACACCCAATCCAGGCTGGTGGCGTATTTAGCGACCATCCACTCGTTGGCGCGGTGGCTCCAGCGTTGCAGGCGGTTTTCCTCACCCGGCGTATGCGGCTTCAGCCAACGGGCGCAGAGCATCGGTGTCAGGGTCAGCGAGACCACCAACGACACCACGATGGACGCGGCCAGGGTGATGGAAAACTCACGGAACAGGCTTTCGATGATCCCGCCCATGAACAGGATCGACAGGAACACTGCGACCAGCGAGACGTTCATCGACAGCAGCGTGAAACCGACTTCCTGCGCCCCGAGGTAAGCGGCCTTCATCGGCGGCACGCCTTCGTCGATGTGCCGGGTGATGTTCTCCAGCACCACGATGGCGTCGTCCACCACCAGCCCGGTGGCCAGGATCAGCGCCATCAGCGACAGGTTGTTCAGGGAAAATCCGTACAGGTACATCACCGCGAAGGTGCCCACCAGCGACACCGGTACCGCAAGGGTCGGAATCAGCGAGGCGCGGAAGTTACCGAGAAACAGGAACACCACCAGGATCACCAGCGCCACGGCGATCAGCAGGGTCATTTCCGCTTCGTGCAGGGTCGCCTTGATCACCGGCGAGCGGTCCATGGCCAGGTTCAGCTTGACGCTGGCCGGCAGTACGGCTTGCAGTGCCGGGAGCTGAGCCTTGATCTCGTTGACCGTCTCGATGATGTTGGCGCCGGCCTGACGGTTGATCACCAGCAAGACCGCCGCGTCATTGTTGAAGAAACCGCTGTTGTAACGGTCCTCGACGCCATCGCTGACCTTGGCCACATCCTTCAACCGCAGTGCTGCACCGCCGTTGTAGTGAATGATCAGCGACTCGTAGTCCTTGGCTTTTTCCAGCTGATCGTTGGCCTGGACCTGCCACAACCGCTGACCGTCTTCGACCGAGCCTTTCGGCCGACGCACGTTGGCATTGGCGACGGTGTTGCGCACATCGTCCAGCGCCACGCCGTACTGGTTGAGCGCCTGGGGTTCGAGTTCGATCCGCACCGCCGGCAGGGAGCTGCCACCGATCTGTACTTCACCTACGCCCTGCACCTGGGACAGGCTCTGGGACAGGATCGTCGAGGCCAAATCGTAGAGCTGGCCCTTTTCCAGCACATCCGAGGTCAACGACAGCACCATGATCGGCGCCTGGGACGGGTTGACCTTCTTGTAGGTCGGCATGCTGCGCATCCCGCTCGGCAGCAGGTTGCGCGAGGCGTTGATCGCCGCTTGCACTTCGCGCGCCGCGCCGTTGATGTCGCGATCAAGGTCGAACTGCAGAATCACCCGGGTCGAGCCCTGGCTGGAACGGCTGCTCATGGTGTTGACCCCGGCGATGGCGCCGAAGGAACGTTCGAGTGGTGTAGCCACGGTCGAAGCCATCACCTCCGGGCTCGCCCCCGGCAGACTGGCCTGGACCACGATCACCGGGAAGTCCATTTGCGGCAGCGGTGACACCGGCAGCAAGCCGAAGCTCACCCCGCCCAGCAGCATGATCGCCAGGCTCAGCAACATCGTTGCGACCGGGCGCTTGATGAAAGGTCCGGAGAGGTTCATGGCTGTTCGACCACTTCCACGGGCTCGGCCTGACGGCCCCAGCGCCGACCGAGGCGGTCGAAGTAGAGGTAAATGACCGGTGTGGTGAACAACGTCAGCACCTGGCTGACCAACAAACCACCGACCATCACCAGACCCAGGGGCTGACGCAGCTCAGCGCCGGAACCGGTGGCCAGCATCAACGGCACGGCACCGAACAATGCCGCCAGCGTGGTCATCAGGATCGGCCGGAAGCGCAGCAGCGCTGCCTGATAGATCGCCGTCTCCGGGTCCATGCCCTGATTGCGCTCGGCGTCGAGGGCGAAGTCGATCATCATGATCGCGTTCTTCTTCACGATACCGATCAGCAGGATGATGCCGATGATCGCGATCATCCCCAGGTCATTGCCACTCAACAGCAACGCCAGCAAGGCGCCGACCGCCGCGGACGGCAAGGTCGAGAGAATGGTGATCGGGTGGATGTAGCTCTCATAGAGCACGCCGAGCACGATGTACATGGTCACCACCGCTGCCAGAATCAGCAGCAACGTGCTCGACAACGACGCCTGGAACGCTTCGGCCGCGCCCTGGAACTGGGTCTGTACGCCAATCGGCATGCCGATGTCTTTCTGCACTTGCTCGATGATTTCCACCGCATGCCCCAGCGCCACGCCGGGCGCAAGGTTGAAGGACATCATCACCGCCGGGAACTGGCCGATGTGAGTGATCGCGAGCTGCGCCTGACGTTCCTCTATGTGCGCCAGGCTGGACAGGCGCACTTGCCCGCCATCGGTGGTCTTGACGTGAATCTGGTTCAGCGCATCCGGGCCGATCTTCTCGCCGGACTGCGATTGCAGCACTACGCGGTACTGGCTGGCCTGGGTGTAAATGGTGGAAATCTGCCGCTGACCGAACGCGTCGTACAGCGCGTCGGTAATGTTCGACACCGACACCCCGACCCGCGACGCCGCATCACGGTCGATCACCAGGTAGACCTGCAGCCCTTTGTCCTGCAAATCACTGGCAACATCGGTCAGCTCCGGCCGTTGGGCCAGTGCTTCCACCAAACGACCACTCCACAGGTTGAGCAACTCGGAATCCGGCGACGACATGCTGAATTGGTACTGCGTACGGCTTACGCGGTCTTCG
Source organism: Pseudomonas sp. IT-P100 (assembly GCF_949767185.1). NCBI lineage: Bacteria > Pseudomonadati > Pseudomonadota > Gammaproteobacteria > Pseudomonadales > Pseudomonadaceae > Pseudomonas > Pseudomonas sp. IT-P100. Next base: position 28,531 of record NZ_CATKQK010000007.1, read on the forward strand.
ATGGTCAGGTCCTGAACCGGCTGCATGAACAGACGAATGCCGACCAGTTTGTCCAGTTCCGGTTGCAGGCGGGCAATCACTTCGGTGGCGCTCAAATCGCGGTTGCTGTGGGACTTGAGGTTGATCAGCAAACGACCGCTGTTCAACGTCGAGTTATCGCCATCGACGCCAATATAGGAAGACAGACTCTCTACGGCCGGGTCCGCCAGGATCACCTTGGCCAGTTCCTGTTGCCGCTCGCTCATCGCTGCAAAGGAAATCGACTGCGGCGCCTCGGAAATGCCCTGAATAACGCCAGTGTCCTGCACCGGAAAGAACCCCTTCGGCACGACCATGTAAAGGAATACAGTCAGCGCCAGGGTGCCGATGGCCACCAGCAACGTCAGCGGTTGATGCTTGAGAACCCACTTTAACTTGCGCCCGTAAGCCGCGATCATCCAATCAATTGTGGCACCGCTGGCCCGGTAGAAACGGCCCTGTTCTTCTTCCTTGGGTTCGCGCTTGAGCAGTCGCGCGCACATCATCGGTGTCAGGGTCAGCGAGACGACCAGGGAAATCAGGATCGCCACCGCCAACGTGATCGCAAACTCGCGGAACAAACGCCCCACCACGTCGGCCATGAACAGCAACGGGATCAGTACAGCGATCAGCGACAAGGTCAGGGAAATCAGGGTAAAGCCGATCTGCTTGGCGCCCTTGAGCGCCGCGTTCAGCGGGCTGTCACCCTCTTCGATAAACCGGGAAATGTTCTCCAGCATGACGATCGCATCGTCCACCACAAAACCGGTGGCGATGGTCAGGGCCATCAGGGTCAGGTTATTGACCGAAAAACCGGCGAGGTACATCACGCCGAAGGTGCCGATCAACGACAGCGGCACGGCCACCGAAGGAATGATCGTGGCACTGGCGCGCCGCAGGAACAGGAACGTCACCATCACCACCAGCGCGATGGCGATCAGCAATTCGTGTTGTACGTCGGTGACGGACGCACGGATGGTCTGGGTGCGGTCGGTCAGCACAGTGACGTCGAGACCGGCCGGCAGGTTATCCGTGATGCTCGGCAGCAACGCCTTGATCCGGTCGACCACTTCGATGACGTTGGCGCCGGGCTGGCGCTGGATGTTCAGCAACACGGCCTGGTTTTCGTTGGCCCACGCCGCCAGACGTTCGTTCTCCGCTCCGTCGACGATTTCCGCCACGTCCTTGAGCCGCAATGGCGCACCGTTGGCGTAGGCCAGGATCAGGTTGGCGTAATCCTTGGGCGAGGTCAGTTGATCGTTTGCATCGAGCATCGAGACCCGGGTCGGACCGTCGAAGTTGCCCTTGGGCTGGTTGACGTTGGAGGCACCGATCAAGGTGCGCACGTCCGACAGGTTCAGGCCGTTGGCCGCCAGGGCCTCGGGGTTGACCTTGATCCGCACCGCCTGACGCTGACCGCCGGCAATGCTGACCATGCCGACGCCACTGATCTGGGCGATTTTCTGTGCCATGCGCGTATCGACCAGGTCATTGAGCTTGGGCAGCAACATGGTCTTGGACGTGATCGCCAGGGTCAGCACCGGGGTGTCCGCCGGGTTGACCTTGTTGTACACCGGCGGCGCGGGCAGGTCCTTGGGTAGCAGATTGGTGGCGGCGTTGATCGCGGCCTGCACCTGCTGCTCGGCGACGTCCATGTTGATGTCGAGGCTGAACCGCAGGGTCAGCACCGAGGCGCCACCGGAACTGGTCGAGGCCATCTGGGTCAGGCCGGGCATCTGCCCGAACTGACGCTCGAGCGGCGCGGTCACGGCGCTGGTCATGACGTCCGGGCTGGCGCCGGGATAAAGGGTCATGACGCGAATGGTCGGGTAATCGACCTGGGGCAAGGCCGACACCGGCAACAGCCGATAGGCAATGACGCCGGCCAGAATAATGGCCAGCATGCTCAGGGTCGTGGCGACCGGGCGAAGGATGAACAGCCGCGAGATGTTCATGCGCCGCCCTTTTTCGCCTTGTCGGTGGTCGCCGGATCAGTCGCGCTGGCCGCCGGTTTGCCCTGCAGGTGCCCGGTCGGAGAGGTCGGCACGTCCTTGGTGTCATTGACCACTTCTACTTCACTGCCTTCCTTCAGGCGGTCGGTGCCTTCGAGGACCACGCGATCGCCGGCGGTCAGGCCTTCGGTGACTACGGTGTTTTCACCGTCGCTGGCGCCGACTTTCAACTGACGGATCGTGACCTTCTTGTCGCCATCCATTGCATAGACGAACGTGCCATTGGTGCCAAACTGGATGGCTGCCGAAGGCGCGAGTACCACGTCTTTGAGCGTGTCGGCGAGCAGGTGGACGTTGACGAACTGATTGGGGAACAACGCTTGATCGCGGTTTTCGTAGCGAGCCTTGAATTTCAGGGTGCCGGTGGTGACGTCGATCTGGTTGTCGAGGCTCTGCAACACACCGGTGGCTTGCATTTTGGTGTCGCCACGGTCCCAGGCTTCGGCGGGCAGTTTGGCGCCACTGCGATAGCGGGCCAGCACCACGTCGAGGCTGTTTTCCGGCAAGGTGAAGGCAACGTTGATCGGTTGGGTCTGGGTGATGATCGCCAGCGCCGTGGTGTCATTGGCGGCCACCAGGTTGCCGACGTCGAGCTGACGCAGGCCCACACGACCGGTAATCGGCGCGCGGATCCTGGTGAATTCGAGATTGAGCTTGGCGTCATTGACCGCCGCCTGATTGGTCTTGACCGTGCCCTGATACTGGCCGACCAGCGCTTCGGCGGTGTCCAGGGTTTGCTTGGCGATGCTGTCTTCACGGTACAGCCCGCGATAACGTTCGACATCGACTTGAGCGTTCTTCAGTTGCGCCTGGTTTTGCAGCAAGGTGCCTTCGGCCTGCAGCAAGGCGTTCTGGTAAGGACGCGGGTCGATTTCAGCCAGCAGATCGCCGGCCTTGACCATCTGCCCTTCTTCGAATGACACCTTGATCAGCTCGCCGCCCACCCGGCTGCGCACATTGATGGTGTTCAGCGCCGTCACGGTGCCCAGCGCCTTGTAGTACAGCGGGAAGTCGCCTTTGACCGCTGGCGCCACACGCACCGGAACCGGCCCCGTCGCGCCCCCGAAACCCGGACGCATGCCGCCCGAACGACCGGTATGCCCCGCCACGGCTTTTTGTCCTGCACCTTCTTTTGGCGCAGCGCTGCCGGGCCAGAATTTCCAGCACAGGCCAGCGATGACCAACAGGACAAGCAGGCCGAACAACCAGCGACGAGGACTACGGGAAGCGGAGGATTGCATTGAATGATCAACCATTGGGCGCGTGGGCTTCTTCTACGGGAGGCTGAACGATAAGCACTGGCGGGTATTTAGCAAAGCGCCTTTACCGGCAATTTACCTTCGGCTTACGTAACAGGAGATTTATCTAAGACACTGAAGCACAAATGAAAACGGCCTGGACAGGGCCAGGCCGTTAACAATTGTAATGAACTGCTTATTTCAGAACGGCAAGTGCGGCTTCGTAGTTTGGCTCTTCAGCGATTTCCTTGACCAGCTCGCTGTGCAGCACGTTGTCGTTTTCGTCCAGTACCACAACGGCACGGGCGGTCAGGCCTTTGAGTGGGCCGTCGGCAATGGCAACGCCGTAGTTCTCGATGAATTCGGCACCGCGCAGGGTCGACAGGTTCTGCACGTTTTCCAGGCCTTCGGCGCCGCAGAAACGGGCTTGGGCGAACGGCAGGTCCGCAGAGATGCACAGCACCACGGTGTTGGCGACATCGTTGGCCTGGGCGTTGAACTTGCGCACCGACGTGGCGCAGGTCGGGGTGTCGACGCTTGGGAAGATGTTCAGCACTTTGCGCTTGCCGGCGAAGCTCGCCAGGGTCACGTCGGACAGATTGCCGGCAACCAGGGAAAAGGCTGGCGCCTTGGAACCGGCTTGTGGCAATTGGCCGTTGACTTGAACCGGGTTGCCTTTAAGAGTGACTTGAGCCATGAAAGGAGTCCTTCTGAACGTTGATGTGGAGAGTTTTGAAGAGGCCGAAGTTAACCACGAAACGGGCTGACGACCTATGGGCGGATACAAATTGTGAAGGGTCGTCGCAGAGACTGGATACAACCCTTGCAGAGAAAAAAGCCTGTGGGGATCCGGTAGGTGCGGTATTGCGGCGCACAAATCAGGAACGTGCAGAGGCTGATCACCTCGCCCCTAATGGCCTCAATTGCGCCGGGTACATATTTGCCGATGAGGAAGGCAGCCACTGGCCCCTGAGCATTTCGCCGATGGAATGCCGGTCGCCGACTTCTCGGGACATATTAATGACGGAATGAATGTCGAAAATTAATCGACCGAATCCCGTTAAAACGACGTTTTTTTGAAACGTTGTCGATTTGGCAAATCACCAATCGACCATACAGTGAATCATTCAAATCCAGAGGACACACCACCATGCGATTCATGATCATTGTCAAAGCCAGCCCGGATTCCGAGGCTGGCGTGATGCCCAGTAAAGAACTGCTGACCGCGATGGGCAATTACAACGAGGAACTGGTCAAGGCCGGGATCATGTTGGCAGGCGAAGGTTTGCACCCGAGTAGCCAGGGCGCCCGCGTACGTTTTTCGGGCGACAGACGCACAGTGATTGACGGCCCGTTTGTCGAAACAAAAGAGCTGATCGCCGGTTACTGGCTGTGGCAGGTGAAGTCGAAGGACGAAGCAATCGAGTGGGTCAAACGCTGCCCCAACCCGATGCCGGGTACCGAAGCCGAAATCGAGATTCGCCAGGTGTTTGAGGCCGAGGATTTCGGTGCCGAATTCACGCCGGAGCTGCGGGAGCAGGAGGAGCGGCAGCGTGAGCAGATGAACAAGCGCTGAGTGCCTGTAACGGTTTTCGGGGTCCGGCGCTCCGAAAACCGTCAATCATCCTGCTATGGACAAACCAAGGTTCAAATTACAACGGTTTTTGCTGAATGAGGCTGGCCAAGCACATAGGTTTCCACTGAAACCGGCCCGTTCACTTCCCTCGCATCAAACTCCACGGAGCTGGCGCCCAGGTTGCTGGTGACGCCAGTCAAGAGCGCTCCACCTCGCCAACTCCACTGGATAGCCACGCCGGGTACACGTCGGAACGGCGGAACCTGGGAAAAAGTCGTCAGTGTTATTCGATTGCCAGCGGTCCCCTTGAGAATCGTCGTCAGATACAAAACAAGATCGTGATTTCCCAGTTCCAACGCTATTTCAAGACGGATTTCGGGGTCGTCCTCCAGATACACGATCATCGAAAACTTGCCATCCCGGGTGTTGCCACACACCAGATCCCAGGAAGCGCCTTGCGCTTCCAGGACTTTGGATTCGCCGGGCGATGGTTCGAGGGTCACGTCCAGTCCTGTGGGGGGTATTCCCCAAACCACGACCGCGTTGAGGTTGATGGATGGACTACCGGCCAGTGGCTGTATTTGGACGGGGTAACGGTTTCCTCGCACTGGATAAGCGCTTCCGGCCGGATCATATTCGGCTCCGTTGAACAAGACCTTCACCTCATCCCACAGGGTCAATGACATAACCCGACACGGGAGTGGCCAGGGCTCGGTTACTTCCCTGCTCAAAAACACCAAGGTGACATGAGCACTGCTGCCTTCGCTCGGTGTGAGTGCCCAGTTAAACCGGCCACGAACCGGGTCCACCCAGTGTTTAAAAGCAGGCGACGCCACGATGTTCAGGCCTCCATCTTCAGCCAGGCCCAAACAGAGCTGCCTCGCGATGGACGGTGGAACTTCCACGCTCACGGTGTTTTCCTGGTCGCGGCGCAGGACGATAGCGCCATTCCATTGCACCTCCTTGCCATTGATGATCAGTCGGGCCTGTTTCCAGGGGCTTTCAACAGCGGATACGGATTTGAATGCAACAGTCATGGCCTTGGTCTCGATAATCGACGGTGGGTTGAAATCCGCCACTGCAACTATCAGTAAAAAGCACCTCGCGCGGAACTGTCATAAATGACAGATCGTTAAGGCTAATCCGAACTAAAAGAGATGCCTTTTATTCGGATTCACCCAAGGGTGAGCTGTGCACAGATACCCACCAATTAATCCTGTCGACTGGATAACCCGTCGGCAGCTGCTAACGTCCATCAGACATGTCCTACAGGCTTGATAGGAAAGAGATTACGCAGTAACGGCCGCCAAGTGCCGAGTAGACCAATGAGACACCAAGGAACCGGCGAATCATGTCGAAGCATCCAGGAGCGCGCACCTTTTTTTTGGCGATCTCTTTAACATCTGTGGTTTGTGTCCAGGCGGACGATCCCGACATGGTCAGCAAAAGCAACAATCCATTGAACCCCGAGCCGGGGATGAACCTGCTGGATTACTACACCCCGAAATACTACGACTCCAACATCCACACCAACGACCTGCTGGTGCGCGGTACGCTGCCGCTTGCGCCCAACGATTTCATTGGCGTCCCGCAATTGCTGCGCGCCACTGCGCCGATCAGCATTCGCCCTGATTCGGGTGGGAGTTACAGCATCGGTGAAGGTGATCTGAATCTGCTCGATATCTTCCTGCTCAAGACCGAGGGCGTGCAGTTGGGCATCGGTCCGCAGATCACTGCGCCGTATGCCGATAAGGACGAGTTCGGCACCGGCAAATGGCAAGCGGGACTGGCGGCCATTGCGATCGAGTCATCGCCCCGTGGCTTGCTCGGCGCGTTGGTGCAATACCAGAGTTCCTTCGCAGGCGACAACGACCGCCCGCATGTCGAATCAGCCACCTTGCAACCGTTTGTCATTCACAACCTGGAGAGAGGTTGGTACCTGCGCTCAACCGCGACCTGGACCTTCGACCTGAAGAATGACACCCATTACATCCCCCTTGGTCTGGGTGCCGGCAAGGTCTGGAAATCAAGGGACAATATCCTCAATGTATTCATCGAGCCGCAGTGGACCGTCGAACACAAGGGTGAAGGCTTGCCGCAATTCACGCTGTTCGCCGGCCTTAATGTCACTTTCGGTCAATAAGGATTTCGCCATGCACATTGCACTTCGCGCAGCCGGTTACAGCCTGATGTCCATGTTCGTCAGTTGTGGGGTTGGCGCCCGGGATTTCAGCGTCGCCCCATCAAGCTTCACCGCCATGGGGGAGGAATCTCGAAGTATTACCAGTGGGGCTTGCTGCACCCGGACGGTGGATCAGGAGAGTGCAAAGCTCAGAACCGTCGCCAGGTGATACGTGGGGATAGTGGGAATCGGTTTTTTCCGGTGGTTTGTCGGAGAACGATTTTGCGACTGGACCACCGTCTCCGCGCGCAGGCTCGCTCCCACAATTGATCTCCAGTGAGCACAAATTATGTGTGCGACAGAGATCTACTGTAGGAGCGAGCTCGCGAAAAGGCCCTTAGCCCCACCGCATCATTTGGATTTCAATTTCAGAAACGACTGATGCAAATCCGAAGCCCAACCATCGATCACGATTTTCACGTCATCGGCCTTCATCACCTGAGCCTCGTTTTCCAGCGGTTTGCCAGTGCCCTTGCGCACCACCTGGGCCAGCACCTTATTGTTCCCGCCATCCAGGAACACCGCTTCAGTGGCCAGATCGGTCTGCTGATCACGAATCCCGCTCGCGGTGCTGACCGCCGCCGCGACGAGGGCAATCGGAATCACTTCATAAGGCTTCAGCCCTTCGGTCTTGCTGCTGACGGCGGTAATGGCCGCACGCACCACCATCACACCAGGGCCAGGGCCTGCCGCCAAAGGCAGGGATTTGCCAATCTCGCGTTTGAGCGCCTGATCGTAATAACTGGTAATCCCGTTCAAGGTGGTCTGAGGGATTTTCACGGTCGGCTGGGGCTTGGGATACATCTGGGTCGGTTCGACATACACGCTTTTGTATTTGTTGATGTCGAACTTCGGATCCACCCAGCGCATCACTACCGCCCCCGAAGGGGATTTGGCTTCCTTGAGCTGACTGTAATCTTTGAGGAACCCCGAATACTGGTCCGGCTCGACCTTGGAACTGGTGCAGCCCACCACGCCGATCGAGGCAATGCACAGTGTGCTCATCATTAACGCTAGCTTCATGCTGTAACTCCTGTAGGGCGGTGGACAACAGTTTGGGGAACAGGTGTTACAGGTATAGCCAATGCCGTACTTTTTGTTCTGATAAATATCAATATTCATTCGTTACTGCACCCTACGAGGCCGTGTCAGCGATAGCGCCGACACGGCCTCCCCTATCAATCACCAGGACGAACCACTCTTCGCCGCCAACTCCCGCCGACTGTTGGCCCGCATCGCCTTGATCAACGACACCGTGCCCACCAGCAAAATCGCGGCGCCGAACAGGAAGTCGATGTTGTACAGCTGAAAGTCATTCAACGGCCCCACCAACAGCACCCGGATCGCACCGATACTCACCAGCGTCGCCAGAAAATCGATACCCGGCTCGTCGCGATAGAACACGTGCATCAGCGGCAGGCAGATCACCAGCAACAACAGCAGCACGATCACCTTGAACGAGCCTTTGCGCTCGACGCTGAAGGCGCACTCATAGGCCGCGTAAGGTTTGTAATCCTCCTCGCGGACCAGTGAATTCTTCTCATTGATGTACTCGGCGCGGTTGTACTTCTGAATCGGCGTGAAGGTGTTGGACATCTCCATGTGGGTGGTGATGCGCTTGAATTTCAGGTCAATCCGTTCATTGCCCTTGAGGATGTACAGCACCGGCTTGTAGCCGTAGCGATAGCTATCGAACGGAAATGCTGCTGCCCTCCCCTGGACGCCGATGGGCCGGGTTTCAAGCTCGGCGTAGGCGCTCTTGTCGAGTGAGGAGAGATTGCGACTCAGGGGCTTGACCCTGACCTGCTCGAGGAAAATCGGCGTGACGCCGTAAGACCATTGCAGTGGTTCCAGGCGCAGGCGCAATTCGTTGCGGCCCAGGTCATAACGATCGAAGGTACGCTCGGACACGATGACCGCCCCCGAGAGCATGAATTCGCCGCGCACATTGCTGGTGATGCGCAGTGTCAGCCAATCCTTGCCCAGGGCCGCCACGTCGCTGGCCGGTGGCGTTCCGCACCAGGCAGCACTGTCGAATGACTCCCCGAGTTGCCCATTGCGGTTTTCCTGAAACAGATAGACGTAACTGCCCCACAGGGCCGCCATCAGCACCAGTGCGATCAGCCCCAGAATTTTCTTGCCCGCGCTCAAACCAGACTCCTTTCTTTGCTGACTTCCTTGTGAGGCGCGGACTCTATCAAAACGGGATCACCGTCCAAAGCAAAAAGATCGCAGCCTTCGGCAACTCCTACACAGTGCTGTGTCCACCTGCAGGAGCTGCCGAAGGCTGCGATCTTTTGATCTTCTCTTATCGCCGTCGAAATAGCGGGCGCGGCTCAATCACCGAGCGCCCATACAGCACGCTCATGCCCGCCAACCCCTTGAGCGCATCTTCGGCGGACTTGTCTTCGCGTACGGCAAAGCTGTCAAAACCGCATTGACGCATGTGGCTGAGCTGATCACGCAACACATCGCCGATCGCGCGCAATTCGCCGGTCCAGCCCAGTCGGGTGCGCAGCAGGTACGCCTGACTGTAGGCGCGTCCGTCGCGGAAACTCGGAAAATCCAGGGCAATCAGCGGCAGTTGTGCAAACCATGGCTTGAGGCACTCCACCTCATCGTCCGGGCCCAACCAGACCCCGTGCTGTTGCGGGTCTTCCAGCCAGCGGGACAGCGGCAGAATCAGCGGACCTGTGGGCAATCCCTCATCGGGGTCCCTGAGCAACGTCCACGGGTCGTCAGGGACAATCCGCGCCTTACCCACCTCCAGCCGCAGCAGATTGTTCATGCCGACACCTCCAGCAGCTTCGGATAAACCGCTTCCTTGAACGGCTCCAGACCGATGCGCTGCAAGGTGTCGACGAACAGTTCTTCGCTCTCGCGGTAACGCACGAAGGTGGCGATGATTCGTTCGATGACGTCGGGCACTTCGGCGGAGCTGAAGGACGGGCCGATGACTTTGCCCAACGCGCTGTTCTTGCCCTGGGCGCCGCCGAGGGTGATCTGGTACCACTCGCTGCCGTTCTTGTCGACGCCGAGAATGCCGATGTTGCCAATGTGGTGATGGCCGCAGGCGTTCATGCATCCGGAAATGTTGAGGCTGATGTCGCCCAGGTCATGCAGGTAGTCCAGGTCTTCGAAGCGCGCCTGGATGCCCTGCGCAATCGGGATCGACTTGGCGTTGGCCAGGGCGCAGAAGTCGCCGCCGGGACAGGCGATGATGTCAGTCAGCAATCCGACATTGGCGCTGCCGAGGCCATGCTCGCAAGCCAGGCGCCACAGAGCGAACAGGTCCGACTTCGGCACGTCGGGCAGGACGATGTTCTGCTCATGGGCGATGCGGATTTCGCCGAAACCGAACTGCTCGGACCACCCGGCTACGGCGTCCATTTGCTCGCCGGTGACGTCGCCCGGCGGTGCCGCGATGCCCGGCTTGGTCGACAGCACCACACTGGCGTAGCCCGGCACCTTGTGCGGTTGGACGTTGCGCGACACCCAGCGGGCGAAGGTCGGGTTCTCGGCCAGGCATGTGCCGAACTCCAGATCGGTGTTGGACAACGAACGGTAATCCGGTGGTACGAAGGCACTGGCGACACGCTCGTATTCAACGCCGGTCAACTGTGCCGGGCCATCCTTCAAGTGCTGCCACTCCTCCTCCACTTCCCTGGCAAAGGCTTCGATGCCCAGCGCCTTGACCAGAATCTTGATCCGCGCCTTGTACTTGTTGTCGCGCCGGCCGTGGCGGTTGTAAACCCGCAGCACCGCCTCGACGTAGGACAGCAAGTGCTGCCACGGCAAGCCTTCGCGAATCTGCAAACCAAGAATGGGCGTGCGCCCCAAACCACCGCCAACGATGACTCGCAGGAGCATTTGTCCGTCGGTGCCGGGGTAAAGATAGAGGCCGATGTCATGCATCATGATTGCCGCGCGGTCCTGCTCGGCCGAGCAGATGGCGATCTTGAACTTGCGCGGCAGGAACAGGAATTCCGGGTTGATGGTCGACCACTGGCGCAGGATTTCCGCCAGGGGGCGCGGGTCGATCAGTTCGTCGGCGGCCACCCCGGCGAAGGCTTCGGTGGTGATGTTGCGCACACAGTTGCCAGAGGTCTGGATGGCATGCATTTCCACCTCGGCCAGGCGCTCGAGAATCTCCGGTACCTGGGCCAGTTCGATCCAGTTGAACTGCATGTTCTGCCGCGTGGTGAAGTGGCCATAGCCGCGATCGTAATCCCGGGCGATGCTCGCCAGTGTGCGCATCTGCCGGGCGCTGAGCGTGCCGTAGGGAATGGCCACGCGCAGCATGTAGGCGTGTTTTTGCATGTACAGGCCGTTCTGCAAGCGCAGCGGCAGGAACTCCTCTTCGCTCAACTCGCCCGCCGTGAAGCGTTCGACCTGATCGCGAAACTGCGCAACCCGCTCGAAGACCAGCGCCCGGTCATAGTCGTCGTACTGATACATGTGGCTACCTCATCAGGATTGATCGGGCTCTGCGGCTCGTTCTCGATGAGGCGACTATGAGGGGCGCCGGGAAAACATTACAGATTCAGAAAGCGGCGAAAAAACCATATCAGCCTTCACATTACAGGGGTCGTTTCAGCATTTCCCCAACGATGTCCAATCGTACGAATCCCCGACCGGGTTTATTAAACTCCTGGATTCCATCCACCGATACTGTCCACTCTGCCAAGTGCAGGCTCTCGCAACTGATCCGTATAAATTACGCTTTCCTGAATCTGTTTTGTTTTCGATCAGGTTTCTACAGTTCACGGCATGCCAGTCCGGGTGGCCTGGCAAGACTTTGCAACCGTGGAAGCATTGACCATGAGCACAGCGACAATCGGACAGGCCTATAACTACAAGGTCGTCCGCCAATTCATCGTGGCGACCATTGTCTGGGGCGTCGTGGGGATGGCGATGGGGGTGTGGATCGCCTCGCAACTGGTGTGGCCCGAGATGAACCTCGACCTGCCGTGGACCACCTTCGGCCGCTTGCGTCCGCTGCACACCAGCCTGGTGATTTTCGGCTTTGCCGGCAGCGCGCAGTTCGCTGCCAGTTACTACGCGGTGCAGCGTACCTGCCAGGTGCGGCTGTACTCGGACACCCTCGCCGCGTTCACTTTCTGGGGCTGGCAATCGGTGATCGTGGTCATGCTGATCACCCTGCCGCTGGGCTATACCACCACCAAGGAATACGCCGAGATCGAGTTCTCCGGCGCGGTGTGGATGACCGTGGTCTGGGTGGCCTACGCCATCGTGTTTTTCACCACCGTGGTGCAACGCAAGACCCGACACATCTACGTCGGCAACTGGTTCTTTGGCGCGTTCATCGTGGTGATTGCCATGCTGCACGTGGTCAATCACCTGTCGATTCCCGTGGACTGGTTCAAGTCCTATCCGGTGTATTCCGGGGCGACCGATGCGATGGTGCAGTGGTGGTACGGGCACAACGCGGTGGGCTTCTTCCTGACCACCGGGTTCCTCGGAATGATGTATTACTTTGTGCCCAAGCAGGTCGGGCGGCCGGTGTATTCGTATCGTTTGTCCATCGTGCATTTCTGGGCGCTGATCACGCTGTACATCTGGGCCGGCCCGCACCATTTGCACTACACGGCGCTGCCCGACTGGGCGCAGTCGCTCGGCATGGCAATGTCATTGATCCTGCTGGCGCCGAGCTGGGGCGGGATGATCAACGGCATGATGACGCTGTCGGGCGCCTGGCATAAGTTGCGCAGCGACCCGATCCTGCGTTTCCTGGTGCTGTCGCTGGCCTTCTACGGCATGTCCACCTTCGAAGGGCCGATGATGGCGATCAAGACCGTCAACGCCCTCTCCCACTACACCGACTGGACGATCGGCCACGTGCACGCCGGCGCCCTCGGTTGGGTGGCGATGATCACCTTCGGTGCGGTCTACCACATGATTCCGAAAGTCTTCGGCCGCGAGCAGATGTACAGCACGCCGCTGATCAATCTGCATTTCTGGCTGGCGACCATTGGCACCGTGTTGTACATCGCGTCGATGTGGGTCAACGGCATTACCCAGGGGCTGATGTGGCGCGCGATCAACGACGACGGCACGCTGACCTACTCCTTCGTCGAAGCGTTGCAGGCCAGCCATCCAGGATTTGTGGTGCGTTTTGCCGGCGGCGTGTTCTTCCTCAGCGGCATGCTGCTGATGGCGTACAACGCCTGGCGCACCGTGCGGGTTTCTGACGCGGCGATGGCAGAACGTGAAGCGCAGATTGCCTGAGGCGAGGAGCTGGAAATGATCGAGATGATACTCAATGGTTTAGGCGTGGCGGGGCTTTGGCTGGCGGTCGAGTACTGCCTGAAGCAGCAGACGGCGCAGAGCCTGGAAGAGGCAAGCCTGATGCCGTTTGCCGATGACCCGGAGGTGGCACGGCGGGTGGAACTGGCGACGGGGAAAGTCGTGAAAGCGGTGGCGCCGGAAGAGCCGAAACCGGGATGGTTAAACCTCGAAATCTGAATCACCACCAGCCAATGTGGGAGCGGGTTTGTGTGGCGAGGGCGCTTGCTCCCGCTCGGCTGCGAAGCAGTCGCAAAGCATTTGGGGCCGCTTCGCGACCCAGCGGGAGCAAGCGCCCTTGCCACAGGGGATCGGGTTTAGCCGCGATCGCGTGGAATCAGGCTCTGCAACTGTTGCGCCAGGAAATTCGCATCGAAAGCAAAGGTGTCCGGGTCTTTCAAGCCATTGGTCTTGCGCCACTGCCAGTTGCTCGAAGGCGGCAGGCACACAAGAGAAATGCTGCCATAGCGCGCGGCGGTCAGGCCCATCACGGCCAGGGAAATCTGCCCGCCCGCGCCCATCACATCCGGTACGAACTCCACCGGTTTGCCGGCGATCACGATGCCGAGTTTCTCGGTCTTGAACGTTGACGTCTCGACCGGAACGCTTGGCCCCGAGGCCACGTAGGCCTCACGGCTCACTTCCAGCAGGTTGGGCGCCTGGACCGGTTCGAGCCATTGCTGGATCTGATCGAACAGCTCGCCAATGCGCGTCGCCCATACGGCTGACTGCGACTCGAACAGTTGTTTTTTGTGCGCTTCGCTGTCTGCGTAGTGGCGAAGCATCTCACCCAGTTGCTGTACATCGTCCATTACGGTGTTCCTTTGGTTGAAGCCGTGCTGCGGACTTTGAGCATGGCAGATGCCGGCGCCGGGCGTACAAGTCAATTGCACAGACGGTCACATCACAGGACACTCGCGGCTCGCATTGGCGCAGTCACTCAACCGTCCTTGGGCGTGCGACGCAGGCGCGCCATGCTCAAGGTGTCCACCAGCCTTCCGTCACGCACCGCGTAGTCACGAAACAGGCCTTCGGTTTCAAAGCCGAACTTGCGGTACAAACCGATGGCCGCTTCGTTGTCGGCGTACACCGCAAGCTCGACCCGTTGCAGGTTCATCCAGTTGTCGGCGATGTCCAGCGCGGTGGCCAGCAACTTCGAGCCAACGCCCTTGCTCTGCCACCCTGGCAAAACACCCATGCCGAAGCTGCCGGCGTGACTGCGGCGGATCCGCGAAAACTGCTCCAGGCCAATGCTGCCGATCACCAGGCCCTGATGCAGCGCCACCAGTTTGATTTCGCGTTCGTTGTCCGACGCCAGGCGTTTGCGCCAGAGCTCGGTGGATTGAAACGGCATTTGCAGCACTTGCCGGGTAACGGCCGGCTCGTTGTAAAGCGCGGTGATGCCTTCGATGTGGCTTTCGTTGAAGCGTTCGAGGGTGACGACAGCGTCAGTGACGGGCATGGGTGATTCATCCTTGAGACAGACATGGCCGCTCACTCTACAACGCATACTTCAAACATGGCGAGTACCCGATGTGTCAGCCTTCAAACCATTCCCGGCGCTCTTCGAAGGTGTTCTGGATCAGCTCGACGATCATCTGCACCTGCGCTTCGCCCTCGGACTGCGCATTCACCGCCATCCACACCGCACGCTGCATCGGCTGGACGAACAGCCCCGGCAACGCAATAAGACCGCGGTCAAAGCGGCTGATGTAGCCGGGCAGCAAACCGATGCAGGCACTGCAGCGAATCATCTCCAGCAGCAGCTCATAGGAATGCAACTGCACGACACCGGCCAGGCGCTGGTCCACCACGGCATTCCACGGGACGAAACTCTCGACCTGACGGTGAGACTGCCATTGCACCAACAGGAAATCCGCGAGGTCATCGAGGCTGTCCGGACGCGACGCCGTGCGTGAGTATCGCTTGGCGATATGCGGCAGGTAATCAAGCCGCGCCAGGCGCCGGGGCTCGCTGACCGCAAAGCTCGGGCCCGGCAGGGGCGATTCGGTGCCAGCCAGCCACACCACCACATCGGCGCTGACGGCTTGCAGTGCCAGTTCGCTGTCGAGGGTGATGATGTCCAGGCGTACGCTGGCGTTGCGGCGCAACAAGGCCACCAGGTCGCGACCAAGCATGTCGTGCAGGACCGATTCAGCCACTGCCAGGCGCACCAACGGTTGTTCGATCACCGGCAAATCGCGCTCATGAGCCAACGCAATCAACTGCGCCTGAAGCTGCAAACCTTCACGGCTGAGGGTGACGCCATTGTCGCAATGGCTGAACAGCGAACATTGCAGTTGCGTTTCGAGCAGTGCCAGTTGCTTGCGCAGCAAGGTGACCTTGATGTTGAGACTGCGGGCTGCCTGCATGAAACAGCCGCAGCGGGCACTGACCATGAACGCCCGGGCCAGTGGCGGATCGATCGCCATGGCTTGCGTGCGCCAGGACGCTGTGGTTGCTACCGGCGGACGGTATCCGGCGGGGATTTGGCGCCCTGTGGTTTCCATGAATGACATCGATGACTCCCTGTCGATATGTCCTTTGAAAACTTCATCCTGCGCAACGATGATGAACCTGGTGTGACATCCGCTTCATACGCTGGGTGTTTGGCGAAAACTCACCGCCAGGCGATTCCAGCTGTTGATGGTGGTGACGGCGATCGTCAGGTCGACCATCTCGCTTTCACTGAACTGCTCCCGGGCCAGAGCGTAGACGTCGTCGGGCACATGGCTTTGCGAGAGCAAGGTCACCGCCTCCGTCCAGGCCAGCGCCGCACGTTCCCGTGGGTTGAAGAAGCCACTGTCGCGCCAGACCACGATTGAATACAGGCGCCGGTCGGTCTCGCCGAGCCGTCGCGCATCCACCGAATGCATGTCGGTACAAAAGGCGCAGCCATTGAGCTGGGAGGCGCGGATCTTGATCAGGTGCAGCAGCGCCGGCTCGATGCTCAGGTTACTGGTCAGCGCCTCCATGGCAATCATCGCTTTCATCGCTTTGGGCGACGCGCTGTAGTAATCCAGACGGGAAGTCATGGCGTGCCTCGTGGATCGATTGATGCTTTTTACACTAGGCGCCGATGCGCAAGCGTTACAGATCCAATACAGCGAAATTCCGGTGGACCACCCGGCAACAGGCCAATCCTCGGTTTTTCACCCACGCAACTTCTGCGCAGCGGTGCTTGCGGGTAATCTGACGCGACGCACACGCGTCTCAACCGCCCCTAGGAGCCCCGCCGGTATGGAACTTCATGTTGTCATCAACGGCCGCAAGGACCTGGCAGGCCAGTTGTACAACCAACTGCGCAGCGCCATCGAATCCGGCCGTCTGACAGCCGGCACGCAGCTGCCGCCCAGCCGATTGCTGGCCGAACAGCTGGGCATCTCGCGCAAGACCATTTCCGACACCTACGCGCAACTGACGTATGAAAACTTCCTCACCGGCGTGATCGGCAAAGGCACCTACGTCAATGCCCGGACCGCAAAAGCATTGCCCAAGCAAAGCCATTCGCAATTGGCGAGTGCCGAGGTCATCGAGTCGTGGCGCAACCTGCCCGTGTTTTTGCGCCATCCGACACTGGAAGGCTCGCTGCGCTACGACTTCATCGGAGGAGCCACCAGCAAGGGCCAGTTTCCACAGGACGATTGGCGGCGCTGCACCTCCCACGCGCTGCGTCAGATGACCGGTTCCAAAGGCTTCTACAGTTTGCCAGAAGGCCTGCCGGCGCTGCGTAACGCGATCGCCCGGCACATCGCCTTTTCCCGTGGCATGAACTGTCAGGACGAAGACGTGGTGGTGTGCAACGGCGCGCAACAGGCGCTGGACCTGATCTCCCGCGTGATGACCCGCCCCGGCAGCATCGTCGCCATGGAAGACCCCGGCTACCCGCCCGCGCGCCTGCTGTTTGGTACCCACGGCGCCACGGTGATCGGCGTGCCGGTCGACGCCGAAGGCCTTCAGGTCGACAAGATCCCCCTCGGTACGCAGCTGATTTATGTCACGCCGTCACATCAGTTTCCGCTGGGCATGCCGATGAGCCAGGCGCGGCGAGTGGCATTGCTGGAGCGCGCCTACGAGCTCGGCGCGATCATCATAGAGGACGATTACGACAGCGAATTCCGCTATGAAGGGCGGCCCACCGACTCCCTGCAAAGCATGGACGAGCGCGGAATCGTCGCCTACGTCGGGACCTTTTCGAAAACCTTGCTGCCGGAGTTGCGCCTCGGTTATGCGATTTTGCCGCCAGCGATTCTTGAAGCGGTGATCCAGGCCAAGCAACTCACCGACCGGCATACCTCCACCCTACCCCAGTGGGCGCTGGCCAAGTTCATCGCCGAAGGCTGCCTGCTCAAGCATATTCGCCGGTGCCATACGATCTACGCCGGGCGTCGCGAGCGAATCCTGACGCGTGTGGCAGGTGACCTGTCCCCTTGGTTCGAAGCCATCCAAAGCACCGCCGGGTTTCACATGGTGCTTATGTGCAAAGTGCCTATCGATATGCCGTTGGTGATCGAACTGGCGAAAAAGGTTGAAGTGGGACTGTATTCCATCGAGGACTTCTACTACCAACAAGCGCCACGGGCAGGGCTTCTCATGGGCTTTGGCGCCATTGAAACCCTCGACATCGACACCGCCCTGGACCGTCTGCGGGACATTTTGCAGCAAGTCGCCTGACAGATTGGTCTGGGTTTTTATCCGGCGATTGGCTATTGGCGGTCCCAAGGTGCGGGCCTATCCTGCATAAGCGTTATCCCTCAATGAGCAGGATTCGTCCGGCCTGATTCAGGAGTGTGAGCAATGTCCAACGAAGTGATCAATACCGTAAAGGTGCAGGCCGCCGCCGGCCGCTCGGACGAACTGGGCAGGCAACTGCAAAAGATTGTCGAAACCCTGCGTGAACAACCGGGCTGCGAATCCTATATGGTCGACCGCTGCCCCGAAGACAGCAACCGCTGGCACGTCAGCGCCCGCTGGCAATCGGAAGCGGCCATGCAGATGCATTTCAACTGCCCTGAAGTCCAAGGCTTCATCGGTCTGATCGACAGCCGACTGGCCAACGCCGTCGACTTCAACAGCTTTCCTATCGTCTAGAGAGTCAGGTCCCGGCTTACGGTCATTCCTGCAGGGCAATGGGTACCCCTGCAAGAGCAGCCGCAAGCCGGGATCTTCACGTATCAAAGCCCGTAATTGGTCCCCTGTCCTTCTCGCATATTGGCTGTTTGATTGCCGTCACTGCCGGACTAACGTTGTGCCTGACAACTAACCACCGCAGGTGATGAATCATGAGAGTTTTGCGTTTACTTGCTGCCCCGCTCGCCGTCTTCGCCCTGACCGTATCTGCCTCGACATTCGCCCACGACCCCTCGGAAAAAGTCACGATCCTGCAGGACGAAGTCCTCAAGAACGTCCCGGGGAAAAAGGCGTTGATGATCGAAGTCGATTACAAACCCGGCCAATCCTCCATCGCCCACAAACACGAAGGTACCGCCATGGCGTACGTGCTTTCGGGATCGATCGTTTCGCAGGTGAAAGGCGAGCAAGCGAAAACCTTCAAGGCCGGCGAGTATTGGTATGAACCGGCCGGGTCGGAGCATCTGGTCTCGAAAAATGCCAGCGCGACCAAGCCGGCCAAACTCCTGGTATTCATGGTGTTGTCCCCCGACGAGAAAGTGTTGATCCCCTTGGAAAACTGATAGCTGAGCGTACAGCCATAAATAAACAGGCCCGAATCTGACGTTCGGGCCTTTTTATTTCTCTACGCAATTAAACGAAACGATTTAAACCAAATAAAAACTATTGGCCACCTGATAAGTGCGGTTATTGGCTATTTCATTAAGTACCGACAGGTTTAGTCTGAAAACACCGCCGACTCGCTCGGCAACTTACACTTGACGACTCAAGTTGTTTCACTGGAGAAACCCCCATGAAACTTGCACTTGTCAGTACCTTGACGATCACCGCTGTTTTAACCGGATGTTCAATTCCCACCGCGCCAACCGCCGTTTCTTCACTCGACGGTGTCTTCACCGCCCCCGTCGGCCGTAGCAGCGCCACCCATGTCGCCAGCGGCAGTCATGTATCGCTGGGCATCGTTTACAGCCGCAACACTCAGACCAACCGTGCCTATCTTCAGGACTACCAGGCGAATGCCGGCACCGGTTTCGGCCAGAGTCTGCTGGTGCAACCGATTCATGATGCCTACGTTGCCACCTCCAGGCCCGACATGGCGGTGGATTGGGTCAAGGCATCCTTGCAACGTCAGTTCGGTTCGGTAACCGTGTACCCGGACATGCAAAGCCTCAAGGCCGCAAAACCGGACATGGTGGCGATTGTCGACACCCGCAGCCAATTGATCACCTCGCGCAGTTCCGACGTCGAGGCCGATGTGAGTGCGATTTTTTATGATGCCAGCTTTAATTACATCGGGACTGCGCAAGGCCACGATGCCAAAGCATTGAGCCCGGTGTGGGCGGACTATAAACGCAGCGAAGAGATCGTGGCGGATATTAATGAACAGCAAAATGTGCAAGTTCGGGCATTGCAGAAGTTTGACCAGTCGCTCAGCAATTTATTGACCGGGCCGACAGATAAAGTATCGATGATTGATAATAATTCAAGTCGTAAGTTGTATTAAGGCTAATGGCCCCGTCGCGAGCAGGTTCGCTCCCACAATTTGAATGCATTCCAATGTGGGAGCGAACCTGCTCGCGACGGGGCCTTATCAAACACCACAAAACCCAAAGCAGAAAAAAAGCCCCGCATCTCTCAATGCGGGGCTTTTTCATTCAGCGACTGATCAGGCCGCAGGCTCCAGTTCTGCACTGACAGTGGCAGTAACAGGCACTACCGCCTGCCCGCTCAACGCCAGATCCAGCAGTTCACGGTTGGCCACCGCGTACATGGCGTAATCAGTGCCGCTCGCGGCACGGATTTCCACCAGCATGGCGCGCCAGCGATCGATCATGCCGACGTGCTCTTCCATCCACAGCGCCAGGCGTGTTTCCACATCCTGAGAACCGTCGCCCTGTTGCAGGACGGAGATGGTGATCGCACGTTGCTGCCAGTCGACGTCATCGCGGAACGCTTCACGGGCCAGGGCCTGCCAGTTGTTTTCAACCGGCAGAGCGCTGATCTGTTGCAGGTACCAGGTGATGTCCAGCGCACTGCCCACAGCGAAGTAGGCCTTGGCCACGTCCGCAGGGTTTTGGCCGGTCACGTCGGAGGCCTCGATGATCGGCAGCAGGGTGTACAGGTGCGAAGTGCCAGCCACCATGCGTGCGAGCAACTCCGGCACGCCGGCTTCGACGTACGCCTCGTAGCGGGCTTGCCAGTTCTCGTGGATCTCGCCGCTCAGCAGTTCGTCGAGCTTGAGACCCAACTCTTTCAGATGCGGACCGAAATGCGCGACGTCACGGGCAGCGTTCTGCTCGTTGCGACGGGCACGCAGGAACCAGCGCGTAGCGCGACGGCCCAGGCGCATCAGTTCGTCCATCAGCTCCAGTTGAACGTCAGCGGAAACCTGGTAGTCCAGGGCTTCGATCTGACGGAACCAGTGCGGGAGATGGAAAATGTCACGCACGATCACGTAGGCACCGGCCACGTTCGCCGGGCTCATGCCGGTCGACTCTTTGAGTCGTTGAACGAAGGTGATGCCCATGTGGTTGACCAGATCGTTGGCGATCTGGGTGCTGACGATCTCACGCTTCAGACGGTGACGGCGCATGGCTTCGGAGAACTTGCTCACCAGGCTCGGTGGGAAAGCGGTTTCCATGTCGCGCGTCAGGTAGTCGTCGTCCGGCACACGGGAGTCCAACAACTGCGCCTTGAGGTCGATCTTGCTGTAGGAGATCAGCACCGACAGCTCGGCACGGGTCAGGCCATGGCCTTCCGCAAGACGCTCGTTGATCGCTTCTTCCGACGGCAGGAACTCGATGGCGCGATCCAGCTTGCCGCGGCCTTCCAGATCGTTCATCAGACGCTTGTATTCGGCAATCCGTACGAACGCACGGCGTGCCGC
Organism: Pseudomonas sp. IT-P100; assembly: GCF_949767185.1. Classification (NCBI taxonomy): domain Bacteria; kingdom Pseudomonadati; phylum Pseudomonadota; class Gammaproteobacteria; order Pseudomonadales; family Pseudomonadaceae; genus Pseudomonas; species Pseudomonas sp. IT-P100. Next base: position 49,880 of record NZ_CATKQK010000007.1, read on the forward strand.
CAGGGACAGGGCCTGAGTCTGCTTGTAGTTGTTGCCCAGCACCAGGTTGCCGACTTCGTCGGTCATGCTCGCCAGCAACTGGTTACGTTGCTTGTCGGTCATGTCACCGGCCTGAACCACTTCGTTCAGCAGGATCTTGATGTTCACTTCGTGGTCGGAGCAGTCCACGCCACCGGCGTTGTCGATGAAGTCGGTGTTGGAACCGCCGCCATTGAGGCCGAATTCGACACGACCCAGCTGGGTCATGCCGAGGTTGCCGCCCTCGCCCACGACTTTGCAGCGCAGCTCGTTACCGTTCACGCGCAGCGCATCGTTGGCCTTGTCGCCGACATCGGCGTGGCTTTCGGTGCTGGCTTTGACGTAGGTGCCGATACCGCCGTTCCACAACAGGTCTACCGGCGCCTTGAGCAAGGCGTTCAGCAGTTCGGTCGGAGTCAGCTTGTCCGCTTGAATGTCGAAGCGCTCTTTCATCTGCGGGGAAATCGCGATGCTTTTCGCGCTACGGGAGAAGATCCCGCCGCCTTCGGACATGATGCTGGTGTCGTAATCCGACCATGCCGAACGCGGCAGATCGAACAGACGCTGACGCTCGGCGAAGCTGTTCGCAGGCTCAGGGTTCGGGTCGATGAAGATGTGCAGGTGATTGAACGCAGCGACCAGTTGCAGCTTGTCGGACATCAGCAAGCCGTTACCGAACACGTCACCGGCCATGTCGCCGACGCCCACTACGGTGATGCTGTCTTCCTGGACATTGATGCCGCGTTCGCGGAAGTGACGTTGTACGCCCACCCATGCGCCCTTGGCGGTGATGCCCATTTTCTTGTGGTCGTAACCGGCAGAACCGCCGGACGCGAACGCGTCACCCAGCCAGAAGCCGTAGTCGATGGCGATGCCGTTGGCGATGTCGGAGAAGGTTGCAGTGCCCTTGTCCGCAGCGACCACCAGGTACGGGTCATCGTCGTCATGACGCACGACGTTGGCCGGCGGAACCAGCGCGCCGTCCTTCAGGTTGTCGGTGATGTCCAACAGGCCCGAAATGAAGATGCGGTAGCAGGCGATGCCCTCGGCCGCGATCTCGTCACGGCTGCCGCCCAGCGGCAGGCGACGCGGCAGGAAGCCGCCCTTCGCGCCCACTGGCACGATGACCGAGTTCTTCACTTGCTGGGCTTTTACCAGGCCCAGGACTTCGGTACGGAAGTCTTCTTCACGGTCGGACCAGCGCAGGCCACCGCGAGCGACGTTGCCGAAGCGCAGGTGCACGCCTTCGACGCGCGGCGAGTAAACGAAGATTTCGAACTTCGGAACCGGCTTCGGCAGTTCTGGAATCTGGTGCGGGTTGAACTTGAAGCTGAAGTAGGACTTGTTGTGCCCGTTTGCATCGGTCTGGTAGAAGTTGGTCCGCAGGGTCGCCTTGATCAGGTCCAGGTAGCGACGCAGGATACGGTCTTCGTTCAACACCTGGACGTCGTCCAGCGCGCTCAGGATCGCGTGTTCCAGGCGTTGCTGCTTGTCTTCCAGATCATCGCTGGTGAGCTTGCGCGCCAGGTAAAAACGGGTCTTGAACAACCGGGTCAGTTCGCGAGCGATGTCGGTGTGGTTGTTCAGGGTACTGGCGATGTAACCCAGGTCGAAGCCCAGACGAATCTGCTTCATGTAGCGGGCGTAGGCACGCAGCAGCGCCACATCACGCCATGGCAGGCCGGCGGTCAGCACCAGACGGTTGAACGCATCGTTCTCGGCATCGCCGCGCACGATGTGGACGAAAGCGTCCTGCAGGGTGTCGTTGAGTTGCTGGATGTCCAGTTCCAGGCCTTCGGCGGCGGTGAACGCGAAGTCGTGAATCCAGAACTCGCGGCCATTGGTGTGACGCAGGCGATACGGGAACTCACCCAGCACGCGCAGGCCGAGGTTTTCCAGGATCGGCAGCACGTCGGACAGTGCCAGCGGGGTATCGGCGTGGTACAGCTTGCAATGCAGCTCGCGCTGGCCGGATACCTGGCCCAGTGGCTGATAGAAGCTCATCACCAACGGGTTTTTTTCGCTCAGGCTCAGCAGGTGCTGCATGTCGACCACGGCCGAATGCGCAGCGAAACGCTCGCGGTAACCGGCCGGGAAGCCTTTCGGGAAATCCGCCAGCACGTTGGTACCGTGTGCTTCGCCGAAGCTTTCCACGACCAGGCTGGCGTAGTCGTCCTGCCAGCTGCGGCAGGCTTGTACCACTTCTTTTTCCAGCAGGACCGGGTCGATGTCCAGACGGTTTTTCGGATCGACGCGCAGAATCAGTTGCACGCGGGCCAGCACGGACTCGGAGAAGAATGTCCAGAACTCACAGTCCGAGGCTTTCAGGCGATCCATCAGCACTTGCTGGATCTTCTGGCGCACTTCGGTGGAGTAGATGTCACGCGGCACGTAGGCCAGGCAGTAGCAGAAACGACCGTACGGGTCTTTGCGCAGGAACACGCGGATCTTGTTCCGTTCCTGGATCTGCACGATCGACATCACAGTGCTGAACAGCTCGTCGACCGGGGTCTGGAACAGGTCATCACGGGGCAGCACTTCAACCACCTGCGCCAGTTCCTTGCCCAGGTGAGCCTTGGCCTGGAAGCCGGAGCGGCGTTCGATCTCTTCGACCTTGCGACGGATGTACGGGATGACCCGCACGCTCTCGCCATACACCGACGAGGTGTACAGGCCCATGAAACGGCATTCCTTGATGACCTTGCCGTCGGCGTCGATCTCGCGGATCGATACGTAATCCGGGTAAGCCGGACGGTGCACGCGGCTTGGGTGTGCAGCCTTGGCGAACGACAGCAGGGTCGGTTCGCGCAGGTAGTTCACGGCGTAGTCTTCGATGCGCAGGTCATCGTAGGTCAGGCCGGTGCGCAGCAGTTTGGTCAGGCCGAGGAAGGAATCCTGGTCGTAAACGATGTGGCCGCCGTCGGCTTCATCACGCACCACGAATTCTTCATAGCCCAGGAACGTGAAGTGGTTGCCCACCAGCCATTCCAGGAAGCTTTTGATTTCGGCTTTTTCTTCAGCGTCGACAGCGAACTGGCTGTTGTCCAGGCCGGTCAGGATTTCCTGGACCTTGGCTTTCATCGGCTCGAAATCGGCGACCGCGACGCGGACTTCACCGAGAACCTGCTCCAGCTCTTTGCTCAGGACGTTCAGTTCGGCCGTGTTCGCGCAACGGTCGATTTCCAGGTACATCAGGGATTCTTGCAGGATCCCTTCGCCCTGGGTGCCTTTCGGCAGGATTTCCAGCAATTCTCCCTTGCTGTCGCGACGCACGCTCAGCACTGTGGTTTGCAAGGTATGAATGCTGTAGCCGCGACGGTTCAGCTCGGTACGCACCGAGTCCACCAGGAATGGCAGGTCGTGGTGCAGCACTTCGACCGCGGTATGGGTCGACTGCCAGCCGTGGCGTTCGTAATCAGGGTTGTAGACGCGAACCTGTGGTTGCGCGTGATCGAAGCGCTCAAGCAGGCGCCACGCAGAAAGGGTACAGCCAGCGAGGTCGGACAGCCGACGCTGGGTCAACTCGTCCAGGGAAATGATGCCGAAGAATTGTTCAGCGAACAGCGCCACTTGTGGCAGTGCCTGTTCACTGATGTGCTGCGCCAGTGCCGCTTGCAGTTGGTGCTGGAAGTCGGCTTTGCTGGCTGCGGTGAAGAACGCCATCTGTGGTACTCCGCTTGGGCTTGTTATTGATGGAAGCGTCGCGTGCAAAACCCCTTTCGGGGCGATCCGTCACCCTGTTCCTGATTCTCGGGCAGAGGAAACAGGGTGACAGGTGGGTGAAGCTGGACGAGACACTCAGGTCACATTCACCTTCCATGAATGGGCATCTGCAAAAACGACTGGCGAACCTCTAGCGCAATGTCTTTACAGGTGCTCATCCGTTGCGCAGCTTAACGAGTGCGGCAAGGCCCGTGCTTGCAGCGCTGCGACATATTCGGTCATCGGCACGCAGCTCAAGGCCTGCGCATCGAACAACACTAGCAGCCGTGTAGGAAATTGGGCGTTTTATGCCCGGATTTGCGGCACATTCGTGCCAGAAATGACCAGCACCGCCCCGAATGTTCACGACACATTCTCTGACACTCGACCGAGCAGAAATTCCCGAGGGCTGGCAGAATTGCCTTTTGTTGTGTTCACAACGCTCGCCGAGCCAGGATTTCCCCATGCAAATGACCACCTCCCTGTTGATCGTCAACCCGTGTGACGAGGAAGAAGACAACATGGCCATGCTCGCCTGCCACAGCGATCAGGGTGAGATGTTCCTGATGAGCCGCTATCCCGACGAGGACGAGCTGGAGATCACCCTTGATGGCGAGCCTTCGACGCTGGACGGCGTGAAAGTGACGCTCAGCCCTACCCGGTTACTGATCGAAATCGCGGCGGCGGATGCGGATGCATTGAATGGCGATGATTCGCTGGAGATCATTCACAGTACCGATGCGAGTGATCTGGCTGAGGTGGAAGAAACGTTGCAGAACATTCTCAAAGGTACTGGCACCTATATCAGCCAGCTCTGAATTTCAGTAACTGTACCGGCCTCGTCGCGAGCAGCCTCGCGTCCACAATCGATCGCGGTTTTTCCGACAGAACCCGGTCACTGTGGCAGCGAGCCCGCTCGCGACGAGGCCCGAATCAACGCCACCACTCCCCGACCCGCACAAATTTCCAACACTTTCACCCATCTATTCCCGCACTTTGCACAAAATGCCGTTAGTCGCCGCCCCCCGCGATGGATTAAAGTAACGCCCCCAGCCCTGGCGTTATTCGAACGTCTTCGGTCACCTTTCCAGGAACAGTCATCGATGGAACATCGTGAAGCGCTGCTCGCGCTGCGAACCTTTCTTTCAACGCAGATTCTCGGCCAGGAAAAACTCATCGAGCGCTTGCTCATCGCCTTGCTTGCCGACGGCCACATGCTGGTCGAGGGCGCGCCGGGTCTGGCCAAGACCAAAGCGATCAAAGAACTCGCCGAAGGCATCGAAGCCCAGTTCCATCGCATTCAGTTCACTCCCGACCTGTTGCCTGCCGACATCACCGGCACGGAAATCTATCGCCCGGAAACCGGCAGTTTCGTATTCCAGCAAGGCCCGATCTTCCACAACCTGGTGTTGGCGGACGAAATCAACCGGGCCCCGGCCAAGGTTCAGTCGGCGCTGCTCGAGGCCATGGGCGAGCGACAGGTCAGTGTCGGGCGCAGCACCTACGAGCTGTCGCCGCTGTTCCTGGTGATGGCCACGCAAAACCCGATCGAGCAGGAAGGCACCTATCCGCTGCCAGAAGCCCAGCTCGATCGCTTCCTGATGCATGTGAAAATCGGTTTCCCGGACGCGGCGGTCGAACGGCGCATCCTGCAACAAGCCCGTGGCGAAGCCTTGAACGGCGAGACCAAGCCCGAGCGCCGGGTCAGCCAGCAGGCCATTTTCGCCGCACGCAAGGAAATCCTCGGTCTGTACATGGCCGACGCCGTGGAGGAATACCTGGTGCAACTGGTCATGGCCACACGCACCCCGGCCAAGTTCGACCCGGAGATGGCCGAGTGGATCGCCTACGGCGCCAGCCCGCGTGGCTCGATTGCCCTCGACCGTTGTGCCCGGGCCCACGCCTGGCTGGCCGGTCGCGACTTCGTCAGCCCGGAAGACATTCAAGCCGTGCTGTTCGACGTGTTGCGCCACCGCATCATTCTTTCCTTTGAAGCCGAAGCCGCTGGCATCGACCAGGACCGGGTGGTCCAGCGGATTCTCGACGTTGTAGCCGTCGCTTGACCCCGATGAACGCCATCCTGCCGCCCGAGCCGGGCATCCGCGTCAGCCTCGCCGAGCTGATCGAGATGCGCCATCGTGTGCGTGAAGTGCAGTTGTTTTCCACGCCGAGCCAGCGCAGCCCGCTGATCGGCCTGCACCACTCCAAGCTGCGTGGCCGTGGCGTGGACTTCGACCAGGTGCGGGTCTATCAGGCCGGCGACGACGTACGCAGCATCGACTGGCGCGTCACCGCCCGCACACAGGAGCCGCACACCAAGCTGTTCCATGAAGAACGCGAGCGACCGATTTTCATTATGGTCGAGCAAAGCCGACGGCTGTTTTTCGGTTCAGGGCTGATGTTCAAATCGGTGCTCGCCGCCCAGGCCGCGAGCCTGATTGGCTGGGCTGCGCTCGGCCATAACGATCGCGTCGGCGGGCTGGTGTTCGGCGATACCGAACACTACGAAATCAAGCCCCGGCGCAGCAAACAAAGCCTGCTGCAATTTCTCAACCGACTGGTGCGTGTCAATCAGTCGTTGCACACCGAAAGCGAACAGAACCGCGATGCCCTCAACCTGGCCCTGCGTCGTGCCCGGGAGGTGCTGCGCCCCGGCAGCCTGGTAATCGTGATCTGCGACGAGCGCGCGTTGACCGAGGGCTCCGAACAGCAACTAAGCTTGCTGTCCCGCCATTGCGACCTGTTGCTGCTGCCGCTGTCCGATCCACTGGACCACGCCCTGCCCGCTGCCGGCCTTTTGCGGTTTGTCGAACGCGGCGCGCAGCTGGAACTCGACACGCTGAATTTCGACTTGCGCCAGACCTACCGCGCCCAGGCTGAAGCGCGCATCGCCCATTGGGAATTGCTCGCGCAAAAGCTTCGCGTATTGTTGATGCCCCTGAGCACCCAGAGCGAGATGGTCGAACAACTGCGCGAGTACCTGAACCCGCAGAAGCCGGGGAAACATCGATGAGCAGCCTCGATCAACTGCAACCGCTGATTTCCCCTCCTCCACCAGGCTTCTGGCCACCCGCGCCGGGCTGGTGGTTGTTGCTGTTGTTGCTGCCGCTGATCGGTTTCGGCCTGTGGAAGGCGCGGCGCTTCCTGCCCAACAAGCGCCCCATCGTGCGTGCCGAACAACCGCTGGACCCGGTACGCCTCGCCGCACTGGCGGAACTGGCGTTGATGCCCAAACCGTACGACGGCGCACCGGCCGGCGCCTGGCTGCAGCAGCTCAACGGCCTGCTCAAACGCCTGTGCCGCAACCATTACCCCTACAGCCAGAGCCACACCCTCAACGGGCGCAAATGGCTGGCATTCCTCGACAACCGCTGCCCGGCCGCCGGCCTGACGCGCTGGATGGTGTTGGTCGAAGGCGCTTACAAACCCGAATGCAAACTCGACGACAAGGCCATCGCCGGCCTGACGCAAGCCGTCGACACGTGGATTCGCAAACATGTTTGAGTTCGCCTGGCCTTGGATCTTCGCCCTACTGCCGCTGCCCTGGTTAATGCGCATCGTGCTGCCGGTGGCCGACAGCGGCGAACCGGCGCTCAAAGTCAGTTTCCTCAGCGACCTCGAAGGCCTGGCCCGGCGTCGCGCTCGGGCCAATCTGCCGGCCTGGCGCCAGCAAGCGCCGTTCATGCTGCTGTGGCTGTTTTTGCTGATCGCCGCGGCGCGCCCGCAGTGGCTCGGCGAACCGTTACCCATTGCCGCCAGTGGCCGTGACCTGCTGGTGGCGGTGGACGTTTCCGGCTCCATGGACTTCCCCGACATGCAGTGGCGAGACGATGAAGTCAGCCGCCTGACGCTGGTGCAACATTTGCTCGGCGATTTTCTGGAGAGTCGCGAAGGCGACCGTGTCGGCCTGATCCTCTTCGGCAGCCGGGCGTATCTGCAGGCACCCCTGACGTTTGACCGGCGCACTGCGCGGGTCTGGCTCGACGAAGCGCGCATCGGTATCGCCGGCAAGAACACCGCCATCGGCGACGCTATCGGCCTCGCGATCAAACGCCTGCGCATGCGTCCGGCGCAAAGCCGCGTGCTGATTCTGGTGACGGACGGCGCCAATAACGGCGGCGAAATCGACCCGCTGACGGCAGCGCGGCTGGCGGCCAATGAAGGCGTGAAAATCTACCCGATCGGCATCGGCGCCGATCCCGAGGACAGCGGCACCGCAGCATTCCTCGGGATCAACCCGAGCCTGGACCTCGACGAACCTGCGTTGAAGGCCATCGCCGCCGCCACGGGCGGCCAGTATTTCCGCGCTCGCGACGGCAAGGAGTTGCAAGCGATCAAGGAAACTCTCGATCAACTGGAGCCGGTGACTCAACAACCGACCCAGGCCCGTCCGGCGCAGACGTTGTATCACTGGCCGCTGGCGATAGCGCTGCTGTTGAGCATGCTGCTGGTCATCCGCGAACGCTGGCCGGACAACCCGTTGCAGCGTCTGTTTACCAGGGATCTGTTCTTGCAGACACCATTGCCTGACTGGCGCCAACGGCTCAAGCGCCTGCGCCTGCGGAGGCGCCGATGAGCGAACTGTGGCCTTACTGGTTCCGCCCTTGGTGGCTGCTGCTGTTGCCGCTGCTCGGCTGGTTGCTCTGGCAGCTCTGGCATCGGCAGAAGCGCGCCGGTCGCTGGCAGATGATTCTGCCACCCGCCTTTCATTCCGCGCTGCTCAGTGGCGGCAACGGACGCGAGAGCAAACTGCCGTGGGTCGCGCTCGGCGTAGCGTGGCTGTTAACGATACTGGCGCTGCTCGGACCGAGCTGGGAGCGTGTCGAGCAAACCAGTCAGAAACCGGCCGACCCGCTGGTGGTTATTCTGGAGCTGACCCCGGAAATGCTCGCCACCGACGTGACGCCTAACCGGCTGGAACAGGCCCGGCGCAAGCTGTTCGACCTGCTGCAGAATCGCAGCGACGCGCAGACCGCCATTGTTGTCTACGCAGGCAGCGCGCACACGCTGGTGCCGCTGTCGGATGACCTCTCCACCAGTCGTAATCTGCTGGATGCGCTCAAACCGTCGCTGATGCCCCTGGCAGGCCATCGCGCCGACCTTGCGGTGAACAAGGCCCTTGCGCTGTTGACTCAGAGTGCCTTGGGTGACGGCAGGATCCTGCTGGTCGGCTCGTCCTTGACCGACCTGGAACGCGAAGGGATTCAGCAGGCGCTGGACGGCAAGTCGACAGAATTCCTGATGCTCGGCATCGGCACCGCCGAAGGTGCGCCAATCACGCAGGAAGACGGCAGTTTCCTCAAGGACGATCAGGGCGCAATTCTGGTCCCGCACCTGGACGAGCCGAGCCTGAAAGCGTTCGTCAACGGCCTCGACGGGCGTTATCGCCATGGGGGGCTGGACGACGCCGACCTGCGCGCCCTCGGCCTGCTCGACGGTCCACGTCATCTGCGCAACGATGGCCAGACCTTGCGCCTCGATACCTGGGCCGATCAGGGTTACTGGCTGTTGTTGCCGTTGCTGCTGTTGGCAGCCTGCGCCGGTCGTCGCGGCTGGTTGTTCTGCCTGCCGTTGCTGTTCCTGTTTCCGCAACCGAGCTACGCCTTCGACTTTGAGGACTTGTGGCTGCGCCCGGATCAACAGGGGCTGCACCTGCTCAAGAAGAAGCGCCCCGCCGAAGCCGCGCAACACTTCGAAGATCGACAATGGCAAGGCGTCGCGCTCTATGAGTCCGGCGACTACAGCGGCGCCGCCCAGCGGTTCGCCGAAGGCAATGACGCCCACGCCCACTACAATCGTGGCAACGCGCTGGCAAAGAGCGGAGAGCTGGAAGCCGCGCTGGATGCTTACGAACAGGCGCTGGAACGTCAACCAGACCTGCGCCCGGCGCAGACCAACAAGGCCTTGGTGGAAAATCTGCTCAAACAGAAAAACACACCGGCCCCCGTCGAGCCGGACAAAACCGAAGGCGACGAGACCGGAACCCCGCAGGAACCGCCGCCCGGCGCCGCCACCCAACCGTCGAACAGTGGCGAACCGAAGTCCGACGCCCAGACGGCTACACCCGATGCGGAACAGTCGGATACGACAGCCCCGCGCCCCGGCACCAATGAAGTGCCCGGCAGTGAGTTGGGCGACGAACAAAGCACCACCCCGCCATTGCGCCCGGCCGGCGATGCCATCGATGGCGAACAGCGTCAGGCGCTGGAGCAATGGCTGCGCAAGATTCCGGATGATCCGGGTGAATTGCTCAGACGCAAATTCTGGTACGAACAGCAACAACATCAGGATCAGGAAAAAACTCGATGACCCGCTTCACCGCTTTCTTGCTTGCCATGTTTCTCTGGACAGTTCAGGCCCAGGCTGCGGGGCTGGTCGCCAGTGTCGATCGCAGTCGCCTGAACTCCGGCGAGACGGTCGAGCTGACCCTGGAATCCAACGACGTGACGCAGTTCGGCAAGCCCGACCTGACGGCGCTGGAGCCGCTGTTCGACGTTCGCGGCACCCGCCAGGTCAACCAGTTGACCACCATTAACGGCGACAACCGCGCCACCACCCGCTGGATCATCACCCTGCTGCCGCGCCAGAACGGCAGCGTGGTGATTCCCACGTTGCAACTGGGCGACGCGCAAAGCCAGCCGATTACCCTGCAAGTGGTAGAAAGCGAAACCCAGGACAGCAAGAACAAGCTGGCGCCGGTGTTCATCGACGCCAGCCTCGATCAGAGCAGCGTGTACGTGCAGGCCCAGGCGATCCTGACCTTGCGCATCTACCATTCCGTTTCGCTGTACGACGACAGCAGCCTGACCCCGTTGCAGATTCCCGATGCGCGCATCGAGCAACTGGGTGAGTCGCGGACATACGAAAAAGACATCAACGGCCTGCGCCATGGCGTGATTGAACTGCGCTACGCGATCTACCCGCAACACAGCGGCCAGTTGATCATTCCGGCGCAGATTTTCAGCGCCACGCTGGTCGACGCCCAGCCGGCCCAGGACGCCGAATCCCAGGTGCCGAAGTCTGGCAAACTAATGCGCGTCAGCTCGGCCCAACTGCCGCTGACCGTCAAGGCAAAACCAGCCACCTATCCGGCTGACGTGCCTTGGTTACCGGCCCGCAGCCTGAGCTTGAGCGAGAGCTGGAACCCTGAGCCGGATCACGCGCAGGTGGGCGATTCGCTGACTCGCAGCCTGACCTTGAGGGCTGAAGGCCTGGCCAGTTCTCAACTGCCACCGTTGCCGGTGACCGATGTCAATGGCTTGCGCCGTTATCCGGATCAGCCGGTGCTGGTCAACCAGAACAGCGAGCGCGGCCTGATCGGCAGCCGTGAGGACCGTGAGGCGCTGGTGCCTGTTCGCGACGGTGACGTCGAGTTGCCGGCGGTGGAGGTCGTCTGGTGGAACACGTTCGAGGATCACCTGGAGCACACCAGCCTGCCGGCCCGGACCCTGCAAGTAGCGAACAATCCGGGATTGATGGTCGATAGCCCGGCGGGCATGCCGACGGTCATTTCCGCTGCCGACAACGAAGCACTCTGGTGGTGGAAACTCAGCACCGTGATGCTGGCCTGCACCACTCTGCTGGGTTTTGGCCTCTGGTGGCGCGCCCGCTGGCAACCGGCGATCCTGCGCGCGGCCCAGGCCGGCCCGAGCCCGCGCACCGTGCTCGACGACCTCAAGCGCGCCTGCCAGGCCAACGACCCCCACGCCACCCGTCAGGCCCTCGACGCCTGGGCCCGGCAACAACCGGAAACCCTGGCCGACATGGCGGCGCGATTTGTGCCGTTATCGGACGCGCTGGATGGTTTGAACGGGGCGCTGTACAGCGAAACTGGCCAGCATTGGCAGGGAGAAGAGTTGTGGCGCGCGATCAAGGCGATCCCGATTGCCGAGCGGGTTCATGATCCGGTCGGCGACAGTGGGTTGCCGCCGCTTTATCCGAAATAAACACTGCCCTGAGATGAAGAGAGCTTTTGTGGCGAGGGAGCTTGCTCCCGCTCGACTGCGCAGCAGTCGTAAATCAAGGCGACTCGGTGTATCAGAAAGATTGAAGGGGTCTGCTTCGCAGCCCAGCGGGAGCAAGCTCCCTCGCCACAGGTTTCGGCTTGATCAGATCCATCGAGCGATCAAATGTGTTTACCCGTAAACTCTCCCCCTTTTCGCCGCTGTCATTTTCCTCGCGGCTATTACCTCATTTCCTACGGAGCTCGCCTTGCGTCTGTTTCACACCTCCGACTGGCACCTTGGGCAGAACCTGCACGGCCAGGACCGTGATTTCGAGCACGGTTGTTTCCTCGAGTGGCTGTTGCGCCAGTTGAAGCTGGACCAGCCCGATGTGCTGCTGATCGCCGGCGACATCTTCGACACGGTCAATCCACCGGTCAAAGCCCAGGAGCGCCTCTACGACTTCATCGTCAGCGCCCATGAACAACAACCGAAGCTGACCATCGTGATGATCGCCGGCAACCACGATTCAGGTTCGCGCATCGAACTGCCCGCACCGCTGATGCGTCGTTTGCGTACCCACGCTCTGGGTCGTGTGTTGTGGCTGGATGACGGGCAGCTCGACGCCGAGCGTTTGCTGCTGCCACTGCCGGACGCCAAGGGCAAAACTGTCGCCTGGTGCCTGGCGCTGCCGTTCCTGCGGCCTGCCGAAGTGACCGGCGCGCATCTGGGCGACAATTATCTGCGCGGGATCGGCCAGGTTCATGAATGGCTGATCGAAGCCGCCAACGCCAAGCGCAAGAAGGGCCAGGCGCTGATTGCCATCAGTCATGCGCACATGGCCGGCGGCTCGGTGTCGGAAGACTCCGAGCGCAGCCTGATCATCGGCAATGCTGAAGCGCTGCCTGCCAGCCTGTTCGGCCCGAGCATCAGCTACGTCGCCCTCGGTCATTTGCACAAGCCGCAGAAGGTCAACGGTGAAGAGCGCATTCGCTACAGCGGCTCGCCAATTCCATTGTCGTTCTCCGAAATCGGCTATCAGCATCAGATTCTCGATATCCAGCTCGACGGCGAAACCCTGGTCAGCGTGGAGCCGAAACTGATTCCCCGCGCCGTGAACCTGCAACGCATCGGCCCCGCGCCCTTGGCCGATATCCTCCTGCAACTCGCCGACCTGCCGAACATCGATCTGCTGGCGGATATTCAGCGTCAGCCATGGCTGGAAGTCCGGGTTCGCCTGGATGAGCCGCAACCTGATTTGCGCCACCAGGTGGAATCGGCCCTGCAAGGCAAAGCCGTGCGCCTGGTGCGCATCGCCGCTGAGTACGCGGGCAACGGCAGTCGCGATGGCGTCGATGACGGCGCCCCCCTGATCGAACTGGACCAACTCACGCCTCAGGAACTGTTCAGCCGCGCCTGGCTGGACAACTACGGCAGCGAAGTCGACGAGCAAACGCTGCAAGACTTTGCCGAGTTGTTGCAGGACGTGCAGATGGAGAGCGAACAGCCATGAAAATTCTCGCGATCCGCCTGAAAAACCTCGCATCGTTGGCCGGGCCGTTTGAAATCGACTTCACCGCCGAACCGCTGGCCAGCGCCGGTTTGTTCGCGATCACTGGGCCCACCGGCGCCGGCAAAAGCACCTTGCTCGATGCCTTGTGCCTGGCGCTGTTCGGCGCCGTGCCACGACTGAGCAACGCTCAAGTGTCGGCCAAGGCGCCGGACGCCGACGGCGAGATCAGCACCGGCGACCCTCGCACACTGCTGCGTCGCGGCACCGGTGAAGGCTATGCCGAAGTGGATTTCGTCGGCATCGATGGCCGCCGCTACCGCGCTCGCTGGGAAGCCAATCGCGCCCGGGAAAAGGCCGGCGGCAAGCTGCAAGCCAGCCGTCAAAGTTTGCGCGACATCGACCTGGATCAGCTGCTGGCCAGTCAGAAAGTCGAGTTCAAGGCCCAGCTCGAAGCCGTCCTCGGTTTGAACTTCGAGCAGTTCACCCGCGCCGTGTTGCTGGCCCAGAGTGAGTTCAGTGCGTTCCTCAAAGCCAATGACAACGAGCGCAGCGAACTGCTGGAAAAACTCACCGACACTGCGCTCTACACGCGCCTGGGTCGTCGCGCGTTCGACAAGACCAAAGAGGCCCGCGAAACCCACAAGCTGTTGCAGGATCAAGCGACCGGCGTCACACCGCTGGCGCCCGAAGCCCGTGCGGAGCTGGATGAACGCTTCAATGAGGCGCAGCAGCAACTCAAGAACCAACAGGCGCAACTCAAGCAATTAGAGCTGCAACACACGTGGCTGAAAGAGCTGCGCCAGTTGCAGGACGAACAGCTCAGCGCCACCGAACAACTGACCAGCGCCCAACAGGATTGGGAAAGCCTGGCCGGCGAACGCCTGAAGCTGACCCGCCTGGAACACCTGGCGCCCCAACGGCACCAGTTCGCCCGTCAGACCGAACTCAGTGCCCGCCTCACGCCGCTGGCTGAGCAGATTCAGCAGCACACCCGGCAAGAACAGGAGTTGCAGGCGCGTCAGACGCAACTCGAACACAGTCTGGGCGCCGCGCAAACCGCGCTGGTCGAGGCGCAAAGCCAACACACATCAAGTGTGCCACTGCTGCGTCAGGCCTTTGAGGCGCAAAGCACCCTCGCCCGCCTGATCAAGGACACCGGCCTCAGTGCCGACCTCAAGCAGCAGGCAGAACTGGCCTGCTCTGAAGGCCAACAGACAATCCAAGGTTTGCTCGATCAGCAGAATCGGGTCGCCGAGCGCCTGCAACGGATTGCTGCCGAGCTTGAGCAAAGCACCCATCTTGCGCCGCTCAGCGACGCCTGGAACGCCTACCGCGACCGTCTTCAGCAGTTGATGCTGATCGGCAATCGCCTGAACAAGGGGCAGGCCGAACTGGCGTCACTGCAGTTCAACGCCAGCCGTGCCGCCGAAGAATGGGCCACGCAAAAACAAAACCTGGAAGTGCTCTACAAAGAGGCCGGCGCCGAGCCGGAAGCGGTGGCCGAACAGATCCAGTTGCTGGGCAATCTGTTGCAAGACAATCGCAAGCAACTGCGCAGCTTTGAGGAACTGACGCGTCTGTGGGCCAGCCAGCAGGAGCTGGACAAGCGCATCGCGGAACTGCAGCAACGCCAAACCATTGCCCAGCAGGAACGTGACCGCCTGACCCAGGACGGGGTGAAAACCAAAAACGAACTGACCGTCGCCGAACAGACCCTGACGGTGACTCGCGAACTGCTGGAACGCCAGCGCCTGGCCCGCAGCGCCAGCGTGGAAGAACTGCGCGAGCAGTTGCAGGATGATCAGCCGTGCCCGGTTTGCGGCAGCCTGGACCATCCTTATCATCAGCCCGAGGCGCTATTGCAAAGCCTCGGTCGCCATGATGAAAGCGAACAGGCCAACGCACAGAAAGCGGTGGATTTGCTCAAGGAAAAACTCACCGACCTGCGCACCGAAGTCGGCGGTGTGATTGCGCAACAAAAGGAGTTGCTGCAACAGCAGGAACAGCTCGTCGCACAGCAGCAGAACCTGGCCCCCAGCCTCGATGTGCACCCGCTGTCAGCGCAGTTGTTTTCTCAGGACAGCGCAAAACGCGATGCCTGGCTGAACCAGCAAAACAGCCAGTTGAACCAAAGCATCACCCAGGACGAACAGCGGCAAACCGCCCTGCTCACCCTGCAACAGGACGCCGCGCGCCTTCAACAGCAACTGCGCAGCGCTGAAACCGCGAGCCTGCAGGCAGCCCAGCATCTGGCCAATCAGCAACGCGAACTAAGCAATGATCGCCAGCGTCTGGACGAAGAACTGACCGCGTTCAGCACCCTGCTCCCGGCCGACACACTGGACGCCTTGCGCAATGAGCCTGCCGCTACCTTCATGCAGCTCGACCGGCAGATCGCCCAGCGCCTGGAACAACTCGATCAGCAACGCGACGAACTCAGCGAACAGCAACAACGCCAGCAGACGCTGGAGAAGGAACAGGATCGTCAACTGACCCGCGTCCAGCAGCTGGAAGCGGCCCAGCAACAATTCTCTGCCCTCGCCGAGCAGCAACAGACCTGCCAGCAACAACTGACGCAATTGCTCGGCTCCCACAGCAGCGCCGAACAGTGGCAGCAGCAGCTGGATCAGGCTGTCGAACAGGCGCGCCATGCCGAAACAGCTGCGAATCAGGAACTGCAATCCGTACGCACACGGCTGGTGCAACTGGCGGCGGAACTGAAAGCGCAGCAAGACCGCCTGATCGCCCTGGAAGCCGAAGACCGCGAACTGAACACGAAGATCGCCGACTGGCGCGCCTTGCATCCGGAACTGGATGACGGCGGCCTGGAGCAGTTGCTGAGCGTCGACGACCAACAGGTCAGCGAATTGCGCCAACGCTTGCAGCACAACGAAAAAGCCATCGAACAAGCCAAGGTGTTGTTACAGGAGCGCGATAAACGCCTGACCCTTCACCAGGCGCAGCACAACGGCAATCTCGATGCCGAGCAACTGGCTACCGCCCTGAACGAACTGCAAGGCCAGTTTGCCGCCAGCGAGCACCATTGCGCCGAACTGCGCGCTGAACAGGCCGAGGATCAGCGCCGACAAAACGCCAATCAGGCGTTGACCCAACAGATCGCCGACGCCTACACCGAGTACCAGCGTTGGGCGCGCCTGAATGCGTTGATCGGTTCCGCCAGCGGCGACACCTTCCGCAAGATCGCCCAGGCCTACAACCTCGACCTGCTGGTGCATCACGCCAACGTCCAGCTACGGCAACTGGTGCGGCGCTATCGCTTGAAGCGCGGCGGCAGCATGCTCGGGTTGCTGGTGATGGACACCGAGATGGGCGACGAACTGCGCTCGGTGCATTCGTTGTCCGGCGGCGAAACCTTCCTCGTCTCCCTGGCACTGGCATTGGGCCTGGCGTCGATGGCGTCGAGCACGCTGAAAATCGAATCGCTGTTCATCGACGAAGGCTTCGGCAGCCTTGACCCGGAATCCCTGCAACTGGCCATGGATGCCCTCGACGGTTTGCAGGCGCAGGGCCGCAAGGTCGCGGTGATTTCCCACGTTCAGGAAATGCACGAACGGATTCCGGTACAGATTCAGGTCCACCGCCAGGGCAACGGTCTGAGTACGCTGGAGGTGAAATGAATACGCTGTACTCCTTCCGCCGCTGCCCGTACGCGATGCGGGCGCGGATGGCCCTGCGTTACTCGGGGGTTGCGGTGAACATCGTCGAGGTCAGCCTGAAGGCCAAGCCTGCCGAGATGCTGGCGCTGTCGAGCAAAGGCACGGTGCCGGTGCTGAGTGTGGACGGTGGAGTGATCGATGAAAGCCTGTCGATCATGCGCTGGGCGCTGGCGCAGCACGATCCTCAGGATTGGTTGCTCACCGGGGATCCTGCGGCGCAAGCGCAGATCGCTGCGCTGATCGAAGAGAACGATCAGGCGTTCAAGGTGCATCTGAATCGCTACAAGTACGCCGAGCGTTACCCCGAGCAGCCGATGGAATTTTATCGCGCCGAGGGCGAGGTGTTCTTGCGCAAGCTGGATGAGTTGCTGGAGGGGCGCGACTATTTGTTGGCGAACCATCCGAGCCTGGCGGATGTTGCGCTGATGCCGTTCATTCGGCAATTCGCCCATGTGGATCGCGAGTGGTTCGGGCAGACGCCCTATCGGCGTTTGCAGGCGTGGTTGCAACGGTTTTTGGAGTCAGACCTGTTCTGCGCAATTATGGCCAAGTAGCAACCCCCTGTGGCGAGGGAGCTTGCTCCCGCTGGGCTGCGAAGCGGCCCTTCTTTTCGTCAGCCACATCGAGCTTCTGGATTTACGACTGCTTTGCAGCCGAGCGGGAGCAAGCTCCCTCGCCACAATCGACCGCGTCGGTTCGCGATTCAAGCAAACACCTCACACATCTGCAGCACCGAGCAATCAATCTGGAACGGCCCGAAGAAATCGCCTGGGCGTTTCATCGGCGGATTACCGGCCAGCAGGCCCAGAGCCTTGGCGGTCTGGATGTTGTGAGCCATGTTGTGATTGGCTTCGATCGACCGCGCGACAGAGCCTGCCGAGGCTTGCCCGATTCCCAACAGGGATGAGCCATTGGTCATGAACGCCAGCAAGGCAATGATCCAGAGTCTGACCCCTTTCATGCCCCTGCCACTCCCGCCACGTCTGCGTGATCGACCACGGCGTTTTGCACACGGTGTTCGAACTGAATGGCGGGATAAGCGACCTGAATCGGTGCTTCGAATTCGTGCTGCGATTGCGCGGTAATGCTGACGACCGACACCAGCGCCACGTAAAGACCGATGGCCAGGTAGGCGCCGTATTTGGCTGAAGTGAGGATTGTGCTGGCCATGATGTTCTCCGTGGGCATGTTTCAGTGCCCACAGAATCGATCAAAAAAGCCGTGACAACCACTCAAGGTTATCCATAGTAAGCATCAGCTTCGTTGATCATTAAGCCAGTCTATTTCAGCCTTCAATAAAACTAATCATGCGTTCACGCGCTGCGTCGGGCTCGCCTGGGATGGGCGTTGCT
Source organism: Pseudomonas sp. IT-P100 (assembly GCF_949767185.1). Classification (NCBI taxonomy): domain Bacteria; kingdom Pseudomonadati; phylum Pseudomonadota; class Gammaproteobacteria; order Pseudomonadales; family Pseudomonadaceae; genus Pseudomonas; species Pseudomonas sp. IT-P100. The sequence goes on from NZ_CATKQK010000007.1 coordinate 68,085, forward strand.
GCCGATAAAATGGGGGTCGAATAGAGGAACAGAAGTGCCACGGCCAGACGCATCGCCATGCTGTCGATCCTTTTTATTAGAGAAGGAGTCAATAAGTCAGCGTCAAATTTAAACTCATGGCTATGTGATATCAAGCAGTGCATTGATAGCAATATGATGCTGTCGTAAACGCGTTATGCAGGAGCGACATCACTCAGGCGTTCTCGAAGCTTTTCAGCTTGATCGGCGCAAGTGACTTCGCTCCTGCATAAAGGGTGCAGGGCCAGGCTTTCAGGCTTGGGTTTTGTGATCCAGCGCGGCGTAGAAGTTGGCGCTCTGTTGCAGGTATTTCTGGGTGTAGCTTTGGGTGTGGGATTTTTTGTCGCTGATTTCAACGTTGGCGCTGGCAGGCAGAGCAACGGTGGCAGAAATAGCGGAAGCGGCGATTACAGAGAAAAGATTGAAGTTCATGGCGGTATTCCTCGAAGTCAGTTGGCTTGCTTGCCCGGTGGGGCCGTGAAGCAAACTTAACCGTCGAGGCTGGCGCCTTGAAATCTTTTGTAGCATTAGCAGATATCAGCGTCATTAATAGAAGGAGGCAGGCCCCATCAACCGGGGCCTGCGGCCTATTGACGCACCACGAACTTGAGGTCGCTCGGGGCATCCATCGGCAGTTTCTGCACGGTTTTACCCAGCAGACCGCTCTTGGCATCGCGTTCGACCACGACAATCTGGTTGCTCTTCTGATTACCGATCAGCACGAAGCCGCCACTCGGGTCGAGGCTGAACTCGCGCGGGTGATCACCTTCCACCGAACGGCGTTGCAGCTCCTTGAGGTGGCCGGTGGTTGGGTCGATGGCAAACACCAGCAGCTGATTGGCCGTTCCGCGATTGCTGACATAGAGGAACTTGCCATCCCTTGAGGCATGCAACGCCGCGGCCGCCTTGTCCGACGTCGGTTGCCCGGCCGCCAAATCGACCATCTGCGTTTGCTCGAGCGTGCCGTTCCGGTAATCGAACACAGCGACCTGCGCACTCATTTCCATGGTCAGCCAGGCGTGCTTGCCGTCCGCGCTGAACAGCAAGTGCCGCGGCCCGCTGCCGGGCGGCAATTGGACCGACGCCGGTGTCGCCGGGGTCAACGGCAAGTCCGGGTTGCCCTTCGGATCGAAACGATAGACGAAGATCTTGTCCGCCCCCAAATCATTGGAGAACACAAACTTGCCATCTGGCGAGGACACCGTCGAATGCACATGTGCCGACATCTGCCGTTCGGGGTTGACCCGGCTGGACGGGTGACTGCTCATCTGAACGACGGTTTTGAGCTTGCCATCGGCGCCCACCGGCAACACCGCCAACGTGCCGCCCGGATCTTCAGCCACTGAGTAATTGCTGACGAACAAATGGCTGGCATCGCCGCTGAGGCTCGAATGGGTCGGCTCGTTGCCCAGGCTCTGCACCTGATTGATCAGGCTCAGTTCATGGGTCTTCGAATCGATCGCATAACTGCTGACGCGCCCGACCGGGTCTTTCTGGCCAGGGCCGTTTTCGTTGACCGCGAACAGATAGCGCTGATCGTTGGACAGGGTCAGCCAGGACGGGTTTTCACTCTTGACCACCTGCAGGGGCTTGGCGTCGATCTGCCCGGTGGCGCTGTCGAAATTCAGGCGGTAAATGCCCTGGCTCTGGCCGGCGGTGTACGACCCCACCAACAACTGATATTGATCGGCCGCTGCCGTCTGAACGCCCATGGCGCCGACGCTGCCAGCCATCAACAGTGGCCAGAGATTACGCATCCTCATTCACTTCATCCTCGTCATCATCACCGCGGAAAGCGGTCATGCACACCAGCCGATGCTCTCCGGAATCGCCGGTGATGACCCAGCTCTGCAAGGCAGGATCAAAGATCGCAGCCTGGATCTGCGCCGGGGTGAACTCCCAACGTTTTGCGGCACGGCCGTCCATGCATTCGATGTGCAGGTTGTCGTCTTCATCGAGGGAGAATTCAAAGGCATGCAGCCCGTCGATTTCCACCATGTCGCAGTGTTCGAGGGTGCTGAGCAAGGTGTCGGTTGAGGCAGTCATGGCAGTCAATCTTTGAAGGGGAAAGACGCAATGATAGCTTAATGTGGGGGTAGCCTGAGTCGGGCGCAGAATGCATGTACACCCCGAACAACTGTGGCAGCGAGCCTGCTCGCTCCCACAGTGATGGGTGTTTAGCCGTTAGAGGGCCTCACGCGAAGGCTGGCCATCCACCAACCGCTGAATGCGCAGCGGATTGCCATTCTTCAAAGCCTCCGGCAGCAAGCTGTCCGGGTAATTCTGGAAGCACACCGGCCGCAGGAAACGGTCAATCGCCAGCGTGCCCACCGACGTGCCACGCGCATCGGACGTCGCCGGGTACGGGCCGCCATGGACCATCGAATCACACACCTCGACGCCAGTCGGATAGCCGTTGAGCAAGATCCGCCCAACCTTCTGTTCCAGCAACGCTGTCAGTTCACCGAACTGTTCGAAGTCGGTTGATTCGCCAATGATCGTCGCCGTCAGTTGCCCGTGCAGCCCGTTCAACGCGGCGCTGAGTTGCGCCTGATCCGCCACTTCGACAAACACCGTGGTCGGGCCGAAGACTTCCTCTTGCAGCACCTCGTCGCCATTGATCAGCAGGCTGACATCAGCCTTGAACAGTTGCGGCCGGGCCTGGTTGCCCTGTTGCGCCTGGCCGGCCAGATGCTCGATGCCCGGATGCGCGAGGAGTTTTTGCAGGCCTTTGCCATAGCTGCTCAACGTCCCGGCATTGAGCATGGTTTGCGCCGGCTGATCGTTGATCAACCCCGCCACCTGCTGCACGAATGCACTGAACTGCGGCGAGCGAATGCCAATTACCAGGCCAGGGTTGGTGCAGAACTGGCCACAGCCTTGAACCACCGAAGCCGTCAGGTCACGGGCGACGGTTTCAGCCCGGGCTTCCAGCGCCTGCGGCAACACGATCACCGGGTTGATGCTCGACATCTCGGCGAACACCGGGATCGGCTGCGCACGGGCTGCAGCCATGTCGCACAAGGCTCGACCCCCCTTGAGCGAACCGGTAAAACCGACGGCCTGGATCGCCGGATGCTTGACCAGCGCTTCACCGACCCCGCCGCCGTAAATCATGTTGAATACACCGGCCGGCATGCCGGTTTTTTCGGCGGCGCGAATGATCGCATCCGCAACCTGCTCGGCCGTCGCCATGTGACCACTGTGGGCCTTGAACACCACCGGGCAACCGGCGGCCAGGGCTGAAGCGGTGTCGCCACCGGCAGTGGAAAAGGCCAGGGGGAAATTGCTCGCGCCAAACACGGCAACCGGGCCGAGGCCGATGCGGTACTGACGCAGGTCGGGGCGTGGCAACGGCTTGCGATCCGGCAATGCCCGATCGATCCGCGCACCATAGAAATCACCGCGACGCAGGACCTTGGCGAACAGGCGCATCTGGCCACTGGTGCGACCGCGTTCGCCTTGAATGCGCGCTGCGGGCAATGCGGTTTCGCGGCAAACCACGGCGACAAATTCATCGCCCAAGGCGTCGAGTTCGTCGGCAATGGCATCGAGAAATTGCGCACGGCGTTCGGCACTCAAGCTGCGAAACGCCGGGTAAGCGGCAGCGGCAGACGTGGCGGCGGCATCCACTTCTTCCGGCGTGGCCTGGAGGAAATCGTAAGGCAACGCTTCGCCAGTACTGGCGTCGATGCTCTGGAGTTTGACGGCGCCGGCGGCACTGCGCTGGCCGCCGATGTAGTTGTGACCAAGAATCCGGGTCATGCATGTCTCCTTAAAGAGTGCCGATGGTGCCGGGCTCGAACGCCGCTGCAACCGGTGCAATACCGTTGATCAACGGTGCGCCGAACTCGGCCTGACTGATTTCGAACACGTCACCCGGTCGGGTGCGGATACCGTCGGCAAAGGACAGGGTCGCGGTGCCGAAGAAGTGAATGTGCACGTCCCCCGGACGCAGGAACTGGCTGTATTTGAAATGGTGGTACTCGAGGTTTTCCAGGCTGTGGCACATGTTGGCCTCGCCGCTGAGAAACTCGTTCTGCCACAGCACTTCGCCGTTACGCAAAATGCGGCTGGTGCCCGCCAGATGTTCCGGCAGTTCACCGACCCGCAATTCCGGGCCATAACTGCAACTGCGCAATTTCGAGTGGGCCAGGTACAGGTAATTCTTGCGTTCCATGACGTGGTCGGAGAACTCGTTGCCCACTGCGAACCCGAGGCGATACGGCTTGCCATCGTGGCCGATGACGTAGAGGCCGCTCAGCTCGGGCTCTTCGCCGGCGTCTTCAGCGAAGGGTGGCAGCGGGAACGGATGGCCGGGGCGCACGACGATACTGCCGTCACCTTTATAGAACCACTCTGGTTGAACGCCGGCCTGCCCCGTTGCCGGTTTGCCACCCTCCACGCCCCATTTGAAAATGCGCATGGTGTCGGTCATCGCCGCTTCGTCGCCGGCCTGCTGATGCATCTTGTCCCGCGCCGAGGCGCTGCCCAAATGGGTCAGGCCGGTGCCGCTGACAAGCATGTGCGCAGGGTCCGGATGGTCCAGCGGTGGCAGGATGCGCAGTTCGGCCAGCAGTTGTGCATAGTCATGGCTGATGCCCAGGCCCAGGGTTCGTACCTGCTGCTCAAGATTGACGCCCGCCTCGATCGCCGCCAGTGCCACATCGCGCACCGTGCGCGCGTCTTGTACTTCACGGACCCGATCGTCCTCGACCACGCCGACGCGGCGCTCGCCGTTAATCAATTCGAATTGAACCAGACGCATGAGACTTCTCCTATTGATCAGAACACCACGGCCCTATGGCAGCGGCGGTGATTGTTTCTTTCTTGTCAGGTGCGGGTGGCACCACGTGCGCTGGCAGCAAACTGGTCGGCCGGCAGCACATGCTTACGCTCCAGCAACCGATAAACCACGCCGGTCAACACCAACCCGAACACCATCACCCCCGAAAGGAAGTACAACCCCGACGCCAGGTTCCCGGTGTATTCCTTCAGCGCACCAATCACGAACGGGCCGATGTAGCCGCCGAGGTTGCCCACCGAGTTGATCAACGCAATCCCCGCCGCCGCGCTGGCGCCGGCAAAGAACCGGCCGGGCAAGGTCCAGAACACCGCCGTGCAGGAGAACAGAGCGAACGCCACCAAGCACAACGCCGCCAGTTGCAGCACCGGCACCGTCAGCCAGGCGCTGAGGAACAGGCCGATGGCACCCAGCACATAGAGCACCGCCAGGTGGCCGTAGCGATCATTCAAGCGATCGGAACTGCGCGGAATGATCAGCAAGCCGATGATCCCGAAAATGTACGGCACCGATGACACGAAACCGGTGACCAGGTCGGTGCCGCCGAACTGTTTGATCAGCGTCGGCAGCCACAGGCCGAGCCCATAAATGCTCAGGGTCACCGGCAGATAAAACAGCGCCAGCAGCAACACGCGTTTGTCCTTGAGCGCATGCAACGGATTGCCATGTCGGGTCTGGCCGTATTCTTCCAGGTCTTTTTTCAGCTCGCCGGCCAGCCAGTCTTTCTCGGGCTGATCCATCCACTTCACCTGTTGCGGACCATCCGGCAGCCAACGCAGCACCGGCCAGGTCAGCAGGATCGCCGGGGTGCCGATGACGATGAACAGCCACTGCCAGCCATGCAGGCCAAGAATGCCGTCCATACCCAGCAGGCCGCCGGACACCGGGCCGGTGATCAGCATGGCGATCGGTTGGGACAGGATGAACAAGCCGAGGATCTTGCCTCTATGGCGAACCGGGAACCATTGGGTGATGTAGTACAGAACGCCCGGGAAGAACCCGGCTTCGGCGGCGCCCAGCAGAAAGCGCATCACATAAAAGCTGTGCGGTCCCTGGACGAACGCCATGCCGATGGTGATGGCGCCCCAGGTGACCATGATCCGCGCAAACCAGCGCCGTGCGCCAAAGCGCTCGAGCATCAGGTTGCTGGGGATTTCCAGCAGGAAGTAACCAATGAAAAACAACCCGGCACCGAGGCCGTAAGCCGCGTCGCCGATACCGATGTCGGCGCCCATGTGCAGCTTGGCGAAGCCTACGGCGGAGCGATCCACATAGGCGATCAGGTACAGCAGGATCAGGAAGGGAATCAGTTTCAGCGTGATGCGACGTATAAGCCGCAGTTCCTGGCTCATGAGATCGGTCTCCGATTGTTGTTGTTATAGAACCTCGGGGGACACCTCTCGCGGAAAACCGCCAGGGCCATCCCTCCGTTGAGCCCGACTATATAGTAATACTATTTAAGCAAGCAACACTTCCAAAGCGGCGAAATTGCGCTTATGTTACGCCTCAGCTCGAACAATATAGTCATACAATAAGAGAATCGATCATGTCTGATAAGAAACCCACCCTGCGCTCCGCCCAATGGTTTGGCACGGCCGACAAGAACGGCTTCATGTACCGCAGCTGGATGAAGAATCAGGGCATCGCCGACCACCAGTTCCACGGCAAGCCGATCATCGGCATCTGCAACACCTGGTCGGAACTGACCCCGTGCAACGCGCATTTCCGCCAGATTGCGGAACACGTCAAACGCGGCGTGATCGAGGCCGGTGGTTTCCCGGTGGAATTCCCGGTGTTCTCCAACGGTGAATCGAACCTGCGCCCGACCGCCATGCTCACCCGCAACCTGGCGAGCATGGACGTTGAAGAAGCCATTCGCGGCAACCCCATCGATGGCGTGGTGCTGCTGACCGGCTGCGACAAAACCACCCCGGCCTTGTTGATGGGCGCCGCCAGCTGCGACGTGCCAGCGATCGTGGTCACCGGCGGGCCGATGCTCAACGGCAAACACAAGGGCCAGGACATTGGCTCGGGCACCGTGGTCTGGCAGCTCAGCGAACAGGTCAAGGCCGGCACCATCACCATCGATGACTTCCTCGCCGCCGAGGGCGGCATGTCCCGCTCCGCGGGCACCTGCAACACCATGGGCACCGCGTCGACCATGGCCTGCATGGCTGAAGCGCTCGGCACTTCCCTGCCCCACAACGCGGCGATACCGGCGGTGGATGCGCGCCGTTATGTACTGGCGCACATGTCCGGCATGCGTGCAGTGGAGATGGTTCGCGAAGACTTGCGGCTGTCGAAAATCCTCACCAAGGAAGCCTTCGAAAACGCCATTCGTGTGAACGCGGCCATTGGCGGTTCGACCAACGCGGTGATCCATTTGAAAGCCATCGCCGGGCGCATCGGCGTCGAACTGGACCTGGACGACTGGACCCGCATCGGTCGCGGCATGCCGACCATCGTCGACCTGCAACCGTCCGGGCGTTTCCTGATGGAAGAGTTCTACTACGCCGGCGGTTTGCCTGCGGTGCTGCGTCGCCTCGGCGAAGCCAACCTGATCCCCCATCCGAATGCCTTGACCGTCAACGGCAAGACCCTCGGCGAAAACACCAAGGACGCGCCGATCTACGGCCAGGACGAAGTGATCCGCACCCTCGACAACCCGATCCGCGCCGACGGCGGTATCTGCGTATTGCGCGGTAACCTTGCGCCGCTCGGTGCCGTACTCAAACCGTCCGCCGCCAGTGCCGAATTGATGCAGCACCGCGGGCGCGCGGTGGTGTTCGAAAACTTCGACATGTACAAGGCGCGGATCAACGACCCCGAGCTGGACGTCGATGCCAACTCGATTCTGGTGATGAAGAACTGCGGACCGAAGGGTTATCCGGGCATGGCCGAAGTCGGCAACATGGGCTTGCCGGCCAAACTGTTGGCGCAAGGCGTGACCGACATGGTGCGCATTTCCGATGCGCGCATGAGCGGCACGGCGTATGGCACGGTCGTTTTGCATGTGGCACCGGAAGCGGCGGCCGGCGGGCCTTTGGCGACAGTGAAGGAAGGCGACTGGATCGAGCTGGACTGCGCCAATGGCCGGCTGCACCTGGACATTCCGGATGCGGAACTGGCGGCGCGCATGGCCGATCTGCAACCGCCGCAAAACCTGATCGTCGGCGGGTATCGCCAGCTGTACATCGACCATGTGCTGCAGGCGGATCAGGGGTGTGACTTTGACTTCCTGGTCGGTTGCCGTGGCTCCGAGGTGCCACGCCACTCGCACTAACCCCCTGAGAACTCTGCAACCGCAACAGAACCTGTGGCGAGGGAGCTTGCTCCCGTTGGGCCGCGAAGCGGCCCCAATACTCACAGCTGCGTTTTCTCGGACAGGCTCCCTCGCCACAAGGCATTCGCAGATTTCGAATCTGATGAATGCCCGCCACGCCTGCTATCATGCGCGGCACCTCCATCGCACAGGATCGCGCCGTTCCCCATGGATTACCGCAAACCCTCCGACCGCAAAAGCATGCACTCGCGCATCGTCCAGGAACTGGGCATGCAGATTGTCTCGGGACGCTTCAAGCCGGACGACAAGTTGCCCGCCGAAGCCCTGTTGTGCGAGGAATACGCGGTCAGCCGGCCGGTGCTGCGCGAAGCCACTCGCGTGTTGGTCGCCAAAGGCCTGGTGTATTCCCGTCCGCGAGTGGGCACAGTGGTCAAGCAGCGCAAGGAATGGCACATGCTCGACCCGGACGTGCTGCACTGGCTGATGCAAAGCAGCCCGCAGAATCAGTTCTTCGATTTGCTGACCAGTGTGCGCAGCATCATCGAACCGGCAGCGGCGGCCCTCGCCGCGCAGTTCGCCACCGACGCGGACATCGCCTCCATCGGTGAAGCCTACCAACGCATGGAAGCCGCGCCGACGCCTGAAGCCCTGTTGCAACCGGACCTGGACTTCCACAGCCGCATCGCCGATGCCACCCACAACGACCTGTTGGCGAACCTGTGCAACATGCTGTCGGTGGCGATCGCCGAAGCATTGAAGCACTCCAACCAGCGTCCGAATCTGCATGAGCTTGCACTGCCACGGCACAAGGCGATTCTCACGGCCATCGAGAACCGCGATGCGCTGGGTGCACGGCACGCGACGCTGGTGCAATTGGATGATGCGCGCAGTGCGCTGAATGTGGTGTTGGGCGCCGATTCGTCATAAAAACGCGATCCCCTTGCAGAGTTCCAGATACAAAAAGCCGCAACCCTGGTTGCGGCTTTTCTGTTTCTGGCCTGAACGCATGCTTCATGCCGATCGAATCGATCAATGTGCGGTAACCCGCTACCGCACATCCCTTTCGATTCGGTTTTACGTTGAGCAACCACTCATGCAAAGGATTGCATCATGCCCACACCTGCATCACCGCCCGCCACCGCAAGCAACACCGACATCATCGCGCGTGCAGTCCGCACCCGATTCAACACCCGGCCGACATTACGCTCGCAAACCGCCCGCATGCTCAAGGACGGTATTCTGGGAAAATACCCGCAACTGGCATTCGATCCTGACCGAACCAGGATTGCCCAACCGATCCCGGGTGGGGCCTGGCGGCTCACACCGCTTATTGACGTGGTGCTTGAGTTTCTGGCCAGCGGTACATTCCCCGATTTCAGCGAGCAATTCGGTCGCAGCTGCTTTTTGACTAACCGTGCCCCTGCACGACTCGCCGTCAACAACACGACATCGCGGCTGCCTGACCTGCAAGTGATCGCGGAAGTCATTCGCGAGTTACCCGACATTCTCTATATCGGCGCTCAGGAATCATTGACCGACTGCTGGAACGAAAAAGACCAGACCGGCGTCAGCCGCTGGCAATGGCTGGGGGATCTGCTCGCCGGCGTGTTGAAAACCTCCGCGACGCGTCTTGCGACGAATAATGCGTCGCAGGCCGAAATTCTCATGGAGTTGACCCGCCAACCCGACAAACGTCAACGCCTTCAGCGACCCTGGGCCAAAGGTGCTATTGAAGCCTGCACGCTTCAAGTCACGTTGAGCAGAGGCGACGTGACTATCACGCTGCAGACCCCGGATATCCTGTTGATTTGCGGCGATACCCATTTGTTGTGCAGCGTGACCGGCGATATCGAGTCCTTCCCGTCCCGGCAAGCCTTTGGCACGGCATGGAGCGCGCGGCTTCAGCATGACTTCATGGCTGACGCCATCACGTGGAAGCGTTTTGCACCGGACGGCAACCTCTTTGATACTCAGGCGGCCCTGCTGCTGAACCGGCAACTGCAAGACCTGGAGTCGCTCAAACTGCCTGCACGCCGAAGCCTGGCTGACCTTGAAAAGCAGTTTGACGCGATCACCGATGTCGCCGCACGGTTTATCACCAGCGAGAACCACCCGACAAACCTTCAGACCTTGCAAGCGACAATTCCCGAATGGTTGCGGGGCGCGGGTGACACAGGTCGTATGGCGTGGCGCAAACACATGTTATCGATGGCCAGCACCCAACAACAGACGCAGGGACGTTCGTTGCGCGACGGCGTCGTTGACCTTCGCACGTTCGCCAGAAATGCACTGCACGCGCAAATGCTCAAGGACCAGCCCCTGGCACCCGGCTACAAGTCCGATGAGCTGGAACTGACCTTTCATGTGCCCGTCGGCGACTTGGGCAGCGGCTACCTCAAACCCGTGCAAATGTCGCTGACCGATCTGGCAATCAACAATCTTGCCGGCAAACCCAGAGGCCGGATGACCATCCGCCACACCGGGAACCAACTGATTCAAGACTGGACCACCGAGGCCTATTTACTGGATCTGGTGAGTCGGGTCGATGTCGGAAAACACTACCCCGAGTACCTCGAAGCGCAACTGCTTGGGCAGAACCCCGAAGCCAGGGAGCGCCTGCGGCTTTTCGGCCTGGAACTGAGCCTGCATTTGCCGCTGCGTGCCCTGGAACACTCGATCAAGGGTGAGCACGGCTTCAGCCTCCTGGGTTATCGATATGTGGAAGCGTTGTTCCAACCGCTGGCTGCCGAGCGAATGGTTGAGGAGCAGTCGATTGTCATCAGGCCTTTGGCATTTCAACGCAAGACCGGCGCCACCTGCGATGTCGTCAGCAACATGTTCATCATCGAGCCGAAAGACTTGAAGGCGGACGGCCCGCATATTCTTTTCCGACCGCTTTACCCCGACTCCCTGCACCAATACCCCAGCCGTCAGGAGCTGCTGAGTGCCATTGCGCAAACCGGCCCGTTGCAAACCAGTGTGCTGACCTGGCTGCCGGATCGCGCACGGCCGGTCTACGACAACAACGGATTCACCGAACCTCACATTGTCCACTTCCATAATGGCGACGAGTTTTCACCTCCGGAAAAACCGGAACCGGCGATTCTCGCAGGCGACGAAGCAGTCGGTGACTGGTTCACCGCACTGGAAGAAGGTCGATTGCTGACCAGTCTGTTCGTCAGCAACGCACGTGCACTGATTGATCTGGCGGACCGGCAATCGGTGTCGAATGCCGAGAGTCGTTGGGCAATCATCCTCGAGGGAGGCTGGCTGGTATTCAACAACGTGATTCTGCCGTTGTTGCGCGGCCCCGCCATGGTCGTGGGCTGGATGCTGCAAATCGCCCACAGCCTGATCAATGATCTCCCGGCGCTTGACAGTGATGACCCGAAGGCGCGGAACCAGGCATGGATCGATGTGCTGTTGAACATTGGTCTGCTGCTGCTGCATGTGGCCCGAGAGCAAGGCGCCCCGGCACTATCCGACAGCGCGGCGACGGATTTTCCGGGCCCCCTCGCCTCCCTGCGCCGGCCTTCACAGACATTCACATGGCCCACCGAATCGACCATCATCGAGGACACCCCGGGTCTGCCTTCCGAGCCGCCGGGCAGTGGCAATACCTTGCTCGACTTCAACCTGTCGAGCGCTCGCGATTCCGCATCGGCCCGGTTGTTCGACACGTTACGAGAGGTCCAGGTGCCATGGCCGACACCTCTGCCTGTGCCTATTACAACTGGCGCCTTCAAAGGCTTGTACCGGATCGGCAACACATGGCACGCCACCGTCGCCGGCCTGTTGTTTCGCGTCAGTATCGTGCCCGGCTTCGGCGAGGCGTATCTGATACACCCCGAGCACCCGGATCATCCGGGAATCAAGCTCAAGACCGATGGCAATGGCCACTGGACCCTGGATCAAGGGTTGAAACTGCTCGGCGGCGGGCGCAACGCGCGAATCAACGCCCAGCGTGAAATGACGCAACAACGCATCAGTCTGCTGGAACTGAATCGCCAGGAGTTCGTGGACCAACAAGCCCGGGTGCAGAAGCGTGTCGACATTGCCGAGAACTTGATGCAGCTGAAAAAAAACGACCCTGCCAGCACCGAGCTCGATCGCGCAACGTATAGGCAACGCTTCGTTGATGAACTGGACAAACAGACCGAAAGCTACGCCACGCTGTTGGCCGAGATCAGGGAATTGAACGAACTGACCAAATCCGATCCCGACCCTTTGCAATTGTGCAGCCTGTCTGAAAACCTCATCAACAACGCTCGCAAACGGGTCGTCATTACTGACTGGGAGCGCGAAGCTGTAGATCGCCAGTACGCAGACCTGAGAGGGGGTGTCAGGCATTTGCATGAAGCGATCACCCGCGAGGGTGACGGGATACTGGATCGCTACTTTGAGTTCATGCGCAAAACCGCCGAAATCAACGAAACCATGATCAAGCTTCTTGAACAGGTAGACAGTCGGCTGCTGGAACTCAAGCAGATCCCTCGCCTGGGCATGGAGTACTGGAAGCGGCTGACCGGCAACAGGCCCGAAGATGAAATGACGGCACTGCGAATCAAGAGCTACCAATTGAGCGTCTTACGCCTGCTCAGTCTCAAGGCCCTGGGAAGTAATACCATGAGTGTGCTCGAACGTACCCTCAGCCCCCTGTTGCTGTTGTCTCGCTCCCATGCCGAACTGCAAACGGAGCACACCTACATCAACAGTGACCGGATCGCCGTACTGGACAACCTGGTCGATCAGTACAACAAGGCCCAGGATGGTCTTGAGACGATTGGCATTTTCAGTACCGATGAACTGCAAACACACCCGTTCAATCGGCTGCGCGAGCTCATTGATCAGCTACGCGTGGATGCCGAGCGACGTCTGGCGGAAGCGCTTCAACTGCAGCCGCAATCGGAGGAGCCGTCCACTTCTGCATCCGGGCCCAGGCCGCCGGTGAAGCGTCCTTATTCATGGGCCAGCCGCAAGCGGGTTATCAATACCGCCAAGGGCGCGTTTATCGGAGATCTTCGCCAACGAGTCGCCAACCAGGGAGGAGACATTGTCGACATCAATGACCCTTTCGAGGAAAAGCCATTGGCCTCGTTTCATGAACACGAGCCCAATGTCTGGGTGGAAGTTGTCGATGCCAGGCCCCCGACACCCAAGGCGCCACGCCCCTATCAGCAGCTCAAGGGTGACGCGCGCAAAGCCTTGGCCGATACCGATAAACACGTGCAAAAGATCGAGGGTTACGCCCAACGCGCCAGTTCTCCCAAGGAAATCGAAGAACAACTGCAGCGCGAAGCACAAAAACTGATCGGGTACGCCGATAGCCTGGAACAGCACGAAAGTCCTCCGGCCAACCAGGCTCCCGACGTTTCGCTGATCGACGGCCTCCGGGAAAAGGCGCGCAACCTAGACACCAAGGCGAGCGAGCTTCGCACTCGCATGACCCTCGCCCGGCCGCCCAGTAGCGAGGGTGTGGAGTTTCTGCTGCGCAACAATGCGATGGTTGCGCGAATCATCGGCCAACGGGTTCAGCTGAAAACCGGACGCAAGGATTTCATGCAGGAGTACGTCTTGTTGAATAAAGAAAATCAACCCTGGTGGTACGCGCACTTCCACTATGCCAACGCAGAGGATGCCAAGGCTGACTACACCCAGGCGCACCTGAAAACCAGGGAGCAACGTTTCGAAACCTACGAATCGGCCATGGCCAAGGCAAAAGATCCGAAGCAACAAATCGCTATTCATCATGGGATCATCAGCAAGGAACTGGCCAGCCGCGATTTCTTGCCGCTGCAACCGCGCTGAGTTTTTCAATCGCCCATAAAAAAGCCGCAACCCGGGTTGCGGCTTCTTGTTTTCGCCTGAGGTCAGTGAGCGAACAACGAGTTGCCCTTCTGCCCTGCCAGTTTCTCCGGCTTGATCAGGAACCGTGCCAGCGCCGGCAGCAGCCACAACGCGCCGAACATGTTCCAGAGCAGCATGAAGGTCAGCATCAAGCCCATGTCGGCCTGGAACTTGATGGCCGAGAAAATCCAGGTGCAGACGCCGATCGCCAGGCACAGGCCGGTGAACAACACGGCTTTACCGGTGGACTTCAGCGTTTGGTAGTACGCCTCTTGCAACGGCAGTCCGGCACGCAGGAAGCTTTCCAGACGGCTGTAGATGTAAATGCCGTAGTCCACGCCAATCCCCACACCCAATGCCACCACCGGCAAGGTCGCGACTTTCACCCCGATGCCCATGAAGGCCATCAGGGCGTTGCCGAGTACCGAGGTCAGGACCAGCGGCAACACGATGCACAAGGTCGCCGCCCAGGACCGGAAGGTGATCATGCACATGGTCGCGACGCAGATGTAGACGAGGATCAGGATGGTCAGCTCGGATTCCTTGATCACTTCGTTGGTGGCCGCCTCGATACCGGCGTTACCCGCCGCGAGGATGAATTCCAGGCCTTCCTTGTTGTTCTCCTTGGCGAAGTCCTGAACGGCATGGACCGCACGATCCAGCGTTGCAGCCTTGTGATCGTTGAGGAACACCAGCACCGGCGCCAGGGAGCAACTGTTGTTGTACAAACCATCAGCCCGGGCGATGGAGTTGTTCAGCACGTCCGGGTTGCGCGACAGGGTTTCCCACTTCAGGTTGCCCTCGTTCATGCCCTTGATCATCTGCTTGGACACGGTCACCAGCGAGATCGCCGACTGCACGCCCTCGGTGTTCTGCATCTTCCACATCAGCTCGTCGATCGGCGCCATGGCTTCGTAGCGCGAGCAACCTTCGGACTTGGTCTTGACCATCACCACCAACACATCGGAACTGGTGGAGTAGTTGCTGATGATGAAGTTGTTGTCCTTGTTATAGCGCGAATCCGGACGCAGCTCTGGGGCACCTTGATCGAGGTCGCCGATTTTCAGGTTCTGGCTGTACCAGAGGCCGCCACCGAAGGCCAACAGGGCCAGGACAATCGACACCGGGGCGACTTTCGGGCTGGCAAAGTTCGACAGCAGGCGCCAGAACGGGTGTTCGCGGTGCGCGTCTTTCTTGCTGCGCTCGACAGCGCGCTTGCTGATGCCGGCGTAGGAAATCGCCACCGGAAGCAGGATCAGGTTGGTAAACACAATCACCGCCACGCCAATCGATGCGCCGATGGCCAGCTCGCGAATCACTCCGATGTCGATGATCAGCAGCGTAATGAAGCCCACCGCATCCGCAAGGATCGCGATCATCCCCGGCAGGAACAATTGGCGGAAGGTGCGCCGCGCCGCAGTCAACGCGTTGTCGGCTTCACTGGACTGCAACGCGATGCCGTTGATCTTCTGTACGCCGTGGGAAATACCAATGGCGAAGATCAGGAACGGCACCAGCATCGAGTACGGATCCAGCCCGAAGCCGAAGAAGTGCATCAGACCGAGCTGCCAGACCACCGCCACCAGCGTCGTGGTCAACACCGCCACGGTGCTGCGCATGCAGTTGGTGAACCAGTACAAGAGAATCAGGGTGATGACGAAGGCGACACCGAAGAACATCACCACCATCACCAGACCATCAATCAGATCGCCGACTTTCTTGGCGAAGCCGACGATGTGGATCTGCACGTTGGGGTTCTGTTTCTCGAACTTGTCGCGGATCTTCTCTTCCAGCTCATGGGAGAACTTGCGGTAGTCCAGGGCCAGTAACTTGCCCTGGTCCTGCGGATCCGGGTAGGACTCCAGCAGCGGGATATCGACGATGCTCGACTTAAAATCGTTGGCCACCAGACGCCCGACCTGCCCGGACTTGAGCACGTTGTTGCGCAGCAGATCGAGGCTTTCCTGGGAGCCGTTGTAGCTCTGCGGAATCACCTCACCACCGGCGAAGCCCTCCTCCGTCACCTCGGTCCAGCGTACGCTCGGACTCCACAGCGACTTGAGACCCGAACGATCGACGCCGGAGATATAGAAAACCTCGTCGTTGATCTGGCGCAGGGTCTCCATGTACTCCTTGGAGAAGATGTCGCCGTCGGTGGCTTCCACCGAGATCCGCACGGTATTGCCCAGGTTCGCCAGATCGTTGCGATGCTCCATCATCTTTTGAATGAACGGATGCTCGAGCGGAATCATTTTTTCGAAACTGGTGGACGGCCGGATCAGCGTCGCCTGCCAGAACAGGAAAATGCTCACCAGCAGGCAGATCACGATCACTGCCGGGCGGTTGTTGAAAATCAGGCGTTCAAGAAACGTCGCCTTGTCTTGGTGATGGCTGCTCAAGGATGTCATAGACCCGCCTTCTTATTATTTGCCCGGCTCATTTGGACGACCCGTTTTTTCCATTCTCGGCGCTGGCGCCGGTTGGCGAGGTGACGCGAACGCCGCCCTGTCCCGCCAGGATCAGATTGCCGTTGCCCGCTGCAGTCACCGCCGCGACGGATATGCGATCCGGGCGGTTGAACACGCTGAAGGTTTCGCCGTTATCTTCGCTGCGGATCACGCTGCCACCATTGCCGACGATCACGATGGAGCCGTCATCGAGCAAGGTTGCGCCGGACAGGCCGAACTCCAGTGCACCGCGGGCGGCTTTCAGCTCGACCGGTTCCCAGGTGCTGCCGAAGTCGGTGGAGCGGAACAGGTTGCCGCGCAGACCATAGGCCAGCAGCGTGTTGGCCTGAGCGGTGCCGATCACGCCGAAGAGCGAGCCTTCGTATGGGCCTTCAAGCTTTTCCCAGGTCTGGCCCCAGTCGGCGGAGCGGAACATGCTGCCCTGCTCACCGACGATGAACAGCCCGGCATCCTTGACTGCGGCAATGCCATTGAGGTGGTACTGGTCTTCGTTATCGAGGCGATCACTGGCGTCTTCCCAGTTCTTGCCGCCGTCGGTGGTGGCCAGCAGCGCGCCGTAAGCGCCCACGGCGAAGCCGATGCTGGCGTCCTGGAACCAGACGTCGAGCAGCGGCGATTCGCGTTTCATATCTTCAAACTGCTTGGTCCATGTGACGCCGCCGTCCTCGCTGGCGAGAATCTGTGCGTCATGGCCGACGGCCCAGCCGTGCTTGTCGTCGACAAAATAAACCGAGGTCAGCAGTTGCCGGGTCGGCACCTTGGCCTGGGTCCAGGTCGCGCCCTGGTCATCGGAATACAGGATGTGCCCGCGATCGCCGACCGCTACCAGGCGCTTGCCGGCGTGCACGACATCGAGCATCAGGCTTTTGCTGGCCTTGGCGGATTCAACGGAATAGACAACGTCAGATGCTGGCGCCGCGGCGGCCAGCACAGGTGCCGACAACATGGCACAGCCCAACAGCGAGAGCGCTGTAGCCAGCAACGCGAATTTGCGCAGTGCCGGCGGGCGGCAGGTACCCACACCCATGACAGGCTCACTCATAGACCTTCCCCCATTATTATTGTTAGGTCGTTCAACCTTTCAGGGCGCCGTTAGGGGTGCTCATCGGGATTGAATGGTTAGGAGCATAGTCCTGAAACCCGCAATCCAGAGCCCCTTCGGAAGCTGGCTTATCCTATCGGTGTTTGGAAAGGTCTGACAATCGACGCCACGTTATGTTTTGTTAACCCGGATGGGATGGGTTTGTTCTGAATGGTGGGGTATCAGGTTGGGTGATTGGGTTGGTGGTTGGTGTACATATCCGTTGCTGCGGTAACGGCGGCTATTGGTTCCGCTCTTACAGCGGGTCACTTGGAGAAGCGCCAAGTAACCAAACGCTTTTGCCCCTTTCGTTCGGTGCCTCGCCAAGGCTCGGCATGCCCTCCTTCCGGTCCTGCTCCGTGGGCCCGCCGCCATCGGCCATCCATGGCCGGGGGCGGCTAACCCGGCATCCATGCCGGGTTGCCCTCTGCGCAGAACCTCCACTCGGCCTAACGAGGGGGCGACCGCCGCCACAGCACCGCGAGGCGGCCTACCGGCCGGCCTGTCATTTGAAGCGTACGCATTTCCCTGTGGGAGCTGGCTTGACAGCGATGGTCGTTAACGATGACGCGTGCGGTCTGAATGAACGTGGTGTCTGGACCTCCATCGCTAGCAGGCTAGCTCCCACAGGGGGCTCGCGGTAGCTTTTGCTTTTCACCACTCATCAGGCCGAGCGTTAGCTCGCCTGCAGCTCTTGATCTTGATCCACCCGCCCCTTCGGGAGGCTGAGTGGAGGTGTTCATCCGGGGAGTGGCGCGCAGCGCCGTTCGACGCAGTCGAACACGCTGCATGTAGGTCGTCGCGAAGCAGACCGGAGGGCAGTGTCCCCGGATGAATACCGGAGCGAAGGAACGCCGAGCCTCAGCGAGGGGCCGGACGCTCGGGGCGAGCCTTTTTTTGCTTGCTTTTTTTTGGCGTTTGAAAAAAAAGTGAGTCGCCGTAAGGGCGAAACCCTAAGCGGCCGTTACCGCAGGAATGGATATGTACACCATCAAAAAACTCGTCGCCTGATACCCCGTCATCGCAGTTCAAGCCAGCTCCCACAAGGTCCAGGGTGAACCCTGTGGGAACGAACCAGACTCAAGCCAGGCTTTTGCTGACCACTTCAAACACATCGCTGGACAGCTGACCCGAAGCGCGAATCCGCTCCAGCTCGCCTTTCATCAATGCCTGACGAGCGTCGTCGTATTTGCGCCAGCGCGTCAGCGGCGCCAGTTGGCGCGAAGCAATCTGCGGGTTGAAGCCGTTCAGTTCGATCACCAGATCCGCGAGGAAGCGATAACCCGACCCGTCCGCCGCATGAAAGTTGATCAGGTTCTGCCCCGCAAACGCACCAACCAAGGCTCGCACCTTGTTCGGGTTCTTGAGGTTGAACGCCGGATGCTCCATCAACGCCTTGACCCGCTCCAGCCCACCCGGCAAGGTGCTGCCCGCCTGAACGCTGAACCACTGGTCCATGACCAACGGGTTGTCCTTGAAGTGCTCGGCAAAACTCGCCAGCGCCCGCGCCTTGTCTTCTTCGAACGATGAGTTGACCAGCACGGCCAACGCTGTGAGGCGCTCGGTCATATTGTCGCTGGTCTCGAACTGCTCAAGCGTCGCCGCCAGGACTTCAGGCTTACCGCTCAACATCAGGTAAGACAGCGCAATATTCTGCAAGGCGCGACGAGCAAAGTGCTCGGCCTCGGCCACGTACGGGGTTTGTTTCGACAGATCACGGTTGGCCTGGTAACGCAGCCACAGCGCTTCGAACAAGCCGTCCGCCAATTGCTTGCGGGCAAATTCGCGGGCGATGTGGATAGCATCGACGTCAGCCACTTCGCTGATCTCGGTCAGATACGCTTCACCCGGCAACGACAGCATTTCGGCAACCATCGCCTGATCCAGCGTTTCGTCCGACAGCACGGTGCGCAACGCACAAACCAGACGCTGATCCATGACCAGCGTCTCGCCCTTCTGTTGCTGAGCGATCAGTTCCTGCAGCACGTGAACCGAGAGTTGCTGACCGGCATCCCAGCGATTGAAGCCGTCGCTGTCATGCTGCATCAGGAACATCAGCTGATCACGGTTGTACGGGAAGCTCAGTTTCACCGGCGCCGAGAAGCCGCGCAGCAACGAAGGCAAAGGCTGTTCAGCGATGTCGAAGAACGTGAAGGTCTGCTCGGCTTCGGTCACCGATATAACCCGCGAAGTACCCTGTGCGCTGGCTTCGCCGGAAAGACGCAAGGCAATGGCCGCGCCTTTGGAGTCCAGCAGGCCCAACTCGACAGGAATCACGAACGGCAGTTTTTCAACCTTGTCCGGGGTTGGCGGGCAGCTCTGGCGGAAGGTCAGGCTGTAGGTCTTCGCGGCGGCGTCGTAGGACTCGCTCACTGCCAGACGCGGCGTGCCGGCCTGGCTGTACCAGCGTTTGAACTGGGTCAGGTCGACACCGTTGGCATCTTCCATGGCCTTGATGAAGTCGTCGCAGGTCACGGCCTGGCCGTCATGGCGCTCGAAGTACAGGTCGCTGCCTTTGCGGAACCCTTCGGCGCCGAGCAAGGTGTGGATCATGCCGACCACTTCCGAGCCCTTTTCATACACGGTCAGGGTGTAGAAGTTGGAGATCTCGATGAAGCTGTCCGGGCGAACGGCGTGAGCCATGGGACCGGCGTCTTCGGCGAACTGGTGGGTGCGCAGGTAAGCCACGTCCTGAATGCGTTTCACGGTTGCCGAGTTCATGTCGGCGGAGAAACCCGAATCACGGAACACCGTGAAGCCTTCCTTCAGCGACAACTGGAACCAGTCGCGGCAGGTCACGCGGTTGCCCGACCAGTTGTGGAAGTACTCGTGGGCCACGATCGCTTCCACGCGCTGGTGCGCGGCGTCGGTCGCCGTTTCGGCGCGAGCCAGCACGGCGCTGGAGTTGAAGATGTTGAGCCCCTTGTTCTCCATGGCGCCCATGTTGAAGTCGTTGACCGCAACGATCATGAAAATGTCCAGGTCGTACTCGCGACCGTAGACCTCTTCGTCCCAGCGCATGGACTTCTTCAGGCTGTTCATCGCGTGCTGGCACTTGTCGATGTTTTCTGGCTCGACATAGATGCGCAGCGCCACGGAGCGCTCGGTCATGGTGGTGAAGGTGTCTTCGACGCACCACAAATCACCGGCCACCAGCGCAAACAGGTAGGCCGGTTTCATGAACGGGTCTTCCCACGTGGCCCAATGACGGCCGTCTTCGCCTGGACCGCTGGCAATCGGGTTGCCGTTGGACAGCAGCACCGGATAGCTGTGCTGCTCGGCGACCACCGTGGTGGTGAACTTGCTCATCACGTCCGGGCGGTCGAGGTAATAGGTGATCTTGCGAAAACCTTCGGCCTCGCACTGAGTGCAGAACATCGTGCCGGACTTGTACAGGCCTTCCAGCGCGGTGTTGGTTTCCGGGTGGATCCTGACGCTGGTGTCGACGGTGAACGTGGTGCTGGTCGGCTGCAGGGTCAGGTGATTCTCGGTCAGTTGGTAATCGGCATCACTCAACTCGCGATCGGCCAGGGTCACCGACAACAACTCGAGTTGCTGACCATCGAGTACCAGGGGCGGCAGGCCCGGACCCCGCTCAGGATTGCGGCGCATCACCAGTTGCGCATGGACCAGGCTGTGGTCCTCGAACAACTCGAAGGTCAGGTGCGTTTCGTCGATCAGGTACTCGGGCGCCTGATAGTCTTTCAAATAGATCATCTTCGGTTGTTCGGTGCGCATGCTGGAGTCCTTACTGATGCACGGCGAGCTGATAAGCCGTGTACTTACGAATATTGATCACGCCGGTGTCGAAAATCAGGTACTGGCCCTTGATCCCCAGCAGCGTGCCTTCGGCAATCGGGTTTTTGTCCAGGTTGAAACTGACGATTTTGGCCGGGTATTGCTCAACCGGGTAGCGGATTTCGAGCGGCTCTATGTCGGCAATAGTCTGGATTGCCTGTAGGCCGAATCGTTCCTGTAAACCTTGCAAACCTTCGGCGCAGCTATCAAACAGCTGATCGCGAACCTCGGCCAGATCCACCGAAATCGCCTCGCCCTTGAGTAAAGCACGCCAGTTGGTCTTGTCCGCCACCTGACTGCGAAACAGGTCTTCGACAAAGCCCGACTGCTGGCGGGTCGAAACACGCATGATCGGCAACGCCTGACGGGCGCCCTGATCGATCCAGCGGGTTGGCAGCTGGGTGGCGCGGGTAATCCCGACTTTGATCCCGGACGAGTTCGACAGATACACGATGTGATCGGTCATGCAGAACTTCTCGCCCCACTCCGGTTCACGGCAGGTGCCGGCGTCGTAGTGGCAACGCTCCGGGCTCATGATGCAGAGGTCGCACTGCGCCAGTTTGGTCATGCACGGGTAGCAGTAACCCTGGCTGAAACTGGTTTTGGTCTTGCGCCCGCAATGGGAACAGAAGATCGCCCCCAGGTATTCCAGGCGAACCGTGCTGCCGATCAACGGATTGACCGGCACCTCGACCTCGCCCAGACGAAACGCGTACTGCACGTCGGACCCGTCCAGGCGAGCCGACATTTTACTGACTGCACCGCGGCCAATCTCGATCAATGGATGGCATCCGACTTGAACAGGATATTCGGTACGGTAATCGACTTGGAGCTGCACTCCTGCGGGCCCATGTAGCCAGTGCGCTCTTCTTCCGGCAGGTTCTGGATTTCCCAGGCGATCATCGCTTGCAGCGACAGTTCACGTTGCTCGGCGGTGAGTTTGCCACCGTCCGACCATTTACCGATTTCCACCGCCAGTTTCAGGCTCTGGTAGATATCCGGGGTGATGTTTTTGATCATTTCGTTAAAAGAGGACATCAAGGTCTCCGCGCTCTTTGATTCACATACGATTCTGGACGGCCAGTTTACGGCGGTTGTACAAACCGCCCAACAAACCGGTAAGGCATCCGACGAGCAACCCGCCGACGTGGGCGGCGTTGGCAATTTCACCGAAGCCGATCATCGAGACCAGCCCGGACAGGCACAGCAGCAGCCATATCAGCATCATGACCAGTACGCCGCGCGGCAGGCGATAAGCCCGGTTCGGCGACAGAATCTGGAAGATCCAGCAATGCCCGAGCAGGCCGTACAGCACACCGGACAACCCGCCAAACAAGGTGGGGCCGCTGAAAACGAACTGGGCGTAATTGGACACGAGGGCAAACAGCAAGGTCAGGCCGATCAGGTTGATGCCGCCCTGGCGCGACTCGATGCGCCGTCCCAGCTCCCAGTACCACATGCCGTTCATGGCCAGGTGCAGGAAACCGAAGTGGATCAGCATCGGCGTCACCAGACGCCACCACTGCCCCGCCGCCAGGCTGTCAGCCAGTGGCACAAAATGGATGTACTCGCCGACCACCCGGAAATCGAGGAAGGTCAGCCAGCGCAGGGTGTCGAGGTTTTCGCCCAGCAGCGTCACCGCGCCGACGATCAGGCTCAGCAACAGCACCAGTGCAGTTGCTTTGGCGTGACGCAATTGCTCGGTGAAACCGGGGCGTTTTGTGGTTTTCGCCACCGGAATGTCGAGTTGGTGATCGGGATCACCCGCCGGGAAACGCTCGTACAACGCACGAACGTCTTCACTGATACTGGCGGGCACCCACAGCACCTGCTCGCCCTGCTCTTCGCTGACCCTATGCGGCACCTGCATGCGTTGCAGCAGTATGACGAACCCGCTCAGATCCACCGCCAGCGGCAGGCGCAATACCGGAACGGCGCTCATCGCAAGGCCTCGGGGCGTTCGACATCGACCCAGACAAACTTGTGCGGATCGAGCCGGGTTTCCCCGTCCAGACGATAGGCAACCAGTTTGCCGTAGAGCACCGCGCTGTAATCCAGGCAGGCCAGGTTCGGGCGGATCGGCGCCGGTTTACCGCTGCGCCAGTAGTGGCCGACGAACAGCAGGGGCTCGTCAATGCCATAGCGCAACAAGGTGTCTTTTTCGGTGGAGGACAGCGGCGTTCGGGCCACGGGTTCCGGCAAGGCGTCCGGCTGGAACACGATGTCGCCGTAGGTTTGCGGGTCGTCTTCCCAGAACTTGGTGCGGAAGAACGAGCGCGTCAGGCCATCGCCGCTGGTCATGGTCAAACCGTGAGGCAGGCGCATGTCGGTGCCGCGCAGCAGGCGGTCGAACACGGT
This sequence comes from Pseudomonas sp. IT-P100, assembly GCF_949767185.1. Taxonomy (NCBI): domain Bacteria; kingdom Pseudomonadati; phylum Pseudomonadota; class Gammaproteobacteria; order Pseudomonadales; family Pseudomonadaceae; genus Pseudomonas; species Pseudomonas sp. IT-P100. Next base: position 91,742 of record NZ_CATKQK010000007.1, read on the forward strand.
GCAGGCAAAGCTGCCCGGCACGGCCGACGCCTGGAGGAAATGTTCATCGACGCAACCATCGGCAAACAGCGCGCGCAACGGTTCGATCAGGCCCGAATCCCAGCAGGCGTGTACCACGCGGAAGCGCCCGGCATCCAGAAACAGGGGTAATTCGTAGAACCATTGCTGGAAGTCATGCCAGTCGCCGGGGTGATCTTCAAACTGGGTCAGGGTTTCGCCCAGCAGGCGCGCATGACGCGGGGTGTGCTCACGAACGAACTGCTTGCCGCTACCCGGAGGTGCCGGCGTGCTCCAGCCCAGTGCGTTGAATTCGTGGTTGCCCATGATGCACAACGCCTGCCCAGCCTCGACCATATCGTGGACGATGTGCAGCGCCTCGCGAATCCTCGGGCCACGGTCGATGATGTCACCAACGAACACCGCCATGCGCGACGCATGCCGCCAGACACCACCTTGTTTGTGATAACCGAGCCGGTCGAGCAAGTGCTCAAGGGTCAGAGCGCATCCGTGCACGTCACCGATCAGGTCGTAACTTCGTGCGGGATCGAGCATCAGTCGCCTCCACCCCCCAACTTGCTGCCCCAGCCGAGCTTGGTCCGGCAGACTTCGTAGTAGTTGTGGTCGAGCGGGTGAATCAGCCGCAGCTTCTGCGCTTTCTTGCTGATGGTGATGGTGTCACCCGGCGCGCAGGTGAAGTGGTTCTGCCCGTCACAGGAGACTTGCGGGTAGATCTGCATATCCTTGGACACGACGATTTTCAGCTCACTGTTGCCATCGACCACAATTGGCCTGCCTGACAAGGTATGGGGGTACATCGGCACAATCACAATAGCGTCGAGCTTGGGATGCATGATCGGGCCACCCGCCGACAGTGCGTAAGCGGTCGAACCGGTCGGCGTGGCGACGATCAGGCCGTCGGCCTTCTGGCTGCAGACGAACTGTCCATCAATGTACAGCTCGAACTCGATCATCCGCGTCGATTTGCCGGGGTGCAGCACCACATCGTTCAGTGCATCGCCCTGCCCGATGGCCTCGGCGTGACGGCGGACCTCAGCCTGCAGCAGGAAGCGGTTTTCCACCAGATAGTGGCCGTCGAGCACTTCGGCGACTTTGACTTCGAGTTCGTCCGGGCGGATATCGGTGAGGAAACCCAGGCTGCCCCGGTTGATGCCGAGCACCGGAATATTGTGCCGGGCCAGTGCGCGCGCAGCGCCGAGCAGGCTACCGTCACCACCGACCACAATCACCATGTCACAGACTTCACCGAGCATCTTGCGCGACGAGGTTTGCAGGCCATGACCCGGCAGCACTTCGGCGATAGTGTCTTCGAGGATCACGTGCAGGTGACGATCGAGCAGAAACCGTTTCAGTCGGCGGACGGTATCCAGCACCTGCGAACTGCCCAGGCGACCGATGATGCCGATATTACGAAATTGCTCCATGGGGCTCCTATTGGGACGCGGGGGCCTGCGACGGCGAAAAACACGATTATGGGCGAAAGCGCGGGATAGACAAAATCCTTTCAGCCACAAGGGTGTACTCATGTTTAGGGCTATGCTCGCAAGATGATCCTATTTCCCGATTTGCTGCAGTTACCCCACCAGTTGCGCCACCCGGAAGTGCGTGACCTGGCGTGGGTCATCCTTGCGCCGCCGATGCTGGAGGTTACGCCGTGGCCGCAACGCCATCCGCTGGCCGGCAGTGACTGGGTGCAGGCGCCGGAACGGCTGGAGCATTGGCTGCGGCAACTGGATCGCGACAGTTATGACTTGCTGCACTGGCTGGCCCAGGCCCGGACCCGGCGCCTGGGTCTGTACTATGAACGGCTGTGGCAATACGCCGTGCGGCATGCCCCGGGCATCGATCTGATTGCCGCCAATATGCCGATCCGCCGCGAGGGGCATACGCTGGGCGAGCTGGACATGCTGCTGCGTGATCGCGACGGCGTGCATCACCTGGAACTGGCAATCAAGCTTTACCTGGGCCCGCAAGACGGCGACGGGCACGACACGGCACATTGGCTGGGCCCGGGTTGCCACGATCGGCTGGACCGTAAACTGGCTCACCTGAGTCAGCATCAGTTGCCCATTTCCGCCCGGCCCGAGAGCCGTGAAGTGCTGGCGGCGCTGGACATTCAGCAGTTCAGTGCGCATTTGTGGCTGGGCGGGTATTTGTTGTATCCGTGGCCGGGGCAGTCCCAACCACCGGACGGCGCACATCCGCAACATTTACGCGGAAGCTGGCTGCATCAAAAGGACTGGAAGGATTTTGTCGCACAGCGTCCGCTCGGGCGCTGGCAACCCCTGCCCCGCCATGCCTGGCTGGCGCCGGCGCATTATCCGGTGGAGCAGACCTGGAACACGGAACAACTGGAGGCGTGGCTCAGCGAGCTGGAGCCGCTGGCGCCGGCGCAGTTGCTGGTGCGTTTGATCGAGAATGCCGAGGGGGATTGGGAAGAGGCAGAGCGGTTGTTTCTGGTGGCGGATCTTTGGCCGAATGTACCGGGCAATGGTTGAGATTCATGGTGAATGGACGGGCCTCATCGCGGGCAAGCCCACGACAGGGCCAACCCGGTTTAAACGGACAACCGCACGGCCAGCGCCGCCAACGTCAGCAGCAACACCGGCACCGTCAACACAATCCCGACCCTGAAGTAATACCCCCATCCGATCCGGATACTCTTGCGCTCCAGCACATGCAGCCACAACAACGTCGCCAGGCTGCCGATCGGCGTAATCTTCGGCCCAAGGTCACTGCCGATGACGTTGGCGTAGATCATCGCTTCCTTCACCACGCCTGTTGCCTGGCTGGCATCAATCGACAGCAAACCAATCAGCACCGTCGGCAGATTGTTCATCATCGACGACAGGAGCGCGGTCAGCACACCGGTGCCCATCGCTGCGCCCCAAACGCCATAATCGGCAAAACCGTTCAGCCAGCCCGCCAGATACCCGGTGAGTCCGGCGTTGCGCAGCCCGTAGACCACCAGATACATGCCCAGCGAGAAAATCACGATCTGCCACGGTGCTTCTTTCATCACCTTGCGCGTGGAAATCTTGTGGCCCCGGGCCGCAATGGCCAGCAGCAACGCCGCGCACACCGCCGAAATGGCACTGATGGGAATGCCCAGCGGTTCCAGCGCAAAACAGCCAAGCAACAGGATCACCAAGACCACCCAACCCGCTAAAAAAGTCGCTTTGTCGTGGATGGCGCTGGCCGGATGCGCCAGTTGCTGCGGATCGTAATCCTTGGGAATGTCGCGTCGAAAGAACCACATCAGCACCGCCAGCGTCGCCGCGACGCTGACCAGATTGACCGGGATCATCACCGCCGCGTAGCGATTGAAACTGATGTGAAAAAAGTCGGCGGAAACGATGTTCACCAGGTTCGACACCACCAATGGCAAGCTTGCGGTGTCGGCGATGAACCCGGCGCCCATCACGAACGCCAGCGTCGTTGCGGGTGAAAAACGCAACGCCAGTAACATGGAAATCACGATGGGCGTGAGGATCAGCGCCGCACCGTCATTGGCAAACAGCGCTGACACCAGCGCGCCGAGCAGCACCATGTAGGCAAACAGCTTGCGCCCACTGCCATGACCCCAGCGCGCGACATGCAACGCCGCCCAGGCAAAGAACCCTGCCTCGTCCAGCAACAGGCTGATGATGATCAGCGCGACAAAGGTGCCGGTGGCGTTCCAGATGATCTGCCACACCAGCGGGATATCGCTCAGGTGCACCACCCCGAAAATCAGCGCCAGCACCGCACCGAGTACCGCACTCCAGCCGACGCCGAGGCCTTTGGGTTGCCAGATCACCAGGGTAATGGTCAGCAGGAAAATCAACGACGCTATAAGCATGTAAAGCAGCCTTCAAAAGAAATCGGGGTTAGCAGCAGCGCACCGGGCGATCAGCCATGGCCTGCAAACGGGCGACATCAGCAGCGAGCCATTCGCCGTGATCCGCCAATGCGCCTTGCAACAGTGTGATAACCCACGGCGATAGTTGCGGGTGCAGGCGATAAAACACCCATTGCCCCTGACGACGATCCGACAGCAGCCCGTTGCTGCGCAATTGCGCCAGATGACGCGAGATCTTCGGTTGGCTGAGGTCCAGCCCGGCAGTCAACTCACACACGCACAACTCGCCTTCGCAGGCAATCAGCATGGCGATACGACTGCGCGTGTCATCGGCCAGGGCCTTGAAAACATCGACGGGACCACGGGAATAGGACATGTGGGAACACGCCTCCAGACAAACGAGGCGTGAATATATGGAATTTCGAATATTCGGTAAAGCGACGTTTCCGGCTACCGCATGTGGCGAGGGCTAGCTGTGATCTCTCGCCACTGGCAGCAGGCGTTGCCAACAACCCTGTAGGAGCGAGCGGTACGGCGACCCGACTTGTCTCGCTCCTACAGGGTTGCCGGGCATTTGTCAGACCTTCTTGTGCTGTTCGACCCACTTCCCATAGGCATCGATGAATTTTTGCAAGAACGGCTTGAGCGACTCGGACAACTTACCCGTCTCGTCGAACGCTGTGCCGGCACCGCCGATGTACGCTTCCGGTTGCTGCATGCACGGCACATCGAGAAACACCATGGACTGGCGCAGGTGATGGTTGGCGCCAAACCCACCGACCGCCCCCGGTGAAACGCTGATCACCGCCCCAGGCTTGCCACCCCAGGCGCTCTTGCCATAGGGCCGCGAACCGACGTCGATCGCATTCTTCAAGGGCGCCGGCACCGAACGGTTGTATTCCGGCGTGACGAACAGCAACGCGTCGGATGAACTCACTTGTTGCCGGAAAGTGCTGTAGGCTGCCGGCGGTGAAGCACCATCGATGTCTTCGTTGTACAGCGGCAGGTCGCCAATTTCGACGATGTTCAGTTTGAGATTTGCAGGAGCCAGATCGGCCAGGGCCAACGCGACCTTGCGATTGATCGATTCCTTTCTCAAGCTGCCGACCAGAACGGCGATCGTATAGACGTTGCTCATGGAAGATTCTCGACTGTCCGATGGAAGAGCTTGTAGTTATAGATGACGATTCACTCAGCGGACGACTGAAAATGCCGTCCCTGACTATTTTTTTCCTGTAGGAAAACTTACCTCGCCCAACCACGGTCTACAGAACCGCAAATTGAGTGATTTATCTCCAGAGGTTCTAAGCAGATGGCAGCAGTACTCGTCGGTCAGTTCCATGCAAGAGACGCAGAAGGCCGTGTCTATTCCGTGCATGAGTTCCAGGAATCCACCCCGTCGGCAGACGGTCTCGCCGGCTCCGTGCCTGTGACCACTTATAAGCTGGCCATTGGCGATCGCGTAAGAAAACTCGATGACAACCAGTTTTTGCTGGTGCAATCGGATGTCACCATCGTGCGTGAACCCGACACCTATGTCGACAAACTGCCGGAAACCAACGTCGCCTCATAACCTCGCGTTATGAGCAGAAGTCTTGTGCGCGGACTTGGGTTAGGATTCAGCCACTGACTCCCTCACCTGCTGAACATGGACTTCACGCATGCGTTTACGTCATATCGAAGTGATACAGGCGCTTCTGCAGACCGGTCACCTGGGCACCGCCGCCGAATGGTTGCAGTTGCCAGTGGCCGAGGTCGAAAGCATTCTGCGTGACGCTGAGAGTCAGCTGGGTTTCATGTTGTTTTCCAGCGTGCGTGGACGCTTGCAAGCCACGCGCGAGGCGCGGGAGTTACAGGTCGAAATCGCCCACGTCTACGAGGCGCTCGAACCGGTCCAGCGTCTGGCCAGCAGCCTCAAGCAGTATCAGGCCCCACCCCTTCGCATCATTTGCACGCCGCCTCTGGCTCAACAGTTGCTACCCCAGAGCATCGCGGCCCTGCGTCGGCGTCTGCCCGACGTGCCTTGCAGCCTGTTGAGCCAACCCACCCGCGACATCGTCCGAAGCCTGTTGCTGCGCGAAAGCGATCTGGGCCTGAGCCTGCACGACCCCGATCACGCGGATATTCATTGTCAGGTCATAGCCCAGGGCAAACTGCAGCTGTTGGCCCCCCACGGCTGGCTGCAACCGAAGCAGAAGTACATTTCGCTGCAGGATCTGGCGGGCCAGTCGATGGTCGGCCTGGAAGGTCATGATCCGCTGAGCCCGGTGCTCGACAACAAACTGCACGGGCTACGCCCTGCTCCCGTCGTCCACACCCGGGTTCAGACACACCAGATGATGCGCAGCATGGTCGAGGCCGGTGAGGGTCTGGCGATTGTCGATCCGTTCACCGCACTCGGGGCGAAATCCGCGGGCCTGGACGCCTGCCCGCTGGCGCCCGCCGTACCGATCAGCGTCTACGCCCTGACCTTGAAGAACGGCGAGCCTTCACCGGCCGCTCAGGCCTTGCTGGATATCGTCACGGAACAAGCCGTGGCGATGTTGGCGAGCTGATCGGGTTTTCCAGCGGATTATCGAACAATCGATACCAGAACAACGCGATCTCCGCGGTGTTGGGATCGATGCCGCGATAGCGCAGATGATCGATACCACCAATCACATACCCGCAGCGTTCATAGAGCCGGCAAGCCCCCAGGTTGTTGTTCTGGGTTTCGAGCATGATGCCCGGCAGTTTTTTCTTGCGACTCCAGAACTGCGCCACATCCAGCAACGCCTTGGCCACGCCATGGCGCCGCGCCGGCGCATGCACCGCCAGCTCGTCGATGTGGGCAAAGCCGTTCCAGTTGGTGCTGACCACCAGGTGGCCCACGGGCTCATCATCGAGATACGCCATGAAAATCGCACTGTCGGCGGCATCGCGGAAACTGCTGAATTCCTCGGGATCTATGCCATAGCACTTGCGGTAAGGGGTGATCGGTGTCACCGGCCACTGCTCCACCGGCTTGCCGATTTCGGCTGCGCCATAGGCCGCGACTTCAAAGCTGAAATCACTGCCCCAGATATAAGCGGCGAAACCATCGTCGGCAACGCGCACTGACAGCCCTGGGTATTTCGGATTCATGACCGGTTGCATACTGGGAAAGGTCCTCACTCCTTGATGCAATCGACGGTGTAATGCCGCCCATTGCCCTCGTCTTCGTGTTGCAAGCCGTGCACATCGGCGACAAACCCCGGGAAACTACTGTCGAACGTGCGGGCAAACGCCAGGTAATCGATGATCGAGCGGGTTGATTCGGTGAAACGTTCACCGGGCATGATCAACGGGATCCCCGGCGGGTACGGCACCAGCATGACGGCGGCGATGCGGCCGTCCAGCGCATCGATCGACACGGCCTCCACCTCGCCTCGCACCAGTTGATCATAGGCGTCGGCCGGTTTCAGGGCGATTTCCGGTAGCACCGTGTACATGCGCTTGAGATGTTTGGCGGTGGCATTGCTGCGGTAGCAGGCGTGCAATTGATCGCATAGATCGCGCAATCCCATGCCCTTATAGCGCGCACCGTCCTGCTGCGCCACGCACGGCAGGCAGGTCGAAAGGCTGACGTTGCAGTCATAGCTGCGCTTGAACTCCAGCAACTCGGTCAACAGCGTGCTCCATTTGCCCTTGGTGATACCCATGGAAAACAGCACCAGGAACGAATACAAACCGGTCTTCTCGACGACCAGCCCGCGCTCCCAGAGAAACTTGCTGACCACCGCCGCCGGAATCCCCCGCTCGCTTAACGCGCCGCCCGCCGTCAGGCCAGGCATCACCAGCGTGACTTTGATCGGATCGAGCAGCACATAGTCGTCGGTCACGCCGCCAAACCCGTGCCAGTCGGCATCTGGTTGCAGCAGCCAGTCTTCAGTGACCACACGTTCGATGCCTTCCACGGACGGCGGCTGCCAAATGGAAAACCACCAGTCATCGGCAGCAATGTGTTGCCGCAGGTTCGCCAGTGCCCGGCGAAAACTCAAGGCTTCGTCGAACATTTCCTGTAACAGGGAACGACCGGCCGGGCCTTCCATCATGGCCGATGCCACGTCCAGCGAAGCAATGATGCTGTACTGCGGCGACGTGGAGATGTGCATCATGAACGCTTCGTTGAAGCGGTCGCGGTCCAGTTGCCGGGCGCCGCCATCCTGAACATGAATCATCGACGCCTGACTGAACGCCGCCAACAGTTTGTGCGTGGAATGGGTGGTGAACACCAGCGGGCTGTCTTCGCTGCGGGAAGTGCCCATGCCGTAACGCCCGGCGAAGAACTCGTGAAACGCCGCGTAGGCATACCAGGCCTCATCGAAATGCAGCACTTCGACGCTGTTGCCCAGGCTTTGCTTGATCAGTTCGGCGTTGTAACACAGGCCGTCGTAGGTGGAATTGGTCACCACCGCCAGTTTGACCTTGGGTGCGCGGCCCTTGGTCAGCGGGCTGGCGTCGATCTTGGCCTGGATCGACTCGCGGCTGAATTCGCTCAGCGGAATCGGGCCGATGATCCCCAGTTCGTTGCGCTCCGGGCACAGGTACAGCGGAATCGCGCCGGTCATGATGATCGAGTGCAGCACCGACTTGTGGCAATTGCGGTCCACCAGCACCAGGTCATCGCGGGCAACCATGGAATGCCAGACGATCTTGTTGGCGGTCGAGGTGCCATTGATCACGAAAAAAGTGTGATCGGCGCCGAAGTTGCGCGCCGCTCGCGCTTCCGCCTCGGCGAGCGGGCCGGTGTGATCGAGCAGCGAACCCAGTTCGGGCACCGACACCGACAAATCCGAACGCAGGGTGTTTTCCCCGAAAAACTGGTGGAACGCCTGCCCCACCGGGCTCTTGTGATACGCCACGCCACCACCATGGCCGGGCGTATGCCAGGAATAATTGGAGTCGGCGGTGTGTTGCACCAACGCCTTGAAGAATGGTGGCAACAGGCCGTCCAGGTATTTGCGTGCGGCTCGCGCGACCTGCCGCGCCAGAAACGGCACGGTGTCTTCGAACAGATAAAGAATGCCGCGCAATTGATTGAGCTCGTCCATCGCATCGGCCGGGGCGTTTTCCAGCGTCACTTGCTCGCCCAGCGCGAAGATCGGCAAGTCCGGCGCACGCACCCGCGCCAGGCTGATCAGTTCGGCCATGTTCTGTAGCAGATGAGAGTTGGCGCTGGGGTCTTCAGCGGCAATCAACATGCACGAGAGACCGTGATGGGTCGACGCGACCAGCCGCCCCTCGGCGTAATCCACCGCCGAGACAATGCTGAAGCCTTCCTGCTCCAGCTCCCGGGCGATGCCACGCACGCGATCACCGGCGACGGTGTCGGACTTGATGTCGCGATGGACGATCAGGACCGGGAATTTCAGATCTTTGTACATGGGGCTCAGTGTCCTGAGGCGGCAGGCCCTGGCCTGCCAATACCCTCAGGGTAGAGGGTCGAGGCGGATGTGGCGAGTGCAATGCCCCGAAATGGGTCATCGTGGGCGGCAGGCTTTATCAAGATCTATTGGAAGGGCCTACGCCTGAGCTTCAGCTTCAGCCTCAGCCAGTTGCACCCACAGCGCCGGAGCGCCGGCAGATTTGGCAATGGCTTCCATCCGCGCCACGTGCCGGGCCAGGTCGTCTTCGCTGGCGCGAATGATCCGGGTCCGCTGACGGTCAGCCGGCAAGCGGCGGATTTCGGTGGCGGAGTTGTCCGCGCCTTCGCCGGAACCATTGCCATCGGACGCGTTGCCGGCCAGCGACAGGCTGGTCTGGCCGCCGGTCATGGTCAGGTAGACGTCGGCGAGAATCTCGGAGTCGAGCAAGGCGCCGTGAAGTTCACGGCCGGAGTTGTCGACGCCATAACGTTTGCACAAGGCGTCGAGGCTGTTGCGCTGCCCCGGGTGACGTTCCCGGGCCATCATCAGGGTGTCGAGGATCGAGCAGTGTTGCGTGATGTCAGCACGATCGTGCTGCCCCATGAGGGCGAATTCGTTGTTGATGAAACCAACGTCGAACGCGGCGTTATGGATGATCAGCTGCGCACCCTTGATGAATTCAAAAAACTCATCGGCCACTTCAGTGAAGCGTGGCTTGCCCACCAGGAATTCGTTGGTAATGCCGTGGACGCCAATGGCGCCTTCGTCACTTTCGCGGTCCGGTTGCAGGTAAACGTGGAAATGCCGGCCCGTCAGGCGCCGACCGATCAACTCGACACAACCGATTTCGATAATCCGGTGGCCGTCGGTCACCGGCATGCCGGTGGTTTCGGTATCGAGTACAACGGATCTGGTGGCCATCAGTGCTCAGCTCTCAACGGGTCAATCGTGCAAAAGCGGCGATGTTAACACGCTCGCCGGTTGAGCTCGAATCAAGCCTGCTTGTACCCACGCACTTCATCCACGCCACGATTGGCGAGTTGGTCGGCCCGTTCGTTGCCGTGATGCCCGATGTGCCCGCGCACCCATTTCCAGGTGACGTTGTGACGGTTGACCTGCTCATCCAGCAGCTTCCACAGGTCAGCGTTTTTCACCGGTTCTTTCGCCGCCGTTTTCCAGCCGCGTTTCTTCCAGTTGGCCATCCACTCGTTGATGCCTTTCATTACGTACTGGGAGTCAGTCACCAGCAGCACATCACAGGAACGCTTGAGTTCCTCCAGCCCGCGGATCGCGCCCATCAGTTCCATGCGGTTGTTGGTGGTATTGGCTTCGCCGCCCCAGAGTTCTTTTTCAACGCCCTTGCACACCAGCAATGCGCCCCAGCCGCCAGGGCCAGGGTTGCCTTTGCAGGCGCCGTCGGTGAAGAGTTCTACGCTATCGCTCATGCCAATCTATCCAGAAAATGCGGTGGCTCGCCGATCAGCGATCGACGATGCCCGAGGCCGGGGCAAACCCGGCCGGGAATAAAAACAGGGGTTACGGTTCGATATTGCGTCGGTTGACCTTGGCCATCGGCAGGGGGATCAGCTTGCCCATCGGTTCGCGACGTTCCTGACGAAGCGGACGCAGGCCCACCACAATCTTGCGCGCCACCAATAAATAGAAGCCGCCGCCAGACAATTGCCAATCACCGGCCTTGCGCTCCCAGCCGGCCAGACGGGCTTGCCAGGCGGGGGACGCCAGCGGCGGACGATAGCACCCGAAGCGGCGTTTCTCCAGCGCGAAGCCCAGCAGGTTCAACCAGTCGCCGACCCGTGACGGTGAAATGCAACGGGCCTTGCGCAAGGCGTCATGGGCGAACACGTGACGCAACCCCCACGTGCTCCAGGGGTTGATCCCGACAATCAGCAAATGCCCACCGGGGCGAACGCTGCTCGCCGCTTCACGCAGCAAACCGTGGGGTGAGAGGCAAAAATCCAGGCCATGCTGCAGCACCACCACATCGGCGGCATGCTCGCTCAACGGCCAGGCTTGTTCTTCACAGACGATTTCAACACCCGGCAACGGCGCGCCCAGCCGCACATTGCGCTGGACCTGCGGGGCGGACGGCGGTGTTTCGGCCGAAGGACCGTAATGCACCAGATAGCCACCAAAGAAGCGCCCCAGCTCGTCTTCAAGCATGCGGCGTTCTTCGTCCAGCAGAAATTGTCCGAGGGGGCCGGACAGCCATTCACGGGCCGCGCTGATCAAGGCCAGCCAGTCAGGATCAGCCTGAGCGAACGCTTTATCGGTCATTGCATTCTCCAACGCGCCAGGAAGTTCTAAGATGCGCCATTGTTTTCCGCTTGGCGAATCCGACGATGATACAGATCACAGCCCTGCCCGCCTTCACCGATAACTACATCTGGTTGTTACAAGATACCGATACCCGGCGCTGCGCCGTGGTCGATCCGGGCGATGCCGCGCCCGTGCTGGACTGGCTTGCGGCCAATCCAGGCTGGGTGCTGAGTGACATTCTGATCACTCACCATCATCACGACCATGTCGGCGGCGTCGAGCAACTGAAAAAAGCGACAGACGCGAAGGTCTACGGCCCGGCCAGCGAAACCATCCCGGCGCGGGACGTCGCACTCAAGAACAACGATCGTATCAACGTGCTGGGTTGGGACTTCGATGTGATCACCGTTCCCGGTCATACCCTGGGGCACATCGCCTTCTACCATGAGGGAACGCTGTTTTGCGGTGACACCCTGTTCGCCGCCGGTTGCGGGCGCCTGTTCGAAGGCACGCCCGAGCAGATGCATGCGTCGCTGACGCGCCTCGCTTCGCTCCCAGAGGATACGCGGGTCTATTGCACCCATGAATACACCTTGAGCAATCTGCGCTTTGCCGCAGCGGTCGAGCCTGCCAACCCGCACACCGCCGAACGCCTGGCCAACGTCACCGCACAACGGGAAGCCGGAATCATCACACTGCCCTCTACGCTGGGCCTTGAAAAGCTGACAAACCCGTTTTTGCGCACTGGCGAAACATCCGTTAAAGAAAAAGTGGACGAACGGAACGGCGCTCATAACCGGGCTCCCAGTGCGGTTTTTGCGGCTCTGCGCGCTTGGAAAGATACGTTCTAAACAGCGTTGCCGTTGGTAGCAAAAATCTGAATGGTTGACCGCAGGGGGTGCGCTTTCTAGAATCCCCCGACATTTTTGCCCGGAACTTACTTCCAGCCAATGTCGTCATCTATTCGTAAAGCCATCAATTCAGACGCATTGACCCGCTTGGCTCAAGCCATAGCGGTGGCTGTGTCCGCCACATTGGCGGGCTGTTCCAGCCATGTGCCACAGACCGACGCGACCCACACCCCGAATATCGCCGCTCGAGCCAAACAGAAGCCCATCTGGCTCAGCGAAAAGCCGACCCCGCAAATCCCACAGGACGTCTGGGAGCGCATGCGCCAAGGCTTCCAGTTGCAGGAAGGCCTGGGCGTCAACCCGCGCATCGAGCAACAGCGCCTGTGGTTCGCCAGCAACCCGTCTTTCCTCGAAAACGCCGGCGAACGCGGCAGCCTCTACATTCACTACATCGTCGAACGGCTTGAAGAACGCAACATGCCGCTGGAACTGGCGCTGCTGCCAGTGATTGAAAGCGCCTACAACCCGATGGCCTATTCCCGGGCCAATGCAGTTGGCTTGTGGCAATTCATTCCTTCCACCGGACGTTATTTCAACCTGCGTCAAACCCGTTTCTATGATGGCCGTCGCGACATCACCGCTTCGACCACCGCCGCCATGGATTACCTGACCCGCCTGCACGACATGTTCAACGGCGACTGGCTGCTGGCCCTGGCAGCCTACAACGCCGGTGAAGGCACGGTCAGCCGGGCCATCGAGCGTAACGAAAAGCTCGGCCTGCCGACCGATTACTGGAACCTGCCGCTGCCGGCCGAAACCCAGGCCTATGTGCCGAAGCTGCTGGCCTTGTCGCAAGTGGTGCTGGCCCCGGAAGCCTACGGCGTGAACCTGAACCCGATCGCCAATGAACCGTACTTCCAGGTCGTCGAAATCAACCAGCGCATGGACCTGTCCAAGGTCGCCGCGGTGGCCAATATCGATGAAGACGAACTGTTCCAGCTCAACCCGGCCTTCAAGCAACGCACCACCATCGACGGTCCTCAGCATTTGCTGGTGCCGACGTCCAAGGCGCAGCTGCTGACCGCCAGCCTGTCGACCATGCGTCCCGAAGAATTGATCAGCAAGACGCCGCTCAAGCCGGTATTTGAAGGCGCAGACGACACCCAGCTCGCCAGCCTCAAACGCGCCTACCGGGTTAAACGGGGCGACAACCTTGGCACCATCGCCAAGGCAAACAAGGTCGAGGTCAAGGACCTGCAACGCTGGAACAAGCTGACCGGCAAGGACCTCAAGGTCGGCCAGACGCTGGTGATGCAGGACAAAACCAAGCGCAGCAACGGGCGCATCAACACCGTCGTGGCCGCCAATGCCAAGACGAAGACCAAGAAGCCGCAAACCCAATACAAGGTCCAGCAGGGTGATTCGCTCTACATGGTGGCCAAGCGTTTCAACGTTGAAATGCAACACCTCAAGCGCTGGAATCCGCGTGTCGGCCAAGCGCTGAAGCCGGGGCAGATGCTGACAGTTGCTTCGCCACACTAAAAAACAGCCCCTGACTTCAGGGGCTTTTTTGTAGCCACTTGCGGGACTTTGTGGCGAGGGAGCTTGCTCCCGCTCGGCTGCGAAGCAGTCGTAAACCGAAATACGCGGAGTGCCAGAAATCACCGGGCTCCAGTTTTTGGGGTTGCTCCGCAACCCAACGGGAGCAAGCTCCCTCGCCACAGGTTCTGCGATCGGTCAGACCTTCACCTCACAATTAACCACCCATTAAATCCCCGTCTTTTTCCTGTCCATACAAGCTGTTACTGTACGGCCCACAAAGCCCAAGCCGCCTGGATCGGATCTCTGACTTGAAGCGTCCCCTCCTCCTTCTCCTGATCAGCCTGGCCTTGAGCTCTTCCGCAAGCGCGACGATCAGCGAAAGCCATGGTTATGCGCAGTTCGGCACGCTCAAGTACCCGGCCAGATTTACCCACTTCGACTGGGTCAACCCGCAAGCGCCCAAGGGCGGTACGTTGCGGGTGATGGCGTTTGGCACCTTCGATACGCTCAACCCCTACACATTCAAGGGCACGAGCCCGGTCTCCACTGCAAATTTCCTGCAATACGGCATCAACGAGCTGAATGAACCGCTGATGGTCGGCACTGGCCAATACGCACCGTCCGGCGATGAGCCGACGTCCAGTTATGGCCTGATCGCCCAATCGGTGGAATACAGCGAAGACCGCAGTTGGGTGGTGTTCAACCTGCGCCCCGAAGCACGGTTTCACGATGGCACGCCGATCACCGCGTACGACGTCGCGTTCTCCTATCGGCTGCTGCTCAAAGAAGGCCATCCGCAATACCGCACCAATCTTCAGGAAGTGTTGCGGGTCGACGTGCTCAACCCGCAGCGCATTCGTTTTGTTTTCAAGCGTGCCGGGAATCCGCTGTTGATCCTGCGCCTGGGCGAGTTGCCGGTGCTGCCGCAGCATTACTGGAAAGGTCGCGACTTCAAGGCCACCACCTTCGAGCCGCCGCTGGGCAGTGGTCCTTATCGCATCACCTCGGTCACGCCCGGACGCCAGATTGTGTTTGAACGGGTCAAGGATTACTGGGGCAAAGACCTGCCGGTCAATCGCGGCAAGTACAACGTCGACCGCATGGAAGTCGAGTTCTACCGCGACAGCGACGTCGCGTTCGAAGCCTTCAAGGCCGGCGAGTTCGATATCTATATCGAGCATCAGGCGAAGAACTGGGAAAACGGTTACAACTTCCCGGCCGTGCGACGGGGCGATGTCATCAAGGCGCAGATCCCCCATCAGATCCCGACCCAGAGCCAGGGCCTGTTCATGAACAGCCGGCGACCGGCGTTTTCCGACGCCAGGGTCCGTGAAGCGCTGGGGCTGATGTTCGACTTCGAGTGGACCAACCGCACGCTGTTCAGCGGCGCCTACAAGCGCGCCATGAGTTATTACCCCAACAGCGAGTTCTCGGCCACCGGTCTTCCGGTTGGTCATGAATGGTTGATGCTCAAGCCGTTCCGCGAGCAATTGCCCGCCAAGCTGCTCACCGAGCCGTTCAGCCTGCCGCAGACCCAAGGGCGCGGCATTCCACGGGAAACCATGCGCAAGGCCCTGAGCCTGCTCGCCGAAGCTGGCTGGAAGCTTGATGGCCAACACCTGCAGAACGCGGCCAAACAACCACTGCGCCTGGAAATCCTGCTGGTCAACCCGAACCTGGAACGCATCCTCCAGCCTTATGTCGAGAACCTCGCCAGCATCGGCATCGACGCCCGTCTGCGCACGGTGGACCGCGCCCAGTACAAGCAGCGCCTCGATCAGTTCGATTTCGACATGATCCTGATGACCCTCAACCAGACCCTCAGCCCTGGACTTGAGCAATGGCAGTATTTCCATTCCAGCCAGGTCGGGGTCAAGGGCAGCAAAAACTACGCGGGCATCGCCAATCCGGTGGTCGATCATTTACTTGAACAATTGCTCGCCGCCCAGACCCGCGATGAACAGGTTGCCGCCGGCAAAGCCCTGGACCGCGTGCTGTTGTGGCAGCACTACATCATTCCCAACTGGTACCTCAATTATCACCGCCTGGCCTACCGCAACCGGTTCGCCTTTGTCACCACGCCGCCCTACACCCTGGGCCTGAGCGCGTGGTGGCTGAAGTCTTCGGAGAAAGATCGATGAAACCCATACGTGCCCTGCTCTTGCAGGCCAGCGGCCTGTTGTTCGCCGGGCTGGCCTGTGCCGCCCCGCAACACGCCCTGACCCTGTACAACGAGCCGCCAAAATACCCGGCCGACTTCAAACATTTCGACTACGTGAACCCGGATGCGCCCAAGGGCGGAATTTTCCGTCAGGCCGGATTCGGTGGCTTCGACAGCCTTAACCCGTTTATCAGCAAAGGCGTGCCGGCCGACGATATCAGCCTCATCTACGACACCCTCGCCAAACAAGGCCTGGACGAGCCATTCACCGAATACGGACTGGTCGCCGGCAAGATCGAAAAGGCCCCGGACAACAGCTGGGTGCGTTTTTACCTGCGCCCCGAAGCGCGCTTCCACGATGGTCATCCGATCCGTGCCGACGATGTGGTGTTCAGCTTCCAGACCCTGATCAAGGATGGCGCGCCGCTGTACCGCGGTTACTACAGCGATGTCGAAGAAGCCGTCGCCGAAGACCCGCTCACCGTCCTGTTCAAGTTCAAGCACAACAACAACCGCGAACTGCCGCTGATCCTCGGCCAGTTGCCGGTGTTGCCGAAACACTGGTGGGCGACCCGGGATTTCAACAAGGGCAACCTGGAAATGCCATTGGGCAGCGGTCCGTACAAGGTCAGCGAAGTGAAGGCCGGGCGTTCGATTCGCTACGAGCGGGTCAAGGATTACTGGGGCAAGGACCTGCCGGCCAACCGTGGTTTCTACAACTTCGACGTGATGACCACCGATTACTACCGCGACAACACCGTGGCCCTGGAAGCACTCAAGGCCGGTCAGTTCGATTTCTGGCTGGAAATGAGCGCAAAGAACTGGGCCAACGCCTACAACATCCCGGCGGTCGCCGAAGGTCGGCTGAACAAGGAACAGATCCCCAACGGCAATCCGACCGGCATGCAGGGTTTTGTGTTCAACCTTCGCCGCCCGGTGTTCCAGGACGTGCGCGTGCGCCAGGCGCTGACGTTGCTGCTGGACTTCGAATGGACCAACAAGCAGCTGTTCAACGGTGCCTATGTGCGCACCCGCAGTTACTTCGAAAACTCGGAAATGGCAGCCACGGGCTTACCGGATGCCGATCAGTTGGCCATTCTCGACCCGTTCCGCGGCAAGATCCCCGAGCAAGTGTTCACCGAGGCGTTCCAGAACCCGGTGACCGATGCCAGCGGCATGATCCGCACACAGCAACGCAAGGCTTACCAGTTGCTGCAAGAAGCAGGCTGGCGGATCGTCGACGACAAAATGGTCGACGCCAATGGCAAGCCGGTGACCATCGAATTCCTGCTGGCGCAGACCGAGTTCGAGCGAGTGCTGCTGCCGTTCAAGCGCAACCTCAGCGATCTGGGTATCGACCTGGTGATCCGCCGGGTCGACGTCTCGCAGTACATCAACCGCGTGCGCTCACGGGACTTCGACATGATCGTCGGCAGCTTCCCGCAGTCCAATTCGCCGGGTAACGAACAGCGTGAATTCTGGATGTCCGCCGCCGCCGACAAACCCGGCAGCCGTAACTCCATGGGTTTGAAAGACCCGGTGGTGGACCAACTGGTGGAGCAACTGATCAACGCCGATTCGCGCAAAAGCCTGGTGGCCCACGCCCGCGCACTGGACCGCGTGCTGCAATGGGGCTATTACGTGATCCCCAACTGGCACATCAAGACCTGGCGTGTAGCTTACTGGAACCACATCGGTCATCCGAAAATCTCACCCAAGTATGACATCGGCACGGCCACCTGGTGGATCAAGCCCAATGTGGCACCGGCGATAGAAGTCGAAACCAAACTGCAAGCCGACCCTGCGGGCACGGAGTAATAGATGCTGGCGTATATTTTTCGGCGACTGCTGCTGATCATCCCGACCTTGTTCGGCATCCTGCTGATCAACTTCGTGATCATCCAGGCCGCCCCCGGTGGGCCGGTGGAACAGATGATCGCCAAGCTCGAAGGCTTCGAAGGCGCCACCAGCCGCATTGCCGGCGGCGGTGCCGAAGTGTCGGTGGCCGGCTCGGCCTATCGTGGCGCGCAAGGCCTGGACCCCGCACTGGTGAAAGAAATCGAGCACATGTACGGCTTCGACAAATCGGCGCCGGAACGTTTGTGGATCATGGTCAAGAACTACGCCACCCTGGATTTCGGCGACAGTTTTTTCCGCGACGCCAAGGTCATCGACCTGATCAAGGAAAAAATGCCCGTATCGATTTCCCTCGGGCTGTGGAGCACGCTGATCATGTACCTCGTGTCGATCCCGCTGGGGATCGCCAAGGCGACGCGACATGGCAGCCACTTCGATGTCTGGACCAGTTCGGCGATCATCGTCGGCTACGCGATCCCGGCGTTCCTGTTTGCCATCCTGTTGATCGTTGTGTTCGCTGGCGGCAGCTATTTCGACTGGTTCCCGTTACGGGGACTGACCTCGAACAACTTCGATGAACTGAGCATGGGCGGCAAGGTGCTCGATTACTTCTGGCACCTGGCGTTGCCGGTCACCGCGCTGGTGATCGGCAACTTCGCGACCATGACCCTGTTGACCAAAAACAGCTTCCTCGACGAAATCAACAAGCAGTATGTGGTGACGGCAAAAGCCAAGGGCCTGACCAATCACCGCGTGCTCTACGGCCATGTTTTCCGTAACGCCATGCTGCTGGTGATCGCCGGTTTCCCGTCGGCCTTCATCGGGATCTTCTTCACCGGCTCCTTGCTGGTCGAGGTGATTTTCTCCCTCGACGGGCTGGGGCTGATGAGTTTCGAAGCCGCGATCAACCGCGATTACCCGGTGGTCTTCGGCACGCTGTTCATCTTCACGCTGCTCGGGCTGGTGGTGAAACTGATCGGTGACCTGACCTACACCTTTGTCGATCCGCGCATCGATTTCGAAAGCCGGGAGCATTGAGATGAACCTGTCCCCTCTCAATCGTCGGCGTTTCGAACTGTTCAAGGCCAACAAGCGTGGCTGGTGGTCGCTGTGGCTGTTTCTCGTGCTGTTCGGCCTGAGCCTCGGTGCCGAGCTGATCGCCAACGACAAACCGCTGGTGGTGCATTACGACAACAGCTGGTATTTCCCGGCGATCAAGCGTTACCCGGAAACCGCGTTTGGTGGCGAGTTCCCGCTGGAAGCCAACTACAAAAGCCCCTACATCCGCGAATTGCTCAAGGCCAAGGACGCCTGGGTCCTGTGGGCGCCGATTCCCTACAGTTACCAAAGCATCAATTACGACCTGAAAGTCCCGGCCCCGGCGCCGCCGTCGGCCGACAACCTGCTGGGCACGGACGACCAGGGGCGCGATGTGTTGGCGCGAGTGATTTACGGGTTCCGGATTTCGGTGCTGTTTGCCCTGACGCTGACCATTCTCAGCTCGATCATCGGCGTGATCGCAGGTGCCTTGCAGGGTTTCTATGGCGGTTGGGTGGATTTGGCCGGGCAACGTTTCCTGGAGATCTGGTCCGGGTTGCCGGTGCTGTATCTGCTGATCATTCTCGCCAGTTTCGTCCAGCCGAATTTCTGGTGGCTACTGGGGATCATGCTGCTGTTCTCGTGGATGAGCCTGGTGGACGTGGTGCGTGCCGAGTTCCTGCGCGGGCGTAACCTTGAGTACGTGCGCGCCGCCCGGGCGCTGGGCATGCAGAATGGTGCGATCATGTTCCGCCACATCTTGCCTAACGCGATGGTTTCGACTATGACCTTCATGCCGTTCATCCTCACCGGCGCCATTGGTACCCTGACCGCCCTCGACTTTTTGGGCTTCGGCTTGCCGCCGGGCGCGCCGTCCCTGGGTGAACTGGTGGCACAGGGCAAATCCAACCTGCAAGCGCCGTGGCTCGGCATGAGCGCGTTTGCGGTGCTGGCGTTGATGTTGAGTCTGCTGGTGTTCATCGGCGAGTCCGCTCGCGATGCCTTCGACCCGAGGAAGTGAAATGAATCAGGACAATCTGATCGAAGTGCGCGACCTGTCCGTCGAATTCGTCGTCGGCGATCGCTGTCAGCGTGTGGTCGAAGGCGTCAGTTTCGACATCAAGCGCGGCGAAACCCTGGCGCTGGTGGGTGAAAGCGGTTCCGGCAAATCGGTGACCGCGCACTCGATCCTGCGCTTGCTGCCCTACCCGCTCGCCCGGCATCCGTCCGGCACCATCGAGTATTCGGGGCAAGACCTGCTGAGCCTGAAAGAGAAAACCATCCGCCATATCCGTGGCAACCGGATTGCGATGATCTTTCAGGAGCCGATGACCTCGCTCAATCCATTGCACTCGATCGAAAAGCAGATCAACGAAGTCCTGGGCATCCACAAGGGTCTGATCGGCAAAGTCGCGACCAAACGCACGCTGGAGTTGCTGGAGATGGTCGGCATTCCGGAACCCGAGAAGCGCCTGAAAGCCCTGCCCCACGAATTGTCCGGTGGCCAGCGTCAGCGGGTAATGATCGCCATGGCCCTGGCCAACGAGCCGGAACTGCTGATCGCGGATGAACCGACCACCGCGCTGGACGTGACCGTTCAGCTGAAAATCCTCGAATTGCTCAAGGAATTGCAGGCCCGCCTGGGCATGGCGTTGCTACTGATCAGTCACGATTTGAACCTTGTACGAAGAATTGCGCATCGCGTATGTGTCATGCAGCGCGGTTGCATCGTCGAACAGGCATCGTGCGAAGAGTTGTTCCGCGCGCCGCAGCATCCGTACACTCGGGAACTGCTGGCAGCGGAGCCCAGCGGGACGCCGGCGACCAATGTCATCGGGCCGCCCTTGCTGCAGGTCGAGGACCTGAAAGTCTGGTTCCCGATCAAGAAAGGCTTGCTGAAAAAAACCGTCGACCACATCAAAGCGGTGGACGGGATCAATTTCAGCCTGCCTCAGGGCCAGACCCTGGGGATTGTGGGAGAAAGTGGTTCGGGCAAGTCGACACTCGGGTTGGCGATTTTGCGGCTGATCGGCAGCAAAGGTGCGATCCGGTTTGAAGGCAAGCAGCTAGACTGCCTGACGCAGCAACAGGTTCGACCGCTGCGGCGGGAGATGCAGGTGGTGTTCCAGGACCCGTTCGGCAGCCTGAGCCCGCGGATGTGCGTGAGCCAGATCGTTGGCGAAGGCCTGCGAATTCACAAGATGGGCACCGAGGCGGAACAGGAACAAGCGATCATTGCGGCACTCAAGGAGGTAGGTCTGGATCCGGAAACCCGGCACCGCTACCCCCACGAATTTTCCGGCGGGCAGCGGCAGAGAATCGCCATTGCCCGGGCATTAGTGCTAAAACCGGCGCTGATATTGCTGGACGAGCCTACATCGGCCCTCGACCGGACAGTGCAGCGCCAAGTGGTGGAGCTTTTGCGTTCACTGCAAACCAAGTACAACCTGACGTATCTGTTTATCAGCCATGACCTGGCTGTCGTCAAAGCGCTGAGCCACCAGCTGATGGTGGTCAAGCATGGCCAAGTGGTCGAACAGGGAGACGCGCAAAGTATCTTTGCCGCCCCCCAACATCCGTATACACAGCAGTTGCTGGAAGCCGCTTTCCTGGCACCAGCCACTGCGCAATAACCTGAAAGAGAGGAGCAACACATGGGTTTTCTCGCCGGTAAGCGCGTACTGATCGTCGGTGTCGCCAGCAAGCTGTCCATCGCATCCGGCATCGCTGCCGCCATGCATCGCGAGGGCGCTGAGCTTGCCTTCACTTATCAGAACGACAAACTCAAGGGTCGTGTCGAAGAGTTCGCACAAGGCTGGGGTTCCAACCCTGACCTGTGCTTCCCGTGCGACGTGGCCAGCGATGAAGAAATCGCCAAGGTCTTCGAAGCACTGAGCAAGAAGTGGGACGGCCTGGACTGCATCGTGCACTCCGTCGGCTTCGCCCCGGGCGATCAACTGGACGGCGACTTCACCGAAGCCACCACCCGTGAAGGTTTCCGCATCGCTCACGACATCAGCGCCTACAGCTTCGTGGCCCTGGCCAAAGCGGGTCGCGAAATGATGAAAGGCCGCAATGGCAGCCTGCTGACCCTGTCGTACCTGGGCGCCGAGCGCACCATGCCGAACTACAACGTGATGGGCATGGCCAAGGCTTCGCTGGAAGCTGGCGTGCGTTACCTGGCCGGCTCCCTGGGCCCGGACGGCACCCGCGTCAACTGCGTATCGGCCGGCCCGATCCGCACCCTCGCCGCTTCCGGCATCAAGAACTTCCGCAAGATGCTGGCCGCCAACGAAGCGCAAACCCCGCTGCGTCGCAACGTCACCATCGACGAAGTCGGCAACGCCGGCGCCTTCCTCTGCTCGGACCTGGCGTCCGGCATCAGCGGCGAAATCATGTACGTGGATGGTGGTTTCAACACCACGGCCATGGGCACCATCGAAGAGTAATCTTCGGTTCGGCCATTAAAAAACCCGCCTCCCGAGGCGGGTTTTTTTGTGCCTGCGATTTCAGGGTTCATGCAAGCCCGCTTGTATGTTCAGACTTGAAGGGGTCCAGACACTTCGCGAACAGCTGCTGGATCGGTTGCATGCGCTGGCTGTAACGCTGCAACAGGACGATCTCGCGGTAGAAGGTCAGCTCGCCCAACCGGATAATCCTGACCTTCGCGCCATACTCCAGCCACAACCCGGCTTCGGGAAGCAGGGACACGCCCAATCCGCATTCAACCATTTTGACGATGGCTTCCAGTTCATCCAGTTCCAGGGCCACTTGCACGTCCATCTGCTGCTCACGCAGAAACCGCGTCACCAGGCGGCCACCGAATGAATTGCGGTCGTAACGCACATGGGGATGGCTCGCGAGGATCTGCAACGGGTCGTCACCCTCAAGCGCCGGCGGCACGATCAGCACAAACGGTTCCCGGCGGATAACCTGGGCCGACAGCTCCTTGGGTAAGTCAAACGGCGGTTTGATCAGAATGGCCAGATCCACTTCGCCGGTGTCGACCTGGCTCAACAGGTTCAGCGACACGCCGGGTACCAGTTTCGGCTCAAGCAACGGTGCTTGCTGGCGCAGGCGCAACAACGCCTGGGGCAGCAACCCGGTCTGGGCCGTGGCCACGGCGCCGATCTTCAACTCGCCGCGATACTCGCTGACATCGTCGCTGACCGCCATCCGGCTGAAGGTTTCCAGCATTTCCCTGGCCATCGGCAATGCCCGTTGCCCCGCCGCATTGAGAATCGCCTGCCGCCCGGTGCGGTCAAACAACCGAATGCCCAGCGCCTGCTCAAGGTTGCGCATCTGTGCGCTGACGGCCGACTGCGTCAGGCCGATGTGCATGCCGGCCGCAGCAAACGTTCCATAACGCGTCACGGCGATAAAGGTCTTCAGTTCACGCAGCATGGCAGTCTCGATTGATCGAAATTATTTGAGCTCGACGCAAAAACTATCGTCTTTCAATCGAAAAGCACAGCGCTAAACTCCCCTTCAACTACCGCCAATCTACGAGGCACCGCGATGCAACTCTCCCCTTTTCACCTGGCCATCCCCGTCTATGACCTTACGGCCGCCCGGACTTTTTACCGTGACGTCTTCGGCCTGGAGGAAGGCCGCTCCAGCGACCATTGGGTCGACTTCAACTTCTTCGGCCACCAGCTGGTGATTCACCTGGCGCCGAAAAACGCCTCTCAGGAAGCGGCGCACACCAACGCTGTGGACGGGCACGATGTGCCGGTGCCGCATTTTGGCGTGGTGTTGGGGATGGACGAATGGGAGGGTCTTGCCGAACGGTTGAAAGCGCGTGAAACCCGATTTGTGATTGAACCGGGGATTCGGTTTCAGGGGCTGGTGGGCGAGCAGGCGACAATGTTTCTGTTTGATCCCTGTGGCAATGCGCTGGAGTTCAAGGCGTTCAAGGATATCGGGCAATTGTTTGCCAAGTGAAACAAGGGTGATTTTGAGGGCCTCATCGCTAGCCTGCTAGCGATGAGGCCAGCTCCTACACCGCTGAATTGCCGGCCTACCGATGCAACGCCCTCTCAGCCTCAACCAGCATTTCATCAATCGAGGGGTGAAGACAGGCGTCATATTCAACCTGCCCAATGCTGAAACGAATGTCATAGCCGCGACGCATCGTGGCATTGCGTTCGTCGAGGATTTCTTCGAGCCGCGCCTTGATCGCGGTCAGCTCCACAGCGCTGGAACCCGTCAGCAACGCAACAAACTCATCATCGCCCAGCCGACCGATCACGTCGCTTTCGCGAAAGGCGATACGCAGTACGTCAGCGAAGGTTTTCAGCGCATCGTCACCCTCGGCACGACCGTACAGATAGTTGATGCGTTTGAAGTCATCGAGGTCGAAAAACAGCAAGGTGGCCGGAATCTCAAGGCGCTGACAGGTTTCCAGCCCCAATTGGGCCAGTGAAGTGAAGCCATGGCGATTAGAGAGCAGCGTCAGCTCATCCATGCTCGCCATGGTCACGCCTATCACTTCCTGCTCGGCCTGACGTGCCCTGTGACGCAGTACTTCGCGTGCCTGTTGCGGCGAAAGCGAAGGATCAGCGCTAGCGCCATGTTTGACCGGTTTGCCTGGGATCAGCATGACTTGCTCCAGTGGCGGATATGTACTTTAGAGTCGTCCCAACCCGCTTTGACTCCCGGGTACCAGACCGCCGGTCAACCATCGACCACCGGACAAGGCCCGCCAGCCTCGGCCCAGCGCTTGAATTGAGTCACGAAAATGTCGTGCGGCACCGGCACCGGCGCCCTTCCCTCACCCGGATTCCAACCCCACAACACCAGTTTGTCGTCGCTGACATGCTTGATCAGCGCCGCGAAATCCCGATCACCGTTGCTGCCGCGATCCTTGATCATCGCGCACAACTTGTCGGCCGGCAGCCCGATCCAGGCCATTTTGTGCGCCGCGGGCGGCAGGCTCCAGTGCGGCGCACCCGGCGGTGCGTTCGGGCCGTAACTGGCGGGCGGGTTGCTGTCGGCGTGGCAGGTAGCGCAGGGCAAACCCGCCGCGCCCTTGCCGTCCATGCCCCGGACCACGTTCATCGCATGGGGAATGCCGGCGTCGAACTGCAACGGCGAATCACCGGGGATATGGCAGTTCTGGCAACGCGGGCTCTGGAAGACTTTTTGCACCGTATCGAAAGCCTTCACGGCTTCCTTGTCGTCAGCAAACAGGTCCGAGGCATAGATCGCAAGGCCCACCAGCACCACCGCGCCAAGCACAAGATGTCGTTTCATTTCACACCCCCGACAGTTGCAAGGGCAATTCCCGCAACCGTTGCCCGGTCAGGGCGAACACGGCGTTGGCCACCGCCGGCGCCGTCGGCGGTACACCCGCCTCGCCGATGCCACCGGGTTTGTCGGTGCTGGGCACGATGTGCACTTCAACCACTGGCATTTCATTGAGCCGCAACACCTGATAGTCGTGATAATTGGACTGTTGCACCTCGCCGTTCTTGAAGGTCAGCTTGCTGTGCAAGGTAAATCCCAGGCCGAAGGTGATGGCCGATTCCATTTGCGCCGCGATGCTCAGCGGGTTGACCGCAATCCCGCAGTCCACCGCACACACCACCCGGTGCACGCGGATCGCCAGATTGTCCTGGGACACCTCGGCGACCTGTGCGACGTAGCTGCCGAAAGACTCATGCACCGCAACACCCAATGCATGACCGTCCGGCAGCGGCGCTGTCCAGTTGGCTTTCTCGACCGCCAGATTCAACACCCCCAGATGCCGCGGATGCGCCTTGAGCAAGGTTCGTCGGTACTCCACCGGATCCTTGCCAGCCGCCTCGGCCAGCTCGTCGATCAGCGACTCCATCACGAACCCGGTGTGGGTGTGCCCGACCGAACGCAGCCACAACACGGTGATGCCGGTTTTCGGCGAATGCAGGTCTACCTGATGATTGGCGAGCCCGGCAAGGTAAGGACTGTCGGCAACGCCTTCGACCGACGTCTTGTCGATGCCGTCCTTGACCATGGTCGCCTCCAGCATGGTCCCGGCCATGATCGACTGCCCGACCATCACGTGCTTCCACGCCATCGGCATGCCGGCGGCATCCAGCCCGATGCGCGCCTGGTGCAGGAATGCCGAGCGGTAGTAGCCGCCGCGAATGTCGTCTTCGCGGGACCACACGGTTTTAACCGGTCCGCCGGCTGCCTTCGCGACCTCCACGGCCTCCGCGACAAAGTCTGACGTCGGGTTGGCCCGACGGCCGAAACCGCCGCCCAGAAACTCGGTATGAATCTCGACCTGTTCCGGTTTGAGCCCGGTGATTTTGCCGGCGATCATCTGATCCAGCGTCTGAAACTGCGTGCCGGTCCAGATCTCGCACTTGTCCTGGGTGATTTTGACCGTGCAGTTGAGCGGCTCCATCGGCGCATGAGCCAGGTACGGCACGCTGTACTCGACGTCGATGGCTTTTGCCGCTTTGGATAATGCACCCTCGGCATCCCCCGCCTTGCTCGCCGGAGCGCCCGGCGTGGCCGCCAGTTTGCGGAAGCTCTCCAGCAGGTTCTGACTGTCGAGCCCGGCGTTCGGCCCCAAGTCCCAATTGACCTTGAGTGCATCACGCCCCAGCTTCGCCGCCCAATAATGGTCGGCAATCACCGCGACGCCACTCGGCACTTGCACCACTTTATGCACGCCCGGTATCGCCAGCGCTTCGGCGCCCTCAAAAGATTTGACGTGGCCACCCAATACCGGCGGACGCGCGACCATGGCGGTCATCAGACCATCGAACTGCACGTCCATGCCGAATTTGGCACGGCCGGTGATTTTCTCGGGTGTGTCGAGACGCTTGGTGGGTTTGCCGATGACCTTCCAGTCCTTGGCCTCCTTGAAGGTTATCGACGCGGGGGCCGGCACCGGCAACTGGCCCGCGTCATCGGCCAGTTCGCCGTACGTGGCGCGCTGGTCGCCCGCAATGACCACGCCCGACTCGGTACGAATGCTCGACGGCGCGACATTGAAGCGCTTGGCCGCGGCCTCGACCAGCATCAACCGCGCCGCCGCGCCGGCCTGACGATAGCGGTCGAACTCCATCCAGGTCGAAGTTGAACCGCCGGTGATCTGCATCCCGCCAAACCCGGCCAGGCCATAATCGGCGGCCGATGCGGGAGAGTGCTCGACGCGGATTTTCGACCAGTCGGCGTCGAGTTCTTCGGCGATCAGCATGGTCAGGCCGGTCCAGATGCCCTGGCCCATTTCCGAGTGGCCGAGCAGCACGGTGACGCTGTTGTCGTTACCGATGCGTAAAAATGCATTGGGCGCGAAGACGTTGCCCTGATTCTCGGCGCCCATGGCAAAACGGTGCGCGCCAGGGATGACGAACGCGACCACCAGTCCACCGCCCAACAACGCGCTGCCCTTGAGGAAGCCACGACGCGATAACGGATTGATGCTGTTCATGGCTAGTCCCTCAACCGATCTCGGCGGCGCGTTTGACCGCGGCACGAATCCTTGGGTAAGTGCCGCAACGGCAGATGTTGCCGGAGAGCGCCTGGTCGATATCGCTGTCGGTGGGTTTGGGGATCTTCGCCAGCAACGCCGCCGCCGACATGATCTGCCCGGACTGGCAATAACCGCACTGGACCACGTCGAGTTCGGCCCAGGCTTGTTGCACCGGGTGCGAACCATCAGTGGAAAGGCCTTCGATGGTGAGTATTTTTTGCCCGTGGGCCACGGCCGTGGCGGGCGTGATGCAGGAACGCAGTGGCGCGCCGTCGACGTGCACGGTACAGGCGCCGCACTGGGCCATGCCGCAACCGAATTTGGTGCCGGTCAGGTGCGCGACGTCACGCAGGACCCAGAGCAACGGCATGTCCGCGGGGACGTCCAGCTCCTGATCCTTGCCATTGATGTTCAAGGTCAGCATGGTGATTTCCTCAGACTCACGGTGACGCCATTATTGTGATCGGTCGGCGTGATCCTTTCATCTAAGCGCAAAATGCCGGGCGAGACCGGTTCATCGACCACCGGTCACACCTGTGGCGAGGGGATTTATCCCCGTTCGGCTGCGAAGCAGTCGCAAATCCGGACAATTCAGTCTGACTGTCAGGACTCCGGGGCCGCTTCGCGACCCAACGGGGATAAATCCCCTCGCCACAGGTGTGCGTGCTCTTCCTTGAGCGAACAGCATCAAGCCAACTTTCTTTTGCGTTTGACGCTTAGAAGTCGGTAGACACCGACACCTCACGCCAAACCTGCAACTCATCGGCAACAAAGCTGTTTTTCGCTTCAATCGCTGCGACGCAGTCACTGCCCAGCGGCAAACGCAGCGGCGCATGTTGCGCTTCCACCAGGGTGATCATGACCTGGGCGAGTTTGTCCGGGTCACCTGGCTGGTTCAGGGTCACGGCCTTGGCGATCTTGCGCACTTCGCCTGCGGTGCTGTCGTAGTCGGCAATCGAGGACGGCGACTCGACCAGCGAATTGCCTTCGAGGAATTCGGTGCGGAAGTACCCGGGCTCGACAACGGTCACCTTGACGCCCAGCGGTGCCAGCTCAGCGTGCAAGGCCTCGCTCAAGCCTTCGACGGCAAACTTGGTCGAGCAGTAGACGCCAAAGCCCGGCCCCGATCTGTAGCCACCCACCGACGACAGGTTGATCACGTGCCCGCTGCGAGCGGCGCGCATGTGTGGCAGGACGGCGCGGGTCACGTTCAGCAGACCGAAAACGTTGGTTTCGTACACACGCCGTACTTCATCGGCGCTGGCTTCTTCCACCGCGCCGAGCAAACCGAAACCGGCGTTGTTGACCAGCACGTCGATGCGCCCGAAGTGGTCAATGGCCGCCTGGGCGACCGCAACGCCTTGTGCTTCGTCGGTCACATCCAGGCTGGCGGCGAGCAAACCGGGTTGTTCGCCAAAGCGCTGCGTGATGCTTCTGGCGTCACGTGCGGTGGCAACCACGGCGTCACCGTTGGCCAGCGCGGCGGCAGCGATTTTTGCGCCGATGCCACGGGAAGCGCCAGTGATGAGCCAGATACGTTTGAAGGAGTTGGAAGTGGTCATGAGCGTGTTTCCTTGTGTGCAGTGGGGGTAGGCACAAGGTACGCAGGAAGATTGCCCGGAAAAATGCCCTCGTGTTACAAGCACTATGAAACGCTCTTTCATAATGGCACCCACAATGAACCACGATCCGTTCGATGGCTTGACCGAGTTTCTGGCGGTGGCCGAGCACAAGAGCTTCACCCTGGCCGCCACCCGCCTGGCGGTAACACCCACGGCTGTCAGCCATGCGATCAAATTGCTCGAGCGCCGCACCGGCGTGTTGCTGTTCCAACGCACCACGCGCCGGGTGGCGTTGACCGAGGCTGGCGCCAGTCTGTTTGCCCGCTTGCGCCCTGCGGCCAGCGAGATCGACGAAGCGCTGGCAGTGCTCAGCGGGTTTCGTGATCAGCCGATGGGCACGTTGCGTATCACGGCTCCACGGTTGTCCGGGGCGTTGTTGATGGAACCGTTGATTCCGCTGTTTCGCGAGGCGTATCCGCAAGTGACCCTCGACATTTCCCTCGACGACGCCACGGTGGACCTCATGACCGGCGGCTTCGATGCCGGGATTCGGCTGGGTGAGTCCATCGAAAAAGACATGATCGCGGTGCGCCTCACCCCCGATCTGCAATGGTCGGTGGTAGGCGCTCCGGACTATTTCGCCAAGGCGGGTACACCGGCGAGTCCTGAAGACCTGACCCGCCATCAATGCATCGGCTTTCGCTTCTCGACCTCGGGCAGTGCGCACCGCTGGGAGTTTCGCCGCGAGGGGCGCGACTTTACGGTGGGCGTCGAGGGTGGCGTGATCGTCAATGACCGACGGCTGCTGGTGGCGGCGGCTCGCAGCGGTTCGGGCCTGGCGTACGCCTGCGATCTGGAGATCGCCGACGAGTTGGCGGACGGTCGACTGGAACGGGTGCTGGAGCCGTTCGTGCCGCTCAGTTCGGCGCTATACCTGTACTTTCCCAGCCGCACCCAGACTCAGCCGAAGCTGCGCGCCTTTATCGATCTGGCAACACGCTGGATCGCCGAACAGGGAGGGCTTGAACCCTCGGCTTAGGCGGCCACCAGGTCGCGACCCAGCCCTCATGCCAGCAATGGCATTTGCAGCGCAATCAAGGAAAGCCAAGGTTGAAAACCGGTGCAGCGGCGAGCTGGCGCATCAAGCCACCACCCTGACCTGACGAGTGCCCAACCGATGCTGGGCCAACAGGCGCATGACGTAGCCGATCTTGATCAGGGTCGGGCCGATGATGGTCATGGCATGCATCGAAACCAGTAGCGCAATCGGCAAATGCCCGGCGTAAAGATAGGCGCCGTAGATCCCCGCCAGCAGCAGCGCCAGGCCCGCGCCCAGGACTTTGCTCGACAGATACAGGACGTTCCGAGGATTGCTGAAGTAAGCGAACATTTTTCCGTACTCCTGAATCAAACCAGTTGTACGTTTGTTGTTTCAGGTTTCGTGCCAGGTTTTTTATGTTTAAAAATCAATGATATAAGGCATTTGAAGTCAAATTGACCTGATCAGAAAATAGTCAATGTGACTCCAATTGATGTCATAGTGACTGCATGCAGACTGCCCCACCACAAAAGCGAACTAATATCATTTGCGCGCAACCCGTCCTTTTGCTTTAATCGCGACCAATTCTTATTCGCACCGAAGGCGCCCGTCGCCCATGGACACGTGCTCACGATGATGGTCGCCGACTCTTCCAGCATTCAGAACCTCTACGTCACTCATCACCGCTGGTTGCATGAGTTGCTGCGCCGTCGCTTGAGCAACGCGTTCGATGCCGCCGACCTGGCCCATGACACCTTCATCCGGGTGCTCAAGCGCCCGCAAGTGTTCGACTGCGAAACCCGCGAACGTTCCTACCTGGCCACCATCGCCCGGGGCTTGTGCATCGATCACTGGCGCCGTCGGCAACTCGAACAGGCGTGGCTGGAGACGCTGGCCTCGCGCCCGCAAGCCGTTCAACCGTCGCCGGAGCAACGGGCGATCATCGTCGAAACCCTGTACGAAGTGGACGCCATGCTGATGCGCCTGCCCACGCGGGTGCGCGACGCGTTCATCCTCGCCCAGTTGCACGGCCTGCCCTACCGCGCCATCGCCGAAGAAATCGGCGTGTGCGAGCGCATGGTGAAAAAGTACCTGGCGCAAGCGCTGATGCATTGCGCGATGCTCGAAGCCGAGCTTGACGGCCTGTTGATCGAGTAAGCGCATGCCCTCTGCCGCCTCCAACTCCATCAGCCATGCCAGCCTCGAACAGGCGGCGCAATGGTATGTGCAACTCAACGACCAGCAGGTCGGCGAACACGAGCGTCAGCGCTGGCAAGCCTGGCTGGCGCAAAGTGGCGACCATCAGGCGGCCTGGCGATATGTCGAGCGTGTCGGCCAGCGCTTCGCCGCGTTGCAGGACGATCAGCCGCAGGCTGCCGGCCTGGTGCTGCGCAACACCGCGCGCTCGCCGATCACGCGTCGGCAAACGGTCAAGAGCCTGCTCATCCTCGCCTCGGGCGGGCTGTTGGGCTGGAACGCCTGGCGCGACACTTCGCTGCCGGATGCCTTGGGACGCTGGACGGCCGACCTTTCAACCGGCACCGGCGAAACCCGCGAAAGCCTGCTCAGCGACGGCACCCGGATCTGGCTCAACGCCTTGAGCGCCTTGAATGTGCGTTTCGACACCACGCAACGCCTGCTGCTGTTGAGTGCCGGGGAAGTGTTGATCGACACCGCCAAGGACAGCCGCCGACCGTTTCTGGTGCAAACCGCCCAGGGCCGGATGCGTGCACTTGGCACGCGTTTCAGTGTGCGTCAGGAAGAGCAACAGACGTTGCTCAACGTCTACGAAGGCGCGGTCGAAGTCCGAACCACTCAGGGCCAGGTGCACGTGGTTGAGGCCGGACGCCAATTGGCGTTCACGCAAAGCCACCTCCCGCCCTCCTCCGAGGCTGCGGCCGGGCGCGAAGCCTGGCGTCGCGGTGTGTTGCTGGCGGATAACCTGCCGCTGGGCCAGTTGATAGAAGAGTTGAGCCGCTACCGTCATGGGCATCTGGCCTGCGACCCTGCCATCGCCGGGTTGCCGGTCATGGGTTCGTTCCCGCTCAAGGACACCGATCAGGCCCTGCACCTGCTGGAAGCAGCCTTACCGATACGCGTGGAGAAAACCCTGGCGTGGTGGGTCAGCGTCGGTCCGAAGGTGTGAGCCAGAAACTTTTGGCGCCGCAGTTCCCTTTTGCGTTTCTCGTTCGGTTAACCCTGTGAAGCCTTTCAATTGCCGTTCGATTTGATTCCAGGGAACACCCCTTTGCGCGACGCCTTCATTCGCACTCGCTTTGCCTTGCGACCGTTGGCCCTGGCCCTTCCGGTCGCGTTGCTCAGCCTTGTTTCGACGCACACTCAGGCCGAAACATCCGCCGCCAGTGAACAGTCAGGCAGCCACAAGCGTTACTACACAATCGCTGCCGGTTCGCTGGTGAGCGTACTGAACAGCTTCGCTGAACAAGCGGGGATTTTCCTCGCCGGTCATAACGATCTGGCCAGTGACAAGCGCAGTCCGGGCCTTGATGGCGAGTTCACCGAGCAGCAGGGTTTGCAGCAGTTGCTACAGGGCAGCGGCTTGCAGGCTCAGCCTCAGGGCGACCGCGGTTATGTGCTCAAAGCTGCCCCAGAGGGTTCGCTGGAACTGGACGCCACCAACATTTCCAGCCAGGCACTGGGCGCCATTACCGAAGACACCCATTCCTACACCACCGGATTGGCCTCTTCGGCCACCGGCCTGCCACTGTCCTTGCGGGAAACGCCGCAGTCGGTGACGGTCATTACCCGTCAGCAACTGGACGATCAGGGCTCCACCAGCATCGCCGATGCCTTGCGTCGCGTGCCCGGCATCAGCGTGCAGAACTACGACAGCGAACGCTGGGAGTTTTCCAGCCGTGGCCTGCCGATCACCAACTTCCAGTACGACGGCGTCAACACCGACTACGACGGCGTCTACGATTACGGCACCACCAGCACCGACATGGCGACCTTCGACCGCGTCGAAATCATCAAGGGTGCCACCGGCCTGATGACCGGCTCGGGCGATCCCTCGGCCACCGTCAACCTGATCCGCAAGCGTCCCACCCAAGCGTTCAAGGCCTCGATCACCGGCGCCGTCGGTTCCTGGGACAACATTCGCAGTACCGGTGACATTGCTGGCCCGCTGACCGAGAGCGGCAACGTGCGCGGGCGATTCGTCGGTGTGTATCAAGATCGCAGCGCCTACCTGGACAACTACCGCAACACCCGCGATATCACCTACGGCATCCTCGAGGCAGACCTGACGCCGAGCACCCTCGTGACCTTCGGTATCGACCAGCAGAACACCCGCTCCCGTGGCGCCAGCTGGACTGGTTTCCCGATGTACAACAGCGACGGTTCGCGCACGCGTTTTTCCCGTTCGTTCAACCCGGCCACCGACTGGAGCCGGCGCGACTTCACCAACCAGACAATCTTCGCCTCGGTGGAGCAGCAACTGGCCAACGACTGGACGCTCAAAGTCAGCTACGACCGCAAGCACCGCCAGCACGACACCTTCCTCGCCTCGGCCAGCGGCGGCCATCCGGACCCGGTCAGCGGCAACGGCATGTTCATGTACATGGGCCAGTTCAAGGGCGATCAGGTGCAGGACAACCTCGACGTCAACTTCACCGGCCCGTTCCGCCTGTTCGGTCGCGAGCACGCGCTGATGGCCGGCTTCATGTCGATGAACACCCGCCAGGACATCCCGGTACACGGCTCGATCTACCCGCCCGTCGACGGCAGCATCTACGACTGGCGCGGCGAGTTCCCGAAACCGGACATTGCCAAGGTGGGCGACAACGACATTGTCCAGCGCCAGACCGGCGCCTACCTCGCCACGCGACTCAAGCCCAGCGACGATCTGGCGGTCATCTTCGGCACCCGCGTAAGTCAGTTCAAGGCCAACGATGACCTGGACTACAGCGACCCGAACTCCCCGGGCCTGTACGACCGTTACCACCAGACCGGCGTGGTCACACCGTACGCCGGAATGGTCTACGACCTCGATGACACGTACTCGGTGTACACCAGCTATACCAGCATCTATCAGCCGCAGATGAGCAAGGATGCCCAGCGCAAAATACTCGACCCGGTGCAAGGCGACAGCTACGAAGCGGGGATCAAGGCCGAATACGCTGGCGGCCGCTTGAACGCCAGTTTTGCCGTGTTCCGTATCGAGCAGGACAACCTGGCCGAGTACGTCAGTGGCGTCGATAGCGAGTCGGTGTACCGTGCAGTGCAAGGGGCGACCACCAAAGGCTTTGAGGTCGAACTGGCGGGCGAAGTGATGGATGGCTGGAACCTGTCAGCCGGCTACAGCTACAACCACACCCGCGATGCCAAGGGCGATTACGTCTACGGTTCGATCCTGCAAACCACCGCGCCGCAGCAGGTCGTTCGGGTATTCAGCACGTATCGCCTGTCGGGCGCACTGGAAAAACTCACCGTCGGTGGCGGTGTGAACTGGCAGAGCGAATTCTTCGGCAATGTGTTCCAGCCCAACCCCGACGACACGGTCAACTTCGGCCAGTCATCGACGCTCACCCAGCACAGCTACGCCCTGGTGGACGTCATGGCGCGCTACCGCTTCAACGATCACTTGAGCACGACGCTGAATGTGAAGAACCTGTTCGACAAGACTTACTACACCGGGCTCGGCAACTTCGGCACCGGGTTCTATGGCGAACCGCGCAGCCTGCAACTGACCACCCGCTGGGATTTCTGACCGGGCCGCGAGGGTGCAGATGAAAAAACTCGACATCACGGCGCTGCAACGAGCCTTTGACGGCAAGAGCTAATACACTCAGACGCTGACCTGCCAAGGACACTGACGATGAAGCCCACCGCTGCCAAAGACGCTGACAAGGCCCCGCGCTTCTGGCGCGACGACGCCCTGCCCTTCATCGAAGCCCGCTCCATCGCCGACGGCCGTGAGGTCTGCTACACCCGGCATGCTCACGAGCACTTTTCCATCGGTGCGATTACCGCCGGGCGCAGCACCTATGTCCATGAACAATCGGAGTGTGAGGTCAGCGCCGGCACGGTGGTGCTGATGAATCCCGGCGATGTCCACGCCTGCAACCCGATCGACGACCAGCCGTGGTCGTATCTGATGTTGTATGTCGATACGCCTTGGCTGACCGACTTGCAGCATCAGCTGGGGTTCAGCAGCGACCTGGCGTTTCGGCGGTTTTCCACCACCCATACGGGTGACGCCAGCCTGTTTACCGGCCTGAAGGCGTTGTATGAGGTGTTGGTCGACACGGAGCAAGAGGTGCTGAGCAAACACAGCGCCGCGGTCGAGTTTTTTACCAACGTGCAGCAACAGCTCAACCCCGGCGATCAACCGCTGCGCGAACCCAATTTCAAACTGGAGCGGGCGGCGGATTACATCCGCGACCACTGCACGCAACTGCTCAAGCTCGAAGACATTTGCGAAGCCGCGCAACTGTCGCCGTCGTACCTGATCCGCGCCTTCAAACAGCATTACGGCATGACGCCCCACGCTTTTCTGGTCAACCGGCGCATTCAGTTCGCCCAGGACCGACTGCGCAGCGGCCATCTGATCGCCGACGTCGCGCTGGAAGCGGGGTTCGCCGATCAGGCGCATTTTCAGCGGGCGTTCAAACAGCACCTGGCGGCGACGCCGGGGCAGTATCGCGGTTGAGATCGGCACGCCCACTGATCTGTGACGAGCCCCCCCTGTGGTAAGAGGGAACATCTGTGGCGAGGGGATTTATCCCCGTTGGGCTGCGAAGCGGCCCCGGCATCCTTTCTGGAAGACCTCGCATTCAGGTTTTGCGACGGCTTCGCCGCCGAACGGGGATAAATCCCCTCACCACAAAAAACCCATCACCACAAAAGTTCGTCAGCGGGCTACTAAGGCAATAACAAGTAGATCGCACTCATCGCCAGCAACGCCGCCATGCTCCGATTGAACAACCGCATCCCCGCCGGGTTATTCAAGTAACCGCGCAAAAAAGTCCCGGCGTACGCCCAGCAGCCGACCGACAGGTAGCAGATCACCAGATACACCGCCGCAAACTGCCAGACCAATCGTGCCTCGCCGTCGGCGACAAACGCCCCCATGCCCGCAACGCAGGCCAGCCACGCTTTCGGGTTGAGCCACTGCATCACCGCGCCGTACAGCATCGACGGCGCCCGCGCCGAATCCTTGGCATCGAGTTGACCGTTATCCGCCGCCAGCTTCCACGCCATGAACAACAGAAACGCCACCCCGGCCAGCTGCACCACCCGCGTCAGCGCCGGCCACAGCTGCAACACCTCATGCAACCCCAGCCCCATCAGCACCAGCAGCAACACAAAACCCAGCGTCGCCCCCGCCACGTGCCGCTGGCTGGCGCGAAAACCGAACTGCGCGCCGGAACTCAACGCCACAATGTTCACCGGCCCCGGCGTGATCGACGCCACCAGCGCAAACGCCGCCATCGAAATAATCAGACTCATTGCGTACCTTCTTCAATTCAGTTGAACCAGGCCTCAAGGTAAAGAGCAGCCCGGCGCCCGTATTGAAGAAAACTGCCCACCCGCGTCACGCATACGCGCCGACTACCCGCTTCACTTTGATCAACGCCTGTCGCAGCGAATCCATGTCCACCGACCCCAGCGCCAGCCGGATCGCATGCGGCACATGGACCGAGGTCGCAAACGGCTCGGCGGTGGAGACGGCGACTTGCTCGTGCATCAATTCCACCGCGATCTGGTCCGCTCTGGCGTCCTCCGCCAACGGTAGCCACAGAAAGTACGAAAATGGATGAGTCATGCAGCGCAGCCCTTTGAGCAGCTCGGCGGCCATGGCTTGACGGGCCTGGGCGTCCGCGCGCTTTTGCGCTTCCAGTTGGCTCACGGTCCCATCGTCAATCCAGGCGCAGGCAATCGCGGTCATCACGCCGGGGGTGTTCCAGGTCGTGGCCCGGATTGCACGCTCCAGAGCAGGCACCTTCTCGACCGGCGCAGCGATGAAGCCGACGCGCAGCCCCGTGGCGACATTCTTGGAGAACCCGGAAACGTAGACGGTCCGTTCCGGCGCCAAGTCGGCTAACGGTGCCGGGGCGTCTTCGACCAGAAAGGCGTAGGCGGCGTCTTCGATGATCAACAGGTCATGCTGACGCGCAATCGACACGAACTGCGTGCGCCATTGCATATCCATCACCCAGCCCAGCGGATTGTGCAGCGTCGGCATGGTGTAGACAGCCCGCACCGAGCGGCGCCGGCAAAGCGCTTGCAACGCCTCCAGATCAGGCCCGGTTTCCGTGGCCGGAATGGGCACGATTTCCAGGTGCAGCGATTCGGCCAGCACCTTGAAACCGGTGTAGGTCAACGCATCCGCCGCGATCACATCACCGGGTTTGAGCAACGCCATCATCGTCACCGCCAATCCGTGTTGAGCACCGCTGACGATCAACACCTGTTCCGCCTGGACACTCAATCCACGTGAGCCCAGATGGTTCGCAATCGATGCCCGCTCATGCAGGCGCCCGGCATGGGGCTGATAGCGCAGATGGGATTCGAGGTCGCCGGATAATGCGAGCTGGCGCAGGGCCGTGCGCAACAGATCCGCCTGACCGGGCAATGACGGGTAGTTGAAGTTGAGGTCGGCCATGCCCACGGCCACCACGTGCTGGCTGACGCCCTGACCGTGCGGGAGCGACATCTCCCTGACGAACGTGCCTCGTCCCGTTTCGCCGCTGACCAGGCCCATCGCCTCAAGCTCTGCGTACACGCGGCTGGCCGTGACGAGCGCCAATCCATGCTCAGCGGCGAGATGCCGATGGGTGGGCAGGCGCGTACCGGGCGGCAAATGTCCTGAACGGATGTCCGCGGCAAAGGTGTCGACCAACGACTTGTAGCGCAAGCGAGCCATAGTAGGGATGTATCCATGACAATTTTTTGATTGTCTTAATAGTCGGCCATACGATGCGCTCAAGGCAACCCGCCGTCTTAACCCTCTGTCGAGTGTGACCTCAATGGAACGCGTATCGAATCTGAACACCCAGCCTCGGGAAAACTTCACCAGTGGCTGGCTCAACGGGCTGATCGGCGTGGTGATCTTCAGCGGCTCGCTGCCCGCCACGCGGGTCGCGGTGCTGGAGTTCGATCCGGTGTTCCTGACCGTTGCCCGGGCCACCATCGCCGGCGTGCTTGCGCTGTGCCTGCTGTGGCTGTTCAAGGAAAAACGTCCGGCGCGCAGCCAGTTGCTGCCGCTGGTCATCGTGGCCATGGGCGTGGTGGTCGGGTTTCCACTGCTGACGGCGCTGGCCCTGCAATACGTGACCTCGGCGCACTCGATCGTCTTCGTGGGGTTGCTGCCGCTCGCGACCGCCGTGTTTGGCGTGGTGCGCGGTGGCGAGCGGCCTCGCCCGGTGTTCTGGTTTTTCTCGGTGCTGGGCAGTGTGCTGGTGGTGGGATTTGCCGTGTCCCAAGGCCTGACCGCCTCGCCGGAAGGCGACCTTCTGATGCTGGCGGCGATCCTGGCCTGCGGCCTCGGTTATGCCGAAGGGGCGAAGCTGTCCCGGACACTCGGTGGCTGGCAGGTGATTTCCTGGGCGCTGGTGTTGTCACTGCCGGTGATGGCGTTGTTGACCTTGTGGCTCAAGCCCGTTTCGTTCTCGGGGATCAGTGCGCCGGCGTGGTTCAGCCTGGGTTATGTGTCGCTGTTCAGCATGTTGATCGGTTTTGTGTTCTGGTATCGCGGGCTGGCGCAGGGCGGGATTGCGGCCGTGGGGCAACTGCAACTGCTGCAGCCATTTTTTGGCTTGGCGCTGGCCGCGACGTTGCTGCACGAGCACGTCAGCATTGGCATGCTGGCGGTCACGGTGGCGGTGATTCTCTGTGTGGCAGGCGCGAAGAAGTTTGCGAAGTAACCGGTCTGTTTTCGTTCGAGTCTGGCTGTTTAACCGGCTTGTTTAAGTGCGATCAGATTTACTTCCTGAAAGCTACATGACCTTGCGCCGTTGCCTACGGGTACGCCAGAATCCGCCGGCTTGTGCGCCTTGGACCTGGGATTTATCGTTTTCCGGTCGCTGAAAAGAACAGCGATCGGGTTTGGTAGCCCGGGTTATACAAGGTGTATTGCATCACCATTCGGGGCGTTTTTTGTCTCGACTTTATGGTGGTCATGCACAGGGCGCCTTCGGGCGCGCCGGTTTCCTTGTGCCCGGTCTACCAACCTGCGTATGGCCACCACCTTCGTTTGGTAGCGAAGGTGATGGCTCCTGGTTTGTTGCTGCACAAGGAGTTGTACCTATGTTCAAAGTAACGCCCAACCCGCCGGACACCGATCCGGTTTCCCCGTACGAACCCGATTCAAAAAAACTCAACGACGCCGCCGAACGAGCCCTCGACTTTCATTTCCCGTCGGCTGCCGACCTCAAAGGCACCCCGCGCACCATCACAAAGATGTTCACCGTCAACCCTGAACTCGATACCGAAACCCTGCTGGCCCATGCGTGTGAGTCGCTGGCCTCGGCCAACGTCATGACCATGGACCTGGCGGACCACATGGACGGGCCGAGTCGCAACACCCTGTTGGGCATTGCACAAGTCATCATGCTCGGCGAGCTGGCGGTCAACCGGGCGCTGGATCAACTCGACCCGATCGAATAGCCACGGCCTCCCATGAATGTACGGTGCCTGCGGCTCAAGCCGCACGGCACCTGTGGCAAAGCATCAAACACCCGACCAGCCACATCGACTCGATGTTGCGCAGGGTCTTTCGCTCAAGAAAAACGCCGACAATTAATTACTCAATGTAACAAGTGAAATTCAATTCAGGGGCTCTATCCCTTTCAGCTCTAGTAATAAGATGGCCCCATCAAACCATCCCTACTGGAGAATCGCGTGAAAAAAACCATCATTGCCGCCCTGTTAGCCACTGCCGCTAACTATGCCAACGCCGGCACGGTATTGGTTGTACTGTCGGATCAGGCTCAACTGGACCTGAAAGACGGCAAAGTCATGCAAACAGGTTTTTTCCTGAACGAATTGATGCAGCCGGTGCAGACCTTCATCGAGGCGGGTCAAACCGTCGTATTTGCCACCCCTAGCGGCAAGGCGCCCACCGCGGACCAGAAATCCAATGATGTGAGCTTCTGGGGCGGCGATGAAAAGGCCCGCCAGGAAAGTCTCGCGCTGCTGGCCACGCTGAAGCTGACCTCCAAGAGCGACTCGCCGGCAATCAGCTTCGCGCAGGTTCAGAAAATCGGCTACGACAAGTTCGATGCCGTATTCGTGCCTGGCGGCCATATCCCGATGCAGGACCTGCTGAAAGACAAGCAACTGGGCCAACTGCTGACCAACTTCCATGAAAAAGGCAAGATCACCGGCTTCACCTGCCATGGCACCATCGCCATGTTGTCGGCGATCCCGGACGCGCACGGTTTTGTCTCCGCGCTGGAGTCGGGCAAACAGCCGGCAGCGCCAGCCAATTGGATTTACAAGGGCTACAAAGTCACCGCCTTCACCGACGCGGAAGAGGAACAGGCCAAAGGTTTCCTCGGCGGCGGCCATATGAAACTGTTCCCGCAGGATGGCCTGACAGCAGCCGGCGCTAACTTCTCCGAAGCCAAGCCATGGAGCGAGAACGTGATCGAAGACCGCGAAGTCATTTCCGGCCAGAACCCACAGTCGGCCAAGGCAGTCGCCGTGGCCATGCTGGCGAAACTGAAGTAATCCCAAGCGGCCGTTCCGGGCAAGCCGGGCCGTAGGTGCTGGGGGCCGATCTGCTTTGGCTCCAGCACCACCGTCTATCCCGACACGCTGCACGCTTATGTGTCGGGAGACGACGCCCGCCAACTTCGCG
This sequence comes from Pseudomonas sp. IT-P100, assembly GCF_949767185.1. Taxonomy (NCBI): domain Bacteria; kingdom Pseudomonadati; phylum Pseudomonadota; class Gammaproteobacteria; order Pseudomonadales; family Pseudomonadaceae; genus Pseudomonas; species Pseudomonas sp. IT-P100. Next base: position 132,607 of record NZ_CATKQK010000007.1, read on the forward strand.
AGCGGAATCGACCCGGTGTTGAATCAAGGTTGCTTGCGAAAGAACAAGGTGATCTGGCCCACCTCCACCCCGAACTTGGTCATGAACGAGCGATTGATCATCGTGTTCTTGTCCATAAGGTACATCCAGTCGTCTAACTGAACCTGATACACCTTGCCATCCACCGGTAGGCTCAGCACATATTTCCAGCGCAGTGTATTGCCTGCCACCTCACCAAGCGCCTCGCCCACCACGTCGCCAGCGGTTCCGCGCCATTGACTGGAGCCAACCGGGGTCAACGTCCACACTCGTTTTTGCTTGGTACCGTCGCTGTACGTAAATGATTCGTCGAGTATCAGCCTGTCACCTTCGGAGTGGCCAATGATCTCCACGTGGAAGCGCTTGGCGACTACGCCGGAACGCTTTTGAAACATACCCCAGGCTTCAACCCGGCCCTCGAAAAATTCTCGCAACTCAAGCGTGGGCGTCTCCTGGCTGTAGGTTTGCACATCCACCCGGCTGCAACTTGCAAGGCCAATGCAAAGCAGCAGTAACCCTATCTTCAACATGTGCATTTCCTCAACGGTCTCAGGGTTTAGCGGCACCCAGCAATTGGGCGCGCAGCTCCGGGTTGCGGGTTCGGGGGTCAAGCCATATCGCAAAAAAGGCTTTGGCGAACGCAACATCTCTCACGACATGCCGAAGGTTCTCACCGACGTAAAAACGTGCGCCCTCTCCAGGCATATAAACGCCGGTGATGCGGTCACCGGCACGCACATCGACAAACGCCTGAAACATCTCCGACTCCCAACGGGCCATCAGTTCTGAATTCTGAGTGTTGGGCGACAGGCGACGGATTTCCTTGATGCTGGCCTCAACCAGATCATCGCGACTAATAGCGCGACTGTAGGTCAGCTCCAGCGCAAAAGGCACATCCGCAGCCGGCGTTTCACCGGCAATGAGGCGTGAACTCCAGAACTGCGCGCTGTAAATGGAAAACCCGAATACGCGCATCTCCCCGTAACCCAGCCGACGAGCATTGGGAATAGCCTCGCGCCAATCAGCCAATAGCTCAGCGCTCTGGAGCATCAGAACAAAACAGATAGCGTGGCGGATTAAGCGAACCGTCTGACTAGCCATGCAAAGCCCTCGATATGACTCAATAGGCGCCTTTAAAAGTTATACCAAATACTGATTTTGTACAGCTAATGTCTCAAACTCGACTGTGCCGACAAAAAACGGACACCTCCGCCCCGGTCAAATGACTCGATTTCCACGCATTCGAACGCCATCTGCGCCGAAAAAATGAGGCGAGTGCCAGGCACACTTTGACGAAAAGATTTCACCAATGTGTGGTGCCAGGGGTTGGCTTCGGCACGCGTTAATGTGCCGGCAGCGTCGTCTGGTGATCTGGAGGTCAGCAATATGTGCTGAAGTTGCCATCGTCAGTTGGCTTTTCAGGCCTATTTTGCACGAAACATATACAGACCTATCCGGCTCGTACAATAAAAAGCAGTGACCACTCACGCTTTACTTTGACGGTGAATGTCCGCTCTGAGCTCAAGAAATAAACTTCCTACGGCGGCACGCCATAGACGCTCGGCGGTGATTTGTTGACCTCTGCAATGGGCCGTTTTTGGCCATTGGCAATCGGCTGAAATCGACCCGATAGCAGCCTGTCACTCGGACCGGAACAAATTTCGGGTCAAGTTTCAGCGCGCGCGCCGAGCCACTCGCTACGTGTGATCTCCCAGACTTCGACCTGCATGGGCCCCGAGACAAAATGCCCGTTCCGTGTCCCGATCATCCGCATGCCTTCATGTTGGGATACCTTGCGCGAAGCGTGGTTGGCGACTGCCTTGGGCACCTGCATGACCGGACGTAATAATGTCGCGAACCAGTACGCGTTGACGACCTCGCAAGCTTCGCGCATATAGCCGTTGCCTTGCCACAGAGGCGCGAGCCAGAACCCCCTATGGTTACCTGGCTGGTCATACAGGCTGATGCTCCCGATGCTGCGCTCAGGTTGCGCGCGCGTGCGAATCATCCAGTGCCACTCTTGCCCTCTAGCCATGGCGGGAAGAGCGACATCGCGAACGTAAACCAGCGCACCATCCTGCGGGTACGGCCATGGCACACGGCTGTCAAGGTAGCGGACCACTTCCCATTGGGGAAACAGCTGTTGTATCGCGGCTGCATCAGTCATTTGCAGTGGCGTGAGGATAAGACGGCTGGTGTATAGCTTTGGGGGGCAATCCATAGCATAAGTCCTTGGTAAGAGTCGTCGCAGGTTTTGCCAATACTTTCCTAAAGCAATCGCGCCTTTGTCGAGTGTCTACACTTGGCCGAATTCTGCCCGTCGCGAGAGGCAGAAAACGACCCAAAGCAGTCATTCGCCGTGGGCCGCGTTGACCATCAAAGATAGCCCGGTACCGTAATAGGTTTTGATGCGCACGAAGCTTCCCACGTTGAACCGGAAACACGTGGTGCTGACCTGAGTGCTGCCTCATCTATTGAGGCTACAGATCCGGTGATCAAGAAATCGAACTGGTAGGTCCACCGCCCGCCAGATAATCTAAGTGGAAACAATGGTAGAGCTTATTGATAAATTTTGGGATTTATTCCGCCCCTAAACTGCCTGATAGCGAGGCACATTAAGCCAACTGTCTCTACTCGTGGTCTTTCGAATCTGATATGTGGTCGGCACGACTGCGGATTGTACCAGGCAACAAGTACTTATCGCCCGAGGAAGTACGGAGGCGCAAACGTCCGTGCTTTGAGACCTATGCCCGTTGCGATTTTTACATTGCAAATTTCTGGTTTTTTATTTTGCGGCTTGCGAGTTCCAGGTAGAGAGATAGAGTAGCTATTGGATTTTTTTCTGACCACAGTGGCATATTCTTTTCCAAATTCGTTCGGCAGCAACAACGTCGGCATTAAAGAAATCTGTTCTAGGCACTTGGCTATATCATCCATTCTTCCGATCACATATGATTCGTCCGGTTTCGCCTTAATGTATCTCCGAAGGATCGAGTCTAGGCACTCTGCTGTCTTGTAGAGATTGAATACATGATAGGGGATCTCAGTATTTAGCGAAAATCCGGTTGCCATACCCTTAAATGGTTTATGTATGGACGAGTCTGGGCCGATTACTCCCTCCGCTACAATACCTTCGATGTAGTAACCAATGATTGCAGTTTCAGTCCCAGCGAAAGTGAAAGCTCTAATTCTCCTATGTTTGTGCTTTATATCGTTCATTATAGTCGCTAGACGAGTGTGGTAGCTCTTTATGGCGCCAAGAAACTCTCTTGAAACCGTCTTGAATTTTGTCTCTCCGGTAGCAGGGAATAATGATCTCACTATGGACTGGCACGATTCAATATAGTTATTCGAATGAAATAACAAATTGAATATATCGATATTGAGATCATTAAGAAAGGTCTCATTAGACTCCTTTATTTTGCTTGCGCCGTTTTCTACCGCTTTTGCAAGTCTGTCCAGGCTGCGCACAACATCCATGAAGGAAAATATGAAAACATCAGCGGGGTGATTAAGTCCTAATGCATTGTGTTGGCTTTCGTGAGGTTCAACGTTTAACAGTGTTCTTACAACCGCTGGCACGAAACCGTTCACCTTATCTGGCAAATCAAAATTCAAAATGGATTCCTTTCGTACCGATATTTTTGCTGTTCGTTTGGCTTGCGGTAGAAAATATACAAGAACCCTCCTAAAAAACCAACCAATACACAGTGCGGTCGAAGCTCAACCTGCATTAAGGTGTTGGCATGAGCTCACGAGTCTTGCCTAACATCACATCACCATTAACTTTTGGCACATCCCTCATTCGAGTGCATCTGTTTGAGCATCGACAGCTGTAGCATAGGTAATCTTGGAGCCTGATCACTTGCCGGCAGAGATACTGAGATGGATAGTAATCAGCGCATGATCATTTGGTCGTCCGCATGGACCCTGGTCGAAGGGCAAGTCGTGTGCACCGGGTGCATGCGGGAGCAACCTATTTTCCAAAGTGAGCAAACGTTTATCCATGAGCCAAGGTGCATCGCTAAGAGCGCTGTAGAAACCGTGCCGTGGGCCGAGCTGCATCAGATCCTAGATTGAGAGCGCGGCTGATCAAGATGGGTGCCTATAGCCGAAACAAGTCCCTCAATCAGCCATGGCACGTGCCCGGATGGTTGCGCCATCTATAACCTGATTTCATTCTTGACTCGTACGAGGTGCCTGTTTGAAAGATGCTTTGGACAAACCGAACCCTCAACCGTTACAAAACCTGCTACATCTCATCCTCTACTTTTCCGGGCACGGATTGAAAACCTCTGTGGCAGCAATGGTGGTCACGATAGTAATTTTGGTGCCTGGAATGGTCGAGACGAGAGAATTTTACATTTTCGCGAATGTAGTCTCTGTCTGAATTTATGCGGCTCATCTGGCTTTGACCGGCGAGGTAATCCAAAAAACGGGTCTTGACGGAGGTGTCAAACTGACCGTTTTCAGTTAGCGGAATGATCTGCGTAGCTACTTCACGGGTAAAGAAAAAAAAGCTGCCTGGAGCGTTGCGGTCGCGAAAGACTTTGCTGCACTGCACGTCGCTTGTTTTCAGCGTCATGAAGGTGTGATGATCTCCGCGAGAGCTGACGCCCAATGAACAGTCAAGCCAGGTTCCGGCGGATGGCTGGATAAGTCATCCGGGCTTCCAGTTTCCTGTTTGCTCGTTCATGATCAGAGCCATTAGCATCACCCCCCGTCGGCCCCCTAAGAGGGCCGTCATCGCGACGGCTTGTAGATACGCCATAGGGAGCATGAGTCAATTTTCTCAACAGCTCGCTAGGATTGAACTGAAGGTTAACGAGTGAGCATCTAGTGCAAAAAGAACTGAATTTAGCTGTATTTGTTGAGCAGGCAGAATACATAAATCACTCCGACTTCAATCGTTGGGTAGTGGAGCACCCTAGAGAGGAGTCCATAATAAAAAAATTGATATCCCCGGGTGCAAAATTAATTACTGGACCTCGAGGATGCGGAAAAACTACTCTTCTCCTCAAGTCGCTCTATGAAGCGCCTGAGAAAAATGTCCTAGCGGTGTATGTAAACTTTAAGACCTCGCTCAAGATGGAGCCCCTTTACAGAAAAAATGCTAACGCACCTTATTGGTTCCTTCAGTGGATGCTGCTTAAAGTATATGATGGGTTGTTTGACAGCTTAGAAATCACGCATACAGAGGAAAGCTCAAAGTATCTCTCCGTGACACGAGCAGATATTAAAAAAACAATCCGATTTATAGAGGACGGATTGGTAGAGCGAGTACTCGAAAATAATACTGTAAGTATAGACAAGTTGCAGAATGAGCTTGACGACATAACCAGGATCAATGATTTCTCGCGATGCGTCTTGCTGTTGGATGATGCCGCGCATGCTTTTTCTCCGGAGCAACAAGAAGACTTTTTCGATTTTTTTAGAAAGATAAAAAGTCGGAATATCTCTCCAAAAGCTGCAATTTATCCGGGTGTAACAGCATTTTCGCCTTCGTTTCATATTGGGCATGATGCAGAAGAAATATCAGCTTGGCTGAATCCGGCTAAAGACAACTACCAGAATTTCATGCGGAGTTTGCTGCAGAATAGGTTGCCCGAAGATGTGTTCATGAAGCTTATGGCAGAGGAAGCTCTCCTCAAGCTGCTGATTTACGCGGCTAACGGCATTCCCAGATACCTGCTAAACATGGTAAACGCGATCGTTTTTGGCGACGGAGGCGATGATGGTGACGAGCTTAAGGAAATAAAAATAAACCGAAAGACTGCTCTTCAAGCGATTGAGGAGAACTCAACTAATGTTAAAGATGTCTATGCTTCCCTTAAATTTAAGTTGCCCATCTACAAGGAGTTTATTGAAAACGGTACACGATTCTTTGATCGAATTATTGAAATAGTTAAGGAGTACAACAAAGGTGGTGAAATAGACCGGCAAGCCACCATCATCGCTATAAAGAACCCTATCGAGGCTGAAGTCTCTAAGGTACTAGGCTTTTTAGAGTATGCTGGATTACTATGTCCCGTCGGCGATTCAAAGCGTGGCAACAAAGGAGTTTACGACCTATTCGCACTTAGCAACTCTGTAATAATCGAACGTAACGTATTTTTCAGCGCAAGATCGATTAATACTCAAAATTACGTGGCGGCTTTCGAAGCCAAACCAGGGCACATCTATCCTCGAGTTACGACGGAAACTATCTTCAACTCGAAGGAGATTTCGTCTCTTTTTGAACTGTCTCTGCCCCCTTGCCAGAAATGCAAGACTCCGCGTATTAATGAAGATGCTAAATTCTGTATCAATTGTGGTTCAGAGCTGGCCTCCATTTCTATCTTTGAGGGGATAGTCAATCAAGATATTAGTGTATTGCCTTTAACTCCTCGTAGAATTGCAGCGATAAAAGCTAACAGCAAAATAAGAAAAATCAAGGATATCTTGATGGACCATGACCGGAGACAGTTAAGGAGCGTTCCCATGATCGGTGGAATCTGGGCTAAGCGGATCGCTAACTATGCGGAGGAGCAATTCGCATGACGGCGTCTTGGCTTGGGTATGCCAACAGCACCTCGGGTGCAGCGAAGATCGCGAACATTAACCTGTACTTCAGAACTGTCGGCGATACTGTGGTCTCTCCAATAGACCGCTATTATGAAAACCGCACTAAAGCCATATTGACGGCCAAGCCTGAACTCCTGAATGAGGCGCCTTGGTTGTCTGGCTTCATGCTTGTATCTCTAGTATCTGCCACTGAGCTTTTTTTTCGAGAGATATTCACAAACACGCTAGTGTTCTGTCCTGTCGCGCGTAAAGCATCATCAGAAAAAAGTATTCATATGGGGGCAATATTATGGCATGGTCAAAAAGGTTTTTCTAAGGCGGCGTTTGAACATTCATCACTAGCGGATGCCGCAAAAATAAAAGCGTGTAGCAAGGACTACCTTAGCTTTGAAATCAAAAAAAACTCCAGTACGTTTCGAGCTTTGGAAGAGTTTGATAAGCTTTGCGAGCTTCGGCATGGTGTAGTTCATTCTTGGGGAGTTCTTCCAGGAAAAAATGCGATAAAGCTCATGGTTCCCCAAAATGCTTTGGACACAGTGATTGAGTTTGATGCCGCACGACTTCATGAGGCAGCTTCGATTTGTACAGCGCTTGTGGAAAGTTACAATACGGAATTGTTCGACCAGCTTATCGAACGTTGGGCGGTAGCTTGGAGAGAGCAGCCAGACTGGAGCTCAAAGAACGAGCTCCTCCTCCTGCGCAAAATATGCTCTTCATTCTGTTCGGTGTCGAATCCCCCAGCTGAACGCGCTAGCATTGTAAAGCTGAGAAATTCCATTAAAAAGACTTTCAATATTTAATTCATCGTGCGCCTTACGGATGCGCGTAGTGCCTATAGTGACCGAAATTCCCGAGTAAACGATCCGTTAATTAACTCGCATGAATTCATGCTGTGCTACTGCGTCCTGATATCGAGAACGAGAGGTCGTCTAGATCCCTGTCCGCATCGAATGTC
>NZ_CATKQK010000008.1:0-138198 GCF_949767185.1 Pseudomonas sp. IT-P100
GTTGTTTACCAAGGAGTTTTCCGTTTCGACTGCGCCGGAAGTGGGGCGAATTATAGACTTCCAGAATCTGCCGTCAACTCTTAATTACGCTTTTCTTGCAGAAGATGGCTTTTTAGCGATTAGACGTGGAATTCGGCGGGTTACCGGGGGTAGGCGCAGCACTAACAGCAGCCCCCCTATTGAGGCATAAACCGCCCACTCCTTTAGATCGGCACGCACAATCCACAACATATGCAGCAATCCGAGTCCGAGAACCACATAAACCAGCCGATGCAACTTCTTCCAGCGAGATCCCAAACGCCGCTGACTGTAGCGATTAGAGGTCAACGCCAACGCCAACAAACAAAGGAAGCCAAGCGCCCCGACAATAATGTAGGGACGTTTGCGCAATTCGACACCCATCTGGGACCAATCGAAACCGAGAATGAACGCCGTGTAACCGCTCAAATGCAGAACCACATAAGCGAAACACCACAAACCCAGTTGCCGACGGACAGCAATCCACCCCGCCCAACCGCTAAGTTTCTGCAAAGGCGTCATGCTCAACGTAATAAGCAGTAGCACAAGCGCCCCCAGCCCTAACCGATCAACCAGCACCTTACCCGGGTCAGGCCCCAGCACATCCGCCCAGGCCTGGTAAAGCCAAAGCAACGGCCATATCGCCGCCGCGATGAAGACCGCCACTCGCCATAACGGATATCGCATCAGTAATTCTTCCGCAGATCGAGCCCTGCATATAAAGAAGCGACTTCATCCGAGTAGCCGTTGAACATTTGCGTGTCGCGCACGTTGGGCTTGAACAGACCACTCGGCAAACGCCGCTCTCGGGCCTGGGTCCAGCGCGGATGATCGACAGTCGGGTTCACGTTCGCATAAAAGCCATACTCATCCGCGGCAATGCTTTGCCAGGTGGTTTTCGGCTGTTCGCTGACGAGGCTGATCCGCACGATGGATTTGATGCTCTTGAAGCCGTATTTCCATGGCACCACCAGGCGCAAAGGCGCGCCATTCTGGTTAGGCAACTCGCGCCCATACATGCCCACCGCAAGAATCGCCAACGGGTTCATTGCCTCATCCAGACGCAGCCCTTCTACATAGGGCCAGTCGATCAAGGCAAAACCAGAGCGCTGACCCGGCATGGTCTTCGGATCCTGCAGGGTTTCGAAGCGTATGAATCTGGCTTTGGAGGTCGGCTCCACTTCCTTGAGCAGAGCCGATAGGGGAAAACCGATCCACGGGATAACCATCGACCAGGCCTCCACGCAACGAAGACGATAAATGCGCTCTTCGAGCTGGTACGGCTTCATGAAGTCTTCCAGCGCATATCGACCCGGCTTGCCGACCTCCCCATCCACCACAACGCTCCAGGGTTCGGTTTTCAGCGCGCCCGCGTTCGTCGCCGGATCACCTTTATCGGTGCCGAACTCATAGAAATTGTTGTAGTGGGTTGCATCCTTGAATGGCGTGATCGCTTCATCCTTGACGTTGACCGCCCCCCACCGGGTAGAAGGAAGTTTCTCGGCAAACCAGGAAGGCGCCTTGCCAGGCTCGACATCCGGATAGCGCACGGCATCGTCCGCGCTGACCCAGCTCGGCAAGCTGCTCACTGCCAAACCGGCGACGGCAGCACCCAGCACATTTCGACGAGATAGATAGAGGGATTCAGGCGTAACGTCCGACTCGTGGCAGTCGGACGTCTTGGGGACTTTGATCAGCATGGCAACTCCGCAGAATTGGAGAACAGATACACCAATAGACTGCGGAGTATGAGGGAAATTACGTGTTTTTGTGCCGACGAAGACGTAACAGATATTGAACCGGACCCGATGCTGCGTAGGCGAGGAAAACCAGCAGCAGGATGCGCGGCGGATCACTGAATACGACGGCGAACACCAGCACGACCGCAAGGATCGCCACAAAAGGTACGCGCCCCTTCAGGTCCAGCTCCTTGAAGCTGTTGTACTTGATGTTACTGACCATCAACATGCCGGCGGCAGCAACCATTAGCGCCACCAGGAAAGACATCTTCGAACCCTGAATGCCGTAATCGCTGAACGCCCAGACAATCCCTGCAACCACACCCGCGGCAGCCGGACTGGCCAGGCCGATGAAGTAGCGTTTGTCCGCAGTGCCCACTTGGGTATTGAAACGCGCCAGACGCAGTGCGGCGCCAGCGACATAAATGAAGGCGACCATCCAGCCGACCTTGCCCATATCGCCCAAGGCCCAGCCAAAGGCCAGCAATGCCGGTGCGACACCGAAGGCGACCATATCGGAGAGCGAGTCGTACTCGGCACCGAAGGCACTCTGGGTATTGGTCATACGGGCAACGCGACCGTCGAGACCGTCGAGCACCATGGCGACAAAAATGGCGATCGCGGCAAACGCAAAATACTTGCTCGCACCGATTGCATCACCGGCACTCAACGCGCTCTGGGCACTCATCGAGCTGATGATGGAGTAGAACCCTGCGAACAGGTTCGCAGTGGTAAACAGATTCGGCAGAAGATAGATACCACGATGCCGGACTTTACGACCTTCAGCGTCATGCCCTTCTTCGATGTGTTCATCGATGGGCAGCAGGCTTTCGGCGTCAGAAGCCTGGTTTGGCTCTTCGGGACGTTCGCTCATGGACATTACCTTGCAACGGGGTGGAAAGTTTCGACAGGTGTCTGGGACGAGGGTTCGGCCGCAAACGATGCAGCTTTATACCAGAACCGGCCGCGCAAACGAAAAAACGCGGCCTAGGCCGCGTTTTCCGTACAAGTGCGCGACTTAGTTTTTGGCTTTGTCGACGATCTTGTTGGCACCGATCCACGGCATCATGGAGCGCAGTTGCTCGCCGATGATTTCGATACCGTGAGCGGCGTTGTTACGACGCTTGGCGGTCATCGAAGGATAGCCGGTTGCGCCTTCGCTGATGAACATCTTGGCGTATTCGCCGTCCTGAATACGTTTCAGGGCGTTGCGCATGGCCTGACGGGATTCGGCGTTGATCACTTCCGGGCCGGTCACGTATTCGCCGTATTCAGCGTTGTTGGAGATCGAGTAGTTCATGTTGGCGATACCGCCTTCGTACATGAGGTCAACGATCAGTTTCAGTTCGTGCAGGCACTCGAAGTAGGCCATTTCCGGCGCGTAGCCAGCTTCAACCAGGGTTTCGAAACCGGCCTTGACCAGTTCAACGGTACCGCCGCACAGAACGGCTTGCTCGCCGAACAGGTCGGTTTCGGTCTCGTCTTTGAAGGTAGTTTCGATGATGCCGGTGCGACCACCACCCACGCCAGCAGCGTAGGACAGTGCAACGTTTTTGGCGTTGCCGGAAGCATCCTGGTAGATAGCGATCAGGTCAGGAATACCGCCGCCTTTGACGAACTCGGAACGCACGGTGTGACCCGGTGCCTTCGGCGCGATCATGATCACGTCGAGGTCAGCGCGCGGCACAACCTGGTTGTAGTGGATCGCGAAGCCATGGGAGAAGGCCAGGGTGGCGCCTTTCTTGATGTTCGGCTCGATTTCGTTCTTGTACAGGGCAGACTGGAACTCGTCCGGGGTCAGGATCATGACCAGGTCGGCAGCTGCAACTGCGGAAGCAACGTCGGTCACTTTCAGGCCGTGGGCTTCGGCTTTGGCAACAGTGGCCGAGCCTTTACGCAGGCCGACAGTGACGTCAACGCCGGAGTCTTTCAGGTTGCACGCTTGAGCGTGGCCTTGGGAACCGTAACCGATGATGGCAACTTTCTTGCCCTGGATGATCGACAGGTCGCAGTCTTTTTCGTAATAAACTTTCATGAAATTCCCCTATATATCCAGGCCGTTCAGGCCGTTCGCTAATTTGGTTTAGATGCTGAGTACTTTGTCGCCGCGAGCAATACCGGTTACGCCGCTGCGGACGGTTTCCAGAATCGACGCGGTGCCGATGGACTGAATGAAGCTGTCGAGCTTGTCGCTGGTACCGGTCAATTGAACGGTATACACGCTAGCGCTGACATCGACGATCTGCCCACGGTAAATATCGGTGGTGCGCTTGATCTCGGCGCGCTGGGCGCCGGTGGCCTTGACCTTGACCAGCATCAGTTCGCGCTCGATGTGAGCACTTTCCGACAGGTCGACCAGTTTGACCACTTCAATCAGCTTGTTCAGGTTCTTGGTGATCTGCTCGATGACCTCATCGTGGCCCACCGTGGTCAGCGTCAGACGCGACAGAGTCGGGTCTTCGGTTGGCGCCACAGTCAGGCTTTCGATGTTGTAGTTGCGCTGCGAGAACAGGCCGACTACACGAGACAAAGCGCCGGGTTCGTTTTCCAGAAGCAAGGAAATAATATGCCGCATGATTAAGTACGCTCCGTCTTGCTCAGCCACATATCGCGCATGGAGCCGTCTTTGATCTGCATCGGGTAGACGTGCTCGCTGGTATCGACCGAAATATCGAGCACCACCAGGCGATCCTTCATGGCGAACGCTTCTTCCATCTTCGACTTCAAATCTTTCGATTCGGTGATGCGCACGCCGACGTGACCATAAGCCTCGGCCAGCTTGACGAAATCAGGTAGCGATTCCATATAGGAGTGCGAGTGACGGCTGCCGTAACTCATGTCTTGCCATTGGCGAACCATACCCAGAACACCGTTGTTCAGGATGACGATCTTGACCGGCAAACCGTACTGCAGGCAGGTCGACAACTCCTGAATGTTCATCTGGATACTGCCCTCGCCTGTCACGCAGACGACGTCGGCATCCGGGAAGCTCAACTTGATACCCATGGCCGCCGGAAAACCGAAGCCCATGGTGCCCAGGCCACCGGAGTTGATCCAGCGGTTCGGCTTGTTGAACTTGTAATACTGCGCCGCGAACATTTGGTGCTGACCCACGTCGGAGGCCACAAAGGCATCCCCCTTGGTCACTTCGCACAGGGTTTCGATCACGGTCTGCGGCTTGATGATGCTGCCGTCGCCCTTTTCGTAAGGGAACAGGCCGCGATCACCGCGCCATTCATCAACCTGCTTCCACCAGCTCGCAACGGACTCCTTGTTCGGGGTCTCGCCGATTTCCTTGAGGATCGCGACCATTTCGGTCAGGACGCTCTCGACCGGACCGACGATAGGTACGTCGGCCTTGATGGTCTTGGAGATCGAAGCCGGATCGATGTCGATGTGAATGATCTTGGCGTTCGGACAGAACTTCGACGCGCCGTTGATCACGCGATCGTCGAAACGTGCGCCGACTGCGAGGATCACGTCAGCATGGTGCATCGCCAGGTTAGCGGTGTAGCTGCCGTGCATGCCGAGCATGCCGATGAACTGACGGTCGGTGCCAGGGTAGGCACCCAGCCCCATCAGGGTATTGGTCACTGGCAGGTTGAGCATCTTCGCCAATTCGGTCAGCGGCGCGGAGCCACCACCGAGAATCACGCCACCGCCGGCGTACATCACCGGACGCTTGGCCGCCAGGAGCATTTCGGCTGCCTTGCGGATTTGCCCGGAGTGACCGCGAACGGCCGGGCTGTAGGAACGCAGCTTGGCTTTTTTCGGGAAGATGTATTCGTACTTCTCGGCCGGGTTGGTCATGTCTTTCGGGATATCAACAACGACCGGACCAGGACGACCGGATTGCGCCAGGTAGAACGCTTTCTTCATGACTTCCGGGATTTCCGAGGCGTGCTTGATCATGAAGCTGTGCTTCACGATCGGCCGGGAGATACCGATCATGTCGGTTTCCTGGAACGCATCGGTGCCTACCATGGTGCTAGGCACCTGGCCGGAAATGACCACCATCGGAATGGAGTCCATGTACGCGGTGGCAATACCGGTGATGGCGTTTGTTGCGCCCGGGCCGGAGGTCACCAGTACCACGCCGGCTTTACCGGTGGCACGGGCATAGCCGTCAGCCATATGGGTCGCAGCCTGCTCGTGACGAACCAGGATGTGTGTCACTTCCGGTTCTTTGAACAGGGCATCGTAGACATGAAGAAGAGCACCACCCGGGTACCCGTAGATATATTTGACGCCTTCGTCACGCAAAAAGCGGACGAGCATCTCACCGCCAGATAAAAGCTCCACGTTGTTCACCTCTAAAACGCCAGAATACCGTCCACATCAAAGGGGGACGGGTCTTAATAGGTTTACTTCTCGGCAGAGCATGAGCGACGGTGGTCGCCGACTACGTCAGCACTGACTGAGCAAGTATTGGGATCGTCCCAAGTGTTGCGGGCCTTTCCCACCCAGCGCGAGGTAACGCGTTGCGGGTGTAACAGGTCGGCGCGGGTGTGCGCCTCATGATCTGCCGAGTGGGTCTGCTTCTGGCAGTCCCTCTACAGCGGACTTTGGATTCTTCTGTTTCGTCCCCTGCAAGTCAAGTCGTCAATGTGCTTTATTGAACTAAGCACATGAGAAAGCAAGAAAAAACCGCGAAACAGCAACTGTGTTAGCTTCGATTGCGCAACTCAATACAAGGAAATGGCATGCGAACGTTTTTCCTGACCGCCAGCCTGCTGATCGGCATCTGCCCTGTGTCCATGGCGGCCCAGATATACAAATGGGTCGATGAGCAGGGCGTTACCCACTTCGATGCGCAACCGCCCCAGGGCCGGGAAGCCGCGACCGTGGTCACGCCCTCACCCTCTGCGGGCAAGCCGGCTACGCTGCCACGCAGTAACGCCATCGGTGATCAACAAGCCATCGACAAGACAGTGAAAAAACAGGTCGCCGAGCAGCAAGCCCAACTGAAGGTGTTCTGTGAGCAGGCTCGGACGAACCTGGCGCAACTGCAGAACAATCCGCGACTGCGGGAGGATGTCGACGGTGAGATGCGCCGCCTGACTGACGAACAACGTCAGGAGCGCACCGCAGAAGCGCAGAGACAGATCGCCGAGAACTGCCAGTAACGCCTGTAGGAGCAGAAGCTCGTCCCTACAAAGAACGGGTCAGCGAGAGGCGGTAATCAACAGGTCGAACTCTTTGAGCAGTACCTGCAACTGCCGATCCCTGCCCTGAACATTGCGCGCGGCGAAGACCATTTCGGCCATCCCCTGAATGCCAGAAGCATTGGGCAGCGGTAAATCCTGCTCCAGGATTGTTTTCATGCGAGGCAGGAAAATCCATTGCAGCCACTGCTCGAAATCCAACGTATCGACCGAGAACGGCTCGACGCTGGACAGCGCCTCAGCGGAAGGCGAGACATCGCCCCACCACCCCTGAACGCGCAGCTCGCGCTCGATCAATAGCAACTGCTCGGCAATCTTGGGAAAGCGTGCGTCCATCACGACGAAACCTTGGCCTTTTGACGGGCCAGTGATGCGCCTGCGGAATCACCCTGTTTCTCACGAGCCTGCGCAATCAGTTCCCACAGGCTGGCCTGAAGCGCCGGACGACCATTGGCGAACGTCAGACCGCGACGGGCGAACTGTTCGGCTTGTGCCGCATCGCCTTGCGCCATGCGGACCTGAGCCAGACGATAAAGCACTTGCGGCTCACGCGGCGCGACACGCTGGGCGCGTTCGAGACTGGAAGAGGCACCGTTGAGGTCGCCACCGGCCTGTTGCTGCTGAGCGGTGGTCAGCAATGCCAGCACCGGGCCGTCCAGCTGTTCGTCGGCAGACAGGCCACCAGCGCTCGACGAAGGAATCCCGCTCGGTGTCGACGGCATGCTGTAGCTGCCCTGATTGATCGGCGCCGACTGAACCGGCGAGGTGTCGATCGGACCCGAGGTCATCGGGCCAGGCGTAATCGGCGAGGTGCTGATCGGTGCCGACGCCACTGCTCCGCCACCCGGCACCATGACCACGACGCCAGTGTCGCCTTGCGGAATCGCTTGCGTCTGGGCTTGCACAGGACGCTTGGTCGTCGTCTGACGAAATCCGCCATTTGCCGAAACCCGTTCACTGTTGGAAACGGCGCTGCCGGCATCCACAACCGGAATCGAACCGCGCTGTACGCTTGAGCAACCGCTGAGCAAAGCCACGGCGGTCACCGCTGGAATCAACCACTTGTTCACTTGAAACCCTCTTTGCTTAATTCATCCAGCCCTTGACCCAATCCATCACCGTTTCACCGTTAACAGGGCTTTCGCCACCGCACGCGGCGCCGGGAGGCGGTTCGCTGCCGCGAATATACGGCATCTGCACGGCGCCTGGGCAGTTGGCATCAGAGCCTTGCCCGGTATGTGAATCGACCCAGGCCTGAACCACATTATCCGGCTGCGGCATATCCAGCGGCAACGGATCGGCCTTGCGCATGAAACTGGTCCAGACCTGCAACGCACCGGTGGCACCGGTAAACGGTGTCTTGCCGTTGTCGTCGCGCCCCAACCACACCACCGCCAGCAAGTCCTGACTGAAACCGGCGAACCAGCTGTCTCGCGAATCGTTACTGGTACCGGTCTTGCCGGCCAGCGTCAGAGTTTTCGGCAACACGTTGTAAACCGAACTGCCGGTGCCTTCACGCATGACCCGCTGCATGGCGCTCTGGATCAGGTATATAGAAGCCGGATCGAAACGCTGCTGAATCTGGAACGGATACCGCTTGAGCGGCTCGCCTTCGGCCGTCAGTACGCTACGGATCCCGCGCATCGGCGTATTGAACCCACCGTTGGCGAGGGTTTGGTACATGGTCGCCACTTCGATCGGCGTCATGCCGCCAGCGCCCAGCAGCATCGACGGAAATGCCGGAAACTCGCGACTCACACCCAGGCGAGCCACCGTCTTCAAGACATTCGGCACGCCCACCGCCAACCCCAGACGCGCGGTAGACAAATTGTAGGAATGTGCCAGGCCTTGATAAAGGAAAACCGTGCCATGGGAACGGCGGTCATAGTTCTGCGGTTTCCAGACCTGACCGTCCGCGCCTTTGACCGAGAAGGATTCGTCCGACAGCCAGCTGGTCAACGTGTACTGGGTCGGTTTCTCAAGGGCTGTCAGATAGACCGCCGGCTTGATCAGCGAGCCGATCGGTCGGACAGCATCCAGCGCCCGGTTGAAACCGGCGAAGCTCGCCTGACGACTGCCGATCATGGCCTGGACTTCGCCGGTCTCCGGGTTGGTCACGACCATCGCCGCTTCAACGTCATCGGAGCCTTTACGCCCGGACAAGCGCTTGAACGTATCGTTGACCGACGCTTCGGCTTTCATCTGCAAAATAGGATCGAAACTGGTGAAGATCCGCAGGCCTTCTTCGGTCAAGTCTTCATCGCGATAGTCTTCGCGCAGCTGACGTTTAACCAGATCGATAAAACCGGGGAACGAACTGTCGGCCAGTTTGCCGCGTGTCGTCACGCCCAACGGCATTTTCTTCGCCGCAGCGACCTGTTCGGCGGTGGCGACGCCTTGCTGCTCAAGTACGTCGAGCACCAGGTTGCGCCGCTCGAGCGCCCGCTCCGGATTGCGACGCGGGTTGTAATAGGACGGCCCCTTGACCATGCCTACCAGCATCGCAACTTGATGCAGTTTCAACTCGGACAACGGCTGCCCGAAGAAGAACTGGCTGGCCAGACCGAAACCGTGCACCGCGCGCTGACCATCCTGACCGACGAACACTTCATTGAGGTAAGCCTCAAGAATTTCCCGTTTGTCGTAATGCAGCTCAAGCAGCATTGCCATCATGGCTTCGGTGAGTTTGCGGGTCAGGCTGCGTTCGCTGGTCAGGTAGAAGTTCTTGACCAACTGTTGCGTCAGGGTACTGCCGCCCTGGGTCATCTTGCCGCCCGAGGTGTTGACCCAGATGGCGCGGGCAATCGACTTCGGCGACACGCCCCAATGGCTATAGAAGTCCCGATCCTCCACGGCAATCAGGGTTTCCAGCAAATACGGCGGCACCTGATCGATCTTGATCAGAATGCGGTCTTCGAGATTCTTCGGGTAAATCCCGCCGATCAGCAGCGGTTCCAGCCGCACGACAGAAAGCTTCGAACCGTTGGTCGCCGAGAGTTCGGCCACGTAGTCGCCGGAGAATCGCACGCGCACGGGCTGCGCTTTCTCCAGACCTTCATAGAACTGGAAACCACGGGTATTCAAGTCGACGGTGTTGCCGTTGACTGACGCAGCGCCGGGGCCGTTGCTCACACTTTCGCGGCGATAGCCCAAAGCGTCGAGCTCGGTGAGGAAGTCTTCCTTGCTCAGCTTCTGGCCGGTGAACAGCTCAAGCGGGCGCGCATACACCTTCGCCGGGATGGTCCAGCGCTTGCCGGAGAACTTCTCCTGGACAATAGCGTCGAGGTAAACCGCGAATCCGGCAAGCACCACGAGGCCGACCAGACTGAGTTTAAGGGCCCAGCCCAGCCAAGGGCTCAGGCCCCTGGAAGGTGGTTTTTTGGGGGTGCGGGGGGATCGAGTACGAGTCATGGCGCCGGATTATACGCACTTTATTCATACTCAACAGGAGCCCTCCGAGGTTTGCGTCGGGCGGACTTGCGGCCATAATGGCGACCGTGAATTTTCCCAGACTCTGAAGGAACACCTGTGAGCCAGTCCCTGATCGCCGCCCTGCAAAACCCGGCCCTTTACCCGCATCCGGTAGACGGGTTCCAGGTCATCGAAACCCACATCTCCTGGGTAATTCTCACAGGCCCGTTTGCCTATAAAGTGAAGAAGCCGGTCAATTTCGGCTTCCTCGACTTCACCAGCCTTGAGGCTCGCGAGCATTTCTGCGGCGAAGAGCTGCGTCTGAATCAGCGTCTGACCAATGATTTGTACCTCGAAGTGTTGCCGATTACCGGCAGTGCCGAAGCACCACAACTGGGCGGCGAAGGCCCGGTCATCGAATATGCGCTGAAGATGCGCCAGTTCCCACAGAGCCAACTGCTCAGCACCCTGCAAGCCAATGGCGAATTGACCACCGCGCACATCGACGAGATGGCCGCACAGATTGCGCAATTCCACCTCACCGCACCAAAAGTACCTGCGGAACACGAAGCCGGCACGCCAGACAGCGTCATGGCGCCGGTGCGGCAGAACTTCGAACAGATCCGCCCGTTCCTGAGCGACAAGGCCGACCTGCTGCAACTCGACGCCCTGCAAGCCTGGGCCGAAAGCAGCTTCGAACGCCTCAAGCCGCTGTTCGCCCAACGCAAGGCCGAAGGTTTCATCCGCGAGTGCCACGGCGACATCCACCTGGGTAACGCCACCGTGATCGATGGCAAGGTCGTGATCTTCGACTGCATCGAATTCAACGAACCGTTCCGTTTCACCGACGTCTATGCCGACACCGGTTTCCTGGCGATGGACCTTGAAGACCGCGGCCTGAAAAGCCTGGCCCGTCGCTTCATCAGCCAATACCTGGAGCTGACCGGCGATTACCAGGGCCTGGAGCTGCTGAACTTCTATAAAGCCTACCGCGCACTGGTTCGCGCCAAGGTCAGCCTGTTCAGCATGCCGGCCGAAGCCGACCCGGTGCAGCGCGCCACCACCCTGCGCCAGTACCGCAATTACGCCAACCTGGCGGAAAGCTACAGCACCATTCCTTCGCGCTTCATGGCCATTACGCACGGCGTTTCGGCTGTCGGCAAAAGCCATGTGGCCATGCGACTGGTGGAAGCGCTGGGCGCGATCCGCCTGCGCTCCGATGTAGAACGCAAACGCCTGTTCGGCGAGCAAACCGTCGCGAACGATCCGCAGGCCGGCATTTATAGCGCAGACGCCAGCGCCGCGACCTACACCCGTCTGCATGAAATCGCCGCCGTGATCCTGCGAGCCGGCTTCCCGGTGGTGGTCGATGCCACTTACCTCAAGCGCGATCAGCGTGATGGCGCGGCCAGAATTGCCGAAGCCACCGGGGCGCCGTTCCTGATCCTTGACTGCAACGCGCCACAGGCGGTGATCGAAAGCTGGCTGGCCCTGCGTCAGGCAGACAAAAAGGATCCGTCCGACGCCAACCTGGCTGTGATCGCAGCCCAGCAAGCCAGTCGTGAAGCCCTGACGCCAGAAGAAATCCTCTGCAGCAAGCGCGTTCAGACCAATGAAGCCGGAACCCTTGACACCGTCGTTGCGCAAATTCGCCAACGCTTGCCAGGGCTGTAAGAAAGTATTTCAGCCGTGGAGCCTTCGCCGGCTTCACGGCTGTCAAATAGTGGCACTATACTGGCGTCATAAAACCAACAGGTGATGTGACATGAACCAGCCCAAACTTCTCGACACCCCGCTTTATGCCTTGCTGCACAAAGACGACATCACAGGTTTCAACAACGAACGTCCAAAAGACGGGCCTATCGACATGGTCGGTGGTGATTTCCGAGGCCTGGACCTGCGAGAGCTGAACGCCGACGGCATCGACTTTACCGATGCCTATTTCCGCTCCGCCGACTTGCGCGGCATCGACTTCACTCACTCCAAGCTGGAAGGGGCCAGCCTGGCCCATGCACAGATTTCCGGCGCCTACTTTCCGCCAGAACTGAGTGCCGACGAAATCCTGATGTCGATGAATTTCGGCACCCGCCTGCGTTATCGCACCCGTTAAAAACGACCGATAACTGACATGTCCAGCGCCCCCGCCTTGCGCTGGACTGTGGGCATTTTCGGCTTGAGAACCTGACACCCTCCTGCCTGTTCCTATCGTGTTCGCGTACTTTTACGCCGCTCATCAATTTTGCCTCTTAGAAGCATTTGCTCCGAAACCGACCAAACAATCACGCTTTTCCTACTGATGGCTACACTCCTCAGAAGCTTGCCCACGCACCGTTCGGCCGTCGCAAGGAGGCTTGATGAATGATGAACTGCAGCACCTGAAGAATCTTGGCAAGACGTCGGCGCAATGGCTGCATGCCGTGGGCATCCACAGCGCCTCGGACTTGCGTCGCCTGGGAGCGGTGGACGCTTATCGGGCCGTGCGCACACGCGGGTTTCGGGCATCCAAGGTGTTGTTGTATGCGATCGAAGGCGCTTTGATGGACGTGCACTGGAACGACATTCCCGCCGAGCGCAAGGAAGCCTTGAATAAACAGCTGGAAGCTATCTCGTCACGCCACAAGAATTGAACGGGCGCAGCGTGTGCTTGCGGAACAAGCAAGTTACGCAGCCAGGCACACCCTGAAACCCAATGTTTACGGGGCTTTTCGGCGACCGAAAGGTGAATTTCAGATAAATGAAGAATCAGCGGTTGACTTGGTAATGAGAATCGCTATGATTATCACAACTGGTCGCGAGACTGGTCGATATTTGAAAAGCCCTTGGTTCGGACTCTCAGATATCTCCTCATCAGGCTAATCACGGTTATTTGACCCGGCTCTTGCCGGGTCTTTTTTTTCCTGTGGAAAAGTGCCTGTTACTTGCCGAACTGCTTGCGCATGTCTGCACAGTAATCCGGTGCCGGCGTGGCAGGTGTGTACCAGACGTAATCGGCCATCGCCGCCGTGACCTCACTGCCCTGTTGCGCCAGCATCAATACCGTTGGCGCTTCGGGCGCGCCCAGATCAAGCGTGTGAATCGGGACACCCACGTCTTTGCGCGCGTGATAAGCGCCGGCAAACAGCAGCGCGGGGGTGGGTGCCGCCAGCAGCCGCTCAGCCATGCGTCGATCACGTTGTTGCTGGACCGCGAGCATCGCCGGCATCTGCGAGGTGGGCAGCAAGCCACAATGAGACTCGCTGATCTGGGCCAATAACTCAGCCTTCACCGGTGCGGCATGGGAGCGAGCGCCACTCAATATCGGCGGATGGGCGTAGAAAGCACGCACCTCGACGATGTCCAGATTGGCGGCCAGCAGTGGGTACGGTTGGGTCAGGGCGAAACGGACGATCGGGCCGTAGAGATTCCAGTCCCAGCCAGGTTGCCAGGCCAATGCAGCTGGCAAATCGGTGGGCAGCGTCGAGGCATGACGAGCATCATCGACGCGCGGCTGTTGGTCCGGCGTGAGCATTTCCAACAGCAGACTGCCTTGCGGGCGCTGCTCTCCAAGCACCTGCAATAACCAGCGCTGCAACTCGTGGTGATCGCGATTGTCATGCTGTTCACCCACGATCAATCGCGAAGGCTCGGCCAGTCGCAGCACCAGCTCCTGTGCCGTCAGCGCCTGGCCGGTGCGCAGGTCGCGGATTTCGCCGACGACCGGTGGCGGCGTCGAAACATGCTGGCAAGCACTGAGTACCAACACAACCAGAATCACCATGACGCGCATGCACTCACTCCCATCCTGTATCAGCGGGCGATGATCAGCGGATGCCCGCGCTCCGGGTGCTGTTGCACCAGCACTTCCAGCCCGAACACCGCCTTGAGCGGCTCAGGGCGCAACACCTGCTCGGGAGTATCAAGTGCCACCGGGCGTCCGCCTTCGAGCAGTAACAGGCGATCACAATAGCGCGCCGCCAGGTTCAGATCATGCAGGATCACCAGCACCGCCGCACCGCGATCAGCGAACTCGCGCACCGCTTGCAGCGTAGTGTGCTGATGCAGCGGATCAAGCATCGAAGTCGGTTCATCGAGCAACAGCGTTTGCCCCGCTTCACCCGGCCAGAGTTGCGCCAGCACCCGAGCCAGATGCACCCGCTGACGTTCGCCGCCGGACAATGCCAGATAGCTGCGACCACTCAGATGCCCGGCATCGGCGGCCTGCAACGCAGCGGCGACGATTTCGTCGTCCCGGACCCGGCCGCTCTGATGCGGCAAACGCCCCATACCGACGACCTCCTCGACGCGAAAAGCGAAGTCCAGGGTCGAGACTTGCGGCAACACCGCCAGACGCTGCGCTCGCTGGGCGCCGGTCCAGTCACGCAACTCGCGTTCATCGAGCCATACGCTGCCCTGATTCGCCGGCAACTCACCACACAAGGCACCCAGCAGCGTACTTTTGCCGGCACCGTTAGGCCCCAGTACGCCGAGGACTTCCCCCGGATTGAGTTCAAGTGTGATGTCCGTCAGGACGATCTTGCGTCCCCGGAGGATTTGCAGATCTTGCGTTCGCAACATCAGGCACGCCCTCGGAGCAGTAAATAGAGGAAAAACGGAGCGCCGATGAACGCGGTGACGATGCCGATCGGAAGTTCGGCGGGGGCCAGCGCCAGTCGCGCCAGCAGATCGGCGAACAACAGGAGACTGGCGCCCGCCAGCACCGAGGCCGGCAACAACACCCGATGATCGGGACCGGCCAGCAGGCGCACCAAATGCGGCACCACCAAACCGACAAACCCGATCATCCCCGCTGCCGCCACCGCCGCCCCGACACCCAGCGCCGTGCAGAACACCAATTCGCGCTTGAGCCTTTCGACGTCGACCCCCAGGTGACCGGCCTCCGACTCTCCCAGCAACAACGCATTCAGGGCCTTGGCCCGACGCGGCAACCACAGCGCCACGCCGACACTGATCAGCAATAATGGCCAGAGTCGCGAATAGTTGGCGCCATTGAGACTGCCCAGGTTCCAGAAGGTCAGCGTGCGCAGGGTCGCGTCGTCGGCCAGATAGGTGAACAGTCCCACTGCCGAGCCCGCCAGCGCCGTCAATGCGATACCCGCCAGGAGCATCGTCGCGACATTGGTTTGCCCGTTACGCCGGCCCAGTCGATACACCAACGCGGTCACCCCAAGGCCACCCAGAAACGCGCATAGCGATAATAGATAAGGTCCGAGGGATTCCGGCAAACCGCCAAAAACGGAACCGCCGACAATCGCAATCGCCGCGCCCAATGCCGCACCACTGGAAACACCCACCAGGCCCGGATCGGCCAGCGGGTTGCGAAACAACCCCTGCATCGCCACCCCCGACAGCGCCAGCACACCGCCTACCGCCAGCCCCAGCAAGGTACGCGGCAGGCGAATTTGCCCGAGGATCAGTTCGGCCTGCTCCAGCCCGTCGGGCGCAATGGGCAAGCCGATCATGCGCAACGCCGCACGCAAGGTATCGAGCAGCGGCAGGCTCACCGGCCCTAACGCCAATGACAGCCAGATCGCCAGCAAACACAGCAGGCTCAGGCCAATGAACAGCGTTCGGGGTTTTACCAGAACGGTCATTGGGCTGCCGTGCCCGGATAGAAACCGTCACTGACCTTTTTCAACGCATCGGGCAACCGCGGGCCGAGCCCACCCACCAGCAGCGTCGGATCAAGCTCCATGACGCGCCCGTCCCGGGCGGCGCGGGTCGAGGACAGAATCGGGTTTTCCTTGAACAACGCTGCACGCGCTGCGTCGCCGCTCAGTGCGCGGTCGGCAAATACCAGCACCTCAGGGTCCAGACTGATCAAGGATTCATTGGAAAAAGGTTTGTAACCGGTGTGCGTCGCCAGATTGTGCCCGCCGGCCTTCTGGATCAACCAATCGGCAGCGGTGTCCTTGCCGGCGATCAGCGGTTTGCCGCCCGCGTGACCGAGCAGCACCAGTACGCCAGGTGAAGGTTGTGTCAACTGCGCGTGGGTGACCCGAATCCTTTGCTGATCGAGTTGCTGTTGATAAGCCTCGAACAATTGCGCAGCCTTGTCTTCTGCACCGAGCAACTTGCCCAACTGCCGCAAGTTACCCTGCAACGTCGGCAGATCCGGCCGGGCCGAGAACAGTTCGACCTGCACGCCCGCCGTGCGAATCTGCGACAGCACCGGCGGTGGGCCCATTTCTTCGGTGCCGACCAGAATTTGCGGGCGTAAGCTCAGGATGCCTTCTGCGGACAACTGCCGCTGATAGCCGATGCTGGGCAACGCCTTGAGGGATTCCGGATGCTGGCTGGTGGTATCGACACCCACCAGTTTCGATTCGCCGCCCAGCGCACTGACCCACTCCGACAAGGCCCCGCCGGCGCTGACCCAGCGTTGTGGCAACTCGGCCGCCGCGGCATGGTGACTGACGAGGAGTCCGACACACAGCGCGGCAACGCGGGTACTCAGGCGCATAAACAGCTTCCTTTAAAGGTTTTCCCGGGCATTGAAGTGACAGGCCAAGTATCCTCGGCATCCGCACCTGCGCCTGATGGGTAAGGCGCCATTTGATAATTGTTTGCATTTGAACGTCAAGCTCGGACATATCCGGTCACGAGCCGACGGAGTTGAGGATAGACATGAAGTTTCTTTGCACAGGCTCTGAGCTGGCCGAGTCCGGCAGCCGCGGTTTCGACCTCGACGGCCAGAAGCTCTTTGCCGTGCGCCGGGCCGGTCAGGTCTACGTCTACATCAACCGCTGCCCACACCGTGGCGTCGGGCTGGAATGGATACCCGACCAGTTTCTTGACCCCAGCAACAGCCTGATCCAGTGCGCCACTCACGGCGCACTGTTCTTGATCGAAGACGGCGAGTGCGTCTCCGGCCCGTGTGCCGGGCAATCCCTCACCACCATTGCAAGCCGCGAAGACGATCAAGGCGTCTGGATCAATCTTTAACCGCCGAACACCACCTCCAGACGCCGGTCGACCACCATTTCTTCGTGGGTCAGGCGCACGCCGTAAGCCAACACCTCGACCCCGCACGACACCGCTTCCCGCAAAGCGGCCGCATAGGCCGAATCGATTTCGTCTGCAGGACGCACGGCATCGATGCCGGTGAGGTTCACGCAATACAACTGCACCGCGCGAATCCCGTCCCGGGCCAAATGGGCCAACTCCCGTAAATGCTTGGCGCCACGCTGGGTGACCGCATCGGGAAACGCCGCGACCGATGAGCCATCGAACCCCAGCGTGACGCTTTTGACTTCCACATACGCCGGCCCGCACGGGTAATCGAGTCGAAAGTCGATGCGACTGCTTTCCTGACCGTAGGCCACTTCACGCTTCAGTTCGGTGAAACCGTTAAGTTCGGTGATGACGCCAGCCCTGAGCGCCTCTTCGATCAAACCGTTGGCTCGTCCGGTGTTCACGCAAAACAGCCGCCCCTGAGGGGTTTCGCCGACTTCCCAGGTGCCCGGCAATTTGCGTTTGGGGTCATTGGAACGACTGAACCACACCTGCCCGCCCTCGACCTGGCAATTGAGCATCGAGCCGGTGTTCGGGCAGTGAATGGTCAACAACTCGCCGCGAACGGTTTCGATATCGGCGAGAAAACGCTTGTAACGTCGAATCAGCCGGCCTTCTTCGAGGGGAGGATGAAAGCGCATCAGCCTTGCCAGTTCTTCAAGCCGCGAGCGATGCGTTCAACCGCTTCCTGCAAGCGCGGGAGACTTTGGGTGTAGGCAAACCGAACGTGATGACCGGCCTGATAACGCCCGAAGTCGAGCCCCGGCGTGATCGCCACGTGCTCTGTTTCGAGAAAATGTCGGCAGAAGGCGAAGGCATCGCCACCGAACTGGCTGATATCGGCGTACAAATAGAACGCCCCTTCCGGCTCGACGGCGATACCGAAACCCAGCTCCCGCAAGGCGGGCAAAAGGAAATCCCGGCGACGGCCGAATTCGGCGCGGCGTTCTTCCAGAATGGCGATGGTCGCGGGTTCAAAGCAGGCCAGCGCCGCGTGCTGGGCCATGCTTGGGGCACTGATGTAAAGGTTCTGCGCAAGCTTTTCCAGCTCACCGACCGCCGCTTCGGGCGCCACCAGCCAGCCGAGCCGCCAGCCGGTCATGCCGAAATACTTTGAAAAACTATTGAGCACGAAGGCGTTGTCGTCGACTTCCAGCACACTGGCCGCGTCGGTGCCGTAAGTCAGGCCGTGATAGATCTCGTCCACCACCAGATGGCCGTGGCGTGCCTTGATCGCGGTCGACAGCCCCGCCAGTTCGTCGCGGGTCAGAATTGTCCCGGTCGGGTTAGCCGGCGACGCCACCAAAGCGCCAACGCTGTCGTGATCCCAATGACGATCGATCAAGTCCGGTGTCAGTTGATAGCGCACGTCCGGCCCCACAGGCACCAGCTGCGCAGCGCCTTCCACCAACCGCAGGAAATGCCGGTTGCACGGGTAACCCGGGTCCGCCAGCAGCCAGTGTTTGCCCGGATCCACCAGCAAGGCGCTGGCCAGCAGCAACGCGCCGGAACCGCCGGGCGTGATGAGGATTCGCTGTGGGTCGATGTTCAAACCGTAACGCTGTTGATAAAAGCCTGAAATCGCTTCACGCAGCTCGGGGATGCCACGGGCGGCGGTGTAACGGGTCTTCCCCGCCGTCAGTGCAGCCTGGCCGGCCTGGATGATCGGCTCGGCGGTGGTGAAGTCCGGCTCGCCGATTTCCAGGTGGATCACGTCGTGACCGGCGGCTTGCAGCTCATTGGCCCGCGCCAGCAGCGCCATGACATGGAACGGTTCGATTGCGCGACTGCGGGCACTGTAGGACTGAGCCATTAGCCTTCCTTCAACGGGAAAAAAAACCGATTCTACCCAAGCGCAGGAACGAGCGAGAACCTAAAGCGGTCAGACGCGTTAAGACCCTGGCCACAAACGACTCATGCGAGTGCGCAAGGTTTGACTAAAATCATTAATTGATCAGGTCTCCAGCACCACCAGTCAAGGCTTTGCAATCTTTTGCAAGCCCTTCGGGCCACTACCTCGACATCCGGGAGTAGCGCGGCCCGATTTGATCTGGTAAGTTCGCCCGCTTGCAGCCGCAGGGCCGGCAGGTGTCGGTGATGGAGCAATCCTGCGCAGATGGATTACAAGAGTAGAGGCGGTCCATTTCATGCCCACCCAAGCAAAGCAGCAAAATCAGTCGATCAGCGGCTTCGAACCCTACAAAGAAGTAAAGGGCGAGGAGTACATGGGCAAACCCATGCGCGCTCACTTCACCAAGATCCTGAACAAGTGGAAACAGGACTTGATGCAGGAAGTCGACCGCACGGTTGATCACATGAAAGACGAAGCGGCCAACTTCCCCGACCCGGCAGATCGTGCCAGCCAGGAAGAAGAATTCAGCCTTGAATTGCGCGCCCGCGACCGTGAGCGCAAGTTGATCAAGAAGATCGACAAGACGCTGCAATTGATCGAAGACGAAGAATATGGCTGGTGCGAGTCCTGCGGCGTCGAAATCGGCGTCAAGCGACTGGAAGCCCGCCCTACCGCCGACATGTGCGTTGACTGCAAGACCCTGGCGGAAATCAAGGAAAAGCAAGTCGGCAAGTAATCTCGACTTGAACGAAGAACGGAGCGTGCGAACGCTCCGTTTTTGTTTCTGATATTTGCCCCGACAGAACACTGTGGGAGCGAGCCTTTGTGGCGAGGGGATTATCCCCGTTCGGCTGCGGAGCAGTCGCAAACCCGGTTGATGCGTTCTATCTGACGCATCGCGATGACAGAGTTTGGGGGCGCTACGCGACCCGACGGGGATAAATCCCCTCGCCACAAAGGCTCTCCCACAGGGACTTGCGTACGACCGGACAACATAGATCGCCCTTATGACCGCCACCCCCTACATCGGTCGCTTCGCCCCCACGCCAAGCGGCCACCTGCATTTCGGCTCGCTGGTCGCTGCGCTGGCTTCGTACCTCGACGCGCGCTCGGTGGGTGGGCGCTGGTTGATGCGCATGGAAGACCTCGATCCGCCAAGGGAAGAACCCGGCGCGCAAGCGGCCATCCTCAAGGCGCTGGAAAGCTACGGTTTCGAGTGGGACGGCGAACTGGTCCGACAGAGCGACCGGCACGACGCCTACGCCGAAGTGCTCAATCGCCTGTTCAATCATGGCCTGGCCTACGCCTGCACCTGTTCGCGAAAACAGCTTGAGCCCTATCACGGCATTTATCCGGGCCTGTGCCGCAATGCCGGCCACGGCACCGAAGACGCCGCGATTCGCCTGCGTGTGCCCGAGCTCGAATACCACTTCATCGACCGCGTGCAAGGCGAATACCGCCAGCATCTGGGCCGGGATGTCGGTGATTTCGTGATCCGCCGCCGCGACGGGCTCTACGCCTACCAACTGGCCGTGGTCCTCGATGACGCCTGGCAAGGCATCACCGACATCGTCCGTGGCGCCGACCTGCTCGACTCCACGCCACGTCAGCTCTATCTGCAAGAACTGCTGGGTTTCTCGCAACCACGCTATCTGCACATCCCGCTGATTACCCAGCCTGACGGCAACAAGCTCGGCAAGTCCTACCGTTCGCCGCCGCTGACCGAAGATCAGGCCACGCCTTTATTACTGCGTGCATTGCGTGCGCTCGGGCAGAATCCGGGCGCCGAACTGGCGTATGCCACCCCACGCGAAGTGCTGAACTGGGGAATCGTCCACTGGGATGCGCTGAAGATCCCGCGCACACTCACCTTGCCCGAAGCGCAACTACAGTGATCACACTTGCAGTGGCGCGCCCATCCGTTACCATCGCCGCACGTTTTCGGGCACGCGCATAAAAAAGAGAGGCCGGGATGTACATCTATCGCTTGGTCCTGCTCCTGGTAGTGGGGATTTATCTGTTCTCCCCGGCCATCATGGATTGGTGGATCGACGCCACTGGCGCCTGGTATCGCCCTTATCTGCTCTGGCTGATTCTGATCGTCGTGACCTTCATCCTGCAGAGCCAAAAAGATGCCGATGAGCTTTAGCCTGACCCAGATGATCCTGATCAGCGCCGCGTACCTGGCGGTGCTGTTCGGCGTGGCCTGGATCAGCGAACGGGGCATGATTCCCCGGGCGATCATTCGCCACCCGCTGACGTACACCCTTTCGCTGGGTGTCTACGCCAGTGCCTGGGCGTTCTACGGCACTGTGGGCCTGGCCTATCAGTACGGCTACGGCTTTCTCTCCAGCTATCTAGGCGTTTCCGGCGCTTTTCTGCTGGCGCCGGTGTTGCTGTATCCGATCCTCAAAATTACTCGCACCTATCAGCTGTCGTCGCTGGCCGACCTGTTTGCGTTCCGTTTCCGCAGTACCTGGGCCGGCGCACTGACCACGATTTTCATGCTGATCGGCGTGCTGCCGTTGCTGGCGTTGCAGATTCAAGCGGTTGCCGACTCCATCGGTATCCTCACCCGCGAACCGGTGCAGCATCGCGTGGCCCTGAGCTTCTGTGCGCTGATTACGCTGTTCACGATTTTCTTTGGCTCGCGCCATATCGCCACCCGCGAGAAACACGAAGGGCTGGTGTTCGCGATTGCCTTTGAGTCGGTGATCAAGCTGATTGCGATTGGCGGTGTTGGCCTGTATGCGTTGTATGGCGTGTTCGATGGCCCGCAACAGCTGGAACTGTGGCTGCTGCAAAACCAGACCGCCCTCGCCGCGTTGCACACGCCGTTGCAGGAAGGCCCGTGGCGCACGCTGCTGCTGGTGTTCTTCGCGTCGGCGATCGTGATGCCGCACATGTACCACATGACGTTTACCGAGAATCTCAACCCGCGTTCGCTGGTCAGTGCGAGCTGGGGTCTGCCGTTGTTCCTGCTGCTGATGAGCCTGGCCGTACCGCTCATTCTCTGGGCCGGGCTGAAACTCGGCGCCACCACCAACCCTGAATACTTCACGCTGGGCATCGGCATCGCCGCCAACAGCAAGGCCTTGGCGTTGCTGGCGTATGTCGGCGGGCTGTCGGCAGCGAGCGGACTGATCATCGTCACCACCCTGGCGCTGTCCGGGATGGCGCTGAACCATCTGGTGCTGCCGCTTTATCAGCCACCGGCCGAAGGCAACATCTATCGCTGGCTGAAATGGACCCGTCGGGCCTTGATCGTCGCGATCATCATGGCCGGTTACGGTTTTTACCTGTTGCTGGGTGCCGAGCAGGATCTGGCCAACCTCGGCATCGTCGCGTTTGTGGCGACCTTGCAGTTCCTGCCGGGCGTGCTGTCCGTCCTTTACTGGCCGACCGCCAACCGTCGCGGCTTCATCGCCGGTTTGCTGGCGGGGATTCTGGTGTGGCTGGTGACCATGCTGCTGCCGCTGGTCGGCAATCTGCAAGGGTTCTACATTCCGCTGCTGAACATGATCTACGTGCTGGACGACACCAGTTGGCACATGGCCGCGATTGCCTCGCTGGCCGCCAACGTGCTGATGTTCACCCTGATTTCACTGTTCACCAACGCCAGTCCCGAGGAGGCCAGCGCTGCCGAAGCCTGCGCCGTGGACAACGTGCGCCGCCCGCAACGCCGTGAACTGCACGCGGCCTCGCCCCAGGAGTTCGCCACGCAACTGGCCAAACCCTTGGGCGCCAAGGCTGCGCAAAAGGAAGTCGAGCAGGCGCTGCGCGATCTCTATCTGCCGTTCGACGAGCGCCGGCCTTATGCCTTGCGCCGCTTGCGTGACCGGATCGAAGCCAACCTCTCGGGCCTGATGGGGCCGAGCGTCGCGCAGGACATGGTCGAGACGTTCCTGCCTTACAAGGCCGGCGGCGAAAACTATGTCACCGAGGACATCCACTTCATCGAAAGCCGCCTCGAGGACTACCACTCGCGCCTCACCGGTCTTGCCGCCGAACTCGATGCCCTGCGCCGCTATCACCGTCAGACCTTGCAGGAATTGCCGATGGGCGTTTGCTCGCTGGCCAAGGATCAGGAAATCCTCATGTGGAACAAAGCCATGGAGGAGCTGACCGGAATTGCCGCGCAGCGTGTGGTCGGCTCACGACTGAGCACCATCGCCGATCCGTGGAAAGAACTGCTGCAAGGCTTCATCAACCTGCCCGACGAACATTTGCATAAGCAACATCTGGCGCTCGATGGCCAGACCCGCTGGCTGAACCTGCACAAAGCGGCGATCGACGAACCGCTCGCGCCGGGCAACAGTGGCCTGGTACTGCTGGTGGAAGACCTGACCGAAACCCAGATGCTCGAAGACAAGCTGGTGCACTCCGAGCGCCTGGCCAGCATCGGGCGACTCGCGGCGGGTGTGGCCCATGAAATCGGCAACCCGATCACCGGGATCGCCTGTCTGGCGCAGAACCTGCGCGAAGAACGTGAAGACGATGGCGAGCTGAAGGAGATCAGCGGGCAGATCCTGGAGCAAACCAAACGCGTGTCGCGCATCGTTCAGTCGCTGATGAGTTTTGCCCACGCCGGCAGTCATCAACACAGCGACGAGCCCGTCTGTCTGGCCGAAGTGGCCCAGGACGCCATCGGTTTGCTGGCCCTGAACCGACGCAATTTCGAAGTGCAGTTCTACAACCTGTGCGACCCCGACCACTGGGTCGAAGGCGATCCGCAGCGACTCGCCCAGGTTTTGATCAACCTGCTCTCAAACGCCCGTGACGCCTCGCCTCCCGGCAGTGCGGTACGGGTGAAAAGCGAAGCCGGCGAACACACGGTCGACCTGATCGTGGAAGACGAAGGCAGCGGTATTCCGAAGAACATCATGGACCGATTGTTCGAACCTTTCTTCACCACCAAGGATCCTGGCGAAGGCACCGGTCTGGGCCTTGCACTGGTCTATTCCATCGTTGAAGAGCATTATGGACAAATCACCATCGACAGCCCGGCTGATGTTCAAAGCCAACGCGGCACCCGTATCCGGGTGACCTTGCCGCGTCATGTCGAAGCGACGTCCGCTGTGAACTGAGACCGTCGAGAGTATCGAATCAATGCCGCACATTTTGATCGTCGAAGACGAAACAATTATCCGCTCCGCCTTGCGCCGCCTGCTGGAACGTAACCAGTACCAGGTCAGCGAAGCCGGTTCAGTGCAGGAAGCACAAGAACGCTTCACCATTCCCACGTTCGACCTGATCGTCAGTGACCTGCGCCTGCCTGGCGCGCCGGGCACCGAGTTGATCAAACTCGGCCAGGGCACTCCGGTGCTGATCATGACCAGCTACGCCAGCCTGCGCTCGGCGGTCGACTCAATGAAGATGGGCGCGGTGGATTACATCGCCAAGCCTTTCGACCACGACGAAATGCTCCAGGCCGTCGCGCGCATCTTGCGTGACCGGCAATCGGTGCCGGCCAGCGGTGAACCTGCCGTCGGCAAAGCCGCCAATGGCGCGGCGAAACCGGGCATCGACAACAGCAACGGCGAAATCGGCATCATCGGCTCGTGCCCGCCGATGCAGGATCTGTACAGCAAGATCCGCAAAGTGGCACCGACCGACTCCAATGTCCTGATCCAGGGCGAGTCCGGCACCGGTAAGGAACTGGTGGCGCGCGCCCTGCACAACCTGTCCAAACGCGCCAAGGCACCGATGATTTCAGTGAACTGCGCGGCCATTCCGGAAAGCCTGATCGAGTCCGAACTGTTCGGTCACGAAAAAGGCGCGTTCACCGGCGCCAGCGCCGGACGTGCCGGCCTGGTGGAAGCGGCGGACGGCGGCACCTTGTTCCTCGATGAAATCGGCGAACTGCCATTGGAAGCCCAGGCTCGCCTGCTACGCGTGTTGCAGGAAGGCGAAATTCGCCGGGTGGGCTCGGTGCAGTCGCAGAAAGTCGATGTGCGTTTGATCGCCGCGACTCACCGCGACCTCAAGAGCCTGGCCAAGATCGGTCAGTTCCGTGAAGACTTGTATTACCGCCTCCACGTGATCGCCCTGAAACTGCCAGCACTGCGCGAGCGTGGCGCCGACGTCAACGAAATCGCCAATGCGTTCCTGGCGCGGCAGAGCGCGCGGGTCAACCGCACCGACCTGAAATTCGCCGCGGACGCCGAGCAGGCGATTCGTCACTACTCCTGGCCGGGCAACGTGCGCGAATTGGAAAACGCGGTCGAGCGTGCGGTCATCCTGTGCGAGAGCCCGGAAATTTCCGCCGAGCTGCTGGGCATCGACATCGAGCTGAGCGGCCTGGAAGACGACGAGTTCATCGGCCTGCCCCCGCAACAGGGCAACGGCGCCGGCAACAACAATCATGAGCCGACCGAAGACCTGTCGCTGGAAGACTACTTCCAGCACTTCGTTCTCGAGCATCAGGACCACATGACCGAAACCGAGCTGGCACGCAAACTCGGGGTCAGCCGTAAATGTCTGTGGGAACGTCGCCAGCGCCTGGGTATCCCGCGTCGCAAGACCGGGGTGGCCAGCGAGAGCTGAGCGGGTAACACATGACTTTGTGAAAAAACTGTTACCTCAGCTTTTTCACGTAACAGAAGCCGGGGCTTACGGTAACGAAGCCCCGGTTTTTTTGGGCCTCGAAAAACCTGCTCAGGTGACGTAACCCCTTGTTTTGCTGGGCCTCACAAAAGTTGGCACGCACCCTGCTATATGTTTGGTACAACAACAATAACAAGCAATGCACAAGACAATAAAAATAAGACGAATCGACTCACGCACAATAAAAACAAGACGGCGAGAGGCGCAGCTAACTGATTCTTTTGGAGAGGCGTTGTATTTGGGGCTTGCCCCACGACCAGGCCGAGAACAACAAAAACTGTCCTGAGACAGAGCCTGAACTGGTTGGATCGCAAGATCACTGCAGCACAGCGACCAAAGCAATCCGTTTGCTCTTGGCTCCCGATTGGGAGGGTCATGAAGGAAAACTTCATGACGCGGGCACTCAACAAAAACAAGAAGCCCGAAACCAATAACAAAAATAGAACATGCAACTACTTCTTGGGGAGCTTCGGCTCCCCTTGTAGTTTCTGCTGCTTACCCCCCGTGCCAGGCATGCCCTTCAAGCGCTTGCGCAGCTTCCTACACCATCCCCCGACTAAATGCTAGAATCCCCGCCCATCATGCGGTCATTCTTCGTTATGGCCGAACATTCCTTCAAACAGTGCATCCCATGCTGAAGAAGCTGTTCCAGTCATTCCGTTCTCCCAAGCGTCATACGCAACACATCCGCAGCACGCCTGAAGTGCTTAACAGCGGCCAACATTCGCTGCAAAAGGCGCAATTCAGCCGTTATGCGGTGAATATCGTCGAACGCCTGCAGAACGCCGGTTACCAGGCTTATCTGGTCGGCGGCTGTGTGCGTGACATGATGCTCGGCATCACGCCAAAAGATTTCGACGTTGCCACCAGCGCTACCCCTGAACAGGTTCGCGCCGAATTCCGCAATGCGCGGATCATCGGTCGTCGCTTCAAACTGGTGCATATCCACTTTGGTCGCGAAATCATCGAAGTCGCGACCTTCCGCGCCAATCACCCGCAAAACGACGAAGAGGAAGACAGCAACCAGTCTTCCCGCAACGAGAGCGGGCGCATCCTGCGCGACAACGTCTATGGCACGCTGGAAGAAGACGCGCAACGCCGCGACTTCACCATCAACGCCCTGTATTACGATCCGGTCAGCGAGCGTATTCTCGACTACGCCAACGGCGTACACGACATCCGCAATCACCTGATCCGCCTGATCGGTGACCCGAAGCAACGCTACCAGGAAGACCCGGTACGGATGCTGCGGGCCGTGCGTTTCGCCGCGAAACTGAATTTCGGTATCGAAAAACACAGCGCCCTGCCGATCCGCGATCTGGCGCCGATGCTGCGCGAGATCCCGTCGGCCCGCCTGTTCGAAGAAGTGCTCAAGCTGTTCCTCTCCGGCCACGCCGCGGACACCTTCGAGATGCTGGTCGACTTGCAGTTGTTCGATCCGCTGTTCCCGGCCAGTGCCGAGGCGCTGGAATACAACCCGACGTACACCCACACTCTGATCAGCGAAGCGCTGATCAACACCGACCTGCGGATCAAGCAGAACAAACCGGTGACCCCGGCGTTCCTGTTTGCAGCCCTGCTCTGGCCTGCCCTGCCGGCTCGCGTGTTGCGCTTGCAGGAACGTGGCATGCCGCCGATCCCGGCGATGCAGGAAGCGGCGCATGAGTTGATTGCCGAACAGTGCCAGCGGATCGCGATTCCAAAACGCTTCACCATGCCGATCCGCGAAATCTGGGACATGCAGGAACGCCTGCCACGCCGCAGCGGCAAACGCGCCGATCTGTTGCTGGACAATCCGCGATTCCGCGCCGGTTACGACTTCCTGCTGCTGCGTGAAAGCGCCGGCGAGCAGACCGATGGCCTGGGCGAATGGTGGACCGATTATCAGGACGCCAACGACAGTGAGCGTCGCGACATGATCCGCGACCTCAGCGGCAAGGACGACGGAGCCAGCGGTGCGCCGCGCAAACGTCGCCGCAGCGGCGGTGCCAAGCGCAAACGCGCGGCTGGCGCTCCGAGCGCTACGGGCGAGTAAGCATGGAACGCATCTACATCGGCATGGGCAGCAACCTGGCTGACCCCGCCGAACAATTGCGCAGCGCCGTCGAGGCGCTGGCGCAATTGCCGCAGACCGAACTGGTCGGGGTTTCAGCGTTTTATCAGAGCGACTCGCTGCTACCCGGCCAACCGCGTTACACCAACGCGGTCGCCGCGCTCGATAGCACGCTCGCACCGCTGGACCTGCTCGACGCGCTGCAAGCCATCGAAAACGGACAGGGCCGCGAACGCCTGGAACGCTGGGGGCCGCGCACGCTGGATCTCGATATTCTGCTGTTCGGCAATCGACTGATCGATGAACCTCGCCTCAAAGTGCCTCACTACCATATGCAGGAACGTGCATTCGTTCTTTATCCGCTGGCCGAGTTGGCGCCTGCGGATTTGCGCCTGGCAGATGGCCGCAGCCTGAATGAATTGCTCGCAGCCTGCCCGTTCGTCGGGCTGGAACGCCTCCCTCAAAGTTGACACAAAACCACTGTGGGAGCGGGCTTGCTCGCGACGACGGTGTGTCATTCAGTATTGATGCCGACTGATCCACCGCCTTCGCGAGCAAGCCCGCTTGTGTCGTGCATAAGATCTGCGGCTGCTGAATCGCATCAGTTACTCCGGTAACACCCCACGCGTAACAACGCGGTAACACACGCAATTGACTTCCCGAGTTCTCCTCACGACTATAGGCGTCCCGCTGCCGCCAACGCGGCATTGAAGGGCGCAATCCAGGCCTTAAAAGCACGACAACAGACCGTGCGCCTGTATTTAACGAAGAATCACGCGCGTTACTCGCAGTAGTTTCCACAGCGCCTGAATGAGGAACTTTTCATGCCAGCCATCACCCTGACCACTCTGCAAGGTCTCAAGCAAAAAGGTGAAAAAATCACCATGCTGACCTGCTATGACGCAACCTTCGCCCACGCCTGCAATGAGGCTGGCGTCGAAGTGCTGCTGGTGGGCGACTCCCTCGGCATGGTGCTCCAGGGTCACGACAGCACCCTGCCGGTGACCACCGCCGAGATGGCTTACCACGTCGCCGCCGTCAAACGCGGTAACACTGACGCGTTGATCCTCGCCGACCTGCCCTTCATGGCCTATGCCACCCTCGAACAAACCATGACCAACAGCGCCCTGTTGATGCAGGCCGGTGCGCACATGGTCAAGGTCGAAGGCGCGCTGTGGCTGGCAGACTCGATCCGTCTGCTAGCCGAGCGCGGTATCCCGGTGTGCGCACACATGGGGCTGACACCGCAGTCGGTGAACATTCTGGGCGGTTACAAAGTCCAGGGCCGTAACGAGAACCAGGCACGGCAGATGCGCGCCGACGCCATCGCCCTGGAACAGGCCGGTGCCGCCATGCTGCTGCTCGAATGCGTACCGAGCGAACTGGCTCAGGAAATTACCCAGGCAGTGGGGATACCGGTGATCGGCATCGGCGCCGGCAGCGGTACCGACGGCCAGGTCCTGGTGCTGCACGACATGCTCGGTCTGTCGATTACGGGCCGAGTGCCGAAATTCGTGAAAAACTTCATGAACGGCCAACCCAGCATTCAAGCGGCCCTGAACGCTTACGTCACTGACGTCAAAGCGGCGACTTTCCCTGGTATCGAACACGGATTCTCTGCATGAACACCGTTAAAACCGTACGCGAACTGCGGGCCGCCGTGGCCCGTGCCCGCAGCGAAGGCAAGCGCATTGCCTTCGTGCCGACCATGGGCAACCTGCACAGCGGTCATATCGCACTGATTACCAAAGCCAGCCAACGGGCGGATTTCGTGGTCGCGAGCATTTTCGTCAACCCACTGCAGTTCGGTGCCGGCGAAGACCTCGACAAGTACCCCCGCACCCTCGCGGCAGACCAGGAAAAGTTGCTCCAGGCCGGTTGCCACTTGCTGTTCGCGCCGACAGTCGAAGAAATGTACCCCGATGGCATGGCTGGCCAGACTCGCGTCAGTGTTCCGCAACTGTCCGAAGGCTTGTGCGGCGCCAGCCGTCCGGGGCATTTCGAAGGTGTGGCGACGGTGGTCAGCAAGCTGTTCAACATGGTTCAACCGGACCTGGCGATCTTCGGTCAGAAAGACTTCCAGCAACTGGCGGTGATTCGCGCGCTGGTGCATGACCTGAACATGCCGATCCAGATCATCGGCGAGCCGACGGTCCGTGCGGCCGACGGCCTGGCACTGTCATCGCGCAATGGGTTCCTCAGCGAAGAACAGCGGGCGGTTGCGCCGGTCGTGTATCGCACGCTGGCCTCGATTGCCGAAGCCATCAAACAAGGTGACCGCGATTATCCGGCGCTGATCGCGGCACAACAGCAGCAGCTCGAAGCCGCGGGCCTGCGTACCGATTACCTGGAAATCCGTCATGCGCTGACCTTGCGTCCGGCGACGACGGAAGATCGGGATCTGGTGATTCTGGTGGCGGCGTTCCTCGGCACCACACGGTTGATCGACAACCTGCACCTGAACCTCGACGCCACCGCATAAAACACCACAAATCCTTAGGAGCCGGCTTGCTGGCTCCTGCAGAGGGCTGCTCCCTTGCGCCCTGTATTGCTGCCCACAATGCCTTCGGGCAAACTGCCCGCCGTTCGATTCCGACCTGGGGAAACACTCATGCACGCCATCATGCTCAAGGCCAAGCTGCATCGCGCCGAAGTCACCCACGCAGTTCTTGATTACGAAGGTTCCTGCGCCATCGACGGCGAATGGCTGGACTTGTCCGGCATCCGTGAATACGAACAGATCCAGATCTACAACGTCGACAACGGCGAACGCTTCACCACTTATGCGATTCGTGGC
The DNA here is from genome assembly GCF_949767185.1 of Pseudomonas sp. IT-P100. Lineage (NCBI taxonomy): Bacteria > Pseudomonadati > Pseudomonadota > Gammaproteobacteria > Pseudomonadales > Pseudomonadaceae > Pseudomonas > Pseudomonas sp. IT-P100. The sequence goes on from NZ_CATKQK010000008.1 coordinate 30,653, forward strand.
GAAGAAGGCTCGCGCATGATTTCAGTTAACGGTGCCGCGGCGCACAAGGCCAAGGTCGGCGACCGTGTGATCATCTGCGCTTACGCTCACTACAGCGAAGCCGAACTGCTCAACTTCAAGCCGCGCATGCTTTACATGGCGCCGGGTAACGAGTTGAGCCACACCAGCAATGCCATTCCGGTTCAGGTTGCCTGACCGAACCTTCTCTTCCGTTTGTCGGACCGTTCCCCACTTTATGTATAAAAAAGTACCGGGAACGGGTCAGACAAAGTCAAGACAGATCGCAGCGCGAGGTTTACTGTATTCGCCCTGCGCCATGAAATCGTGTCGACGCAGTTGACCGGACGCCCTCACAGCGCTCCGGGATTTTTAGTGTTCAAAAGGCCGTTCAAGTAAAAAGGAAACCCGCAGCGATGGCGTACTACCGCACTCCTCACGACGTGACCGCTCTGCCCGCCTGGCAAGCGCTGAATGACCACCGCCAAGCCATGCAGGATTTCAGCATGCGCGAAGCCTTTAATGCCGACCCGCAGCGTTTTACTCAATTCACCCTCAGCAGCTGCGGCCTGTTTCTCGACTACTCGAAGAACCTGATCAACGCCGAGACCCGCGATCTGCTGGTGGGCCTGGCCAACGAAGTCGACCTCAAGGGCGCGATCAAAGCGCTGTTCGACGGCGAGATCGTCAACTCCTCCGAAGGCCGTCCGGCCCTGCACACCGCGCTGCGTCGTCCAGTGGGTGAAAAGCTGTCGGTCAATGGCGTCAACGTGATGCCCGAAGTACACAAGGTGTTGAACAAGATTACCGACCTCGTGGGCCGCATCCACGACGGTCTGTGGCGCGGTTACACCGAGAAGCCGATCACCGACGTGGTGAACATCGGCATCGGTGGCTCGTTCCTCGGTCCCGAGCTGGTCTCCGAAGCGCTGCTGTCCTACGCCCAGAAAGGCGTGCGCTGTCATTACCTGGCGAACATCGACGGCAGTGAACTCCATGAGCTGACCATGAAGCTGCGTGCCGAGACCACGCTGTTTATCGTTTCGTCGAAATCCTTCAACACCCTCGAAACCCTGAAGAATGCCCAGGCCGCTCGCGCCTGGTACCTGGCTCAGGGCGGTTCGGAAGCCGAGCTGTATCGTCACTTCATCGCCGTTTCCAGCAACAACGCGGCGGCTGTGGCGTTCGGTATCCGCGAAGAAAACATCTTCCCGATGTGGGACTGGGTCGGCGGTCGCTACTCGCTGTGGTCGGCCATCGGATTGCCGATTGCCCTGGCCATCGGCATGTCGAACTTCAAGGAACTGCTGTCCGGTGCCTACACCATGGACCAGCATTTCCAGAGCGCGCCGTTCGAACAGAACATGCCGGTGCTGCTGGCCTTGCTCGGCGTCTGGTACGGCAACTTCTGGGGCGCGCAAAGTCACGCGATCCTGCCGTACGACCACTACCTGCGTAATATCACCAAACACTTGCAACAGCTGGACATGGAATCCAACGGCAAGAGCGTGCGTCAGGACGGCACGCCGGTGTCCACCGACACTGGCCCCGTGATCTGGGGCGGCGTGGGTTGCAACGGCCAACACGCGTATCACCAGTTGCTGCACCAGGGCACCCAACTGATTCCGGCCGACTTCATCGTGCCGATCGTCAGCTTCAACCCGGTCTCCGATCATCACCAATGGCTGTACGCCAACTGCCTGTCGCAAAGCCAGGCACTGATGCTCGGCAAGACCCGCGCCGAAGCAGAAGCCGAACTGCGTGACAAGGGCATGGCCGAAGCGGACGTGCAGAAACTCGCGCCGCACAAGGTGATCCCGGGCAACCGTCCGAGCAACACGCTGGTGGTCGAACGCATCAGCCCGCGTCGTCTTGGCGCACTGGTGGCGATGTACGAACACAAGGTTTTCGTGCAAAGCGTGGTCTGGGGCATCAACGCCTTCGACCAGTGGGGCGTGGAACTGGGCAAAGAGCTGGGCAAAGGCGTCTACAACCGCCTGGTCGGCAGCGAAGAAACCCCGGCTGACGATGCGTCCACCCAAGGGCTGATCAACTACTTCCGCGGTCGTCACCGCGGGTGATTTGACAGTTCACTGCATTACCCTGTGGGAGCGAGCCTGCTCGCGATAGCGGTATGTCATTCAACGATGATGTTGGCTGACCCACCGCTATCGCGAGCAGGCTCGCTCCCACAGTTGTTTAGCACACGGCTTGAACCCTTCGGTCACTCGGCGCATCTTTATTACTTGTTTACCAAAACAAGAATAAGGAACCGTCATGTTCGATATCAGCACGTTCCCCAAAGCCGATGCCGTCCGCCGGGCCGCACAACTCAGTCAAGACGACTACAAGCGCCTGTACCGCCAATCCATCGAACACCCCAGCGAATTCTGGGCCGAGCAGGCTTCACGCTTTCTCGACTGGAGCAAACCCTGGGATACCGTCCAGCGCTATAACCTGAAAACCGGTGAAGCCAGCTGGTTTGCCGGTGCAAAGTTAAATGTCAGTTACAACTGCATTGACCGGCACCTGGAAAAACGCGGCGATCAGGTCGCAATCATCTGGGAAGGCGACGACCCCGCCGAGTCCGCCCAGATCACCTACAAAAAACTGCACCACAACGTCTGCCGCCTGGCCAACGTGCTCAAAAGCCGTGGCGTGAAGAAAGGCGACCGCGTGTGCATCTACATGCCGATGATCCCCGAAGCCGCCTACGCCATGCTCGCCTGCACGCGGATCGGTGCGGTGCATTCGGTGGTGTTTGGCGGGTTCTCCCCCGATTCTGTGCGTGACCGGATTCTCGATGCCGACTGCCGCACCGTGATCACCGCCGATGAAGGCGTGCGCGGCGGCAAATTCGTACCGCTCAAAGACAAGGTCGACAAGGCGCTGCAGAGTTGTCCGAATGTCAGCACCGTGATCGTGGTCGAGCGTACTCAGGGTGAAGTGAACTGGGTCGAAGGCCGCGACCTCTGGTATCACCAGGCCCTGCGCGATGTCAGCGACGATTGCCCGCCAGAACCGATGGACGCCGAGGACCCGCTGTTCATTCTTTACACCTCCGGCAGCACGGGCAAACCCAAAGGTGTGCTGCACACTACCGGCGGCTATCTGCTGCAAGCGGCGATGACCTTCAAGTACGTGCTCGACTACCGCGACGACGAAGTCTTCTGGTGCACCGCCGATGTCGGCTGGGTCACCGGCCACAGTTACATCGTCTACGGGCCGCTGGCCAACGGCGCGACCACGCTGATCTTCGAAGGCGTACCCAGTTATCCAAGCAGTTCGCGTTTCTGGCAGGTGATCGATAAACACCACGTGAACATCTTCTACACCGCCCCCACCGCCCTGCGCTCGCTGATGCGCGAAGGCCCCGAACCGTTGAAGGAAACGTCTCGCGCCAGCCTCAGATTACTCGGCAGCGTCGGTGAGCCGATCAACCCGGAAGCGTGGGACTGGTATTTCAATGTCGTCGGCGAACAGCGTTGCCCGATCGTCGATACCTGGTGGCAGACCGAGACCGGCGGCATCATGCTCAGCCCGCTGGTCAGCGCGCAGCGGATCAAACCCGGCTGCGCCACGCAACCGATGTTCGGCGTGCAACCGGTGCTGCTCGATGAAGTGGGCAAGGAAATCAAAGGCGCCGGCAGCGGTGTGCTGGCGATCAAATCCAGCTGGCCGGCACAGATCCGCAGCGTCTACGGCGACCCGCAACGGATGGTCGATACCTACTTCAAACCCTATCCCGGTTACTACTTCACCGGCGACGGCGCTCGCCGCGACGAGGACGGCGATTACTGGATTACCGGGCGTATCGACGACGTGATCAACGTTTCCGGTCACCGCATCGGCACCGCCGAAGTCGAAAGTGCCCTGGTGCTGCACGACAGCATCGCCGAGGCTGCCGTGGTCGGTTACCCTCACGACATTAAAGGCCAGGGCATCTATGCGTTTGTCACGCCCATGAACGGCACCGACCCCACCGACGAACTGAAGAAAGAACTGCTGGCCCACGTCAGCAAGGAGATCGGCAGCTTCGCCAAACCGGACCTGATCCAGTGGGCACCGGCCTTGCCGAAAACCCGTTCGGGCAAGATCATGCGGCGGATTCTGCGCAAGATCGCCTGCAACGAGCTCGACAGTCTGGGAGACACGTCGACCCTGGCCGATCCAAGTGTGGTTCAGGACCTGGTCGATAAACGCCTGAACCAATAAGCCCAGCGCGGCCAGCAATGGCCGCGTTTCATTTTCGCCACTGAGTCGCCATGGAATTCATCCGCAGCCGCATCGAAACCCAGGTCATGAGCCTCACCGGTCTGTCCCTCGGCAAGCTCGACCTGGAAAATCCCAAGGGCGACCCCGGCCTGTTCGGTCCCGATTCGGTGAGTTGGCAGGTTCACGGCGACTTCAGCAGCATGCTCATCGGCGGTATCAGCGCGCTGATGCTGCAAGCCCTGCACCCATTGGCGCTGGCCGGGGTCTGGGACCATTCGAATTTTCGCGAGGACATGCTCGGTCGCTTGCGCCGTACAGGGCAGTTTATTTCCGGCACGACGTTCGGCTCCCGCCGGGATGCGGACTGGCTGATCGAGAAAGTGCGCACCATCCACCTTCAAGTGACCGGCACCGCGCCGGATGGTCGGCCATACGCCGCGAGTGATCCCGATCTGCTGACGTGGGTGCATGTGGCCGAGGTCAGCAACTTCCTCGCGGCGCATTTGCGTTACCGCAATCCGCACCTGTCTGCGGCCGATCAGGACCGCTACTACGACGAAATCGCTCTGGTCGCCGAACGGCTCGGTGCTCGTGACGTGCCCCGTTCGCGACAGGAAATAGCCGATTACCTTGAGCGCATTCGCCCGCAACTGCTGTGCGACGATCGCAGTCGCGAGGTGTTGCGACGGTTGTTGAACGCCCCGGCCCCCAGCCGTCTGGCCAAGCCGTTCGGCGGATTGATGATGCAGGCCGGTATCGACCTGCTGCCGGATTGGGCCAGTGACATGCTGGGCGTCCGCCAGAGTCCGCTGCAACGCACGCTGATCCGCGCCAGCGTCAACCGCAGCGCGCCGATGCTGCGCTGGGCAGTGCGTAATGGCTCGGTGCATCGGGCGAAGCGGCGGATGGGGTTGCCGACCTGAACTCCGGCCCTTGTGGCGAGGGGGCTTGCCCCCCGTTCCAGTGCACAGCACTGGCAAGATTTCGGAAACGCTCGAGATTTTGGGGCCGCTTCGCAGCCCAGCGGGCGCAAGCTCCCGCGCCACAGGCAATCCCCCTAGCCACAGTGTTAAACTCCCGCGCCAAATTCCCTCCCTCCTGCAAGGCGCTCAGCATGTCTTCCTTGAATCAGGCGCTGCGCGCCGCCCTCGATCATCGCCAGGACCTGCTTGCCGAACTGCATCAGCAAGGCACCGATTGCTATCGCCTGTTCCATGGCAGCCAGGAAGGCGCCGGCGGCCTGACCATCGACCGCTACGGCCCGCAACTGTTGGTACAGAGCTTTCACCAGGCCCTGGAGCGCGATGACCTGCTGCAACTGCACGAGGCGATCAATCAACACCTGGGCTTCGAAACCCTGCTGGTCTACAACGACCGCTCCCGGGGCAACTCGCGCATCGACCGCGAAGACACCGTTTACCGCGCCGACGAAGCCGCCCTGCAAGACCTGGTCGGCCACGAATGGGGCCTGAACTACCGGGTCCGCGGCCGTCACGCCGGTCAGGACCCGCTGCTGTTCCTCGACCTGCGCAACACCCGCGGCTGGGTCAAGGAACACAGCAAGCACAAAAGCGTGCTCAACCTGTTTGCCTACACCTGCGGCGTCGGCCTGAGCGCTGCGGCCGGTGGCGCGAGCGAAGTGTGCAACCTGGATTTCGCCGAAGGCAATCTGGCGGTTGGCCGCGAAAACGGTCTGCTCAATCCGCAGTTGCCGACCATGCAGTTCATCCAGTCCGATTACTTCCCGGCCATTCGCCAGCTCGCCGGCCTGCCCATCAGCCAGCGCCGCGGGCAAAAATTGCCGAGCTATCAACGCCTGGAACAACGTCAATACGATCTGGTGTTGCTGGACCCACCGGCCTGGGCCAAGAGCGCTTTCGGCACCGTCGACCTGCTGCGCGACTACCAGAGCCTGCTCAAACCGGCGCTGCTGACCACCGCCGACAATGGCGTGCTGATCTGCTGCAACAACCTGGCAAAAGTCAGCATGGACGACTGGCGCGAACAGGTTTTGCGTTGCGCCGAGAAAGCCGGGAGGCCGGTGCGCGAGTGGACGGTGATGAAACCGGGCGGCGATTTCCCGTCCATGGATCAACAGCCACCGCTGAAAACCCTGATCCTGCAACTGTGAATCCCAAAGAAAATTTCAGATAAATCCTATAACGCAGGGTGGCTTCGGAACCGGATTCGCGTGCCATACTCCAACGCACTCCGATTCAGACAGATGAAGCCACACATGCCCAAAGGATTGATCCGCGCTATCGGCGCCCTGTTGACTGCTCTGGCCCTCTACAGCCTGCTGGGGTTTCTGATTTTGCCGGGCATCGCATTGCGGGTTGCCAACCAGCAACTGGCCAACTACGCCACGACGCCCGCCACGATTCAGCGAATCGAACTCAACCCCTTCAGCCTTGAAGTCACCCTATGGGGCCTGATCATCGGCGAGCCGGGCAAGGAACAGGTCGGCTTCGAACGCCTGTACGCCAACCTGCAGATCGACAGCCTCTGGACCAAAGCACTGCATCTGTCGGATATCGAGCTGGACAAACCCAAGACCGAAATCCTCTTTGGCAAGGACGGCAAGCTCAATCTGCTCGGTCTGTTCAACATCCCCGCCAGCGAACCGACCCCGGCCGACCCGGACGCCAAACCGTTTCCGCTGCGCATAGAGCGGATCAAACTGGCGGACGGTGTCGTGCACTTCAAGGACGATCGCCCCAGCGAAGCCATCGAGTTCCTCTACGACAAACTCGATTTCGAGCTGAACAACCTCAGCACCCTGCCCGAAGACAGCGCCGACATGACCCTTGTGGCCATCGGCCCGAACGGTGGGCAACTCGACTGGACCGGCAATTTCAGCCTGATCCCGATCGCCTCCGAAGGTAAGCTGAAAATCACCGACGGCCAGATGAAAGCCTTTTGGCCTTATGTGCGCGACGCGCTGCCGCTGGTGCTGGAAAACGGCGTGCTGAACCTGAGCACCGACTACAAGCTCAACTTGTCCAAGGAAACCGAACTGCTGCTGAGCAACGTAGCGGTCAGCGTCGCGCCTTTCGCCATCAATGCCCCGGACGGTCGACCGCTGGCGAAACTCGCGCGACTGGACATCACCGACACCACCGTGGACCTGGCCAAACAGCAAGTCGTGGTCGGCAAGATTCGCAGCAATAAACTGGAAACCTGGGCGGCGCTCGAAGCGGACGGCCAACTCGACTGGCAGAAACTGTTCGCCAGCCAACCGTCCAAAGAAGCGACCAAGGCCAAAGCCGAGCCCGTCAGCACGCCGGCGGCCGCCGACTCGCCGAAAGCGCCTGCCGCGCCGAGCAAGCCTTGGCAGGTAGTGCTCAAGGACGTGCAACTGCGCGATTACCAGGTGCACCTGGCTGATCGAAAAGCGCAACCCGTCGTGACGCTGGACCTGACCCCGCTGAACCTGGACCTGCAGAATTTCGACAGCCTCAATGGCTCGCCCTTTACCCTCAAGCTCGACACCGGCGTGGGCAAGCAAGGCAAGATCACCGCCGATGGCGAGGTCAATCTGGCCCCGGTCAGCGCCAGGCTCAACGTGCAGACCAAGGACATCGACCTGCGGGTTGCCCAGTCCTACATCAACCCGTTCATTCGCCTCGAACTGCGCAGCGGCATGCTTGGCAGCGACCTCGCAGTCAACCTGAAAAGCACCGAGCCGTTGGCGCTCAGCGTGACAGGACGCGCGCAAATCGATCAGCTGCACACCCTCGACACCCTGAAAACCCGCGACTTTCTCAAGTGGCAGCAGGTGGTGGTCGAAGGCTTGAATTATCAGCACGGCGATAGCCTGTCGATCGACCGGATCAACCTGTTCCAGCCCTATGTGCGCTTCATGATCAACGATGACCGCACCACCAACGTCGATGACCTGCTGATCCCGCAACCGCCCGACTCCGGGGCCAAAACGGCCGCCGCCAAACCCGCCGCCAGCAAGGACAAACCGCTGGGCATCCACATTGGCGGGGTTGCCATCAATGACGGCTCGGCCAACTTTGCCGACTTCAGTCTGACCCCGAACTTCGCCACCGCCGTGCAACAGCTCAACGGCCAGATCGGCACCATCGACAGCCGTCAGGCGAAACCGGCGACCGTGGACATCAAAGGCAAGGTCGATCGCTACGCACCGGTGACCATCAAGGGCTCGGTCAATCCGTTCGACCCAATGGCCAGCCTCGACATCGCCACCAGTTTCAAACGCGTCGAGCTGACCACGCTGACGCCCTACTCCGGCAAGTTCGCCGGCTACCGTATCCGTAAGGGCCGGCTCAATCTCGACCTGCATTACCTGATCACCAAAGGTCAGCTCAAGGCTGAAAACAAAGTGGTGGTCGAGCAGTTGCAGCTCGGTGAAAAGGTCGACAGCCCGGACGCCGTCAGCCTGCCGTTGAAACTGGCGATTGCCCTGCTCAAGGACGTCGACGGCAAGATTTCCATCGAACTGCCGGTCACCGGCGACCTCAACAATCCACAATTCAGCGTCATGCCGATTGTCTGGCAGACCCTGCGCAACCTGATCGTCAAGGCCGCCGCCGCGCCGTTCAAAATGATCGGCGGACTGGTCAGTGGCGGTGGCTCGGAAGACCTGGGCACGGTGTCGTTCGCACCAGGTTCCAGCGACCTGAGCAAGGAGGCCGAGGGCTCGTTGGTCAAACTGTCCCAGGCCCTCAAGGAACGTCCGGCGTTGCGCCTGGAAATCGAAGGCACCGCTGCCGCCAGCAGTGATGGCCCGCCGATCGCCGAGCAACGCCTGGAGCGGGAATACCAGTACAACTACTACAAAATGCTCCAGCGTCGCGGCGACAAGGTGCCGGCGCAGGCTTCGCTGCTGCAAGTACCGGACAGCGAGAAAGGCCCGCTGCTGGAAGGCATCTACCGCACTCGCCTGAAAACCCAGCCACCCGCCGAATGGAAGGATCTGGGCAAGGAAGAACGCACCGCGAAAATGCGCGCGGACGTGATCAAGTTCTGGAGTACCAGCGACGTGCTGTTGCGCCAACTGGGCCAGGACCGTGCCAGCAGCATCAAGGATTATCTGGTCGACAAGGGACAGTTGGCCGACGACCGCGTGTATTTCATCGACGCCAGCCTCGGCGAAGCGGAAAGTGACGGCAAGGTGGTGACACCACTGCATCTGGACGCCGAGTGATGCTCAGACAATTGCTGTTCGGCCTGACCCTGGCACTCGCGGCCAGTCAGGCTTCGGCCGCCGATACCCTGCGTTGCGGCAGTCAGTTGGTCAGCGTCGGGGACAGGTCCAGCGAGGTGCTGCAGAAGTGCGGTGAGCCGGTCAGCCGCGATCTGTTGGGCTACAAGCGCAGTGCCAATCGCCGGGAAGAATTCCAGGTCGAGGAATGGACCTACGGACCCAGCGGCGGGATGTACCAGTATCTGCGGTTTGAAGGGAATCGGTTGAAGCAGATCACCAGCAAGCGCGGTAACTGAAGAGCAAAAGATCGCAGCCTTCGGCAGCGCCTACAGGGAATGTGGATATCTGTAGGCGCTGTCGAAGGCAGCGATCTTTTTTTGTGCGCCCACAATAGAACAGGCCCCGAACACGAATGTCCGGGGCCTGTAATGGCCACATCCTTGTGGCCGTCGCATGAACTCTCAAGTCGCGGCGGACGTATGACTCGGCCCGTCTACCGCGTCTTCTCCCGGTCCAGGCGAGAAGTCTTGCCTTACTCGGCTTTCAGGCCGTCAGCGGAGACCGCTTTGACGCCTTTGATTTTCTTGGTGATGGCCACAGCAGTGGCTTTCTGAGCGTCAGTCACCGCGACGGTAGACGACAGGGAAACAACACCTTTGTTGGTTTCAACCTTGATGTCGGTACCAGGAATGCCTTTTTCGGTCACCAGGTCAGCTTTGACTTTGGTGGTGATCCAGGTGTCAGAGGTTGCTTCTTTGGCTTCTGTCACTTCACCAGCAGCCAGCACCATTGGGGACTGGGTAGCCTGGGTGGTTTGAGCAAATGCAGCGTTGGCCATGGTCAGGGTCAGCGCGGTAGCAGTAGCGGCAGCGATAGCGAACTTCTTCATACGAGTAACTCCTGTTTTTTCATAAAGTCTGCTGCATGTCTTGTCAGCAGGGTTACTAGGTATATTGCGAACGCTGTGCCAAGTTTGAGACAGATAAAAAATCGTTATAAATCAATGATATATATAAAAGTGAAATTTTCGGAATCATGCAAATTGCATGACTTTGAAAATATGTACATGCAAGTTGCGGGTTTTGGCGTGGGCCTAAGGCCATGAATTCTCGGGGTTTTCTATGCCTTGCTGAGCATCGCCGGCAAACTTGACGTTTCCCCCCAAAAAAAATGCCCCATCTGACGATGAGGCATTCTTCTGTTGACCCGTCTGCAGCATTACGTTGCAGAGGCTGTGCAACCAGGCGGTGCGTAATCGGCAGTGACGCCGGTGGCGCATGACCAGCCCGTTGTAGCGCTGCGCGTCAGCGTAATGGTTTTACCTGCTACAGGAGCGGGAGCCTTCTGCAGCGTACAGACGATGGTGCCAGCGCCCGAAGCAACCGTACCGGTGACAGCGATTGCACAGTTCTGCGTAGTCGTTCCGGCGCCTTCCAGTGTGGTGGGTTCTGCAGTGCCGGCATTCATCAGGTCTTCAAAGGACACTTTCAATGCTGCAATCTCTGCCAACCCTGCCGTCACTTTCGCCCGGGCCTGATATTTCGAATAAGCCGGCAACGCAAATGTCGCCAGAATCCCGATGATCGCCACCACGATCAGCAGTTCGATCAGCGTAAAACCTTTTTGAGTATTCATAGACAAGCTCCATGCATGAGTCGACATCTCATGATCTGAATTAGCCGCAGCACAGCCCGTGCCAATCCGTTAATCCCCTGTTAACGGGGCGCGAGAACAACGCGGCGCTTTTGTCTGCACCCAAGGTCCGCACTAACTGACACTTTTTGTCACCAGAGCAGCGCTGGTTTGGCTCCTTGGGTTGACTAGGCTATAAGTCATGAACTGTCTGCGTCCGGTATCCCAATGAATGACATCGCCCTTAGCGGTCTGGCCAAGCAATTGGTCATGGCCGAACTGCTCACTGACAAAAGCGCGCAACAGGCGTATCAGCAAGCCCAACGCCAGAAACTCTCCCTGGTCAGTTATCTGGTGCAGAACAAACTGGTGAAAAGCCGTCAGATCGCCGAGATCGCCTCCGAGCATTTCGGCATGGCGCTGCTGGACCTCCACTGCCTGGACAAAGAGTCCCAACCCAAAGGGCTGGTCAGCGAAAAACTGCTTCGCCAGCACAACGCCCTGCCCCTCTGGCGGCGCGGCAACAAGTTGTTCGTCGGCGTTTCCGACCCGACCAATTACCAGGCCATCAACGATATCCAGTTCAGCACCGGGCTGAACACCGAAGCCATCCTGGTGGAGGACGACAAGCTCAGCGACGCCATCGAGAAATTTTTCGACAGCCACAATTCCGGCCTCGAAGACATGGCCGACGTCGACCTCGATGGCGTCGACATCGAGTCGATCGACGACCGCAACCAGGACGCCATCGCCGGGCAAGACGCCGACGACGCGCCGGTGGTGCGCTTTGTCCACAAGATGTTGCTCGACGCAATCAAGAGCGGCTCATCCGACCTGCACTTCGAACCCTACGAGAAAACCTACCGCGTGCGGATGCGCACCGACGGCATGTTGCGTGAAGTCGCCAAGCCACCGATTCAACTGGCCAACCGCATCGCCGCGCGCCTGAAAGTCATGGCCAGCCTCGATATCTCCGAGCGACGCAAACCCCAGGACGGGCGGATCAAGATGCGCCTGTCCAAGAGCAAGTCCATCGACTTCCGGGTCAATGCCCTGCCGACCCTGTGGGGCGAGAAAGTGGTGATCCGGATCCTCGACCCGTCCAGCGCCCAAATGGGCATCGACGCCCTCGGCTACGAGCCGGGCCAGAAAGACCTGTACATGGCCGCGCTCAAGCAACCACAAGGGATGATCCTGGTGACCGGGCCTACCGGTTCGGGCAAGACCGTGTCGCTCTATACCGGGCTGAATATCCTCAACACCGTGGACATCAACATCTCCACCGCCGAAGATCCGGTGGAGATCAACATGGAAGGCATCAACCAGGTCAACGTCAACCCCAAGCAGGGACTGGGCTTTGCCCAGGCGCTGCGTTCGTTTTTACGCCAGGACCCGGATGTGATCATGGTCGGCGAGATCCGTGACCTGGAAACCGCGGAGATCGCCATCAAGGCCGCCCAGACCGGTCACCTGGTGCTGTCGACCCTGCACACCAACAGCGCCGCGGAAACCCTGACCCGCCTGCACAACATGGGCATTCAGGGGTTCAACATCGCCACCTCGGTCAGTCTGATCATCGCCCAGCGCCTTGCGCGCAAACTGTGCAGCCATTGCAAGAGTCCCATCGATATTCCCCGCGAGGCGTTGATCAAGGAAGGCTTCCCCGAGGAACGCATTGGCTCGTTCACGATCTATGAACCGGTCGGTTGCGACCAGTGCAACGTTGGCTACAAGGGGCGCGTGGGAATTTATGAAGTGGTGAAGAACACACCTGACCTGCAACGGCTGATCATGGCCGAAGGCAATTCGCTGGAAATCGATATCCAGATGCGCAAGGACGGCTTCAACGACCTGCGTACTTCCGGGCTGATCAAGGCCATGCAAGGCATCACCAGCCTTGAAGAAATCAACCGGGTCACCAAGGACTGAACATGGCGGTCAAAGCAGCGAAAATCAGCGTTTACGCCTGGGAAGGCACAGATAAAAAAGGCACGAAAATGACCGGCGAACTCAGCGGTCAGAACCCGGCGCTGATCAAGGCGCAATTGCGCAAGCAAGGCATCAATCCCGGCAAGGTGCGCAAGAAGTCCGCCGCGATTTTCAGCCTCGGCCAACGCATCAAGGCGCATGACATTGCCCTGTTCACCCGGCAGATGGCGACCATGATGAAAGCCGGGGTGCCGCTGTTGCAGTCGTTCGACATCATCGGCGAAGGCTTCGATAACCCGGCCATGCGCAAACTGGTGGACGACGTGAAACAGGAGGTCGCGGCGGGCAACAGTTTCGCCGCCGCCCTGCGTAAAAAACCGCAGTATTTCGATGAGCTCTACTGCAACCTGGTGGATGCCGGCGAACAGGCCGGCGCGCTGGACACCCTGTTGGAGCGCGTCGCGACCTACAAGGAAAAGAGCGAAAGCCTCAAGGCCAAGATCAAGAAAGCCATGACGTATCCCCTGGCCGTGGTGTTCGTCGCGATCATCGTCACCGGGATTCTGCTGGTCAAGGTGGTGCCGCAATTCGAGTCGGTGTTCAAAGGATTTGGTGCGCAATTGCCGGCGTTCACGGTGATGGTCATCGGTCTGTCGCAGTTCATGCAGGATTGGTGGTGGCTGATGCTTGGCGTGTTGATCGCGGCGATATTCGGTGTGCGCCACGCCTTCAGGACATCACAAGGCTTTCGCGACCGGACCGACACCTGGCTGTTGAAACTGCCGCTGATTGGCACGCTGATGTACAAGTCCGCCGTGGCCCGTTACGCCCGCACACTGTCGACCACCTTTGCCGCTGGCGTGCCGCTGGTCGAGGCGCTGGAATCGGTGGCGGGCGCGACCGGCAACATCGTGTTCAAGCGTGCGGTGCTGCGCATCAAGCAGGATGTGTCGACAGGGATGCAGCTGAATTTCTCCATGCGCACCTCCGGCATCTTTCCGAACATGGCGATCCAGATGACCGCCATTGGCGAAGAGTCCGGCGCACTGGATGACATGCTCGACAAGGTCGCGAGTTTCTATGAGGCCGAAGTCGACAACATGGTCGATAACCTCACCAGTCTGATGGAGCCGTTCATCATGGTGGTGCTGGGGGTTATCGTCGGCGGCCTGGTGATTGCAATGTACCTGCCCATTTTCCAACTCGGCAATGCGATCTGACATGCCCCTGAACGAAATCCTGACCCTGTACCCGCTGGCGTTTGTCGGCATTGCACTGGTGGTCGGCTTGCTGGTCGGCAGCTTCCTCAACGTAGTGATCTGGCGCCTGCCGAAAATGCTCGCGCGCGAATGGCGACTGCAGGCCTATGAAATTCTCGGCTTGCCTGGCGAAACACCGCTCCCGACCTACAACCTGATGCTGCCCCATTCCCAATGCCCGCACTGTGGGCACCGGATCCGCGCCTGGGAAAACATTCCGCTGCTCAGTTATGTGTTTTTACGTGGGCGATGCGCCAGCTGCGCAACCCCCATCAGCAAACGCTATCCATTGACCGAACTGGCGTGCGGCCTGCTGTCAGCGTTCATCGCCTGGCATTTCGGTTTCGGTGGGCAGGCCGTGATGGTGCTGGTGTTGACCTGGGGTTTGTTGGCCATGAGCCTGATCGACGCCGAGCATCAGTTGTTGCCGGATGTACTGGTGCTGCCGCTGTTGTGGCTGGGATTGATCGTCAACAGCTTCGAGTTGTTCGTGCCATTGACCGAGGCACTGTGGGGCGCAATTGCTGGCTACATGGCGCTGTGGTCGGTGTTCTGGCTGTTCAAGCTGATCACCGGCAAGGATGGCATCGGCCACGGCGATTTCAAGCTGCTGGCCATGCTGGGCGCCTGGGGTGGCTGGCAGATTTTGCCGCTCACCATTCTGCTGTCGTCTCTGGTCGGTGCCGTTATCGGCGTTATTTTGCTGAGCCTGCGCAACGCTAAAGCCTCGACGCCGATCCCCTTCGGTCCCTATCTGGCGATTGCCGGCTGGATTGCGTTGCTCTGGGGTGGTCAAATAACCGACTTCTATTGGCAGTTTGTCGGTTTGAAATGAATACCCCTGTGGAAAAACCCTGGATTCTCGGCCTGACCGGTGGCATCGGCAGCGGCAAAAGCGCGGCTGCCCAGCACTTCATCGACCTGGGCGTGCATGTGGTCGATGCTGATCATGCGGCGCGCTGGGTGGTGGAGCCGGGGCGCCCGGCGCTGGCACAGATTGCCGAACATTTCGGCCCCGGCGTGTTGCAGGCCGACGGTCAACTGGATCGTGCGGCATTGCGCAAACTGATCTTCGAAGTGCCTGAGCAACGCCTCTGGCTCGAGGCGCTTTTGCATCCGCTGATCGCCAGGGAAATTGCCGATCACCTAGGCAAGGCACAATCGCCTTACGCGATTCTGGTTTCGCCGTTGCTGATCGAGTCCGGTCAATTCGCTATGACCCAGCGCGTGCTGGTGATCGATGCGCCCGAACAACTGCAGATCGAACGCACCCTGCAGCGCGACCAGACCAGCGAACAACAGGTCCAGGCGATTCTCAAGGCGCAATCCAGCCGCCAGGATCGCCTGAGCCATGCCGACGATGTGGTGGTCAATGACCGCGACCTCGCCTGGCTGCACAGCGAGGTCGAGCGCCTGCATCACTTTTACCTTACTTTGCGTGGAGGCCAGTCATGAGCCAGATCCCAACCGTCGATTGCCCAACCTGCGGCGCCCCTGTCGAATGGACCCCGGAAAGCAAATTCCGGCCGTTCTGTTCGGACCGCTGCAAACTGATCGACCTGGGCGCGTGGGCGTCGGAAGAACACAAGATCCCGGTGAGCCCGGATGCCGAAGACGAACTGTTCAGCGAAGACTTCGAACCACGTCACTGAGGCCGGGATTCAGGGCCGCATAAAGCCGTAGTCCTGACCGTCATCGAGGTTCTCGGCAAGAAACTGCAACTCATCCGCCAGATCCTCGATACTGCGTACCGCCTTGCTCTGCTGCACCACTGCACTGAGCAAGGCGCGCAAGCTCAACCCCGGATCAAACCCGACTTCCTGCGCTGCATCCAGACTGTGGCGCAACTCCAGCCTTGCCCATTCGTAGACACTCATTTCGATGCTCCTGAAGGTTTTGCGGAGCATGGATTCGTCGACGTTTTTTGGATTTGATGTGGATCAAGATTTCGGGTCGTCGTCCTTCCAGGGCGCCGAAAGGTAGCGTGTGCGGTTGAAGGTCTCCAGCCATTCCGGGCTGAACACCACCAGTGCGCTGACGACCATGCCGTTGATGAACGCTTCGGGAAAGATGATCAGCCACAGGTAACCGACAAAATCCTCCAGCCAATAGGGCATGACGAAAAGCTCGTTGAACCACAACAACCACAGGGCCAGCAACAGGCACAGCAAGGCCGATAGCGCCGCTGCGAAGAAGCCGGAAACGAAGATGTAAACGAAGGGGTTTCGCGGTTGCGCTCGCTCGACCAGGATGGCACAGCACTCGGTGACCAGCACGGGCAGCAGAATGAACAACGCGCCGTTGACCCCGACGGCGGCGAGGTCCTGGCGTCCGAGCAGGACCAGGCCTGTTTGTGCGACCAGTCCGCCGACGATTGCCATCGGCCAGTCCAGGAGCAGGGTCACTGCGGTCATGCCGATGAAGTGATAGGACACGCCGGTGTCGAAATCCCGTCGTACCAGCCAGAGCATGAACAGGGCGAATACGGTGCCGAACAGCAGGTGCTGGCGGCGGCTGTCGCTGAACAGTTCGACCCACGGGGCACGTGCGACGGCCCAGATCAGGGCTGGGACGTAGATCAGCCATCCGACGGCGAGGGTTTCCGGGGTCAGCAGTTCGGCGCCGATCATGGCTGGGCTTGCTCCTTTTTCTTTGCCGGGAGAGGACAGGTTTTCAGTCTACACCGCCGTTTGTGCCCCCAATCAACCCGAGCGATTATTACGCTTCCTGCAAAACTGAATCAGCCCCAGCCACCTTTATCACCCCCAGCGAAGGACTAGACTTCAAAGCATCAGAACCAACCCCGAGCCGACAAAAATGAAAATCCTGACCACCCTGCTTCTGAGCCTCATTGCCACGTCAGCCATGGCCGCCACCCACGAGCCAGCCGCCACCCCATACAACCCGGCGCAACCGCTGGACATCGCCAAGGTGGTTTCAGTGACCGACACCGCAACCGCGTGCGATGTCGTACCGGCAACCATGGTCTACATCGACCATCAAGGCCAGACCCACAGCGTGACCTACCCAGTCATGGGCAACTGCACCAGCAGCCTGTAAAGCCGGGTAACCCACGACTCACACGATCAGCCGTTTCGCCTGCAACGCCAAATCATGCAGACCGGCCAGACGCGCCATGATCCGTTCGACCACCTCGACCCTGGCCACCGCACCGCTTTGCAGTTCACCCATCGAGTGCAACGCCACGCCAGCCTTTTCCAGCCCCAGGCGGGTTGAACCGGATAGCTGCTGAAGCCCCTGGCGCGCCTGCTCCGCCGACTGTTCCAGCCCCGTGGCGATTTGCCGGATCTGCGCACTGGAGTCCGCCGCCTGACGGGAGAGATTGCGCACCTCATCGGCGACCACCGCAAACCCTCGGCCATGGCTGCCCGCCCTCGCCGCCTCGATCGCCGCGTTCAGCGCCAACAGGTTGGTCTGACGGGCGATGTCCTGAATGCTGCCGACAATCGCGCCGATGCGCATCGACTGACTGCCGAGCTCATCGAACACTTGATCCAGACGCTGCATGTAGAGGTTCAGATCCTCCAGCACACTGGCCGACGACTGCATGCTCTGCGCACTCGCCTTGACCCGATCACCGGCCGTGCGCGCCAGTTGATTGGCAAAGCGCATGTCCTCCTCGGTTTGCAGCACCGACTCGGTCAATTGCTCCAGCTTGACCTGCAAACCGATGTTGTACGACGGTTGTTCTTTTTCAATGGTCATAGCAGCGTCCAGGTGTAGCTGAGGATCAGGCGGTTTTCGTCGATATCACTGCGGTAGTTGGAGCGGGCCATCACGTTACGCACCCGAATTCCGAGGCCCTTGAGGCTGCCGCTTTGCAGCACGTAGCCGAGGTCGAGATCACGCTCGCGATCCTTGCCCTCGAAGCCTTGCCCGGTATCGACATTGTTGCCGGAGATGTAGCGCACAGTGCTGGTCAGCCCCGGCACGCCGAGGGCGGCGAAATCGTAGTCGTAGCGCGCTTGCCAGGAGCGTTCATCGGTGTAGGCGAACTCGTAGGTGGGCACCTCATTGCCCAGCGGCGAGATGTTGGCAAAGACCCGTGGGAAAGCACTGTCACCGAACATTCCCTGATAACCGACATAAAACGTGTGGCCACCGCGCTTGGCGGACAACAGCGAGAAGAACGCCTGGTTATCGATGTTGCCCAGCAGCTTCTTGCCGTCTTCGCGCGAATCGTAGTAACCCAGGTTCGCGCCCAGAATCCAGTCCCCCATCGGTTCGCTGTGCTTGAGACCGAGAAAGCGCTGGTTGTAGATATCTTCCAGTTGCCCGAACCAGGCACTGACCGAACTGCGTTTATCGTTGAAGGCGTAATCGGCACCGGCGAAATTAAAGCCGTCACTGCTGACCTGACGTTGCGGCACGTGGCCGAGCATGGCCTGCATCTTTTCGTCGCCGGCCTCGTTGCGCAGGCTGGTCGTGTTCAAGTGGCCACCCTGCAAGGTCAGGCCATTGATCTCGTTGGAACTGATGCTTGCGCCCTGATAGCTGGGCGGCAGCAGACGGATATCGCTGAACGCCAGCACCGGCAGATTGGGCTGCAACTCGCCCACTTTCAGCTCGGTTTTGGAGAAACGCACCTTCAGCGCCGCTTCGAGACGGCTGTAATCATTCGCCGCGCGCCCGTCATCTTTAACGGGCAGTAAACCGGTATTGACCCGATCCGGACTGCTGTCGAGCTTGAGCCCGAGCAAGCCGATCACATCCACACCGAATCCCACGGGGCCTTGGGTGTAACCGGATTTGACGTTGAGGATGAAACCCTGCGCCCACTCTTCAGCCTTCGACTGCTTGTTCGCCCCGACGATGTCGGAGAAGTCCCGACTGAAGTAGTAATTGCGAGCTTGCAAGGTGGCCGTGGTGTCTTCGATAAAGCCGCTCTCGGCCGCCATCGCCCCCGCGGAGAAACCCGAGACGAGCGCCATGGACAACACTGGACCGGTTGCTGGAAAAATCTGTTTCATCGTTTGTTCTCTTATTTTTATTGATCGACAGTTGGAAGTGCTTCAGCCGCCGCGCTTTCGCGACGGGCGTTTAACAACACATGGGTGACCATGCCGAAAATCAGGCCCCAGAAAGCTGCGGACAAACCCAACAGCGACATGCCCGACGCGGTGGTCAGGAAGGTCACCAGCGCGGCTTCCCGATCACTCGGCACCGCCATGGCGCCGGCCAACGCCCCGGCAATCGCGGCGAACAGCGCCAGCCCGGCGAGTGCCGCAATCAGTTCTTTGGGGAACGCCGAAAACAGTGAAACCAGAGTGGCGCCGAAGATCCCCAGCACCAGGTAACAGAGCCCGCCGACCACCCCGGCGACGTAGCGCTTGCCAGGGTTTTCATGGGCCTCGCGGCCGGTACAAATGGCCGCGGTGATCGCTGCCAGATTCAGTCCGTGACAGCCGAACGGGGCCAACAACGCCGTGCCCAAGGCACTGCTGGCGATGATCGGACCGGCCGGCGTGGCGTAACCGCTGGCGCGCAGCACCGCCATGCCGGGCACGAACTGTCCGGTCAGCGCCACCATGACCAGCGGTAACGCAATGTTCAGGGTGGCGCTCAGGCTGAACTCGGGCGTGATCCACACCGGCGTGGCCAAGCCGATCACCAACGCTTCGCTGTGCAAATCGCCGGCGAGAAAGGCCATCGAGCAGCCCACCAGCAGCACCATCAACACCGCATAACGCGGCATCAACCGTTTGCAGACCAGGTACGTGGCAAACATCGCCAGCACCAGCAATGGCTTGCCCTGCAACGAAACGAACAACCCTGTACCGAAACTGAACAGAATCCCCGCCAGCATCGCCGCCGCAATCGCCGCCGGCAGTTTGCCGATGATCCGGTCAAACGCTCCCGACACGCCGACCAGGAAAATGATCAGGCTGCTGACCAGATAAGCCCCCACCGCTTCCGGCATGGAGATCCCCGGCAACAGCGCCACCAACAGCGCCGAGCCCGGCGCCGACCACGCGATGATCACCGGCACGCGGTAACGCAGGCTCAACCCGATACCGAGCACCGCGCTGCCGATGGAGATCGCCCAGACCCACGACGACAGCACTTCCCGCGACAACTGCGCGGTCTCGGCCGCCTGGAAAATAATCACCAACGGGCCGGCGTAGGAAATAACCGTGGCGATAAATCCAGCGACCGCCGCCGACAGGGAAAAATCCCGGACGAACGCCCTCATGAAGCTTCGCCGACAGACCCGCCCGCCGCACCATGACGTAAATCCGCCAACGACTGTCGGGTGCTGCGCTGACTGCTGATGGCGAACACGGTCATGGCGATCGCGGCCACCGCACCGGGCAAGGCGAACGCCATGAAGTTGAGTTGCAGCGGCAGGCTGATCCCGAGCAAGGCCCCGCCCAGCAGCGGTCCGACAATCGCGCCGTTGCGCCCGATGCCCGAGGCCCAGCCCAAACCGGTGGAGCGAATGGTCATGGAGTAGAACTGCGCGGCGCAGGCGTACAGCAGAATCTGCGAACCGATGGTGGTGGCGCCGGCAATAGCGATCAGCAAGTACAACACTGGCATCGGGCTGTTGAAGCCCAGCAAAGTGATCGACACGGCTGCCATGGCGAAGAACACCGCCAACACCCGCGGCAGGTTCAGCTTGTCACCCAGAACGCCGCCGCCCACCGCGCCGAAAATCGCGCCGAAGTTGAGCACCAGCAGGAACGACAGGCTCGAGCCCAGGCTGTATCCGGCGTTGGCCATCAGTTTCGGCAGCCACGAACTCAAGGCGTAGACCATCAGCAGGCAGCAGAAAAATGCCAGCCACAGCATCAGCGTGCGCAGCGCCCGGCCCTCGCGAAACAGTTGCAGAACGGGGGTGCCGGTGCCCTTCACTTCGTTCATGTGCAGCTGATCGCTGCTCTGCGCGATGTACGCCGGATCCACCCGCTGAAGAATGGCGCGCGCCTCTTCATTGCGTCCCTGTCGCAGCATGAAACCCACCGACTCGGGCAGGAAGTACATGATCAGCGGCAACAACACCAACGGCAGCACCGCGACGTAAAACACCGACTGCCAGCCGAAGCTCGGGATCAGCACGATGCCCAGCCCCGCCGAGAGCATGCCGCCCACGGAGTAACCGCTGAACATGATCGCCACCAGCGTGCTGCGGATTTTCTTCGGCGCGTACTCGTTCATCAATGCCACGACGTTGGGCATCACTCCGCCGATGCCCAGTCCGGCGATGAACCGGCAAATCCCGAACTCGGTGGGGTTACGCGCAAAACCGTTGAGCACGGTGAAACCGCTGAAGAGCATCACGCAGATCGTGATGGCTTTCTTGCGGCCGATCCGGTCCGAGAGCGGGCCGAAAAACAGCGCGCCAAACATCATGCCGAACAGCGCGTAACTGCCCAGAGCGCCAGCCTGCAAAGGACTGAGCCCCCATTCTTTCATCAGCATCGGCAGCACGACCCCGTAAATCACCAGGTCGTAACCGTCGAAGATGATGATCAGCGCACACCAGAACAGCACCATCCAGTGGAAGCGGTTGAATCGTGCGTTGTCGATAACCTCATGTACGTCAATCTTGCGCATGGCATTTATCTCTTGTTGTTGTTTTTTTCAGAGCGTCGGTAAAGCGGCTAACGTCCCGTAAAGCCGAGGGTAAAGTTGCCGGGCGCGGGGCAATATCCGCTTTGCGCAGATCGCTATCCGTTTTGTGCAGGGCCCTGAATCGGGCGCGAGAAGGAGGGATGTCGCGGCAGGCTTTGCTCCTGCGCGACAAACAGTTTTCCTGGCGATTACTTTGGAGAGCCGGGGTCTATGGATGACCCCGACGACTTACACCTGCTGACCCTTGCGGCCGAACAAGTCAACGCACTGAAGCCCGATCACGGCCGGGCCTTCTCCAGTGCCTCACGCAGTTGCGCCGCCGTGGCGTATTCGTGCTCACCGACCACTTGACCGTCCTTGAGCTCCAACCACAACACTTTATCCACGGCCCCGGGGTAGCGCGGCGCCACGCGTCCGTCACGGTCGAGCATCACGCGATAGGAATAATCGCGCATGGCCGGCACGGCGAACATCTTCGCGATCAGCCGGGGCATGCGCTGGATATCCGCGACAAATACCGCGTGCCGGGCCTCCAGATAGCCCTTGGGCTGGCCCTGCAGTGCCGCGTCGACCAGCTTCGCGGCGTCCATGCTGCGCGCCACCAGCAGCGTCTGAGTCTGATTGTCGAGCGTGAAGGCCTGATCGAACTGATCAAGCAAGGTCCACGGCGCCAGCCGCTCCCCCACTTCCAGCGCCTGAGCCCAAAGAGGCACAAGACTGAGCAATAACACGGGCCATAATTTCACGACATTCCCCTTCGTTGAGGCGCTTGAGCGCAATGAATCCAGTCTACACCGCCTGTATTGCACACCCCATCGCCGCGACAACGATCAAAGAAGCACCGCAGCTACCATCCGATCAGCGATGACGCCTGCCGGGGCATTACGTCCTCGTTTCAACGCAAAGCTTTCAGCTTGTCGCATTTGAACGCTAAGCTTGGGCCTATGGATGACTCAGATTATCTACGCCTGCTGACCATTGCGGCCGAGCAAGCCAACGCGTTCCTTTCCAATGCCCGCAAATGGGAGCGTGAGCGTTGGGTGTGCCAGCGCCTGCTGCAAGGCCTGAACATTCCTTACCGCGTCGACGAATTCGCTCCCGCCGGCGAACCGCCGGACGTGCTGTTTCGCGATGCGAATTTCGAAGTGTTTTTCGTGCTCGACGAGGGCCGGCGTCTCAATGATGAGTGGCGCGATGAGCTGCAGCGGCGACGCAGTGCGTTTTCCTTGAGTTCGCTGGTGCGCCGAGAAGCCAAGCCCAGGCGCATTCCGGCCAATGAATTCCTGCTGAGACTGGCGCCGACCTTGCGCAAAAAAGCGCACAACTACAAGGAACGCGGCATGGACCTGGGCGAACTGGACATCATCGCCTTTGCCAGCCTCAAGCGCGAAGTGCTCGACCTCAACAGCCATTTCCCGCCACCCACCGAATACTTGCGTCAGGGCTGGCGCTCGTTGTCACTGGTCGGTCCGACATTCGCCCGGGTTTTGTTTGCGCATCCCGACGCACCGGATTTCCTGCGCAGCAACCTCGGTCGCAGCATCGTCTTCGATGTCGGGATCAGCCTGTGAGTCCGCTGCAGGAGCTGATCGCGGAAGTCCCGCAAACCGGCCGTGTACGCTGGATCGGCGTGCGCCCCCAACCGCATGTGCCGATGATCGAGCTGGAGGCCGTGGAAGCGCGTCTCGAGGCCGGCCTGACCGGCGATCGGGCCCGTCCCGGCGTACGCAATGCGCGACAGGTGACACTGATTCAATGGGAGCATCTGCCAGTGATCAGTTCGCTGATGGGCCGACCGGACGACAATCCGGTCCTGCCTGGTGATTTGCGGCGCAACCTCGTTGTCAGCGGGATAAACCTGTTCAGCCTCAAGGGTCGCCGCTTCAAAATCGGCCAGGCGATTTTCGAAACCACCGGTTGGTGCCAGCCTTGCGCACGCCTGCAAAACAACCTCGGCCCCGGCACTTTCCAGGCCGTTCGCGGACATGGCGGAATCACCGCACGAGTGTTACAAAGTGGAATCATTCGGCTGGACGATACAGTCAGTGTCGAGCCGATTCCCGCCAGCGGCTATGCTCCGTTCAATGTGGGGTAAAAACCCCTGTAGCTTCTATCAATTCAGCAACGTCTACCCGATGACGAGGCCCGATATGACCAGCCGCCTGAACCCCGACGACCAGAAACATGTCGAAGAGTACCTGCACCTGTCCCAGCACCGAGTCGAGCGCCGGCCTTTCCGGCCGTGGATGCTCCTGGTGGTGGTGTTGGCAGTGACCATTGGCCTGGGCTTGTTGAGCCGATTTATCAGTTACCTGACGCTATGAGCTGCATCGCGCTCGCTCGGGTAATTGCACCGATTTCTTTTAGCCTTGCGAGATATCCCCATGACTCATCGTATTGTCATCGTTGGCGGCGGCGCCGGCGGTCTGGAGTTGGCTACCCGTCTGGGTAAGACTCTGGGCAAGCGCGGCACGGCCAGTGTGATGCTGGTCGACGCGAACCTGACCCACATCTGGAAACCGCTGTTGCACGAAGTCGCGGCCGGTTCCCTTAACTCTTCCGAAGACGAACTCAACTATGTCGCCCAGGCAAAATGGAACCACTTCGAGTTCCAGCTGGGGCGCATGAGCGGGCTTGATCGCGCACAGAAGAAAATCCAGCTGGCGGCCACTTACGATGAGGCCGGCCTGGAATTGGTGCCGGCGCGTGAAGTGCCTTACGACTCGCTGGTGATCGCCGTAGGCAGCACCACCAACGATTTCGGCACCCAGGGCGCGGCGCAGCATTGCCTGTTCCTCGACACCCGCAAACAGGCCGAGCGCTTCCACCAGCAACTGTTGAACCATTATTTGCGCGCCCACGCCGGGCAGACGGATGTGGTGCAGCAGATCAGCGTGGCAATCGTCGGCGCCGGCGCCACGGGCGTCGAACTGGCGGCCGAACTGCACAACGCCGCACATGAACTGGCGGCGTACGGCCTGGACCGGATCAAACCGGAAAACATGCACATCACCCTGATCGAGGCCGGTCCACGGGTACTGCCAGCATTGCCGGAACGGATCGGCGGCCCTGTGCATAAAACCCTGGAGAAACTCGGGGTCAACGTCATGACCAATGCGGCCGTCAGTGAAGTGACCGCCGATAGCCTGATCACCGCCGACGGCAAAGTGATCAACGCCAGCCTCAAGGTCTGGGCCGCGGGCATTCGTGCGCCAGGTTTCCTCAAGGACATCGACGGTCTGGAAACCAATCGGATCAACCAGCTGCAAGTGCTGCCGACACTGCAAACCACCCGCGACGAGAACATCTTCGCTTTCGGTGACTGCGCCGCCTGTCCGCAGCCGGGTACCGATCGCAACGTGCCGCCGCGCGCCCAGGCAGCGCATCAACAGGCGTCGCTGCTGGCCAAATCGCTGAAGCTGCGGATCGAAGGCAAGCCGTTGCCTGTGTACAAGTACACCGACTACGGCTCGTTGATTTCGCTGTCGCGTTTTTCGGCTGTGGGTAACTTGATGGGCAACCTGACGGGTAGCGTGATGCTTGAGGGCTGGCTGGCGCGGAT
Organism: Pseudomonas sp. IT-P100; assembly: GCF_949767185.1. NCBI lineage: Bacteria > Pseudomonadati > Pseudomonadota > Gammaproteobacteria > Pseudomonadales > Pseudomonadaceae > Pseudomonas > Pseudomonas sp. IT-P100. The sequence continues at coordinate 56,019 of NZ_CATKQK010000008.1, forward strand.
GTTTTATGTGTCGCTGTACCGCATGCACCAGATGGCGCTGTATGGCGCATTCCGCACGGCAATGTTGATGCTGGGCAGCAAAATCGGGCGCGGGACTGAGCCGCGGCTGAAGTTGCACTGACACACATCCCTTGTGGGAGCGAGCCTGCTCGCGATAGCGGAGTGTCAATCGCCACGTGAGTTGGCTGATACACCGCTTCGCGAGCAGGCTCGCTCACACATTTTTCAATCACAACCTTGAGATCTGTGTCTCACTGTATCTCCCCCCGCAATTTCGCCCCTTCGGTTACAAACTCCCCCCTTGCGCGACACAGTAGCGATACACCTCGCCCGCTAAATGGCCACATCCGAGCAAGGCGTCCCGCCAGCTACGGTGATCGCCGCACTTACGTGGCGTCTTTTATCGAATGGTTGTGTCGTGCAACCCTGGAGAATTGAAATGTCCCGTACCACCAAAAACACTATCGGTTTGCTCGGTGCAGTCCTCGCTGGCGGCATGATGTTGACCGGCTCCGCTTTTGCTTCGCAGCCTTTGACCCAGGGCTACCTGCTGGCCTCGGCCGAACAGGTGGTGAAAACCCCTGAAGGCAAATGTGGAGAAGGCAAGTGCGGCGATGCATCGATGGCAAAAACCGACACCGACGGTGACGGCAAGGTGTCCCGCGCCGAATTCCAGAAAGTTGCGCCTAAGTCCAACTTCGACAAGATCGATACCAACCACGACGGCTTCATCGACGAGCAAGAGGCTTACGACAACGTCAAAGCCAACTTCGAAGCCAACGGCAAGAAAATGCCAAAAGGCCTGTTCGAGCACCTGAAAGACCAGGACGGCGCTTAAGCCTCCCAGAAAAAAAGCCGCGTTTCTCGATCGAGAAACGCGGCTTTTTTGTCTGGCGGATTTACACCCGAAAGCGCTGCACCATGCCCTGCAGAGCATTGGCCAACTTCGACAACTCATGACTGGAAGCACTGGTCTGATCCGCACCGGAGGCGGAACGCACCGACAGATCACGGATATTCACCAGATTGCGATCCACTTCCCGAGCGACTTGAGCCTGTTCTTCCGCAGCACTGGCGATCACCAGATTGCGCTCGTGAATCTCGTGGACCGAGGCCGTGATGGTCTGCAATGCGTCACCGGCCCGTTCAGCCAACACCAGCGTACTCGTGGCACGGGAAGCACTGGCATTCATGGAGTCCAGCGCCAGGTTGGAACCGTTGCGCATGCCCTGAACCATTTGCTCGATTTCCTGAGTCGATTGCTGCGTACGATGCGCCAATGCACGCACTTCATCGGCTACCACCGCAAAACCGCGCCCACTTTCACCCGCGCGCGCCGCTTCAATGGCGGCGTTGAGCGCCAACAGATTGGTTTGCTCGGCGATGGCCCGAATGACATCCAGCACTTTGCCAATGTCCTGGGACTGATTGGCCAGCGACTGCACCAACTCACCGGTGTGCTGCACATCCTTGGCCAAGGCGCTGATCGCGCTGGCGGTTTCGCTGACCCGCTCCTGCCCCAATTGCGCTGACTCGCTGGATTGGCGGGTAGCATCAGAAGTCGACACGGCGTTGCGCGCCACTTCTTCCACGGCCGAGGTCATTTCGTTGACCGCCGTGGCGGCCTGCTCAATTTCGTTGTTCTGCTGTTGCAGGCCTTGGGTGCTGTCGAGAGTGACAGCATTCAATTCATCCGCCGCCGTGGCCAGCTGAGTCGCTGAACCGCTGATGGCTTGCAAGGTTTCTCGCAGGTTCTGCTGCATGGTCGCCAGTGCCTTGAGCAAACGAGTCACTTCGTCGTTGCCATGGGTTGCTATCGGCCGGGTCAGATCGCCCTGCGCCACGCTCTCCGCAGCCGTCAGGGCTTCGTTCAGGGGGCGGACGATGCTGCGGGTCAGCAACATGGCCAGGCCGACAGTGGCCAGCGCCGCGAGGGCGATGAACAGGCTGACGATGGTCCGCGACGTTTCGTAGTGCGCTGCGGATTTCTGGCTCTCAGCGGCGACCTGTTTGGCGAACAGGTCCGCCAGATCACTGAGTTGTTTGCCGGAGCCATCGACCACGGTTTTCATGTCAACCAGCAGCAGCCTGGTCAATTCGTCACGGCGACCCTGCTCTGCGAGGGTGAACGACTGGGCAATGCCGGTACGATAGGCGGCAAAGGTGGTTTTGAACTGGTCATACAAGGCCTGGCCTTCGGCGGTGTTGACCAACTGGTCATAGACCGCGATCTTCTCGCTCAATTCCTTGTCGCGAGTGTCCATCTGACCGCGGTAGGTCGGAATGTTCTTTGGGTCCTGATCCAGCGCCATGCGCAAGGAAATGGTGCGGATACGCAACATCAGTTCGCGAATCTCGTCACCCCCGCGAATGCTGGGGAGCCACTGCTTCTCCACGGCCACCTCGCTCTCGCGAATGCTCGCCATTTGCCCCAGGGCAAACACCCCGAGCAACGCCACCAACACAGCGATCAAGGCAAAACCCAGCGCGGCACGGGGGGCAATATTCAGCTGACGAAGAAACATAACGAGCGCCTTTCTTGTTGTTGGCTTGAATGGGGGGCCGCGTTTGCGCCCCGACAGCTCGTTATCGGCTAGTTGTACGACGACTTGATAGGATTCGGCTTTTTCGAAGACAAAAAAAATCCCCGTATCTTTCGATACGAGGATTTTTAATATGGTCGGGGTAAGGGGATTCGAACTCCTGACATCCTGCTCCCAAAGCAGGCGCGCTACCGGACTGCGCTATACCCCGGTAAAAAAAAGGCACCTTTGAAAGGCGCCTTCTGCGAACAGAGCTTTTGGCGTCTGATCTTAAGATTCGATTCCAGCGCTAACTGGTTTCAAAAATGGTGGGTCGTGTGGGATTCGAACCTACGACCAATTGGTTAAAAGCCAACTGCTCTACCAACTGAGCTAACGACCCAAAAATGGTCGGGGTAAGGGGATTCGAACTCCTGACATCCTGCTCCCAAAGCAGGCGCGCTACCGGACTGCGCTATACCCCGGTTTGAAATTGGCTCCGTGACCAGGACTCGAACCTGGGACCCAATGATTAACAGTCATTTGCTCTACCGACTGAGCTATCACGGAACTACATATTTCAATTTACAACGGTGAAGCTTTACTGCGTTCTCTTCGACCCGTTCGCATCGCTGCGTTCGTGTGTCTGAGGCGCGCTATTCTACAATCTTAAGCACCTCTGTCAACCCCCTAAATTGCTTTCAAGTTAATGATTTGCAACTTATTTCAGATTCCTGCTTGGGGAGCGGGAACCCTTCAGGGCGACTTACTGCGGGGCGCACTTTACAAGCCTTTTCCTTTCAGTTCAACAACCTGACGAAAAAAAGGCCTCGCAATGCGAGGCCTCTTCAATTTTGTTGCCGGCGTGGATCAGGCGAAGACGATCTCGTCGTTTTCCACAATGCCTTTGGCGGTATCGCCGGGCATGAAACGACCCGACAGAATGAGCTGCGCCAGCGGGTTTTCGATCCAGCGCTGAATCGCTCGCTTGAGCGGCCGTGCGCCATACACCGGGTCGTAGCCAACCGCGATCAGCTTATCCATGGCCTCAGGGCTGAGCTCCAGCTTCAGTTCCCGCTCAGTCAGGCGACTGCGCAGACGACTCAACTGGATCTCGGTAATGCCCGCGATCTGATCCCGTGCCAATGGCTCGAAGATCACCACTTCGTCGACCCGGTTGATGAACTCCGGCCGGAAGTGCGTGGAAATCGCATCCATCACCGCTGCGCGCTGAGCCTCACGATCACCGACCAGTTCCTGGATCTGTACCGAGCCCAGGTTGGAGGTCATGACAATCACGGTGTTCTTGAAATCCACCGTGCGGCCATGGCTGTCCGTCAGGCGGCCATCTTCCAGCACTTGCAGCAGGATATTGAAGACGTCCGGGTGGGCCTTCTCGACCTCATCCAGCAGGATCACCGAATAAGGCTTGCGACGCACCGCCTCGGTCAGGTAACCGCCCTCTTCATAGCCCACGTAGCCTGGTGGCGCACCAATCAGTCGAGCCACGGAATGTTTCTCCATGAACTCGGACATGTCGATCCGCACCATCGCCTCTTCGGTATCAAAGAGGAACTCGGCCAACGCCTTGCACAGCTCGGTTTTACCGACACCGGTCGGGCCGAGGAACATGAACGAACCACTTGGACGATTCGGGTCGGACAACCCGGCCCGCGAACGCCGCACCGCGTTGGATACCGCGATCACCGCTTCGTCCTGGCCGATCACACGCTGGTGCAACAGGCTTTCCATCTTCATCAGCTTGTCGCGCTCGCCTTCGAGCATTTTCGACACGGGGATGCCGGTCCACTTCGACACGACTTCGGCGATTTCTTCCTCGGTCACCTTGCTGCGCAGCAACTGGTTTTCGCTTTTGCCATGCTGGTCGACCATTTGCAGGCTGCGCTCCAGGTCCGGGATCACCCCGTATTGCAGCTCGGCCATGCGGTTCAGGTCGCCTTTACGGCGCGCAGCTTCCAGTTCCTGACGGGACTGTTCGATTTTCTGCTGGATCTGCGCAGAACCCTGAACCTCGGCTTTTTCCGAGTTCCAGATTTCTTCGAGGTCCGAATACTCACGCTCGAGACGGACGATTTCTTCCTGGAGTTTTTCCAGACGCTTGATCGCCGCTTCGTCGCTCTCTTTCTTCAGCGCCTGGGACTCCACCTTCAACTGAATCAGACGACGCTCCAGACGGTCCAGCACCTCCGGCTTGGAGTCGATCTCCATGCGAATGCGGCTGGCGGCTTCGTCGATCAGGTCGATCGCCTTGTCCGGCAACTGACGGTCGGTAATGTAGCGATGACTGAGCTTGGCCGCGGCGATGATCGCGCCGTCGGTAATCGCCACTTTATGGTGAACTTCATAGCGTTCTTTGAGGCCACGCAGAATGGCGATGGTGTCTTCTTCGCTCGGCTCATCCACCAACACTTTCTGGAAGCGCCGCTCGAGGGCCGCATCCTTCTCTATATATTGGCGGTATTCATTGAGCGTGGTTGCGCCGACGCAGTGCAATTCACCACGGGCCAATGCAGGCTTGAGCATGTTGCCCGCATCCATTGAGCCTTCGCCTTTACCGGCGCCGACCATGGTGTGCAGTTCGTCGATGAACAGAATGATCTGCCCTTCCTGCTTCGACAGTTCGTTGAGCAGGGATTTCAGGCGTTCTTCGAACTCGCCACGGTACTTGGCACCGGCAATCAGTGCGCCCATATCGAGGGAAAGCAGGCGCTTGCCTTTCAGGCCGTCCGGCACTTCGCCGTTGATGATCCGCTGGGCCAGGCCTTCGGCGATGGCGGTTTTACCCACGCCAGGTTCACCGATCAATACCGGGTTGTTCTTGGTGCGGCGTTGCAACACCTGAATGGTCCGGCGAATTTCGTCGTCACGGCCGATCACCGGATCGAGCTTGCCTTCTTCGGCGCGCTTGGTCAGGTCGACGGTGTATTTATCCAGCGCCTGACGCGACTCCTCGTGGTTGGCGTCGTTGACCGCCTCACCGCCGCGCAGGTTGTTGATCGCGTTCTCCAGGGCTTTCTTGCTCACACCCTGGCCGAGCAATAATTTGCCGAGCTTGCTGTTCTCGTCCATGGCGGCGAGCAACACCAACTCACTGGAAATAAATTGATCGCCCTTCTGCTGGGCCAGGCGATCGGCCTGGTTGAGCAGGCGCGCCAGATCCTGCGACATGTTGACGTCGCCGGTGGGGTTCTGGATTTTTGGCAGCTGATCGAGCTGTTTGGTCAGCTCTTTGCGCAGGCTGTTGACGTCGAAACCGACCTGCATCAGCAGGGGCTTGATCGAGCCGCCCTGCTGCTCAAGCATGGCTTGCATCAAGTGCGCCGGTTCAATGCCGGGATGGTCAAGACCGACGGCCAGCGATTGGGCGTCGGATAGAGCTAACTGTAATTTGCTGGTTAAACGATCGATACGCATGGGTCACCTTCCTTTTGAGCAGGCCGGACCTATAAAACATCCTGAATGAAGAAACCTGCCAGATACCGTTATAGATGCGGTCGATTCTGGGAGTTTCAAGCGTCGTACAGTTGATGTAGATCAGAGAAGTCTAGCGTTCCAGCCAGACAAGGGAGGCAAACCGACCAGTGCGTGGACTGCGGCGGTAAGAAAAGAAGCGCGGATCGGTTACGGTGCAGAAACCGCCGCCATAAACAGCGGTAACGCCGCGAACAGCCAGACGCAAGCGCGCCAGTTCGTAGATATCGGCCATGAACTTGCCGGCATTTGCACTGGGCACAAAGGCTTTGGCGGCTTCAGGCAGTTGCTCGACGAAGGTTTCGCGCACTTCCGGGCCGACTTCAAAGGCTTGAGGGCCAATGGCCGGACCGAGCCAGACGAGCACTTCTTCCGATGGCACGGCCAGCGTGTCGAGCGTCGCTTCGAGCACACCCGCCGCCAGCCCGCGCCAACCGGCATGGGCGGCTGCGACACGAGTGCCGGCACGGTCGCAGAACAATGCTGGCAGGCAATCCGCCGTCATCGCCGCGCAGGCAATGCCGGGCGTCGCCGTCCAGCTGGCATCGGCAGTTGCCACAACGCCTGGGTCCGCGTGAGCCACGACAATGCCGTGAACCTGCTTCAACCAGGCCGGCTGGATAGAGAAATGATCGGTGAGGCGACGGCGATTCTCGGCAACAGCGTCGGGGCTGTCGTCGACGTGATCGCCGAGGTTGAGGCTGTCGAACGGCGCCAGACTGACGCCGCCCGCACGGGTGGTCACACAGGCTTTCACCCCGGCAGGCGCAGGCCAGTCGGGAATCAGCCAGTCACTCATCCGATGAACGCCTCGCGGTCTTGCTTGAGCAGGGTCAGCAACCAGACGAAGTCGTCCGGCAGTGGCGATTCCCAGCTCATGCGCACACCAGTGGTCGGGTGATCCAGCTCCAGGAACCGCGCATGCAGCGCCTGGCGCGGGAACGTCTTCAAGGAATCGACCATGGTCTGGCTGGCGGCTGGCGGGATTCGGAAACGACCGCCGTAGGCAGGATCTCCGACCAACGGGAAGTTGATGTAGGACATGTGCACCCGAATCTGGTGCGTACGACCGGTTTCCAGCTTCACCCGCACGTGAGTGTGGGAGCGGAAACGCTCGAGCACGCGGTAATGGCTGACGGCTTGCTTGCCACCTTCCATCACGGCCATGCGCTGGCGTTGCTGGCCGTGACGGCCAATCGGCGCATTGATCTTGCCACCCGCCGTCACCACGCCGATCACGATGCACTCGTAGATCCGGCTGACGCTGCGGCTCTGCAACTGTGTAACCAGCTGCGTCTGCGCCTGAATGGTCTTGGCCACAACCATCAGACCGGTGGTGTCCTTGTCCAGGCGATGCACGATACCGGCGCGGGGCACATTGACGATGTCCGGCACGTGGTGCAGCAAGGCGTTGAGCAAGGTGCCGTCAGCGTGGCCGGCGGCAGGATGCACCACCAGGCCCGCAGGCTTGTTGATCACGAGGATGTCGTCATCTTCATAGACGATGTCCAGCTCGATGTCCTGAGCGATCCATTCGCCCTGAGCTTCCTGCTCGGCAGTCAGCTCAAGAATGGCGCCACCGTGAACGATGTCTCGCGGGCGGATTACCGCCCCATCCACAGTCAGGCGGCCGTCTTTGATCCAGGCGGAAAGGCGCGAGCGCGAGTGCTCAGCGAATAATTGTGCGGCGACTTGATCGAGGCGTTGGCCGCCCAATTCGGACGGCACCTCTGCGCGAAGTTCAATTTTATCGGACATGCTCGGACTAGGCGTCGGCACAGCCTTTGGTTTCGGCTGCGCGCTTGTGGTTAAATACGGCGTCTTTTGCCCCGAGGCTATTCAACGGGGCGCTCATCATAACAGGACGGCCCCGCCCAAGACAGCGGCCGTCATAGGGACGCAAGCCGCCATGCAAGTGAAACACCTGCTGCTGATCGCCATCCTCGCATTGACCGCTGCTTGCTCATCGAAGGAAGTCGTAGACGAAAACCTGAGCGAAGTCGAGCTGTACCAGCAGGCACAGCGCGATCTGGACAACAATAGCTACACCGCCGCCACAGCCAAGCTGAAGGCGCTGGAGTCGCGTTATCCGTTCGGTCGCTACGCCGATCAGGCTCAACTCGAGCTCATCTACGCCAACTACAAGAACACCGAGCCTGAGGCTGCGAAGTCTGCCGCCGAGCGTTTCATTCGTTTGCACCCACAGCATCCGAACGTGGATTACGCCTATTACCTCAAGGGTCTGACCTCTTTCGACCAGGACGTCGGCCTGCTGTCGCGTTTCCTGCCGCTGGACATGACCAAGCGTGACCCGGGCGCTGCGCGTGACTCCTACAACGAGTTCGCCCAGCTGACCAGCCGCTTCCCGAACAGCCGCTACTCGCCGGACGCCAAGCAGCGCATGATTTACCTGCGCAACCTGCTGGCAGCCTACGAGATTCACGTCGCCGACTACTACCTGACCCGTCAGGCCTATGTCGCTGCCGCGAACCGTGGCCGTTACGTCGTGGAAAACTTCCAGGAAACCCCATCGGTCGGTGACGGCCTGGCGATCATGACCGAAGCCTACCAGCGTCTGCACCTGGACGACCTGGCGGCCACCAGCCTCGAAACACTCAAGCTCAACTACCCGAACCATCCAACCCTGGTGGACGGTCAGTTCGTGCCGACGGTAGACGAAGCCGACAACCGTTCGTGGCTGAGCAAGGCCACCCTGGGCCTGATCGAGTCCCGTCCACCGCTGCCGCCGGGCGAAACCCGCGCCAACCAGGACGTACAGAAGCAATTCCAGGACGCCAAGGACGCGATTCCGAACGATCTCAAGCCTAAAGATGAAAATGGCGACGTGATCGAAGAAGAGGAACACGAGTCCGAAGCCAACAACAGCGACCGCTCGTGGTTCAGCTACATGACCTTCGGCGTGTTCGACTGACACACCGGGTTGTGCAAAAAGGGAGACGCTTGAGTCTCCCTTTTTATTTCCGCGATTTATTACGCTGTGCGCCCGTCATGTCCTTGGCTAAACTGCAGAATCACTCGTCATAAAGCAGCTCACCATGCTTCGTCTATTGTTCTGGATCGCCCTGATTGCCGTTGCGGTATGGTTCTGGCGCAAGTTCAAGGCTCAACCCTCTGTGCCCAAGTCCTCTGCCGAACTGGAAGCAGCGCCCATGGTCCGCTGCGCCCAGTGTGGCGTCCACCTGCCCCGCGACCGCGCGCTGAGCCTTCAACAACAATGGTATTGCAGCCAGGCTCACCTTGAGCAAGGCCCAAGCACCCGTGATCGCTGAGACGTCCAGTCCCGGCAGCAAACAGGCCCAGCGACTGCTGCGCCTTTATCATCTCTACCGTTTAAGTGTCGGCATCACCCTGGTGCTGCTGATCTCCAGCAACCTCGACAACCAGTTGCTGACCTATTCCAATGACGACCTGTTGCGCAGTGGCAGCTGGTTGTATCTGGTCCTGAACATTCTGCTGGTGGTCTTCCTTGAGAACACCCGCCGTCCGGCACAACTGTTCAGCCTGGCGCTGATCGATGTCCTGCTGCTGTGCGGCCTGTTCTATGCCGCCGGTGGTGTCGCCAGCGCCATTGGCAACCTGCTGATCGTCTCGGTGGCCATCAGCAATGCCTTGTTGCGAAGTCGTATCGGCCTGCTGATTGCCGCCGTCGGCGCACTCGGCATCGTCGGGCTGAGTTTTCTGCTGAGCTTCAGCCATCCCGCCACCCCTAACGATTACCTGCAAGTCGGTACGCTCGGTGCGCTGTGTTTTGCCGCGGCATTGCTGGTGCAAGGGCTGATCCAGCGGGTGGAAGTCAGCGAAACCCTCGCCGAGCAACGGGCCAGTGAAGTCGTGGGCCTGGAAGCCCTCAATGCGTTGATCCTGCAGCGCATGCGCACCGGCATCCTGGTGCTCGACGAACAGCGGCGAGTGCAACTGGCCAATCACAGCGCCCAGGCCCTGCTGGGCCGGGACAACCTCGAAGGCCGAAGGATCGATGACTGCTCACCCGCTCTCGTCGAGCGCCTGCAACTGTGGCGGAATAACCCGACGCTGCGCCCCCAAAGCCTGAAAATCACCAGCAGCGGCCTGGAATTGCAACCGAGCTTCATTGCGCTGGACCAAAGCCCGCACCACCAGACCCTGGTGTTTCTCGAAGACCTCGCGCAAATCGCCCAACAGGCTCAACAACTGAAACTCGCCGCCCTTGGCCGCCTGACTGCCGGTATCGCCCACGAAATACGCAATCCGCTGGGCGCCATTAGTCATGCCGCCCAGCTATTGCGGGAATCCGAGGAACTGAACGGCGCGGACCGACGTCTGACCCAGATTATTCAAGATCACTCTCAGCGTATGAATCGGGTTATCGAAAACGTCCTGCAACTGTCCCGCCGCCAACAAACCGCGCCGCAACGGCTCGATCTGAAGCCGTGGCTGGAACAATTCGTTGCAGAAAGTCGCGAAGGCGCGCTCGACCGCCAAAAAATTCATCTGCATATCGGCTCGGGCGACTTCAAAACCCTGATGGACCCGAACCAGTTGACCCAGATTCTCGACAACCTGCTGCGCAATGCCTGGCGCCACAGTGCTCAAACCCATGATCAGGCGCAGGTCTGGCTTGATCTGTTCATCGACCCCGACACCCAGTTGCCCATCATCGAAGTGTTGGACGATGGCGCCGGTGTGGCGCCGGATCAGCAGGTGCATCTGTTCGAACCGTTTTTCACCACCAGCGCCCAAGGCACAGGTCTGGGGCTTTATCTGTCCCGTGAACTGTGCGAAAGCAACCAGGCCCGCCTAGACTTCAAGCCACGCCAAGGCGGCGGCTGCTTTCGCATCACCTTTGCTCACGGACGGAAACAGAGTTGAACACCAGCCCCCAGCAAAAAGTCCTGATCGTCGACGACGAACCGGATATCCGCGAACTCCTGGAAATCACCCTGGGACGAATGAAACTCGACACGTTCAGCGCCCGCAACCTTGGCGAAGCCCAGACCTTGTTGAAGCGTGAAACATTCGATCTGTGCCTGACCGACATGCGTCTTCCGGACGGCACCGGCCTTGAGCTGGTGCAACACATTCAGCAACGCTATCCCCAACTGCCGGTTGCCATGATCACCGCTTATGGCAACCTGGAAACGGCGATCAACGCGCTCAAGGCTGGTGCTTTCGACTTCCTGACCAAACCGGTGGACCTCGCTTGCCTGCGCGAACTGGTCACCAGTGCACTGCGTATGCCCGCGCCAGGCGCCACCGTCGATCGTCGTTTGCTGGGCGACTCGTTGCCCATGCGCAATTTGCGTAAACAGATCGACAAGCTGGCCCGCAGTCAGGCGCCGGTGTACATCAGCGGCGAGTCCGGCAGCGGCAAGGAGTTGGTCGCCCGGCTGATCCATGAACAAGGGTCACGCGCCAACCAGCCGTTTATCCCGGTGAACTGCGGGGCAATCCCGTCGGAGCTAATGGAGAGCGAATTTTTCGGGCATCGCAAAGGCAGCTTCAGCGGCGCCATCGAAGACAAACCCGGATTGTTCCAGGCAGCCCATGGCGGCACGCTGTTCCTCGACGAAGTGGCTGATTTACCGCTGGCGATGCAAGTCAAACTGTTGCGGGCGATTCAGGAAAAAGCCGTTCGCAGCGTGGGCGGGCAACAGGAAACCGTGGTCGATGTGCGCATCCTCTGCGCCACTCACAAAGACCTCGCCGCCGAAGTCGCCGCCGAACGCTTTCGCCAGGATTTGTACTACCGGCTCAACGTCATCGAACTACGTGTTCCGCCCTTGCGCGAACGCCGCGACGACATTGAATCGTTGGCCAGCCATGTTCTCATGCGTCTGGCAGCCCGCGCCGGCGAGCCCGCCACGAAACTCCAACCGCAAGCCCTGGAAGCGCTGAAAAACTATCGTTTTCCGGGCAACGTGCGCGAGCTGGAGAACATGCTCGAACGGGCTCACACTTTGTGTGAAAACAAGCAGATCGAAGCCAGCGACCTGCGACTGGCCGAAGGCAACTGCACCGCAGACAGTGGGGTGCAGGACCTGACGCAGATCGACAATCTGGAGGTCTATCTGGATAACGTCGAACGCAAACTCATCCTCCAGGCCCTGGAGGAAACCCGCTGGAACCGCACGGCGGCGGCTCAGCGGTTGAATTTGTCGTTTCGGTCGATGCGCTACAGGCTGAAGAAATTCGGGTTGGATTGAGGGATCTTTTGATCTGCTGTCAGATCCGCCCGGCTGGCGCATACGGCGCCGGATCAATGATCGGCGCCCTGCCCAACATCACATCCACAAACAACTGGCACGACGCCGGCGCCAGCACCAGCCCGTTGCGGTAATGCCCGCAGTTGAGCCATAACCCATCGAACCCCGGCACCCGGCCGATGTAGGGAATCCCCTCCGGCGAACCCGGTCGCAGCCCGGCCCAGTGCCCGACCACCTCCGCCTCCGCCAGCGCTGGAATCAGCTCCACCGCAGAAGCCTTCAGGCTCTCCAGCGCAGACGCGGTCGGTGTCTTGTCGAAGCCTTCATGCTCCAGCGTACTGCCAATCAGAATGTGGCCATCCCGGCGAGGAATCGCGTAACGCCCCTTGGCCAACACCATGCTCGGCAGGAAGTCCGCCGCGCACTTGTACAGAATCATCTGCCCTTTCACAGGCTCGACCGGCAGCTCCAGCCCCAGGCTTTTGAGCAAATCACCACTCCAGGCGCCAGCCGTCAGCACCACTTGATCACCGTGGATGGCCCCCGTCGAAGTCTGCACGCCGACGACGTGATCGCCTTCACGAATAAACCCGCTGACCTCGCACTGCTCGTGAATCGTCACGTTCGGCAGCGCCAGCAAAGCAGCCTTGAGGGATTTCACCAGCCGCGGATTGCGCACATTGGCCACGTCGGCCATGTAGATCGCCCGAGAGAAACCGGCGCCCAGTACCGGCACGGCATCGTGCGCCGCCGAGATATCCACAGCCCGCAGCGGACGGTTTTCCCGCTCGGCCCAGGCGAGCGCCTCGGCCTCATCATCCAGATCCAGCCAGTACAGACCGGTGGTGTGAACCTCGGGATCAACCCCGGTCGCGGCAAACAGCCGCTCGCCCAGCTGTGGATAAAAATCCTGGGACCAATGGGCCAGCGCGGTGACCGCCGGACTGTAGCGCCATGGGTAAAGTGGGGAAACGATGCCTCCGCCCGCCCAGGACGATTCCTGACCGACATTCGAACGGTCCAGTAGCACAACACTCTGCACTTCGGACGCGAGATTGAACGCCGTCATCAAGCCAATCACACCGCCGCCGACAATCACCACTTGCTGTTGCATGGTCATGTTCCGATCCAAACCTTAAGTAGACAGAGGGCGCAAAAGGCGCCCGAAAAAGAAACTCAGCGTCCCCAGCAATCCTTGGTGGTCAGCCCGGTCTTTGCTCCGACCATGCTTCTGACACCGGTGTTGGTGATAGTGAAGTCGCCACACTTGTCAGTGGCCATGCTGCCGGCCTTGCGTGTCGCGGTCAGCAGGAAGGTCTGGTCGGTCAGGGCCGGGGTGATCGTGTAATAGTCATTGCCGGTGCTCAGGCCGGTGGCACCGGTGTAGACATTACTCTTCGAGTAAAACCGTTCGAGAATTTGCGCCTGCTCGGAGAGCAGACCCGCCACTTCAGCCCGACGCCCCTTTTTCACGTATTCGGTGAGGCTCGGGTAGCCAATGGTGATGACGATCCCGATGATCGCAATCACGATCATGATTTCGATCAGGGTAAAACCTCGGTTGGATCTGCGCATGCCTCAACTCTCACTTACTGAATTTGTCGCCACATGATGCGACGGCTGCCGCCGCCGCCTTTTTCAACAAGCCTGACCACCGCACCACTGGTATCACCCAAGAACTTACCAGTTCCACCGTTGACGATGGCGTTCAACATCGGAATACCGCCCGTAGAGATCACACCACTGGACAACACATCGTTGCTGTCGACTAACCCGTCGCCGTTGGTGTCGAGTACCGCGTAGTTGAGCATCTTACCGCTGAACGCATCCAGTTCGACCAGTTTGCCGGTGCCGAAACTGGCGCAAGGGTCCGTGGTGTCGACGTTGGCGGTGGTAAATACGATTCGCCCCAGCACCAGAGACGCCTGATTGATCACCCGCTCACCGGTCAATACGCTGTTATAGACCAGAGGCAAGTACCAGCCCTTCTCCGACGGATAAGTCACTTCGCTCTGGCTGGTAGTGATGAACTGTCCCGAGCTTCCCGAGAACACGCCCGTCACCGACTGGATCTGCAAACTGGCCGTGGTGATCTGCCCGGAACCGCCCTCCGCATCCCACACCGCATAAAACGCCTGCAAATCCTTGTTCGTCTTGTCGATGGTCTCGTTGAATTTGCCGGTGCCGAAAAACACCACTTTGCCGCCCAGGGAGTTGTCCGCCAGCAATGGCTGCGCGGTGATCGGCTGCGTGGCACCACCTGCTGCGGTGAACAGCGGCTTGCCGGAAAACGCTACGCCCCAGGTGTCCGTGCTGGCGCCGCTTAAATCAAATTTCCACAGCCTTCCTTTCAGGTCGCCACCATAGGCGGCCTGCACCACATTCTGCGAGTTGACCTTGAGCTTCACCGACGACAAGCCGTTGGTAGTCTCCGTACTGTCGACCACGATTTTCTTGATCAGCGACCCATCAAGGACATCCACCACGTACAACGCTGCCACGCCCGAGTTGCTGCCATAGCCGTTGGAGATGAACGCTGCCCACCGCCCATTCGACAAGCGTGCCACTTCCGGACGGGCGTAGGCATAACCCAGATCATTGAAAACATTCGCCGGATCTGCAGTCGCGGGAGCACTGATTTCCCACAACGCCTTGATCACGTTACTGGGCGACGCGTCGAACAACTGCAGCGCGTAAAAAGTCTTGCCACCCGCCCCGGTCCCGCCGAGCGCCAGGGTTTTCCAGGCGCTGTTAAGTTGTGCATCGAATACGCCGACCTGACCGTCGACCAGAAACTTGTGGCTGACGCCGTTGATGTAAGCGGTATCGGCGATATAGCGCAGCGATGGCAAGACACTGGAAGGCATGTAGGCATAGCGCCTGGCACCGTTACCGTTGTCGATGACACTGACAAAACCGTCATTGCCGTTGACCACCAGGCTACTTTTCATGTTGATGGCTTTTGTAGCCAGATAGGTGCTGTAGCTGGTGTCGCCCGTCAGGTCGGACGCGGTTTTTTCCGTCGGCGAGGCCAGCACCAGTGGCGAGTTGATGATATCGCCGAGCAGCACACTGCGCACTTTCAAGCCGGTTTTGTTGGTGCCTTTGCTCCACTCCACCAGATCGGCGCCGGTGATACCGGTGGGCAGGCTCTGGCCCAGCAGCGTCTGCTGCGCCGGGGCAAAATTGGTGAAGGCCAAAGTGATCGGCGCGTTGCTCGCAGAGTTCCAGGATTGGTAAACGGGCGCGGTGGCGCCGGGGACGATGGCCGTGTCGGTAGTCCAGAGCACCGCTGCGGTATTCACCGAGCCGGTGGCGGTAATCCCATAGGACTTGATCGCACCTCGCCAGTCCTTGGGGTCGTAGCTGGTCTGATAGTAGGAGGAACCGACACCGACGATGGAACTGCTGGTGGTGCCACTGCCGCCGGATCCAGCCTTGGACGTGATTTCGCTCAGAGCGGAGGACAGAGCGGTATTGAGTTCGTCGCTGTCGGTCGCCTGATAATACTTGCCCTGCCCATACGTGGCGGCATCTTCCAGCATCTTGTTAGCGGTCGTGAAACCAACGGTGTAGGTATTCATGTTTTGCTTCTGAAAGTCCGGAGAGTCCCAGCTTTTTTTCGACAAATCGACACCCGCACCGCGCATGTCGATGTCGAAGGCGAATTTGGCAATGTCGTCCAGAAAAAGGGAGTCCCCCTCTTTATCGCCAGTCAGGGGATTATCGCCATCGTTACTGATCCTGTCCCAATTGGGCAGTCGGGGGCCATTGGTGGCAATTGCCTGCGGGTCATTGCCGGGAAAAGTCCGATCAAACGTGGGTAAACCATCGGTGACGACCACCCCATAGTTTTTCTGGCAACGATACTGAATCGGGCTGCTGTAGGTGCTGGGCGTACCGTTGTAATACGGTGTAATCCCGCGCATGTAACGGGTGACTTCGTAGTAGGCTTCGGCCAGCGGAGTATTCGCAATGGCCCTCAAAGCGCCAATCGAGTCAGTCAACGCTTTGGCTTTTGCATCCGTGGTCACGTCATCGATGGGAAGAGCGATGTAGCCGCCGTTGCCGCTGTTGTTACTGGTTACGCCATTGAAAGTCGCCAGCCCCATTCGAAGCGTGCGGTTGGTGTTGACCAGATCGATGGCAACACTGCGTGCAACACTGATACGAGATTCGGTGGGAATGCTTGAGGTGGCCGTCGAAAAATCGGTGTTCCGACCATTGGCCAAGCTGACGACGTAGGAAATATAGGCAGCGGAGTATCGCGTATCGCCGTTACCTGCCGGATCGGGCAATTTGATGCACAAGGGCGTGAAACTGTTGTTGTAGAACGCGTTGTAGCCACTGGAGCAGCCCGATCTCGGGAGGCTTGAAAGAAATACCAAGTCGTCGGTGATGGCGGGTGAATTCGAGCTGAAGCAAGACCCCAGGAAAAGATTGCACTCCCTCGCCGGTGTCCAATTGGTGGCTGTCGGATCAAATTTCGGGGCATAAATGATGCTGTTCATGCTCCCCGAATTATCAATCAACAACATCACGTTTGGCGGCACTGCGGCAGCGCTCAACAGCGGTGAGTCGGAGGGTGTGAATGCATACGCCGGCGCTGAAAGATAAAGCCCTGACAACATGCCACACAACAGTCGCCACCACCCGGCGCGTCTTTCAGTACTTCGCATAAATACTCTCCACCACACTGCGAACGTTATTGCCGACGATGGCCACTGCCGTGACCCGATAAAGCGTCGCAGAGGTGTTGCTCGGGACATTCACCGCGTTCAACGTGGTGCCGATGTTCTGCACCCCGTAGAAACCGTTGGCGGCGGCGATCCAGGTGACCCCCGAAGTGGAATTGAGACCGGCAGCCGTGATGGTCGATGACTCGGCGGGCGGCAAACATTGATTGCCGCTGCAAACCGGCAACGTATAAGTACTCAGTTGCACCGCACTTTCACCGATGCGCAACGCAGCTTCGGCGATCTGGAACGACTGATTGCGCAGGGTCACGCTGGTGGCCATTTTTTCCTGGAGGGTGGCGTTCTGCATCGATGAAATGCCGATCAGGGTCAGCAACAGTAGGAACACCAGGCTGACCAGCAACGCCATGCCGCGCTGGGTGTGAGAGGTCACGGAAGAGAAATTCATCGGCCCTCCCCTCATGGCAGGCGGTTGCGCAATGCTGCAACCGCGTTGAAGGTTTGCTCGCGAACGCGACTGTCCGGATCTCTCAGCGTCAGTGTCAGGCGCACGCTACGGATTCGCGCAGGGTCGGATGGGTTGGGGCTGTAACTGGAAGCGGCGGTATCGGTGGCCGACGCAGCGAGACCGAAGCTCACGTCGAATTTGCTGACATTGTCGATAAGTACCGCCTGAGCCGGCGTCCCGATGCCAGTGCCCATCGTCAATTGCCCGTTCTTGAGGCTGTAGATCAGCCGCCGAATCGGAAACGCCAGCTGTCCCGTCGCAGGAGACTGCACATTGGAATAAGCCGTCGCCGTGTTTCGGCAATCGGAAACCACCGTCCAGGTCGGCGTACCGCCGCCTGCTCCCACATCGGCCGTCACCAGGGTCAGCTTGAGCGTGGCATTGTCCCAACTGATCGGCGCTACCTGGCTGAGATAAAAACTTCCCCCCGCGCTGGCATCGGTAATCGTCCCCAGGCAACCAAACATCCCCACCATGCGGATTTCCTGAATCATCTTGCTCAGCACGAAACGCGCATCTTCCTGTATGTTCGCCGCCGCGTTCTGACTGACGTAGGTGTTCTTGGCGGCGATAAAAACCTGCGCCACGCCGAGTACCACGACCAGGCTCAACGCCAGGGCGATCAGCATTTCGATCAGGCCGAAACCTCTGTTGAGCCGGCTCATGGCGTCGACACCGGATCGACCGCGGCACGACTGGTCAGCACAAAGCTGCGGCGGGAATTGGCGGTGTTGGCTGCCCGGGAGTCGTCCCAGGTGATGGTGATGGTGTACACGCGCTGATTGAGCGTGACGCTGCCCGTGGCGGTGCTGCCGAGGAAATTGACGATGTTGGAGGTGAAGTCGTACAGGTCCTGATCCCGCGCGACACTCAGGTTGCCCGACGTCGGCGGCGTGACGGTGTAATCGGCGCCGGAGTTGGCGCGGATGCGGTCCATCATGTCGTAGGCGATGAAACTGGCCTGGCTGGTCATCCGCGAGCTGTCGGTGTACTTCAGCGCATTGAGCTGAAACGCCGCCGCCCCCAACAGGCCCACGCTCAGAATCAACAACGCCACCAGCACCTCGATCAGCGTCATGCCCTCCTGTGCACGCTTGCTCCATCCCCTCATCCGCAACTTCCACCCAATAGAATTCGTCCGTTCAAACACACATTCAGCGTCCTGCTTTGCGCCCCCAGTACATAGCTGATCACCACCGTCGTGGACGGTGCCGACAGCCCCCCCAGATTGTTGAAATCGATGGCGGTCACTCCTGAGGTTAGTGTCAGAGTCGCGCCGCTGCTCATCGCTGGAACAACCCGCAATACATTGGCCGGCGTGCCAGTACTGTCGTAGACCGCCAGTTCCCCGGTCCAGACGCTACCGCCGGCCGTTGGCCGCACCCGGGTAGTAATGCCGCGGTCGATGGCTTCGAGTCGGGCGAAATTCAAAGCTCGCTGCAGATCGCCGATCTCGGTGTCTGCCTTGGTGCCTTGCACCGAACGGGTAAACGCCGGCACCGCCAGGGTAATCAGGATCAGAAAGACCGCGAGCGCGACCAGCAACTCGATCAGCGTGAAACCTTTTGTACGATGACCCATCGGTGCCCTCCGTTGCCGTCGGCTATACCTGCTGTTACACGCTAGAACATTCGACCGACAGATGTTCGGTTGTTTTGCCATTACTCGCGCAAGGATTGCGCGGGCCACCGCATTCCAGGGAGGGAGATTTCATGCGCCAGCAGGGTTTCAGTCTGGTTGAACTGCTCATGGGACTGATGATTGTCGGAATTGTTCTGCATTTGGTCAGTCCGGCGTTCGCAGCGCTTACGGAATCGAACCATCGAGAAGTAGCAGCGCAGTCGTTGATCAACGGTATACGCAATGCCAGAACCCTCGCTATCTCGCGCAATCAGAGCGTTGTGATTCACGGCATCAACGGCGATTGGGGTCAGGGCTGGCGAATCATTCTCGACATCAGTGGAAAAGGGTCGGAGGATCGCAGCAACCCGGTTGTGGTCGAGCACGCGAGCGGCACCGGGGTGCCGATTGTCGGCAATTGGTGGGTCAGGCGATACATACGTTTCAGCAGTCTGGGTGAGCCGCTGATGCCCAAAAAAGCTTTTCAAGCCGGAACGTTGCACCTTTGCGATGCTCGTGCGCCGGTGAGCCAGCTTCAGGTGGTGCTGGCCGCAACCGGTCGCGTCAGCCTGCGCAGCGATAAGACGGCACAGGCATTGTGCGAGAAAGGAGAAAAATCAAAGCAGCGAACGAACGCGTAACTCTTTAGGCATGGAGAACGTGATGTTCTCCTCACGACCGGCCAGCTCATCGGCACCGGTGGCGCCCCAGGCCTGCAGTTGCTGAATCACGCCACGCACCAGCACTTCCGGAGCGGAAGCGCCCGCGGTGATGCCGATACGCTCGACACCATCGAACCAGCTTTTTTGCAGGTCTTCGGCGCCGTCGATCAAGTAGGCCGGGGTGGCCATGCGCTCGGCCAGCTCACGCAGGCGATTGGAGTTGGAGCTGTTCGGGCTGCCGACCACCAACACCACATCGCATTCGTCAGCCAGTTGCTTGACTGCATCCTGGCGGTTTTGCGTCGCGTAGCAGATGTCGTCCTTGCGCGGACCACCGATCGCCGGAAAGCGCGTACGCAGGGCGTCGATGACGCGGCTGGTATCGTCCATGGACAGGGTAGTCTGGGTGACGAACGCCAGTTTTTCGGGGTTGTGAACCTGCAACGCGGCAACGTCTTTTTCGTCCTCGACCAGATAGATCGCGCCACCATTGCTGCCATCGTACTGGCCCATGGTGCCTTCGACTTCCGGGTGACCGGCGTGGCCGATCAGAATGCATTCACGGCCATCGCGGCTGTAACGCGCGACTTCGATGTGCACCTTGGTCACCAGCGGGCACGTCGCGTCGAACACTTTGAGGCCACGGCCGGCAGCTTCGGTGCGTACAGCCTGGGAAACGCCGTGGGCACTGAAGATCACGATGACGTCGTCAGGCACCTGATCCAGCTCCTCGACGAAGATCGCGCCGCGAGCACGCAGGTCTTCAACGACGAATTTGTTGTGTACCACTTCGTGGCGCACATAGATCGGCGGCCCGAAGACTTCCAGGGCGCGGTTGACGATTTCGATCGCCCGGTCCACACCGGCGCAGAAGCCACGGGGGTTGGCGAGTTTGATTTGCATGCTGTGCCTCGTGTCTTGCGCGCAAGAAAATTAAATCATTGCAGGAACCGGCTTGCCGGCTCCCACAGAAAAGCATCTACAGCGATTTGACGCTGATGATCTCGACATCAAAGGTCAATGTCTTGCCAGCCAGCGGATGGTTGAAGTCGATGGTCACTTGCTCGTCATCGAACTCTTTCACAACGCCAGGCAGCTCAGTATTGGCCGCATCGTTGAAGATCACCAGCAAACCCGGTGACAGTTCCATGTCTTTGAACTGCGAGCGCGGGATGATCTGTACGTTTTGCGGGTTCGGCTGACCAAAAGCGTTTTCCGGCTGAATCGTCAGCGTACGCTTGTCGCCCGCCTTGAAGCCGAACAGGGCCGCTTCGAAACCTGGCAACAGGTTACCGTCGCCGACCTTGAAGGTCGCCGGGGCTTTGTCGAAGGTGCTGTCGACGGTGTCGCCGTTCTCCAGGCGCAGTGCAAAGTGCAAGGTGACTTCCGTGTTCTGGCGGATGCGTTGCTCAGCCAATACCTGTTCAGTCATGAACGGCTTCTCCGGTTTTCTTGGATTTGAACATGTCCAGCGCCAGCATCACCGCACCCACAGTAATCGCACTGTCGGCAAAGTTGAACGCCGGGAAGTACCAGCGGTTCTGCCAATGCACCAGAATGAAATCGATCACATGGCCCAGGGCAATGCGGTCATACAGATTGCCCAGCGCGCCACCGAGTACCAGGGCCAGCGCAATGGCCAGCCAGGTTTCGTTGCGCCCCAGACGTTTGAGCCACACCACCAGCACCGCACTGACCACGACCGCGATCAGGGCAAACAGCCAGCGCTGCCAGCCCGAGCTGTCGGCCAGGAAGCTGAACGCCGCACCGGTGTTATAGGCCAGGGTCCAGCTGAAGTAATCGGGAATCACCACGATCTGCTGATACATCTTCAGCGAGCCTTCAAAGTAGAACTTGCTGGCCTGGTCGATGACCAGGACCAGCAAACTCAACCAGAGCCAGCCCAGCCGTCCGAAACGGCCAATGGCATTAGGCATAGTGACGAACCTCGCCTGCGCCGCTGATGTTGTCGACGCAACGACCGCAGATTTCCGGGTGCTCCGGATTCACGCCGACGTCTTCACGGCAGTGCCAGCAACGGGCGCACTTGGCGAAGGCCGACTTGACGATTTTCAGCTTCAGGCCGCTGACTTCGGTGACTACCGCGTCCGCTGGTGCCTGAACAAAAGGTGCAACGCTGGCGGTCGAGGTGATCAGCACGAAGCGCAGTTCGTTGCTCAGCTTGGCCAGGTCGGCGCTCAGCGCGTCTTCGGCAAACAGCGTCACTTCGGCTTGCAGGTTGCCACCGACGGCCTTGGCCGCGCGCTGGATTTCCATTTCCTTGTTCACAGCGACCTTCACCGCCATGATCCGCTCCCAGTAGGCGCGGCCCAGTTCAACGTTTTCCGGCAGTTCGGTCAGGCCTTCGTACCAGGTGTTGAGCATCACCGATTCGTTGCGCTCGCCCGGCAGGTATTCCCACAGTTCGTCGGCGGTGAACGCGAGGATCGGCGCGATCCAGCGCACCAGCGCTTCGGAGATGTGGTACAGCGCGGTTTGCGCCGAACGGCGGGCCTTGCTGTTGGCGCCAGTGGTGTACTGACGGTCCTTGATGATATCGAGGTAGAAACCGCCCAGCTCCTGCACGCAGAAGTTGTGGATCTTGGAGTAGACGTTCCAGAAGCGGTATTCGCCGTAGTGCTCTTGCAGCTCGCGTTGCAGCAGCAGCGTGCGGTCCACGGCCCAACGGTCCAGCGCGAGCATTTCTTCGGCCGGCAGGATGTCGGTGGCCGGGTTGAAACCGGTCAGGTTGGAGAGCAGGAACCGCGCGGTGTTACGGATCCGCCGGTAGGCGTCCGCACTGCGTTGCAGGATCTGCTCGGACACCGCCATTTCACCCGAGTAATCGGTAGAAGCGACCCACAGACGCATGATGTCGGCGCCCAGTGTGTCGTTGACCTTTTGCGGTGCGATCACGTTGCCCAGCGATTTGGACATTTTGCGACCGGACTCATCCACGGTGAAACCGTGGGTCAGCAGCTCGCGGTACGGCGCGTGGTTGTCGATGGCGCAACCGGTCAGCAGCGACGAGTGGAACCAGCCGCGGTGCTGGTCCGAACCTTCCAGGTACAGGTCGGCACGCGGGCCGGTCTCGTGGCCCATCGGGTGCGAACCGCGCAGGACGTGCCAATGCGTGGTGCCCGAATCGAACCAGACGTCCAGGGTGTCGCTGATCTTGTCGTACTGCGGCGCTTCGTCACCGAGCAACTCGGCCGCGTCCATCTTGAACCAGGCTTCGATGCCTTCGACTTCGACGCGCTTGGCGACTTCTTCCATCAGCTCGGCGGTACGCGGGTGCAGTTCGCCGCTTTCCTTGTTCAGGAAGAACGGGATCGGCACGCCCCAGTTGCGCTGACGGGAGATGCACCAGTCCGGACGGTTGGCGATCATCGAGTGCAGGCGCGCCTGGCCCCAGGCTGGAACGAACTTGGTGTCTTCGATGGCTTTGATCGCCCGCTTGCGCAGGGTTTCGCCGGTCGCAGGCTCTTTGTCCATGCCGATGAACCACTGCGCGGTGGCGCGATAGATCAACGGAGTCTTGTGACGCCAGCAGTGCATGTAGCTGTGTTCGATGATGGTGGTGTGCAGCAGCGCACCGACTTCGGTCAGTTTGTCGACGATGGCCGGGTTGGCTTTCCAGATGAACTGGCCGCCGAAGAACTCCAGCGACGGTACGTAAACGCCGTTGCTTTGAACCGGATTGATGATGTCATCGTTGACCATGCCATATTTCTTGCAGGTCACGAAGTCGTCTACACCGTAGGCCGGCGAGGAGTGAACCACGCCGGTGCCGGCGCCCAGTTCAACGTAGTCGGCCAGGTAAACCGGCGACAGGCGATCGTAGAACGGGTGACGGAAGTTGATCAGTTCCAGTTCTTTACCGGTGGTGGTCGCGATGACCGAGCCTTCCAGGCTGTAACGGGCCAGGCAGGATTCGACCAGCTCTTCAGCCAACACCAGCAGTTTGTCGCCGACATCGACCAGGGCGTAGTTGAATTCCGGGTGAACGTTCAGCGCCTGGTTGGCCGGGATGGTCCACGGGGTGGTGGTCCAGATCACGATCGAAGCCGGTTTGGCCAGGGACGACAGACCGAAAGCGGCAGCCAGTTTGGCTTCATCGGCAATCGGGAACGCCACGTCGATGGTCGAGGACTTCTTGTTCTCGTACTCGACTTCCGCTTCAGCCAGGGCCGAACCGCAGTCAAAGCACCAGTTCACAGGCTTGAGGCCCTTGAACACGAAACCGCCCTTGACGATTTCGGCGAGCGCGCGGATTTCACCGGCCTCGTTCTTGAAATCCATGGTCTTGTACGGGTTGGCGAAGTCGCCCAACACGCCCAGGCGGATGAACTCGGACTTCTGGCCTTCGATCTGCTCGGTGGCGTAGGCACGGCACAGTTCGCGGGTCTTGTCCGCGCCCAGGTTCTTGCCGTGGGTCACTTCGACTTTGTGCTCGATCGGCAGGCCGTGGCAATCCCAGCCCGGAACATAAGGCGCGTCGAAACCCGACAGGGTCTTCGAGCGAATGATCATGTCCTTGAGGATCTTGTTCAGCGCATGACCGATGTGAATCGTGCCGTTGGCGTACGGAGGACCGTCGTGAAGTACGAACTTCGGACGATCCTTGCCAATTTCGCGCAACTTACCGTACAGGCCAATGCTGTCCCAGCGCTGCAGAATCTGCGGTTCGCGCTGAGGCAGGCCGGCCTTCATTGGGAAGGCGGTGTCCGGAAGGTTTAGCGTGGCTTTATAGTCGGTCATTTATGGCTCTTCATTAGCGATTGGCGCTAGGTGCGACAGGGCACGGGCGGCGGCGACATCCGCATTGATCGCCGTCTTAAGCGCCTCCAGAGAGGCGAAACGCTGCTCTTCACGCAGCTTTTGGTGGAAAACCACCGTCAAACGCCGGTCATACAGATCGCCGGCAAAATCTAAAAGATGGACTTCGAGGTGGGCCTTGCCATCCCCTTGGACCGTTGGCCGCACGCCGATATTGGCGACGCCTGGCCAGGTCTTGCCGTCGATGTCGATGTCGACCAGGTAAACCCCGGACAACGGCACACGACGACGCTTGAGTTGAATGTTGGCGGTGGGCGTACCCAGTTGGCGCGCCAGCTTCTGGCCGTGCAACACGCGCCCGGTAATCTGGAACGGACGACCGAGCAGGCGTTCGGCCAAGGCAAAATCTGCAGCGGCCAAGGCATTTCGCACCTGCGTGCTGCTGACGCGAATACCCTCCAGCTCAACGGTTTGCGCCGCTTCGACAGTGAAGCCTTGCATGACGCCGGCCTGTTGCAGGAAATCGAAATCCCCTACCCGGTCACAGCCGAAGCGGAAGTCGTCACCGACCTCAAGGTGCTGGACGCCGAGGCCGTCCACCAGAATGGTATCGACGAACTCACTGGCACTGAGCTTGCTCAGGCGCTGGTTGAAGGCCAGGCACAGAACCCGGTCGACACCTTCGTCAGCCAGCAGCTGCAGTTTGTCTCGCAGACGAGCCAGACGGGCCGGTGCCGTATCCGGGGCGAAAAACTCCCGCGGCTGCGGCTCGAAAATCACCACGCAGCTGGGTACGCTCAACTCGAGCGCTCGCTCACGCAGCCTCGCCAGGATAGCCTGGTGGCCACGGTGAACACCGTCAAAGTTGCCAATAGTGGCGACACAGCCCCGATGCTGGGGGCGCAGGTTGTGGAGGCCTCGAACCAGCTGCATAACGCGCTTCTTGCTCATAAAGTGGTCGATTATAACCACACCCGGCGGCCGACGACAGGCAACACCGTAACCCAAAGTGATCGAGCCGACAAAACCGCCGCCCCGCCCGTGTTTATCGAGGCCGAAGCCTCAGCTCAACGCCTTGCGATTGAAGTCGCGCAAACGGAAGCCCATCAATAGCAACATGCCGAAATACGAGACCACGCCAGCCCCTACCAGAGCGCCCAG
This sequence comes from Pseudomonas sp. IT-P100, assembly GCF_949767185.1. NCBI lineage: Bacteria > Pseudomonadati > Pseudomonadota > Gammaproteobacteria > Pseudomonadales > Pseudomonadaceae > Pseudomonas > Pseudomonas sp. IT-P100. The sequence continues at coordinate 81,663 of NZ_CATKQK010000008.1, forward strand.
CCGCAGGAATCGCTCAAGCATGTGGCCCTGATCCCAGGCCGGCATAAAGTGCATTCCGGCCAGCAACACCGCAGACATCACCGCAACCGCGACCACCAGTTTGCCGCCAAACTTCGCCCAGCCTGGTTGCGGCTGATACATCTGCTGCTTGCGCAGTTGATAGAACAGCAACCCGGCGTTGATGCAGGCACCAGCGCTGATCGCCAGCGCCAGACCGGCATGGGCCAGCGGGCCAATCAGCACCAGGTTGAACAACTGCGTGACGATCAACGTGAAAATCGCGATTTTCACCGGGGTACGGATGTTTTGTTGCGCATAAAAGCCGGGCGCCAGCACTTTGATCACAATAATTCCGAGCAAACCGACCGAATAGGCGATCAGCGCCCGCTGGGTCATGGAGGCATCAAACGCGCTGAACTGGCCGTACTGGAACAGTGAAACCGTCAGCGGCTCGGCCAGAATCCCCAGCGCCAGCGAGCACGGCAACACCAGCATGAAGCACAGGCGCAGGCCCCAATCGAGAATCCGCGAATACTCGGCGCGGTCCTTGCTGGCATAGGTCTTGGCCAGGGTCGGCAGCAGAATCGTGCCCAACGCCACGCCCAGGACCCCGGATGGCAATTCCATCAAGCGGTCGGCGTAATACATCCACGACACGGAACCGGCAACCAGGAACGAGGCAAAAATGGTGTTGATGATCAGCGAAATCTGACTCACCGAAACGCCGAGAATCGCCGGCAGCATTTGTTTCATGACCCGCCAGACACCGCTGTCGCGCAAGTTCAGGCGCGGCAGCACCAGCATGCCGATTTTTTTCAGGTGCGGCAGCTGGTAAAGCAATTGTGCCAGGCCACCTGCCAGGACCGCCCAGCCCAGTGCCATGACCGGTGGATCGAAGTACGGCGTCAGGAACACCGAGAAGATGATCATGCTGACGTTGAGCAAGGTCGGCACGAAGGCCGGCACCGAGAAGCGGTTATAGGTGTTGAGAATCGCCCCGGCCAACGAAGACAGGGAGATCAGCAATATATAAGGAAAGGTCACCCGCAACAGGTTGGCGGTCAGCTCGAATTTTTCCGGGGTGTCGGTAAAACCTGGCGCGGTCGCCCAGATTACCCATGGCGCCGCGAGCATGCCCAGTGCAGTGACCAGGGCGAGCACCAGCGTCAGCAGACCGGAGACGTAGGCAACAAAAGTGCGCGTCGCCTCTTCGCCCTTCTGGTTTTTATATTCGGCAAGAATCGGCACGAATGCCTGGGAAAAAGCCCCTTCGGCGAAGATCCGGCGCAGCAGATTGGGCAGTTTGAAGGCGATGAAGAAGGCGTCCGTCGCCATCCCCGCGCCAAATGTACGCGCAATGAGGGTGTCACGGACGAACCCCAGAATCCGGGAAAGCATCGTGATAGAGCTGACGGCGGCCAACGATTTGAGCAGATTCATTGAAAGAGTTTGTGCCTGTCGATAAACAGCAGGCGAACAACGCGCCCACTTATGCGATACTCCGCGCCGCAGCAGCACAGAGCCAAAGCTCGCGAGTTTACAGGTCAAGCGCCGGAAATAAATATCCCGCCTCTTTATACCTACCACTTAGCGGAACGTCTCAACCGCCCTTGACAAGACATCAACTCATCGGCATGATTCGCGGCCTATTTTGTTTGCTATTTCCTAAAAAGTCTTTCGAGGAGCTCGACGGTGGCCAACACACCTTCCGCCAAAAAACGTGCAAAACAGGCTGAGAAGCGTCGCAGCCACAACGCCAGCCTGCGTTCCATGGTTCGTACCTACATCAAGAATGTAGTTAAGGCCATCGACGCAAAAGACGCTGAAAAAGCTCAAGCTGCTTACGTTCTGGCCGTGCCAGTTATCGACCGTATGGCCGATAAAGGCATCATCCACAAGAACAAGGCTGCTCGTCATAAGAGCCGCCTGAACGGTCACGTCAAGGCTCTGAACCTTGCTGTTGCCGCATAAGCGATAAGCTTGTTGAAAAACCGACCCCAGGGTCGGTTTTTTATTGCCTGTGATTTGGCAAACACAGGACAAAAAAATGTGGGAGCGAGCCTGCTCGCGATGAGTGACTAACATTCAACATCTCTGCTGACTGAAAGTCCGCTATCGCGAGCAGGCTCGCTCCCACAATTTGGATCTTCGCTAGCTTATTGAGCGTGCGTCCACGGCAGAATCGGAATCGCCGTCACCGCATTCTGAGGGCTGCCCTCGATCAAGCGATCGCTGTAGACCAGGTACACCAGCGTATTGCGCTTCTTGTCGAGGAACCGCACCACCTGCATGGTCTTGAACACCAGCGAGGTGCGCTCCTTGAACACCTCCTCACCATCCTTCAACTCGCCCTTGAAGTTGATCGGACCCACCTGACGACAGGCGATAGACGCTTCAGCGCGATCCTCAGCCAGGCCCAGACCGCCCTTCACGCCACCCGTCTTGGCACGCGACAGGTAGCACGTCACGCCCTCCACCTTCGGATCGTCAAATGCCTCGACCACGATGCGGTCATTCGGGCCGACGAACTTGAACACCGTCGACACCTGGCCAATCTCCTCGGCCGAGGCCAGCAGCGGCATTACCAACAGCAGACCCAACAATCCTTTTGTCACGCGCATTCAGGTATTCCTTCAGACCAGGATCAGGTTATCGCGGTGAACCAGTTCCGGCTCCGCCATGTAACCCAACAGACCGACAATCGCCTCAGACGACTGACCGATGATTTTCTGCGCTTCCAGCGCGCTGTAGTTGGCCAGGCCACGGGCGATCTCACGACCGTCCGGCGCCACACACACCACCATTTCGCCGCGACGGAAACTGCCCTGGACGAGCTTGACGCCGACCGGCAGCAGGCTTTTGTTGCCTTGGGACAACGCCGTCACCGCGCCCGCATCCAGCACCAGCGTGCCGCGGGTTTGCAAATGGCCGGCCAGCCATTGTTTGCGCGCTGCCAGCATGCCGCGTTCAGGCGACAGCAAGGTGCCGATACGCTCGCCCGCCTTCAGGCGATCCAGGACACGCTCGAGGCGTCCGCCAACGATGATGGTGTGCGCACCGGAACGCGCCGCAAGACGCGCCGCGCGCAACTTGGTTTGCATGCCGCCGCGCCCCAACGCACCGCCGGTACCACCCGCCACGGCGTCCAGCGCCGGGTCATCGGCGCGCGCTTCGTAAATCAGCTTGGCATCGGGATTGTTGCGCGGATCGGCATCGAACATGCCGTCGCGATCCGTCAGGATCACCAGTAAATCAGCTTCGACCAGGTTGGCCACCAGCGCCGCCAGCGTGTCGTTGTCACCGAAACGGATTTCATCCGTCACCACCGTGTCGTTTTCGTTGATCACCGGGATCACTTTCAACTCGACCAAGGCACGCAAGGTGCTGCGGGCGTTCAGGTAGCGCTTGCGGTCGGACAGGTCGTCGTGCGTCAGGAGAATCTGCGCGGTATGTCGGCCATGCTCGGCAAAGCTCGATTCCCAGGCCTGAACCAGGCCCATCTGACCGATGGCGGCCGCCGCCTGCAACTCGTGCATCGCACTGGGTCGTACGGTCCAGCCCAGACGGCTCATGCCCGCTGCCACCGCCCCGGAGGACACCAGCACCAGCTCAACGCCCGCCTCATGCAAGGCCACCATCTGTTCGACCCAGACACCCATTGCCGCGCGATCCAGGCCCTTGCCGTCCGCCGTCAGCAAAGCGCTGCCGATTTTCACGACCCAACGCTGCGCACCTGTCACCTTGCTCCGCATCATCTTCAACCTTAGCTTGAGGACAGCGCGACCCAGCGCTGCCCGTAACGTTATTCGTGACTACCGATTTCCAGATACCAAAACGCCGCTCAATTGAGCGGCGCTTAAGTTTACTGCAACGAATCAGTCGCGCACGTAAATGATTTCCGGACCGTCCTCATCATCCACGTCTTCCTCGTCCCAATCATCGTCGCCGATGTCATGGACCGACTTCACGCCGCTGCGACGCAGTGCACGCTGGTCGTCCAGGGCTTGCAACTGAGCACGGGCTTCGTCTTCGATGCGCTGATCGAGATCGGCCAGCTCTTCCTTGTAAGCCGGGTCGTTCGCCAGGCGATCGGCACGATCTTCCATGTAACGCATGATGTCGTGGCACAGACGCTCGGTGCCCAACTTGGAAATGGCAGAGATCACGTAAACCGGACCGGTCCACTCCAGGCGATCGACGATTTCCTTGACGCGAGCATCGTGCTCTTCTTCAAGGATCTGGTCGCACTTGTTCAGCACCAGCCAACGATCACGCTCAGCCAGGGACGGGCTGAACTTGGTCAGTTCGCTGACGATCACTTCGGCAGCATCCGGGGCACTGGTGTCGTCAAGCGGCGCCATGTCCACGAGGTGCAACAGCAAACGGGTACGCGACAAGTGCTTGAGGAAGCGAATCCCCAGGCCTGCACCATCGGAAGCGCCTTCGATCAGGCCCGGAATGTCCGCGACCACAAAGCTCTTCCAGCGATCGACGCTGACCACGCCCAGGTTCGGCACCAGCGTGGTGAACGGGTAGTCGGCGACTTTCGGCTTGGCGGCCGACACCGAGCGGATGAAGGTACTTTTGCCCGCATTCGGCAAGCCCAGCAGACCCACGTCCGCCAACACTTTCATTTCCAGTTTCAGGTCACGCGCCTCACCCGGCTTGCCCGGAGTGGTCTGACGCGGAGCGCGGTTGGTACTGGATTTGAAACGGGTGTTGCCCAGGCCGTGCCAGCCGCCGTGAGCCACCAGCAGTTTCTGGCCAGCCTTGGTCAGGTCGCCGATCACTTCCTGGGTGGCCGCATCGATGACAGTCGTGCCGACCGGAACACGCAACACCAGCTCTTCACCTTTCTTGCCGGTGCAGTCGGTGCTGCCGCCGTTGGAGCCGCGCTCGGCATCGAAGTGCCGGGTGTAACGGTAGTCCACCAGGGTGTTGAGGTTTTCATCGGCGATCATGTACACCGAACCGCCATCACCACCGTCACCGCCGTTCGGGCCACCGTTTTCGATGAATTTCTCGCGACGGAAGCTCATGCAACCGTTGCCGCCGTCGCCGGCCTTTACTCGAATCGATACTTCATCAACAAACTTCATAACAAAACGCCTCTCGCCATACGGACGAGCCGAAAAAATCTAGACATAAGACTCTTGCAAAAATGAGCGCAGCGACCTCAATCAACGACCGCAAATCCAGCGCTGGAGCCCATTACAAACAGCTTTGCAAGAGACTCACCCCACAAACGAAAAAGCCCCGTCGCAAGACAGGGCTTTTCCAGCAACCACGTAATTATGCCGCGACGACTTCAGTCTTCGGGACAATGCTTACGTAACGACGACCGAAGGCGCCCTTTACTTCGAACTTGATCACGCCGTCGATTTTAGCGAACAGAGTGTGATCTTTACCCATGCCAACACCGTAACCGGCGTGGAATTGGGTGCCGCGCTGACGCACGATGATGTTGCCCGGAATGATAACCTGGCCGCCATACATCTTCACGCCAAGGCGTTTGGCTTCTGAGTCGCGACCGTTACGGGTACTACCACCAGCTTTTTTGTGTGCCATGAGTTCAATTCTCCTAGTGAGGAATTAGGCTGAAATTAAGCCTGAATACCGGTGATTTTGATCTCGGTGTACCACTGGCGGTGGCCCATACGCTTCATGTGGTGCTTACGACGACGGAACTTGATGATGCGGACTTTATCGTGACGACCTTGGGAGATCACTTCAGCCACAACGGTAGCGCCAGCAACAACTGGAGCGCCGATATTCACGTCATCGCCATTGGCGACCAACAGAACGCGATCAAAAGTTACGGATTCGCCGGTAGCGATTTCCAGTTTTTCAATCTTCAGGTATTCACCTGGGGCGACTTTGTACTGCTTGCCACCAGTAACGATTACTGCGTACGACATGGTATTTCTCCGATAATCCTGCTCACCCAGCTCTTTATAAGAAGAGGTATTGGCTGGCATGGCTGCATAAGGCTGGAAGGCCTGTTTGCAATTGCGTAAGGCAGGTGCTGCCCAGGAAGTTCAGGGTGCGCGATTGTACGCAAGCTGCCGGGGCGATGCAAGAGGCCGTCCATCGTGCCTTGACACCCGCCGACGTGGGTCCTAGCATGCCGCGCAACCCTTCTGGAGCAACTGTCGCTGATGCAACCCCAAGCTTTCTACCGCGCGGTGGCGGACGATTTTAGCGCCGTCGACGGCATCATCAAGAAGCAGCTGACTTCCCGAGTGCCGCTGGTATCGAAAATCGGCGACTACATTACCTCGGCCGGCGGAAAACGCCTGCGTCCTTTATTAGTGCTGTTGTGTGGCAAGGCCCTTGGCCGCGAAGGCGACGACCTGCGTCTGCTGGCCGCGACCATCGAGTTCCTGCACACCGCCACCCTGCTGCATGACGACGTGGTCGATATGTCCGGCATGCGCCGTGGCCGCTCGACCGCCAATGCCATGTGGGGCAACGCTCCGAGTGTGCTGGTGGGCGACTTCCTGTATTCGCGTTCCTTCGAAATGATGGTCGAACTGGGCTCCATGCCGGTGATGAAAATCCTTTCGCAGGCCACGCGCATCATCGCCGAAGGCGAAGTGTTGCAGCTGTCGAAGGTCCGCGACGCCAGCACCACCGAAGAAACCTACATGGAAGTCATCCGCGGCAAGACCGCGATGCTCTTCGAAGCTTCGACCCACAGTGCTGCAGCCCTCTGCGAAGCCACTCCGGAACAGGCCGAAGCCCTGCGCACCTTTGGTGATCACCTGGGCGTGGCTTTCCAACTGGTGGACGACCTGCTGGACTACAAGGGCGATGCGGAAACCCTGGGCAAGAACGTCGGCGACGACCTGGCTGAAGGCAAGCCGACCCTGCCACTGATCTACACCATGCGCGAAGGTACGCCGGAACAGGCGGCACTGGTGCGAAAGGCGATTCAGAAAGGTGGCATCGAGGACCTCGAAAGCATCCGCGAGGCCGTTGAAGCGTCCGGCTCCCTTGAGTACACCGCGCAACTGGCCCGTGATTATGTGGCCCGTGCGATCAAATGCCTCGATGCGCTGCCTGCCAGCGAATACCGCGATGCATTGGTGGAATTGAGCGAGTTCGCAGTAGCCCGCACACACTAAAAGCAAGATTAAAAGATCGCAGCCTTCGGCAGCTCCTACGGGCGGACACAAAACCCCGCAGGAGCTGCCGAAGGCTGCGATCTTTTGCTGTCAGCTCCCTCGCCCGAAAAAACCCTATATAATGTGCGCTTTTTAGCGATCCTGAATCCAAGGAGCTTTAGTGAGCACGTTGCCACCCTGCCCGAAATGCAATTCCGAATACACTTACGAAGACGGCGCTCAGCTGATCTGCCCCGAGTGCGCCCACGAGTGGTCCGCCAGCGGCGAAGCTGAAGCAGCGTCCGATGACACCGTGAAAAAAGATTCCGTAGGCAACGTCCTGCAGGACGGTGACACCATCACCGTGATCAAGGACCTCAAGGTCAAAGGCACGTCGCTGGTGGTCAAGGTTGGCACCAAGGTCAAGAACATCCGCCTGTGTGATGGCGACCACGACATCGACTGCAAGATCGACGGCATCGGGCCGATGAAGCTCAAATCCGAGTTCGTCAGAAAAGTCTGAGCCGTCTGCAATCCATCCCGCGCCCTGCGTGGGATGGTGCTTCGCCCTCCTCCGCTTCGCCCAGCAATCCCTGGCAATAGCCAAACGCCAGCCGTTTTGACCTTACGCAATCTTTACCCGGAAAAAACCGCAAACCGCCAATAGGCCCTTGCTATTTGATGAATAAGAATTATTCTCATTGGAACAACCCAATGGAGATGAGAACCATGACTTATTTGATCGATGCCTGGCTGGACCGCCCACACCCATACCTCAGGATCCTGCATCGGGAAACCGGGGAAGTCTGCGCGGTGCTTGAAGAGGAAGCCTTGAACGAGTTGCAGGATCAGGGTGATCTGGACGTCAACGGCCTGAGTTCCAGCGAGCCGGTGGTGCTCAAGGAACTGGTACGCAATCTGTTTCTGTTCTGCTATGCCCGGGCGTTGCGCCCGACCAGTGAGCTGCACAACAAGCTTGAAGTATGAATAGCGCCGTAAAAACTGTGGGGCCAGCCTGCTGGCGAGGGTATCAACGCGGTCTTGAAGAAACCCGGTCGCTCCCATCGCCAGCAGGCTGGCTCCCACATTAGACCGTCATGGTGACAGCCCAGACCTTACAGAACGTCGAGCAGCTCGACGTCGAAGACCAGTACGCTGTGCGGCGGAATGCTGCCAACGCCTTGAGCGCCGTAAGCCAGTTCGCTCGGCACGTACAGGCGCCATTTGCTGCCGGCGTTCATCAGTTGCAGGGCTTCGGTCCAGCCAGCGATCACGCCGCCAACCGGAAACTCTGCTGGCTGACCACGATCGTAGGAGCTGTCGAACACAGTGCCGTCGATCAGGGTGCCGTGGTAGTGAGTACGCACGGTGTCTTCACGGGATGGCTTGGCGCCTTCGCCGGCAGTCAGCACTTCGAATTGCAGACCGGAAGCCAGGGTAGTGATGCCATCGCGCTTGGCGTTTTCAGCCAGGAATGCCAGGCCTTCGCCAGCAGCCGCTTCAGCTTTGGCAGCCGCTTCGGCTTGCATGATTTCGCGAATAACCTTGAAGCTCGCGGACATTTCTTCCTGACCCACACGGCTTGGCTTGCCGGCGAACGCGTCGGTCAGGCCTGCGAGGATCGCGTCCAGGCTAACGCCCGGCGGCGGGTTGTCGCGCAGTTGGTCGCCCAGCTGACGGCCAATACCGTAGCTGACGCGGGTTTCGTCGGTGGACAGATTTACTTCGGACATGACACTGCTCCGCTGTGCGGACGGCCCTGGAACTTGCCGTGCGTGCACAGCGCGTCCCGGAGCGCCCGGAACCAAAAGGGCCAGCAGACTAGCACAGATGTCGCTGCGCTGATGAGGGCTGTCAGCGCAGCCCTGTTGTACGGAAAGAGATCGGCACCTTCAGACTTTCTCCAGCACTGCCGCCCAGACCGCACATTTCGTCATGAACCGAGGTATGCACCAGGTTGAACGGCAAGCTGGGGCAGGCATGGAGTATTTCGCGTGCATGCTCGACCGAGCGCAGGTGAAACATCTGGCCGCGAGCGTCGCTCAAGGGGTACGCCGCGCCATGCATGCGCGCTTCCAGCAGGTAGATTCCACCTTCCATGGAGATCAGGTTCAACTCATCGACCTTCCCGGCGATGGCATAAGCATTCAGCTCTTGCAGGTTCATGAACGCACCTCACACAGTGGCGAGCCAACATCCTTACAGGCATAGGCCTCACTGCATCAAAGCACAAGCCACAAACGACACCGCCCGTCTGTTTCGCAACGGACGGGCGGTGTAAAAAAGGCAAAAACGCAGCAATCAGTGCTTGGTCAGCTTATCCAGATACCCCATGGCAAAGGCCGACACCACGAAAGTCATGTGAATGATCACGTACCACTTCAAATGCTCGGGATCGACGTTTTTGGCGTCCATGAAGATCCGCAACAGATGGATCGATGAAATCGCCACGATGGACGCCGCGACCTTCATCTTCAACGAAGACGAATCCATGGTGCCCAGCCAGTTGAGTTTTTCCTTGCTGTCGTCGATATCCAGTTGAGAGACGAAGTTCTCGTAACCGGAAATCATCACCATCACCAGCAAACCACCCACCAGTGCCATGTCGATCAACGACAGCAGCACCAGGATCAGGTCCGACTCAGCCATCGAGAACACGTTGGGAATGACGTGGAAGACTTCCTGGAAGAATTTCAGCGCCAGAGCCAGCAGACCGAGGGACAGGCCGAAGTAGATCGGCGCCAACAGCCAGCGGGAGGCGTACATTGCATTTTCGATAAAGCGTTCCATTGAATCTCACATGTGGACTGGAAATGGCCGCGAGTATACCAGCCACCTGTTACAGCCAGAAACCATCGGGAAATCCGCCACCTGCACGTGTGTCACAAGGTTTTTCTGCTAGTGTCCAAACCATTGACAGCTCAGCGACAGCGGACAGGAAGACGGGAAATGGGTGTGCGATTGCCTTTGATGAGCGCCGGGGTTTGCCTGGCCGTGCTGATGAGCGGCTGCTCGCCCAGCGATGACAAACGCCAGGTCAGCCTCGAGGAAAAAACCGCGCAGTTCGAGAAGGCCCTGGATGCCATTCAGGACCCGAAACTCAAGGATATCGTGGCCGAACTGGGTGGTTCGCTGCTGTTGCTCGAGCGCGCACAACTCAAACTCGACAGCAAACCCGTGGTCACCGAGTACGGTGAAGACGTCCTTGCGGTGCTCAAGCACTATCCCACGCCCCAGGCGCTGGTCGACACGTACATCAACGGCCTGATCGTGTTGCACAAGGACTCCAGCTCCGACTACCTGACCGACCTGCAGCCAGTGTTCCCCTTCAACTTCGACATTCCGGCCGCGTTTCTCTTTCCCCATGGCCTGGAATGGCAGTCGGTGACCCTGAGCAACAAACGCGTGATCGCGTTCCAGCCGGAATGGTCGGAAACCGACCCCGGCATTCAGCTAAGCCCGTCGAGCTCCAACCTGACCAACCCCGATGACCTGACAGTGACTTATCCGTTCATCGATGGCCTTGACGTCGACAACAAGCACCAACCGCAGCCGGTCAGCCTGCAAGGCAAAGTGGAAGTCATCGCACCCCGCAGGCTTTATAGCTTCGACCTGACAAAAAAGGACGTGGGCCAGACCCGCACCAACGACAACCTCAGCGTCACCTTGCTTAAACTGACAAACAACTACGCCGAGATCGAATTCAACAACAGCGCACCGCTGGCGCCCGAGGTGGGCGGAACGCCGCTCAACCCGCTGATCGTCCAGGCCAAAGACACCACCGGGCAATTTCTTTCGCGCGCCGGCTCGATCAACGAAACCGCCGCGCAAATTGCCTTTTTTCAACAACAGCTCGCAAAAATGCAGCAACAAAAGGCCTGGAGCGAAACGTTCGAAAAACAACTCTATGAAGAGCAACGCGCTTTTGAAAAGCAGCAAAAAAACCATTACTCCAAGGTGTACTTCAACGGGCCGATCGAGACCCTTGAAGTCAGCCTGCTCGACTTCTCGGCGGTCACGGTCACACGCAAGGACCTGGACCTGCCAGTCCGTCGCTTCGACCAGCACACCACCGATAAAACCATCCAGCCACTGACCTTGCCGGTGGTGGTGTACGACGATCAGGCCCCGACCTGGCTCAAAGGTGCGACGCTGACTGAGGAACAACTGAAAAAGAGCGTCAGCATCCGTCAAGCGGTGGAAGATCCTAGCGCGGCGCGCATCGAATTCGACCACGCCCGAAGTTTCAACGATGAATTGCTGGGGACGTCCTTCAACCCCGGGGACAGCCCGGTCAGCTTCTTTACCGAGGACAGCAGCGGTCAACGCGATGAGCCGATCGAGTTACCGCCGGAGGCGTTTCAGATCGATCCTCTGCGCGGCATCATCACCTACGATCTGAACCTGTTTGCGCAAACGCCGGCCTACGCGGTGGGCTCCATGCCGCTGTTCCTGGCGACGGTCGACAAGCAGACACTCGATGCCCACCAACTGCCCAAAGGCCTGGAATTGAAAGGCAATGCGCTGGTGGTTGATCTGAAGCTGTTTCCCGCCCAGGACTGGCGCTTTTTCGCCAGGGACGATAGCGGTCACTATCTCAAGGAGATTCTTTCGGTCATTCACGACGCGAGCGCAGAAGGCCCGGCGTTATTCGGTGTGCATTACTTCTATGGCCAGCCCACTCATCTGGAAACCTATCAGCGAACCGACCTCACCACCGTGCAATACGGCTTCGAGGTCAAGCTCGACAAGGCTGACACGTCCAGCCTTGACCAATAGCCTTCTCAATGGTCGGGGCGAAACTCGAAGCCGCCCAGGTTGCGGCAACGGCCACCATTGATTTCCCGCAGCTGGGCTTGCAGGTGCAGGCACCAGATTTGTGGATCGTCGGCCAGTTCGTAGCCGTGCAGGGTCAGGCTTTCAACAATGGTGTCGAGGATTGATTCAGCCACGAAAGGGCCATGAAACGGGCCCTGGGCCTTGATGGCTGACGGTTGTTCGCCGGCCATTCCGGCGGCAAACAGCAAGGTCCACATGCCCGTATCGCCAGCCAATGGCTTGATGGCGCATTCGATACGGGTCACAAGACCCAGGCATTGACGGGTGAGGCAGAGGTTGCGCGACATGGCGGCGACCCTCGTTAGATCCGGTATTCAGCCCCCACGGGAGAGCTGTCTCGATCCAGTGATTACTGTCGATATCCTTGAGCTCAGAATAGAAGAAAAGTCTGACCAGCACGTCAACTGAGACCAGAAGGCGCCGAATGGTCATTGTGTGAATATTGACGTCAGAGTGATGGCACTTTTTCAGGTCGACCCGAATACAAAGGTGGGAGCGAGCCTGCTCGCGATTGCGGACTGACACTCAACATCTTCGTTGAATGTGAAGCCCTCATCGCGAGCAGGCTCGCTCCCACAGTTTTGTTGCGCGTCAGGCCGGCTTGGCTTCGACCAAGGCTTCCTGCGCAGCTTCTTTCTCGGCCTCTTTCAGGTCTTCTTCGCTGATCATTTCCGCAATCACCCGCAAGCGTTCCACCACCCGCGCATTCACGCTCCCTTCAGGGAACTCGCCATTCTCATCCGGCGCACCGGCGGGCTCGCCGACCAACAGGCTCAATGCCTCATCGGCCTGACGCACCGCGTAGACATGGAACTGCCCCGCACGCACCGCCGCCAATACCTTCTCGTCGAGCATCAGCGTGGCGACGTTGGCGTGGGGAATGATCGCCCCCTGCTCGCCGGTCAGCCCACGAGCTTCGCAGAGACGGAAGAAGCCTTCGATCTTCTCGTTGACCCCGCCCACCGCCTGCACTTCACCGAACTGGTTGATCGAACCGGTGATGGCAAAGCACTGCTTGAGCGGCGTTTTCGACAAGGCCGAGATCAACGTGCACGCTTCACCCAGCGACGCACTGTCGCCATCGACGTAACCATAGGACTGCTCCAGCGCGATACTCGCGGAAATCGCCAGCGGGAATTCCTGGGCGTAACGGCTGCCCAGATACCCGGTGAGGATCATCACGCCTTTGGAGTGAATCGGCTGGCCGAGGTTGACTTCGCGTTCGATGTCGACAATGCCGCTGCCGCCCGGATAGACCGTGGCGGAAATCCGTGCCGGCACACCGAACGCCGAGTCACCGACCTCCAGCACCGTCAGCCCGTTGCACTTGCCGACTGCCGCGCCATCGGTGTCGATCAGGATGATCCCGGCCAGCATGTCATCGAGAATCCGCGCCGAAACACGCCCGGTGCGGGTGGCCTTGGCTTTAAGCGCACGCTCGATATGCCCGGCGTCGGTCATTTCGTCGCCCGCCAGATGACGAATGAAATCCGCCTCGCTGACCAGTTGGAACAGATCGCCGATCCGCGCCGACAAACGCCCCTGATGCTCGGCCAGACGCGCGCTGTACGTCGCCAGACGCGCCACCGCGTCGGCGGTCAGCGGCGCCATGCCTTCTTCGGAGGTGCGGGTTTTCAGTAGCTGGGCGAACTGTTCCAGGCTCTCGTCGACCATCGGGATGTCTTCATCGAAATCCACCAGGACGCGGAACATCTCCTGGAAGTCCGGATCGAGGTCTTGCAGCGTGTAGTACAGCTGTCGGGCACCGATGATGACGACTTTGACCTGCAACGGAATGTGCTGCGGTGTCAGGGTCACGGTGGCCAGGCGGCCCAACTCGCCCAGCGGCGATTCCATTTTCAGCTTGCGCGATTGCAGGGCGCGCTTGAGCGCATCCCACACAAACGGTTCGCTGAGCATTTTTTCCGCTTCGAGGATCAGGAAGCCGCCGTTGGCACGGTGCAGCGCGCCCGGGCGCAGTTGACGATACGTCGTGTAGAGCGCGCCCTGATCGGTGCTGTATTCGATGCGGCCAAACAGGTTTTCGTAAGTCGGGTGCGGTTCGAACACCACCGGCGCACCGCCGCTGGCCGAATGACCGACCATCAGGCTCGGCGCGTATTGCTCTTCCAGCATCTTGCGGGCAACGGCGTCGGCTTTGCTGTCGTCCACCAGTTGCTCGACCACGGTTTTCAGCAGATAGACCTGCATCGCCTGCAGGTAACCGCATACCGCCGCGTTCTCGGCGTATTTCTCCGACAGCGGCGACAACAACGGTTGCAAGGCCAGGGTGATGGTTTCTTCGTTGAGGTGGCGCAGTTGATTGCTCGACTCGCGCTTCCATTGCGGCAGGCTGGCGAGCTCTTCGTTCAGGCGCTCCTCCAGACCGGAAATGTCATCGTGAAAACGCTCGCGATCGGCTTCCGGCAACTGGGCGAATTCCGCTTCATCCAATGCCTTGCCTTCGCTCATCGGGGTAAACGCGATGTTGCTGGCATCGCGGTAAAGCGCGACTTCTTTCTCCAGCGCCAGGCGTTCGATGATGTCCAGCGCCTTGTCGTAGCGCTGGTTGAAAGCGCGGTCGATGGCGCTTTTCTTCTGCTGGTAGGACGGGTGTTCGAATACAGCCGGAAACGTCGCCAGCAGGTTGTCGATCAGCGCGTTGATATCACCGATGAACGCGCCAGCGGTGCCCGAGGGCAATTCCAGGGCGCGGGGTTCACGGGGCTCATCGAAGTTGTTGACGTAGACCCAGTCCGCCGGGGTCTGCAGGCGTTTGCCTTCGGCTTTCAGGTAGCGTTTGACGAACGAAAACCGGCCGGTGCCAGGCTCGCCCATGACGAAGACGTTGTAACCGGGGCGTGGCATGGCCACACCGAACTGCAAGGCTTCGACCGCACGTTCCTGGCCAAGCACACCGCGGAAAGGCTCCAGATCATTGGTGGTAGAGAAGCTGAACTGTTCAGCGGAAAACGGACGGGTCAGCGCTTCGGGCGCTAGACGCAAGCTGGCAGCAACAGGATCAGGCATCGGGCTTCCTTACATCAGGCGGGGCAGATAGCGGCATTCTGGCGCTGCCCGTACCCCACTGGCAAGGCGCGCCTTTAGCCAAAGCATAGCTAAACTGCTATCCCCAGGCGGACCGGGTCTAAATCAACGTTTTCAACGAATATTTCGCAAAATGTCACGGAACCCTTGGAACGTGCCTAAACTCCAAACTGCGCGGCTGGAACAATAACCGGCCCACTGGCGCCAGATCGGGCCAGACCCCTTGTCCATTGGTATGCACATAAAGAGAACAAAGCTATGAAACGGATTCTTCTCGGTACTCTCTTCACCGCTGTATCCCTCAATGCCATGGCTCAGGCGCCAGGCGGCCCGGATTGCGGTTGGGGCAACATGCTGTTCGAAGGTCAGCGTGGCACCCCGGCTCACTTCCTGGCATCCACCACCAACGGCACTTCCGGCAACGCAACCTTCGGTATGACCTCCGGTACCAACGGTTGCTCGACTAATGCGTCGCTGACCTATGGCGGCAAATCCTGGATTGCCATGAATGGCATGATGAACGAGCTGTCCGAAGACATGGCCAAGGGTCAGGGCGAAGCGCTGACCACTTACGCCGTGGTACTGGGCGTGGCGCCGGAAGACCGTGCGCACTTCGCCGCCGTCACTCATGAGCACTTCCAGCAGATCTTCAGCAAGGCTGACGTGACCGCTGACGACGTGCATACCAACACCCTGGCCGTTCTGAAGAGCGATCCACGTCTGGCCAAGTACGCCACTCAAGCTTAAGCTCGACCCGCCCGTTCCTTTCGGGGAGCGGGTTTTGTTTTTTGGACCTGCCCCTTTTTTTGGGTCTTTATTCTCGAATCTCTAAGTTGCCCACTATGCTCAAACGCCTTGCCTGGCTGGCGCTCTGTGTCTGCGCCCCGCTGTCCGCCGCGCCACACATCGACAATCAACGTTTGCAGCAACTGGCCAATGACCCCTTCTGGATTTCCCTCGGTCATTACGAAACCGCCAAACTGGGCGGCTGGCGCAGCTATGTCAGCGACAGGAAATTCTTCCTGGCGCCCGACGGCAACGAACATCCCGACCGTGAACTGGCCGCCACCGTGCAAGCGCTGTACGCCCCGGCCACTGCCGGTGAGCTGCACGCGCAATGCGTCTACCCGGCCCGTACTCGCTGGCTGAAAGCACAACTCAATCTGACCGACCTGCCGCCCCTGGACTGCGCCGAGTTCAAGCAATGGTTCAAGGATGTCTCACCCCATAGCGCGGTGATGATTTTCCCGGCGGCCTATCTGAACAGCCCGTCATCGATGTTCGGCCATACGTTGCTGCGGATCGATCAGGCGGGTGTGCAGAGCGACAAGACGTCGCTGCTCAGCTACGCGATCAATTTCGGCGCCTACATCGAAGGTTCGGACAACAGCATCCTCTACGCCTGGAAGGGCTTGATGGGCGGCTATCCGGGCCTGTTTGCGCTGGTGCCGTATCAGGAAAAACTCTCGGAATACCGCAGCCTCGAAAACCGCGACCTGTGGGAATACCGGCTGAACCTGACGCAGCAAGAAACCGAGCGCATGGTCGAGCATGTCTGGGAGCTCAAGCAGATCCAGTTCGATTATTTCTTCTTCGACGAAAACTGCTCCTATCGCCTGCTGGAATTACTGCAAGTGGCGCGTCCGAGTTTGCGCCTGACCGAACAATTCCCGCTGACCGCGATTCCAACCGACACCGTCAAAGCCGTCAAAGAAGCCGGTCTGGTGGAGTCGATTGAGTATCGTCCGTCCCGCGAGCGTGAGCTGCTGAGCCGCGCCGAACCGTTGAATCCTGAAGAGCAGCAGTGGGTGCTGAAAGTCAGCGCCGACCAGAAACAATTACAGGAGCCAGTATTCAAGGCGCAATCGCGCGAGCGTCAGGCGCTGATCATCGACGCGGCTTACCGGCTGGAACGCTACCGCGCCAACGGCCAGGAGCGCGACCCGCAACGGGCCCAACGAAGTTTCGAATTGCTGCGCGCGATCAACCAGAACCCGCCCCCCGAGCTGAACATTCCCCAACCCGGCCTGCCTGAAGACGGCCATGAATCGCGCACCTGGCAAGCCGGCATCGGCACCCGGGGCGACAAGGCGTTTGGTGAATATGGCCTGCGCATGGCCTATCACGACCTCAACGACAACTCGGAAAGCTTCCCCCTCGGCGCGCAGATTGAAATCCTGCAGATGAAACTGCGCCAGTACGAAGGCAATCAATGGCAGTTGCAGCAACTGGACCTGGCGACCATTCGCTCCCTGACACCGCGTAATGAGTTGTTGCAGCCGCTGTCGTGGCAAGTCACGGGCGGCCTTGAGCGCGTACCGGGCAAACATGACGATGAAACCCTGGTCAGCCACGTCAACGGCGGTGGCGGCGGCACCTGGCAGTTGAGCGAGGACATGCTCGGTTTCGCCTTGGGCACGGTGCGCGTCGAGCACAACAATGACTTTGCCGGTTTCATCGCTCCGGCGGCGGGTTTCAACAGCGGCGTGCTGTGGAAGAACCCGCTGGGCAACTTCAGCCTTGAGGCCAAGGGAGATTTCTTCACCAATGGCGAAGTGCGTCGTAGTGTGAGCCTGAACCAGCAGTGGGAATTGTCGCGCAACCTCGGTTTGCGCCTGAGTGCACAGCGTGAATTCAGCCACCTCGCCTCCCCTGAAAACGAAGTGATGCTTGAGGTGAAGTGGTATCACTACTGACTCAGAGGCACTTGCTCCCCTGTGATGTTGAATGGATTTTTCACAGAGCGACTACAAACGCCTCACGAATCCACTCCTAGACTTCACGTATAGGCCGGCGCACGGCCGGGAGTCCGAGATGTGGCGTTGTGTAGGTATGGTGGTTGTGTTGATGTCGATCGCGGGCTGCCAGACCACCCATGAAGATTTGATTGCCAAGGGCTATCCACCGGCCTTCGCCGACGGCTTCGACGACGGCTGCAGCAGTGGCCGACAAGCTGCCGGGGCGATCACCGGTGAATTTCGCAAGAACGTGCCGCGTTATCTCAAGGACAAGCAATACGCTGAAGGCTGGAGCGATGGTTTTCGCCAATGCCAGGCCATGCGCGAAAGCGAAGATCGCGAGGACTATCGCAGCCACCATTGGGACGAGCGTGAAAGAGCCTGGCAGCACCAGAAAGACCAGGACGCTGCCCGTGCGTTTCGCTCGCAATGAGTCGCTTCCAGACATCCGCCGAAACTAAAAGACAGTGACCATGGCCCAAACCCTATAACGGGAGAAAACCATGAGTCGCGCCTTCGTCAATGAAGATAACGCTGCTGCGCAAGCCGATCAGCCAGTCGAACGGCAGGTCAGCGCGCAGCCCAATTACGTCACCCCCGCCGGACTTGCCCAGTTGCAGGCGAAAGTCGCCGAGCTGCAACAGTTGCACAGCGACCAGTCCGCCATGGGCGAGCAGGCCGACAAGCAGCGCCAGGCTGACCTTGAGCGGGATTTGAGGTATTTCAATCAGCGCCTGCAAAGCGCTCAGGTGGTGACGCCCGCCACCTCAACGCAAAAGGTGCAGATCGGCAGCCGGGTAACGTTCGCCGACGAACACAGCGCCGAGCAAACCGTGCAACTGGTCGGCGAGGACCAGGCCGATGCGGCGGCGGGCCTGATCAACTGGGGTTCGCCGCTGGGCCGGGCATTGCTCGGGGCGCAGCTCGGCGACGAGGTGTTGTGGCAACGCCCGGCGGGCAATCAGATGATCGAAATCATCCGCATCGAACCGGCTTAAACCACGCCTTGGGCGAGCATGGCGTCGGCGACTTTGACGAAGCCGGCGATGTTCGCGCCTTTGACATAGTTGATGCGACCGTTCTCTTCGCCGTAGTGCACACAGGCGTGGTGGATCGACTGCATGATCCCGTGGAGCTTGCTGTCCACTTCACCCCCGGTCCACAACAGGCGCATCGCGTTCTGTGACATCTCCAGCCCGCTCACCGCCACCCCGCCGGCATTGGACGCCTTGCCCGGCGCGAACAGGATTCCCGCCTCGATGAACAGGTCCACGGCCTCAAGGGTGGTTGGCATGTTCGCGCCTTCTGCCACACAGAGGCAGCCGTTGCGAAGCAATGTGCGAGCAGCCTCGGCATTCAGCTCGTTTTGCGTCGCGCATGGCAGCGCGATGTCGCACGCCAGGTTCCAGGGGTGCTGACCGGCGCGAAACTCCAGGCCGAAGCGACTGGCCAACTCGCCGATCCGTCCACGCTTGACGTTTTTCAACTCCAGCAGCGCCAGCCATTGCTCTTCGGTCAAACCGCTTTCGCAGTGCAGCGTACCTTCGGAATCCGAGAGCGAAATCACCTTGCCGCCCAGGTCCATGACCTTGCGTGCCGCGTACTGTGCAACGTTGCCCGAACCCGAAATCGCAACGCGTTTGCCTTCGACGGTTTCACCGTTGCGTTTGAGCATTTCCTCAGCAAAGTACACGCAGCCGAAACCGGTCGCTTCTGGGCGAATCAGGCTGCCGCCATAGCTCGGGCCCTTGCCGGTCAATACGCTGGTGAACTGGTTGCTCAGGCGCTTGTACTGGCCGAACAGGAAACCGATCTCGCGGGCCCCCACGCCGATATCGCCGGCCGGCACGTCAACATCTGCACCGATGTGACGGTACAGTTCGCTCATGAATGCCTGGCAGAAGCGCATGACTTCAGCGTCGCTTTTGCCTTTCGGGTCGAAGTCCGAGCCACCCTTGCCGCCCCCCATGGGCAACGAGGTCAGGGAGTTCTTGAAGGTTTGTTCGAAGGCGAGAAATTTCAGTACGCCGAGGTTGACCGAAGGATGGAAACGCAAGCCGCCCTTGTACGGACCGATTGCACTGTTCATCTGCACCCGGAAACCGCGATTGACCTGCACCTTGCCCTGATCGTCGACCCAGGAAACCCGGAAGACAATGGCCCGCTCCGGTTCGCACATCCGCTCCAGGATCCCGGAGGTCAGATAATGCGGATTGGCTTCAAGAAACGGCCACAGGCTGCGCAGGACTTCTTCCACAGCCTGATGGAATTCAGGTTGATCCGGGTCGCGTTTTTTCAGTCGGACAAGGAAGGTTTCGACGGATTCGATCATGGAAAAGTCTCGGTAAAATTTATTATCGTTGGAGAAGATTGAGCCGGACTTTAGCAAACGGAATGCGCACCACGACAGCGCAAAATGTCGCAGTTATGAAATTAAATGGTGCGCTGGATATAAATAATGCGTGTTTAAGCCGTTCGTCGCACCTAAACAGGGATTCACAATTCAAGTATTGCACCGTCATGGAGATCGCTTTCACGAGCAAGGCGCGCCGCGGTCTTTCTGAGGCCCATAAAAAAACGGAGCCTTCGGGGCTCCGTTTTTTTTCATGCAACCAACCCGATATCAGGCCAGTTTTTTGTGCCGTACACGATGCGGCTGGGCAGCCGCTTCGCCGAGGCGTTTTTTCCGATCGGCTTCGTACTCGGTGTAGTTGCCTTCGAAGAACACCGCTTGCGAGTCGTCTTCGTACGCCAGGATATGCGTCGCCACACGGTCAAGGAACCACCGATCGTGAGAGATCACAATGGCGGCGCCCGGGAAGTCCAATAGGGCTTCTTCCAGGGAACGCAGGGTTTCAACGTCGAGGTCGTTGGACGGTTCGTCGAGCAGCAGGACGTTGCCACCCTCCTTCAGGGTCAGGGCCAAGTGCAAGCGACCGCGCTCACCACCGGACAGGTCCTTGACGAACTTCTGCTGATCGCCGCCCTTGAAGTTGAAGCGACCGACGTAGGTACGCGACGGAATCTCGTAGTTGCCGATGCGGATCTGGTCCGAACCGTCGGAGATCTGCTGGAACACGGTCTTGCTGCCGTCCAGGTCTTCGCGGCTCTGGTCGACGCACGCCAGTTGCACGGTTTCGCCGACTTCGATGCTGCCCGAATCCGGGGTTTCCTTGCCCATCAGCATGCGGAACAGGGTCGATTTACCGGCACCGTTACCGCCGATCACGCCCACGATGGCGCCCTTCGGCATCGAGAACGACAGGTTGTCGATCAACACGCGATCGCCGTAGCCCTTGGTGACGTTCTTGAACTCGATGACCTTGTCACCCAAGCGCGGACCGGCCGGGATGTAGATCTCGTTGGTTTCCGAACGCTTCTGGAATTCCTGCGATTGCATTTCTTCGAAGCGTTGCAGACGTGCCTTGGATTTGGACTGGCGGGCCTTGGCGCCTTTGCGCACCCACTCCAGTTCTTCCTTCATGGCTTTTTCGTGGGCCGACTGCTGCTTGGATTCGGCCGCCAGACGATCGGACTTGGCTTCGAGCCAACCGGAATAGTTGCCCTCGTAAGGAATGCCCGCGCCACGGTCGAGTTCCAGAATCCAGCCGGCAACGTTGTCCAGGAAGTAACGGTCGTGCGTGATCGCAACGACGGTGCCCGGGAAGTCGTGGAGGAAATGCTCCAGCCAGGCGACGGAGTCAGCGTCCAGGTGGTTGGTCGGTTCGTCGAGCAGCAGCATGTCGGGGGCGGACAGCAGCAGGCGGCACAGGGCTACACGACGCTTTTCACCACCGGAGAGGAATTCGACCTTGGCGTCCCAGGCCGGCAGGCGCAACGCATCGGCGGCGACTTCCAGTTGGCGATCCAGGTTATGACCGTCGCTGGCTTGCAGGATGGCTTCGAGCTTGGCCTGTTCGGCTGCCAGCTTGTCGAAGTCGGCATCTTCATCAGCGTAAGCCGCGTAGACCTCGTCCAGGCGCGCCTGGGCGTTCTTGATCACGCTGACCGCTTCCTCGACCACTTCACGCACGGTTTTGGTCGGGTCCAGGATCGGCTCTTGCGGCAGGTAACCGATGTTCAGCTCCGGCATCGGACGGGCTTCGCCCTCGAACTCGGTGTCGACGCCGGCCATGATTTTCAGCAGCGTGGATTTACCCGAACCGTTAAGGCCGAGCACGCCGATCTTGGCGCCAGGGAAGAAGGACAGCGAAATGTTTTTCAGGATTTCCCGCTTCGGCGGAACAACTTTGCCCAGCCGATGCATGGTGAAGACGTATTGAGCCATGGAGAACCTTGGGTCAGTGACAGATGAATGATTAGGGCGCAGGCGATGCCTGGCCAGGCCGTGCGCGTCGCTCGATTGAAAGCTATCAATATGTGCGCGCTGAAAAAGCCTGATTCTAGGAGCTGGAACGCTCCCGCGTAACCGGCAAAGCTACCTGAATGACGAGAGGCAGTCCAGCCGGGAGGGACTGGCACTTTGCCACAACTCAAGGCATGCTAGCCGCCCTCCGGGCGTCCGGCTTATAGTGCACGTCGCGCCAGTCCAGCCAAACCGCAGGATTACAGTTTGTCCAATGTCACTCCGCCCCTGATCCCCCGTGCACCGACTGTTGCGCCCGGCTCCCCCCTGCGCGGAACCTTGAAGGGTGCGCTGGCGACACTGGTGTTGCTGCTGCTCGCCCTGCTGTTCTGGCAACTGCTGGATCAGCTGCGCGAAACCCAGAAAAACCAGCGTCAGTACACCATCGACTACACCGCCGATCTGGCCGCGCAAGTCAGCCTGAACATGGCACTCAACGCGCAGATCGCCCTCAATCTGCTACCGATCGTCGAACAGCCACAAAGCGCCGACGAACAGCAGGAGTTGCTTCGCAAGCTGCAAAAATCCTTGCCCGACCTGATCAGTCTTGCGCTGTTGAGTCCCTCCGGCAAAATCCTCAGTGACAGCGCCACCGACAGCGAGGACGCCGACTACCTCGCCGACCTGGTTCGTCACAGCCGTCGCCAGGCCCACTATTTCAGCAACGCCGATAACGGTTCGACGGTGCACTTGCTGCTGCATCAGTCCAGCGGCAGCACGCGTGGCTACTGGGCCCTGCGCCTGAAGCCGAGCTTTTTCTCGTCACTGACCAAACAGAACGAAACCGGCATCCGCCCAATGTGGCTGGTGGAAAACCGCTTCAACCACCAAGTCATCAGTCGCGATGATTCGCGCCCCTCGGCCAAGCCGGGCGAACTGACCGAAGAGGATGTGGCCAACAGCGTGCTGACGGTTCCCCTGAGCAGCAGCGACTGGCAATTGCGCGGTTTGTTCGACCGCAAGCGCGTGATTGAGGAATTGTTACCGGCGTTCATCGGCAAATGCCTGTTGGGGCTGGCGCTCTCCCTGCTGCCGCTGATTGCCCTGCTGAACATGCGCCGCCGTCAGCGCCAGGTGACTGAAGGTCGTCGGCGCTACAAGGATATTTTCGAAGGTACCGGCGTGGCGCTGTGTGTACTTGACGTGTCGGGGCTCAAGCAGGCGTTCGACAAAGCCCGGTTGCACAGCAGCGAACAACTGCGTGGCTGGCTGGAATCTGCGGAGCAACGGCAGCAATTGCTGCAGGAACTGCGCATCACCGAGGTCAACCAGGTTGCCCTGCAACTGCTCAACGTCAACACCTGCGAACAAGCCTGGAAACTGCTGATCGACGGCAATCCGCTGGACGGCACTGCCATCGGCAATCAAGTGCTCGACGCGGTGCTCAACCAGCAGAAACAGCTCGAGCTGGAGATAAAACTCCCGGACGCCAACGGTCGCGACCAGCACTTGTGGCTGGTGCTGCGCCTGCCGGAAGACCAGGATGACTATAAAGCGGTGATCCTGAGCATCAACGACATCACCAGCCGCAAGCTCATTGAATTGTCGCTGCTCGAGCGTGAAGGGTTCTGGTCCGATGTGGTGCGCACGGTGCCGGATCATCTGTATGTGCAGGACGTGATCAGCCAGCGCATGATCTTCAGCAACCACCACCTGGGCCAGACACTCGGCTACAACCGCACCGAGCTGCACCAGATGGGCGAGTACTTCTGGGAAATCCTCCTGCACCCCGAAGATGCCGACCACTACCACCGTTCGCGCCAGACCCAGCGTCACGCCGGCTACACCCAATTGCTGCAATGCCAACTGCGCTTCCGTCATCGGGATGGCCAATGGCGGCGGTTCGACATTCGTGAGCAGGCGCTGGCGCGGGACAAACATGACCAGGTCACGCGGATCATCGGTGTGGCCAAGGACATCACTGAGCAGATCGAAGCCAGCGAGTCCCTGCGCGACAGCGAGCAGCGTTACCGGATGCTCGCCGAAAGCATCAGCGACGTGATCTTTTCCACCGACAGCAAGCTCTCGCTCAACTACGTCAGCCCGTCGGTGCAGGCCGTGCTGGGCTACGACACCGACTGGATCTTCCAGAACGGCTGGCAGACGACCATTGCCAACCCACAGCAATTGTCCGGCATCTACAGCCTGATGGACCGCGTCAGCAAGGCGCTGGACAAGCCCGACCAACTGGCGTTGCTGCGCAGTCAGGTGCAAACCCAGCTGTTCCTGTTCGATTGCCTGCGGGCCGACGGGCGCAAGATTCCTATCGAGCTGCGCCTGGTGCTGGTCTGGGATGAACACGGCGCCTTCGAAGGCGTGCTCGGTGTCGGTCGCGACATCAGCCAGCAACGCCGCGCCGAGAAAGACCTGCGCATGGCGGCCACGGTATTCGAACACTCGACCTCGGCGATTCTGATCACCGACCCGGCGGGCTACATCGTCCAGGCCAACGAAGCGTTCAGTCGCGTGAGCGGCTATGCGGTGGAGCAGGTGCTCGACCAGTTGCCGAACATGCTGACCGTCGACGAGCAGCAGGAAGCGCATCTGCGCTATGTGCTCAAGCAACTGAACCAGCACAGCACCTGGGAAGGCGAAGTCTGGCTCAAGCGACGCAATGGCGAGCATTACCCGGCGTGGGTCGGCATCACGGCGGTGCTCGACGACGAAGGCGATCTGGCCAGCTACGTGTGCTTCTTCAGCGACATCAGTGAGCGCAAGGCCAGTGAACAACGGATTCACCGCCTCGCCTATTACGACGCCCTGACCCACCTGCCCAACCGCACGCTGTTCCAGGATCGCCTGCACACCGCCTTGCAATCGGCGGAACGGCAGAAGTCCTGGGTGGTGCTGATGTTCCTCGACCTGGACCGTTTCAAGCCGATCAACGACTCCCTGGGCCACGCTGCCGGCGATCGCATGCTCAAGGAAATGGCCACGCGCCTGCTCGGTTGCGTCGATGACGACGACACCGTAGCGCGCATGGGCGGCGACGAGTTCACCCTGCTGCTGCAACCGCGCATCAATCGGGAAATCGCCCTGAACCGGGCGATACACGTGGCGGAGCAGATCCTCGCCAGCCTGGTGAAACCGTTCGTGCTCGAAGGCCGCGAGTTTTTCGTCACCGCCAGTATCGGCATCGCCCTGAGTCCGCAGGACGGTAACGAACTCAGTCAGTTGATGAAGAACGCCGACACCGCGATGTACCACGCCAAGGAACGCGGCAAAAACAACTTCCAGTTCTATCAGGCCGACATGAACGCCAGCGCCCTCGAGCGCCTGGAGCTGGAAAGCGACTTGCGCCATGCCCTGGAGCAAAACGAATTCGTTCTGTATTACCAGCCGCAGTTCAGCGGCGACGGCAAACGCCTGACCGGCGCCGAAGCCTTGCTGCGCTGGCGTCATCCACGCCGTGGCCTGGTGCCGCCGGGGGACTTCATTCCAGTGCTCGAAGAGCTCGGCCTGGTGGTGGACGTTGGCGACTGGGTGATCAGCGAGGCGTGCCGTCAGCTCAAGTCCTGGCATCAGGCCAAGGTGCGGGTGCCGAAGGTCTCGGTGAACATCTCCGCCCGGCAGTTCTCCGACGGCCAGCTCGGCACGCGGATCGCCACCATTCTCAAGGAAACCGGCCTGCCGCCGGCGTGCCTGGAACTGGAACTGACCGAAAGTATCCTGATGCGCGAAGTCAGCGAGGCGATGCAGATTCTCGCCGGGCTGAAAAACCTCGGGCTGAGCATCGCGGTCGACGACTTCGGCACCGGTTATTCATCGCTCAACTACCTCAAGCAGTTCCCGATCGACGTGCTGAAAATCGACCGCACCTTTGTCGACGGATTGCCCTCAGGTGAACAGGATGCGCAGATTGCCCGGGCGATCATCGCCATGGCCCACAGCCTCAATCTTGCGGTGATCGCCGAAGGCGTGGAAACCCATGAGCAACTGGACTTCCTGCGTGAGCATGGTTGCGATGAGGTTCAGGGGTATCTGTTCGGGCGTCCGATGCCGGCGGGCCGGTTTGAAGCGCAGTTCAGCAATGATGCGTTGTTCATGTTCGACTGAAGCGCAATTATTGTGGCGAGGGAGCTTGCTCCCGCTTGAGTGCGCAGCGCTCACAAGATTTTTGGGGCCGCTTCGCAGCCCAACGGGAGCAAGCTCCCTCGCCACAGGCTGGCATGATCACCGCTGATCCCGTCATGAAGCCCACTTGTCTGCGACATGATCTCCTTTCATATGCCATCTAAAACCCATTGGGTTAGAATGCCCCCCTTTTCTGCCCCGATCCTTGAGGACCGCCATGTTCAGCCGTGATTTGACTATTGCCAAGTACGACGCCGATCTCTTTGCCGCCATGGAGCAAGAAGCTCAGCGCCAGGAAGAGCACATTGAGCTGATCGCTTCGGAAAACTACACCAGCCCTGCGGTGATGGAAGCTCAAGGCTCGGTACTGACCAACAAGTACGCCGAAGGTTACCCGGGCAAGCGCTACTACGGTGGTTGCGAGTTCGTCGACATCGTCGAGCAACTGGCCATCGACCGCGCCAAGGAGCTGTTCGGCGCCGAATACGCCAACGTTCAGCCACACGCCGGTTCGCAAGCCAACAGCGCCGTTTACCTGGCCCTGCTGCAAGCAGGCGACACCATCCTGGGCATGAGCCTGGCCCATGGTGGTCACCTGACCCACGGTGCCAGCGTTTCCTCGTCCGGCAAGCTGTACAACGCCGTTCAGTACGGCATCGACGCCAATGGTCTGATCGACTACGACGAAGTCGAGCGTCTGGCCGTTGAGCACAAGCCGAAAATGATCGTGGCCGGTTTCTCTGCGTACTCGCAGATCCTGGACTTCCCGCGCTTCCGTGAAATCGCTGACAAGGTTGGCGCTTACCTGTTCGTCGACATGGCCCACGTGGCCGGTCTGGTCGCCGCTGGCGTCTACCCGAACCCGGTTCCTTTCGCTGACGTCGTGACCACCACCACCCACAAGACCCTGCGCGGTCCACGTGGCGGTCTGATCCTGGCGCGCGCCAACGCCGACATCGAGAAGAAGCTGAACTCCGCGGTATTCCCGGGCGCCCAGGGTGGCCCGCTGGAGCACGTGATCGCCGCTAAAGCGATCTGCTTCAAGGAAGCCCTGCAACCTGAGTTCAAGGCTTACCAGCAACAAGTGGTGAAAAACGCCCAGGCCATGGCCAGCGTATTCATCGAGCGCGGTTTCGACGTGGTCTCCGGCGGTACTGAAAACCACCTGTTCCTGCTGTCGCTGATCAAGCAGGAAATCTCCGGTAAAGACGCCGACGCCGCTCTGGGCAAAGCGTTCATCACCGTGAACAAGAACTCCGTGCCAAACGATCCACGCTCCCCGTTCGTTACTTCCGGCCTGCGCTTCGGCACTCCGGCTGTGACCACTCGTGGCTTCAAGGAAGCTGAGTGCAAAGAGCTGGCCGGCTGGATCTGCGACATCCTGGCTGACCTGAACAACGAAGCGGTGATCGACGCCGTTCGTGAGAAGGTCAAGGCCATCTGCAAGAAGCTGCCGGTGTACGGCGCTTAATCAGCCGCTAAACCGCAGCAATGAAAAAACCGGCCAGCGATGGCCGGTTTTTTTTGACTGAAATTCCTGACGGCTAATCTGACGGCAGCTCCTACGGAACCAGCACCACTGGTCAGACCGGTAATGCCAATTTGTCTGCTTACCCTTGTAATCCTGAAAAAATCCAGCGTAGACTGCGCCTGCACTGGACATACCGGTAAGACCACAATAATTAAGTCCTGAATCTGATGCGCCCCGCGCACGGCAGCCAGGACACCGACCAGGATTCCTCCCATGCTCAGATGGTGCTCGCGTTCAATCTTCCTCCAAGTGGTTCTCGGACTGGTGCTCGGCATCGTCTGCGGGCTGACCCTTCCCGAATATTCCGCCCAGCTCAAACCGCTCGGTGACGGCTTTATCAAGCTGATCAAGATGCTCATTGGTCTGATCGTGTTCTGCGTGGTGGTCAGCGGCATCAGCGGTGCCGGCGACCTGAAGAAGGTCGGGCGCATCGGCCTGAAATCGGTGATCTACTTCGAAGTGCTGACCACCATTGCCCTGGTGATTGGCCTGGTGTTCGCGTTCACCACCGGCATCGGCAGCGGCGCGAACATTCATCTGGAGCAGTTGTCCGCCGCCGACATGGGCGACATCGCCCAGCGCGGTCAGCATATGCAAACCACCTCGCAGTTCCTGATGAACCTGATCCCGAGCTCGGTCATCGGCGCCTTCGCGGAGAACAACATTCTGCAAGTGCTGCTGTTTTCGGTGCTGTTCGGCAGCGCGCTGAACCTGGTGGGCGAAGCGGCATCGGGTATTTCCCGGTTGATCAACGAGCTCAGCCACGTGATTTTCCGCATCATGGGCATGATCGTGCGCCTGGCGCCGATCGGCGTGTTCGGCGCGATCGCTTTCACCACCAGCAAATATGGCCTGGATTCGCTGCAACACCTGGGCAGCCTGGTCGGTCTGTTTTACCTGACCTGCGTGGCGTTTGTGACACTGATTCTCGGCCTGGTGATGCGCCTTTCGGGCCTGAAGATGTGGCCTTTGCTCAAATACCTGCGTGAAGAATTGCTGATCGTCATGGGCACCGCGTCGTCCGACGCCGTGCTGCCTCAAATCATGCGCAAGCTTGAGCATCTGGGCATCGGCAGCTCGACGGTGGGCCTGGTGATTCCAACCGGGTACTCGTTCAACCTGGACGGTTTTTCGATCTACCTGACCCTGGCCATCGTCTTCATCGCCAATGCCACCGGTACGCCGCTGGCCATGACCGATCTGCTGACGATTCTGCTGGTGTCATTGATCACGTCCAAAGGCGCCCACGGGATTCCCGGCTCGGCGCTGGTGATTCTGGCGGCGACGCTGACCGCGATTCCGGCGATTCCGGTGGTCGGCCTGGTGCTGGTGCTGGCGGTGGACTGGTTCATGGGCATCGGCCGCGCGCTGACCAACCTGATCGGCAACTGCGTTGCCACCGTGGCCATCGCACGCTGGGAAAAAGACATCGATATCCAACGGGCAAATAAAGTGCTTTCGGGTCAGGTCGGTTATACCTTCCAGCCGAAAAAACCGGTTGCCCCGGCGCATCAGCAGGAATTTTAAACAACATGTGCCTGCCTGCGGGCGGGCACATTCATCGCGACTTGGAGCGAACAGTGATTACCTCGTCAACCGTCGTCAATTCAGTGGTAGAAAAACTTCGGGCCGCCCTGGCCCGTGGTCAGTGGCGCTCCGGCGAAATGTTGCCGGGCCAGCGTGAACTGGCCGAGCAACTGGGCATCAGCCGCCCTAGCCTGCGCGAAGCGGTGATCGTGCTGGAGACCCTCGGCCTGGTGCGTTCGATGCCCGGCAAAGGCGTGGTGGTGCTGGACGCCAATCTGAGTGACAGCCAAAGCCACGACAGCGCGGTGGCCGGTGCAAGCCTCGAAGATGTGCTGCAACTGCGCTACACCCTTGAGCCGTTTATCGTCGGCCTGGTGGCGCAATCCATCAGCAGCAAGGAAGTCGGGCAACTGCGCCTGACGTTGATGGACATGCGCGAAGCCCTGGAGGCCAACGACAGCGAGGCGGGCGTAAACGCCTACATCGCCTTCCACGAAGAGCTGTTCACCCTGACCTCGAACCCGATCTTCCAGAGCGTGGTGCAGCAGACGAGCAATGCCCTCAAGCAAAGCGCACAGGTGTTGCGCAACTCCCCCGAGCATCTGGCTGAGCGTCTGGAAGAGAACGAAGCCGTGGTGCGCGCGATTCGCAGCAAGAACAGCGCCCAGGCCAGTGCCGAAATGCGCCGCCATATCCTTCGCGAAGGAAAGCGGATGGGCATCGAATTGAATATTCCGGACGACAACCTCGGCAGTTGAAACCTATAAAACCGGAGACAGGCCATGAACAGCTTCGCTTCACCACACACTCTTGTCGCCCTGCCCTTTTCTCCGCCGGCGGATGATCTCTACTCGCGAGTCTTCGACGCCATTCTCGAGCAACGCCTCCATGCTGCCAGCCGCTTTACTGAAGAGAGCCTGGCGCAAATGTTCGGTGTTCGCCGCAGTGAGATTCGCGGGGTGTTGACGCAACTGTCCCATCAGCAAGTCATCGTCCTTCGGGCCAACCATCGCCCCCGCGTCGCCATGCTCGATAGCGAGCTGATTCGGCAGACACTGCATGCCCGGCGGTTGACTGAGACCATGGTGGTGCGGCTGGCGTGCCAGCAGCCCCGTTCACAGGACTTGAAATGTCTACGAGCCCTGATCGATAGCGAGCGTCACTGTGCAGCGCGTGGGTCGGCGATCCGGTTGTCGGGGGAGTTTCATCTGAAGTTGGCGGAAATGGCGGGGAATGCACCATTGGCGCATTTTCTGGGCAGCCTTGTGCCGCTGTCTTCGCTGGCGATTGCGCAGGTTGAGGTGCGGGTGGAGGGTTATTGCGATTGGCAGGTGCATGCAGGGATTCTGGATGCAGTAGAGCGTAGCGAGGCAGTCAAGGCGGTCATGCTGCTCAGCAGGCATCTGGATTATCTGGAGGAAACATTGCTGAGCACGGGACCGGGCCTGAGCCAGAATCGTGTTGCGGGTTAGATCGCCATCGCGGGCAAGCCCGCGATAGCGTCATCACTGACGCTACACATATTTCAGCCCGCGGCCACCCGCGCAAAGCCCTCTCGAATTTTCTCTTCCGGCAGATCATCGGCGATAAACACGATCACGCTTTCACGCGCCTCGCCGTCCGCCCATTCCGTATCCCAATCGAATCCGTACAACTTCAGCACACCCTGAAACACCATCCGCCGCGGCTCACCGAGAATGCTCAACACACCTTTGTAGCGCAGCAGTTGCTTGCCATGATCTTCCAGCAGTTCGTTCATGAACTCGCTGAGCTTGTCGATATCCAGCGGCTTGTCAGTGCGCAGCACCAAGCTGGAAATGCGGTCGATGGAAGGCGCCTTGCTGACCGGGCGCAAACTCACGCCGCCACCCAGGTCGGCATTGAGATTGAAACCACGCACGTCGAGCAATTCGGCCAGGTCGATCTTGCCGTGGTCGACCACGCGGATAGGCGCGCGACGGTTGATGCGGGTCAGGCGTTCGCTTAATGCGGTGAACGTTGGCTCGTCCACCAGATCGCGCTTGCTCACCAGCAAGCGGTCGGCAAAACCGATTTGTGCCTGGGCGATGGTTTGGGTCAGATGAGTATCGGCATGCGCCGCGTCGACCAGGGTGATGATGCCATCGAGGATGTAACGCTCGCGCAATTCTTCGTCGATGAAAAAGGTTTGCGCCACAGGGGCCGGATCCGCCAGGCCGGTGCACTCGATAACCAGGCGGTCGAAGGCGATTTCACCGCTGTCCAGGCGTTCGAGCAACAGGTAAAGCGCCTTGGTCAGGTCAGTGTGAATCGTGCAGCAGACGCAGCCGTTGGACAGCGTCATCACTTGCACCGGCTCATCACCCAACAGTTGGGTGTCGATGCCGGCGTCGCTGAATTCGTTTTCGATCACGGCAATTTTCAGGCCGTGCTCGGTTTTGAGCAGGTGGCGCAGCAGCGTGGTCTTGCCGGCGCCGAGGAAGCCGCTGAGGATTGTTACCGGGATGGGAGAGGACAAACTGGATCTCCTGTCTCACAAAGTTAAAGTATCAACACAAAATAAATGTGGGAGCTTGCCTGCCAGCGATGGCGGACTGTCAATCAACAAGGATGTTGAATGTTCAGCCGCCATCGCTGGCAGGTTAGCTCCCACAGGGGTTGCTGCTAATCCGGCAACCGGGTCAACAGCACTTGGGCCCACCCTTGCCACCGTAACGGGCTTCCTGACGTTCCCGGAAGAACATTTCGTAGCTCATCACCGGTTTGTCCGGGTGTTTGGTCTGCATGTGCTCGACGTAGTTGTCGTAGTCGGGCATGCCGACCATCAGGCGCGCGGCCTGACCGAGGTATTTACCGAGGCGACTCAGGTCATTGAACATCGTGCATTCCTCGATTACGCATCAGGCAGCGCCTGGAACGGTGCTTCTTTATCCGTACGCTCCTTGGTACCCCAGGCGGAGATACCGACCTTGAGCGCATAGAACAGGATACTGAAGACCACAAACAGGAACAGTGCCGTCAGCGTTGCGTTGGTGTAGGCATTGAAGATCACGTGTTGCATCTGAGTGATGTCCTTGGCCGGGGCGAGGATCTGACCGTTGGCCAGCGCATCGCTGTATTTCTTCGCCAGCGACAGGAAGCCGATCGCCGGGTTGGCGTCGAACAGCTTGATGAAGCCGGCCGTGGTGGTGCAGATCAGCAGCCATACTGCCGGCAGCATGGTGACCCAGACGTAGCGTTGACGTTTCATTTTGATCAGCACGACGGTGCCGAGCATCAGCGCGATACCGGCCAGCATCTGGTTGGATATACCAAACAGCGGCCACAAGGTGTTGATGCCGCCCAGCGGATCGATCACGCCCTGGTACAGCAACCAGCCCCACATCGCCACGCAACCGGCGGTGGCGATCAGGTTGGCCGCCCAGGATTCGGTGCGTTTCAGCGCCGGTACGAAGGAGCCAAGCAAGTCCTGGAGCATGAAGCGTCCGGCACGGGTACCGGCGTCTACCGCGGTCAGGATGAACAGCGCTTCGAACAGGATCGCGAAGTGGTACCAGAACGCCATGGTGTTTTCACCCGGCAGGACACTGTGCAGGATCTGCGCGATACCGACCGCCAGGGTCGGCGCACCGCCCGCGCGGGCCAGAATGGTAGTTTCACCGATGTCCTTGGCCACTGCTTGCAGCGCTTCCGGGGTAATTGCAAAACCCCAACTGCTGACGGTTTGAGCCACAGCCACCACATCACCACCGACGACTGCCGCTGGACTGTTCATGGCGAAGTAGACGCCCGGCTCGATCACCGACGCGGCGACCATCGCCATGATGGCGACGAAGGATTCCATCAGCATGGCGCCGTAACCGATGTAACGGGAGTTGACTTCGTTATCCAGCAGTTTCGGCGTGGTGCCGGACGAGATCAGTGCGTGGAAACCCGAGACCGCGCCACAGGCGATGGTGATGAACAGGAACGGGAACAGACCGCCCTTCCACACCGGACCAGTGCCATCGACGAACTGGGTCAATGCCGGCATTTTCAGCTCTGGCATGGTGATCAGGATGCCGATCGCCAGGGCCACGATGGTGCCGATTTTCAGGAACGTCGACAGGTAGTCACGTGGCGCCAGGATCAGCCAGACCGGTAACGAGGCGGCCACGAAACCGTAACCGACCAGCATCCACGTAATCTGGACGCCATTGAAGGTGAACGCCTTGGCCCAGACCGGATCGGCGGCAATCTGCCCGCCCAGCCAGATCGACCCCAGCAGCAGCAATACGCCGACCACGGAGATTTCACCGATACGACCCGGACGGATGTAGCGCATGTAAATGCCCATGAACATCGCGATCGGGATGGTCGCCATCACCGTGAAAATGCCCCACGGACTTTCGGCCAGGGCTTTGACCACGATCAGCGCCAGCACCGCGAGGATGATGATCATGATCAGGAAGCAGCCAAACAGCGCGATGGTGCCGGGGATGCGGCCCATTTCCTCACGGACCATATCGCCCAGGGAGCGACCGTTGCGGCGAGTGGACATGAACAGGACCATGAAGTCCTGAACCGCACCGGCCAGCACCACGCCGGCGATCAGCCACAGCGTGCCGGGCAAGTAGCCCATCTGCGCCGCCAATACCGGACCGACCAGCGGCCCCGCCCCAGCGATGGCCGCGAAATGGTGACCGAAGAGGATGTGTTTGTTGGTCGGTACGTAGTCCAGACCGTCGTTGTTGAGCACGGCGGGGGTGGCCCGTCGCGAATCGAGTTGCATCACATTGTTAGCGATGAACAGACTGTAGTAACGGTACGCAACCAGATAAATGGCCACGGCAGCGACCACAATCCACAAGGCATTGATTGCCTCGCCGCGACGCAATGCCACTACACCAAGGGCGCACGCGCCTACGATTGCCAGCAGCAGCCAGGGTAGGTGGCGTAGCAGGCTATTATTATTTTTCATTTTTTTATTCCAGCCAGGGTGGACAAGAAAGACAGCCACCCCGAGTTTAGCTCGGCTGACGGCAAAGGCCATACCCCGACGTTGGTCTGGACGCCCTCTGGGCTGGCAGGCTTTGACAATGCGGGTCTATAGTCAGCGAACATTCAGAGGATTGCGCCATGAGTGAACACCCTGCCGATCGCCGCCGCTTCAAACGTATTGAGTTCGACGCCCGAACAGAGCTGTGCCAAGGGGACTTCATCTGGCCAGTGAAGTTGATTGACCTGTCACTCAAGGGGTTGCTGATCGAAAAACCCGAGCCGTGGCTGGGCGATCGGGCAAAGGCTTTTTCCGTCGACATTCATCTGAATAAAGACGTCGAGATCAAGATGGATGTGCAGCTAACTCACGACGATCACGGCCAGCTGGGTTTCGTCTGCCGACACATCAGCCTGGATTCCATCGAGTGCCTGCGGCGGTTGATCGAACTCAATCTGGGGGATCAGAAGGCGATGGAGCGGGAATTGGGTGCGCTTATAGAGGTGTGAACATGCCATTGCAGGAGCCCGCTTGCTGGCTCCTGCAATGATGGAGGTTATTCGAACAATGCGTCGAGAGCCTGTTCCAGACGCGTCACGGCAATAATCTGCAACCCCGGCGGCGCCTCTTTCGGCGCGTTGCCCTTGGGCACAATGGCCCGTTTGAAGCCGTGCTTGGCGGCTTCCTTCAAACGCTCCTGACCGCTGGGCACCGGGCGCACTTCGCCAGACAAACCGACTTCACCGAACACCAGCAGATCATGGGGCAGTGGCCGGTTGCGCAAACTGGACATGACCGCCGCCATCAGCGCCAGGTCCGAAGCGGTTTCCAACACCTTCACGCCACCCACCACGTTGAGGAACACGTCCTGATCGTGGGTCGGAATGCCGCCATGACGGTGCAGTACTGCCAGCAACATCGCCAGCCGGTTCTGATCCAGTCCCAGCGTGACGCGGCGCGGGTTGGCCAAATGGCTGTCATCCACCAGCGCCTGGACTTCCACCAGCATCGGTCGGGTCCCTTCCCACGTCGCCATGACCACACTGCCCGGTACTTCTTCTTGAGCACGGGTCAGAAAAATCGCCGACGGATTGGACACTTCCTTCAAGCCCTTGTCGGTCATGCCGAACACGCCCAGTTCGTTGACTGCACCGAAACGGTTTTTCACCGCCCGCAACAAGCGCAAGCGACCGTCGGATTCACCCTCGAAATACAGCACGGTATCGACCATGTGCTCCAGCACGCGCGGACCGGCCAGCGCACCTTCTTTCGTCACGTGGCCAACCAGAAAAATCGCCGTGCCGCTCTGCTTGGCGTAGCGCACCAGCAATGCCGCGCTCTCCCGAACCTGGGACACGCCGCCCGGTGCCGATTGCAGTTGCTCGGTGAAGATCGTCTGAATCGAGTCGATCACCATGACCTTGGGCTTTTCGACCCGGGCAGTGGCGATGATGGTTTCGATGCAGGTTTCGGTCATGACGCGCAGTTGATCCTGCGGCAATCCAAGACGCCGGGCGCGCATGGCCACCTGTTGCTGGGACTCTTCGCCGGTGACATACAGCGCCGGCATGCTTTTGGCGAGGTTGCACAAGGTTTGCAAAAGAATGGTTGATTTGCCGATGCCGGGGTCACCGCCGATCAGCACCACCGAACCGTCCACCAGACCGCCACCCAAGACCCGGTCCAGTTCACTGGACGCGGTGGAAAAGCGCGGTATTTCCTCGACGCTGACTTCGGCCAGGGTCTTGATCTGCGCCTGTTGGCCGGTCCAGCCGGTGCGACCGCTGGGGGCCGCAGCCCCGCCGCTCTCGACCATGGTTTCGGTCAAGGTGTTCCAGGCCCCGCACTCGCCGCACTGGCCGGCCCACTTGGGGAAGGTTGAGCCGCACTCGGTGCAGCCGTACATGCGTTTGGCCTTGGCCATCTGAACTCCCGGCAAAAAACGCGATGATAGCTCAGCTGGACTGATTCGGCGCGAGGCAGTTGCCCAATGAAACTTGGGCCGAAACTTTTACGATTGCCGGGACTGTCGAGTGACGGCACACAAATCTGTACAACTTTGCGTATCGACACTCCCATTAAAATCCGGACGGCCCTTTCAACAACATTGAAAAGCTGTACAAACCATTTAAATCTCGCTTGGAAAACGTACAACATATTCTTCAATATTATTGTCTTGGCAAGACACACCAACTTACTGGCAATTTAACAGCATGTACAACTTGCCCTGAACCGACGGCTTATACACTCCAACTAACAATGTAAAACTTCAGGGCTCCTATTACTCAATACAACAAGTCGACATCCATTCAACCGCTTCCCTTTCAAACTTTGAAACGATCCGACTATTAGCAGGCCGAACAGGCTGACACCGATAAAGCACGTCCCCGCAATGAAACGGTCACCACGGACAGATCGCAAGGATGATGGCATTTTGTAAACTTTTTTTCGACGACCCGGTCGATAGCAGGCAAGCTCTGTAAGCAGTTGTTTCGGGCGAGAAGCCTTTGGCTGATTTACACTGCATTACCAACCTCATCTGTAACAAGGAAATAACCTATGGGCGTGATAAGTGAGTTCAAGGCCTTCGCGGTCAAAGGCAACGTGGTCGACATGGCCGTCGGGATCATCATAGGCGCCGCTTTCGGCAAGATCGTTTCGTCTTTTGTCGGCGATGTGGTCATGCCGCCAATCGGCCTGCTGATCGGTGGGGTGGACTTCAGTGACCTGGCCATTACGCTCAAGGCTGCCAACGGGGACATTCCCGCGGTGGTGCTGGCGTACGGTAAATTCATTCAGAGCATGATCGACTTCATCATCGTCGCGTTCGCGATCTTCATGGGCGTCAAAGCCATCAACCGCTTGAAGCGCGAAGAGGCCGTTGCGCCCACCCTGCCGCCTGTTCCGACCAAGGAAGAAGAGCTGCTGGGTGAGATCCGCGATCTGCTGAAGGCCCAGAACAATCGGCCTGAATGATCTGATGCACGCAAAAACGGCGCCTTCGTGGCGCCGTTTTTTTACCAGTAGTTTTCCACTGCCACCTGCCCGGGGCGTCGGCTGAGGCTCAAGTGCATGTCGCGCTGTTTCAGCAGTTTTCGCGTTTCATCGATCATCTGTGGGTTACCACAAAGCATGACCCGCGAATGCTCGGCCGTCAGCGCCACACCCGCTACCCGTTCAAGTTCGCCATTGTCGATCAGCGTTGTGATCCTGCCATTCAAGGCACCCGGATGCTCCTCGCGCGTGACAGTGGCGATAAATTGCAGCTTGTGTGCGTACTCGGCCAGATAGTCACGTTGCGCCAACCCCGAGATCAGCTCCTGATAAGCCAGCTCCCTGGCTTCACGCACGCTGTAGACCAGGATGATTCTTTCGAATTTCTCCCAGACTTCGAAGTCCTGCAGGATTGACAAAAACGGCGCCACGCCGGTGCCTGTGGATAGCAACCAGAGATCACGTCCGTCAGCAAAACGGTCAAGCGTCAGGTAACCAAAGGCCTGACGGTCAACCAGCAGGGTATCGCCCTCGCCCAACCGACTCAGCTCACTGGTGAATTCGCCGCCCGGCACCACAATGGAAAAGAACTCGAGGAATTCGTCATAGGGTGAAGAGACCATGGAATAAGCACGCCATACGGTGCTGCCATCGGCCTTGGTGACCCCTAGCCGGGCGAACTGTCCGGCACGAAAGCGAAAGCCTGGATCCCGAGTCGTGCGTAGAGTGAACAGGTTCGGGGTCAACGGCTGGACGTCGAGCAGGGTCTGGCGTGTGAATTTTTCTGCGCTGGCGGTCATGGGGCGCTCCATTGAACAGGTGGCTCCAGTGTCCCGCAAAACATGCGAATTAAACACGGACGATTTGTGGTGACTTTAATGCGCATTATCAAAACCCCCTATCACCGGAAACATTAATTTTACGGACTATTCGGTTAATTCGGACGATTCAAATTAAGGCTGTCATTCAATATTACATCCTATGTAAATCGACATTTATTAGAACCAGATATTTAGTTTTTAACTTGTTTACAAAGCCAAAAAATCTCACCATGCATGTAGGAATCATCCTACACTCGTTGCGTGCTGGATCTCGGATCCAATTTGCACCCCAGAGAATATTGGATAATGGAGATACAAGATGGAGCGATGGAAGGAATCACAACTCAATCAACTGTCGAAAACGACGGATATAGAAAACGCCTATCGGATCGCCCTTGGATTTGCGAAAAACATCGGGTTTAAATTTTTTGCCTTTTCAACTACTTATCAAACGAATAACAACCAGTTCAATACCGTACGACACAACAACTATCCGGCCGACTGGAATCAGGAATATGAACGAAAGAATCTGAGATCAATCGATCCGGTAGTAGCCCATTGCAATCACTCCATGCTGCCCATTCTGTGGAGCGAAAACCTTTTCTCCAACGTTCCTTCACTGTGGGAGGCCCTTGTAGCGCAAGGTTTGGAGCATGGCTGGTCACAATCGTTTCACGACGAAAAGAGTGGTTTGTGCAGCATTCTGAGCCTGGCCAGGAGCCACTCTCCAATCACCGCATTGGAGGTGTATGAAAATTTTGGCTTCTCAATGCTCATGTCCAGTCATCTCCATGAGTTGATCGCACGATCGTTACCCCAAAAAACGGCAAAACCGGCAACCCCGCATCTCTCACCACGCGAAATCGCCGTATTGGAACTGGCAGCAACGGGCAAGACAGCAGAGCAAAGCGCCAGGATTCTTAACCTCAGTGCCCGTACCGTCCATTTCCACACGCAAAGCTGCATCGAGAAACTCGGGGTCTGCAACAAGATTTCGGCAATCATTGCCGCCATCAAGGCCGGTTACCTGGACAGCACTTCGATCCGTTGAGGATCAAAACCTGCGAGTAATCCAATAGAAAAAAACGTACCATCTGCGACGCCTCCAGAGTGTTGACGTGTGAACCTTCACGACGCAGTACGCTCGGAGCCTCGCCCGCTACAACGCCCCTGGGCCGCGGGAAACCCGTTGATTACCCAGAGCCCCGCCCCATGCCTTTGCTCGAAACACCCTTCGCCCGCCTCGACCTTATCCGCCAGCCCGAACAGCAGAACGAACCGCTGCAAGCGTTTGATGCCGCCGACGAATACCTGCTCAATCATCTGGCCGAACAGCAACCGACCGCGAACACTCGCGTGCTGGTGCTCAATGACAGCTTCGGCGCATTGGCCGCCAGCCTGGCAGGCAAGGTTCAGGTAACCACCAGCGGCGATTCGTTCCTGGCCTTCCAGGGGCTGGAAAAGAATCTGATCCGCAACGGCCAGGCATTTGATGCCGTGCCGAGTGTACCTGCCAGCGAAGCAGTCACCGGCCCGTTTGACCGGGTGCTGATCCGGGTACCGAAAACCCTGGCTCTGCTGGAGGAGCAACTGATCCGCCTGCAAAACCAGCTGGCACCCGGCGCCCAAGTGATTGCCGGTGCCATGATCAAGCATCTGCCGCGGGCCGCCGGGGATTTACTGGAGCGCTACATTGGTCCGGTGCAAGCATCATTGGCGGTGAAAAAGGCTCGACTGTTGATCGCTACGGCTGAAGCCAAAGCGCCCGCGACATCCCCCTACCCGACCCGCTATCGTCTCGACACGCCGTCCATCGAGCTGCTCAACCACGCCAACGTATTTTGCCGCGAGGGCCTGGACATCGGCACGCGGGCGTTTCTCCCGCACTTGCCGACGAACCTTGGCGCGGCGCGGGTCGCCGACCTCGGTTGCGGCAACGGTGTACTGGCCATCGCCAGTGCCCTGCAAAATCCCGAAGCGCACTTCACGCTGGTGGACGAGTCCTTCATGGCTGTGCAATCGGCTGCCGAAAACTGGCGCGCAGCGCTGGGTGATCGGGACGTGATCGTGCGTCCCGGAGATGGTTTGGCCGGGCAGGAACCACAATCGCTGGACGTGGTGCTATGCAACCCGCCGTTTCATCAGCAGCAAGTGGTGGGTGACTTTCTGGCCTGGCGGATGTTCCAGCAAGCCCGGGAAGCGCTGGTGGTGGGCGGTGCACTGTATATCGTCGGCAATCGTCATCTGGGTTATCACAGCAAGCTGGCGCGGTTGTTCCGTGGTGTTGAACAAGTGGCAGCCACGCCGAAATTCGTGATTCTTAAAGCCCGAAAGTAATTCCGGGCAAAAAAAAACCCTCCAGCGCAGGAGGGTTGTAAATCCGTGCCGCAAGGCATCGGGATGGGATCTTGCGAATCAGTGCGTCGACAGGCCTGCGGCATTCATGAACATGCGCATCAGGCTCGCGACGATGAAGAGCGCCACTACGCTGCCGGTCCAGATCATCACCAGCCAGCCGAGACGCTGCCACAGCGGTTTTTTCTCCGCTGCTTCGATTTCCTGCAAGGAATGTTTGCCAGCCATCATCGTGATCTCCTCTGAAATGGCGCGGGTTTCAACCCTGCGCCATTGCGGTGTGCGCTAGTGGTAGCCGTCTTCGTGGGTGACCTTGCCGCGGAACACGTAGTAGCTCCAGAAGGTGTAACCCAGGATAAACGGGATGATGAACAACGTTCCCACCAGCATGAAACCCTGACTCTGCGGCGGTGCGGCGGCGTCCCAGATCGAGATCGACGGTGGCACGATGTTCGGCCACAGGCTGATACCCAGACCGCTGTAGCCGAGGAAGATCAGCACCAGTGTCAGCAGGAACGGCGTGTAGTTCGCATTGCGGGCCACGGCGCGAATAAGGCCGTACATGGTCACCAGCACCAGAATCGGCACCGGCAGGAACCAGAACAGATTCGGCAACGTGAACCAGCGCGCGGAGATCTCGGGGTGAGCCAGCGGCGTCCAGATGCTGACGATGCCGATCACAGCCAACACCACAAAGGCCAGTGGCCGCGCCAGGTCATGCATCTGTTCCTGCAACTTGCCTTCGGTTTTCATGATCAGCCAGGTGCAACCGAGCAGCGCATAAGCCACCACCAGTGCGACGCCGCAGAACATCGTAAAGGGCGTCAACCAGTCCAGTGAACCGCCGGCGAACTGACGGTTGACCACCGGCAATCCATCAATGAACGCCCCCAGAGCCACGCCCTGGAAGAACGTCGCGGCGATCGAACCACCGATGAACGCTTTATCCCAAAGGTGACGCTTGTCGTCCTTGGCCTTGAAGCGGAACTCGAACGCCACGCCGCGGAAGATCAGCCCGATCAACATGAAAATCAGCGGCAGGTACAGCGCCGAGAGCACCACTGAATACGCCAGTGGAAAGGCGCCGAACAACGCTGCCCCCCCCAGAACCAGCCAGGTTTCATTGCCGTCCCACACCGGTGCGACGGTGTTCATCATCACGTCACGGTCGGTCTTGCCCGGGATGAACGGAAAGAGAATCCCGATCCCCAGGTCGAAACCGTCCATGACCACGTACATCATGATGCCGAAGATGATGATCACGGCCCAGATCAGCGGAAGATCAATACCCATGACTCAAATCTCCTTTTGCAGGCTGGGGTCGTGGTCGGCATCGACGGAATCGTCGGCAGCGGACAGCGGACGGGCCGGCGTACGTTTCTTGCCTGGACCGCCCTCGGGCGTTTCCGCGCCTTCGCCGATCTTCGGACCTTTGCGCACCAGACGCATCATGTAGCCCAAACCTGCGCCGAACAGCGCGAAATAGACTACGACGAACAGGATCAGCGTGATGCTCATCTGCAGGAAGCTGTGATTGGACGACGCGTCTGCCGTGCGCATCAAACCGTAGACGACCCACGGCTGGCGGCCGATTTCAGTGGTAAACCAGCCGGCGAGTATCGCGATCAGGCCGGATGGCCCCATCCACAACGCCAGGTACAGGAACGGTCGCGAGGTGTACAACCTGTCGCGCTTGCGCAGCCACAGGCTCCACAAACCGGTGAAGATCATCAACATGCCCAGGCCGACCATGATCCGGAACGACCAGAACACGATGGTCGAATTCGGCCGGTCTTCAGGCGGGAACTCCTTGAGCGCCGGCACCTGCTTGTCCAGCGAGTGGGTGAGGATCAGGCTGCCCAGGTACGGGATTTCAACGGCAAATCTGGTCTTCTCGGCTTTCATGTCCGGCCAGCCGAACAGGATCAGCGGAGTCGGTTCATCGCCGTGGTTTTCCCAGTGGCCTTCGATCGCCGCGATTTTCGCCGGCTGGTGCTCCAACGTGTTGAGGCCGTGGAAGTCACCGATGACCGCTTGAATCGGTGCCACGATCAGAGCCATCCACATGGCCATCGAGAGCATGGTGCGGATCGCCGGGTTGTCCTTGCCGCGCAGTAAATGCCAGGCCGCCGATGAACCGACGAAGAACGCCGTCGCCACGAATGCGGCCGTGGCCATGTGCATCAGGCGGTACGGGAACGACGGATTGAAGATCACCGCCAGCCAGTCGGTTGGAATGACCTGGCCGTTGATGATTTCGTAGCCCTGCGGGGTCTGCATCCAACTGTTGGAAGCGAGAATCCAGAAGGTCGAGATCAGCGTGCCGATGGCGACCATGACCGTGGCGAAAAAGTGCAGGTTGCGCCCGACCTTGTTCCAGCCGAACAGCATCACCCCAAGGAATCCAGCCTCGAGGAAGAAGGCCGTCAGTACTTCGTACGTCAGCAACGGCCCGGTCACGGAACCGGCGAAGTCCGAGAATCGGCTCCAGTTGGTGCCGAACTGATAGGCCATGACCAGCCCGGAGACCACCCCCATGCCGAAGTTGACGGCAAAAATCTTCGACCAGAAGTGGTACAGGTCGCGGTAGGTGTCGTTATGGGTTTTCAGCCACAGGCCTTCGAGCACCGCCAGGTAACTCGCCAGGCCAATGGTGATGGCCGGGAACAGGATGTGGAACGAGATGGTGAACGCGAACTGAATTCGGGCGAGATCAAGCGCCTCCAAACCGAACATAAGTCTTCCTCTGTCAGGTAATACCGGCTGAAGGCTTGCGGCCTGCACCCACTGCCCCCACGGATATGGAGTGTGGCGAATTTGAATTCGTTCTTCTTTTAGCAACATCACACGCAGGGAATCTGGCCATCTGGCCGCCGGATCAATTCCAGAAAGGTTTTGATCTGGATCAAGCATCGCTGAAAGAGTAGTCCGGTTTTTGACGATGGACGGTGTGGTCTTTTGCCGCGTGACAGGTTGCCTCATAGCCCACGCAGTCAGTCGCAGCACATTTCCTGTGGGAATCTGCGGTGAGGCGATTTATCCCCGTTGGCCTGCGAAGCAGTCGTCAACCCTTTACACGCGGTGGGTCTTTGAAATGCCGGGGCTGCTTCGCAGCCCAACGGGGATAAATCCCCTCGCCACAAAATCCGCACACCATGGGTGGGATATCAGCGCTTTCGGGATCGGTGTCTAGCTAACTGAATTTCCCGCCTCTGCAACTTCTGGTTACAGGTTGGTGATAATCTCGGCCTTCACCTCGCTCAAGACCTGCCTCAGATGCCCAGCCAAGCGCCCTTGCTGTTACGTCATCATCGCCCTTTCATCGCGTTCTGGCTGGCTCGGGTGTTTACCGCCAGCGGCTTTCAGATGCTCACTGTCGCCATCGGCTGGAACCTGTATCAACTGACCGGCAACGTGCTGGATCTGGGCTTGGTCGGCCTGGTGGAATTTGCCCCGCGGGTGCTGTTCATGTTGCACACCGGGCATGTCGCCGATCGCTATGACCGCCGTAAAGTCGCGGCCATCTGTCAGTCATTGCAGGCATTGATTGCGCTGACGCTGGCGATTGGCGGCGCTACCGGCCACGTCACCCGGGAAATGATCTTCATCCTGGCATTTCTGCTCGGCGCCGCTCGCTCCTTCGAGATGCCGACCACCCAGGCGCTATTGCCGAGCATCGTTCCCGCTGCGCTGTTCCCCCGCGCCGTCGCCGCTGCACAGTCGGCGCAACAATCGGCAACCATCGTCGCCCCGGCCTTGGGTGGTTTGTTGTATGCCTTCGGCAGCGTCTGGGTCTACGGGCCGACCGTGATCCTTTATGTGATCGCCTGCCTGTTGATGCTCAACCTGCCCGCCCGGCAAACGCCGCTGAACAAAGGCAAGGCGACTTTGGATTCGCTGTTGGCAGGCATCCGTTTCATTCGCAGCCGTCCGGACATTCTCGGTGCGATTTCCCTCGATCTGTTTGCCGTTCTGTTGGGTGGCGCGACGGCATTGCTGCCGGTGTTCGCCAAAGACATTCTGCTGACCGGACCATGGGGGCTGGGCCTGCTGCGTTCCGCTCCAGCAGTCGGTGCGTTGCTGATGTCGCTTTTGCTGGCGCGCTTCTCGGTGGATCGCAAGGTCGGTCGGGTGATGTTTACCGCGGTGGGTGTATTTGGCGTCGCGACCATCGCGTTTGGCCTGTCGACCTCGTTCTGGTTCTCGCTGGCCGTGCTGGTGGTGTTGGGCGCGGCAGACATGATCAGCATGGTGATCCGCGCGTCCTTTGTGCAACTGGAAACACCGGATGAAATGCGTGGCCGGGTCAGCGCCGTCAACGGCCTGTTCATCGGCGCCTCGAATCAGTTGGGCGAGTTCGAGTCCGGCCTCACCGCCCACTGGTTTGGCACCG
Source organism: Pseudomonas sp. IT-P100 (assembly GCF_949767185.1). Classification (NCBI taxonomy): domain Bacteria; kingdom Pseudomonadati; phylum Pseudomonadota; class Gammaproteobacteria; order Pseudomonadales; family Pseudomonadaceae; genus Pseudomonas; species Pseudomonas sp. IT-P100. The sequence goes on from NZ_CATKQK010000008.1 coordinate 126,412, forward strand.
TGCCGGCGGTGGTCATGGGTGGCATCGGCACGCTGGTGGTGACGGGAGTGTGGATCAAGCTGTTCCCGACGCTGGCCAACCGTGATCGCATGCATGTGCCGGTGGAAGAAGCCAGGGTTTGACACCGTTTAAACGACCAACTCCCCCGCCACCGTCAGCCGAGTCGCCTTGCCGCAAAGTTGCTCCACCAGCGTCAGGGCGAACGCCAAAGCGCCCCCTGAACCTTGGGCGGTAACGCAGTTGCCATCGACTACCACCGGTTGATCAACGAAGTTGCAGCCAGACAGTTGATGACTGGCCGAAGGCAGGCAGGTCATCCGCCGCTGACGCAGGACGCCAAAAGCCTGAAGTGCCACGGCCGGGGATTCGGCGATGGCGGCGAACAGACGACCTGCCGCCGCCTGATCCTTGATCAATTGTTGCAAGGGTTGATGGGCGGCCAGATGCTGCGCACCGACGGCACCGCCGGGCAGTACGATCAAATCAAACGGCTGGGCCAGCAAATCCACCAGCATCGCATCGGCCGTCACTCGGGTGCCGCGGGCACAGGTGAGCATGCGGCGCCCCTCGATGCTGGCCACCACCACTTCGACCTTGGCGCGGCGCAGCACATCGATCAATGTCACGGTTTGCAGGTCATCGATGCCCTCGGCGAGGGTAATCAGAGCTCTAAAGGTCATGGGCGCAGTCCACAGGATGATCTTTAAAGCGTAGTCAGCTTTCCTGACCCTTGTTCGAGCGGGCCGTTACTTGATGTAAAGCTGCGTCGACATCGTGTTGCCCGGCGCGTTGATGGACGTGTTGCTGAAGGTGAAGGTGCCTTCCTGTTTGCCGGCCAGATCGAAGACATACAGGTAGCCGACAGTTTTTCTGCCGACGGTGCACTCGGTCAGGTTGCCGTTATCAAACGCACACACCGGGGTCCGGGTGCCGTTCACTTCAAAACCGTCCAGCCCGACTTGCGCGCGACGACCGTAGCCGACTTCGAGCACGTAAACCTTGATGTTAGGTCCAGTGTGATCGCAGCCCGTTTTCACTTGCCCCGGCGAAATGCTCTCAAAACCGCACGCCGGCGATTCGACCTTGAGCACCTGGACCTGGCTCAACGGTGCCGCCGAAGCAGCCCAAGCGCTTTGCGCCCCCAGCAACAAGGCAATCAATGCTCCAAATACGGCAACCAGACGCTTTTTCATGCAATCCCCATGTCCCCCAAAATCCAGCGCGCAGTATGGCGCACTTGGCTTTAACGCAAAACATCGACGACGATCACAGCCATAAGCAGCCACAGCCCCACGCTGCTGGTATGATGCGCGGCTTTTTCCGACCGACAGAAAATTACCAGGCGCCTGCAGCGGTCTGTGCTTTGCTGTTGAGGTCGATACATTCACGGCGCCGGGCGCGCCACGGGGAGCAGACATGCTGGAAAGGCTGTTTCAACTCAAGGCACACAACACCAACGTGCGGACCGAGATTCTAGCGGGCGTCACGACTTTCCTGGCCATGGCCTACATTCTGTTCGTCAACCCGAGCATCCTCGGCGAGACCGGCATGGACAAGGGCGCGGTGTTTGTCGCGACCTGCCTGGCCGCCGCCATCGGCTCCACGACGATGGGCCTGATCGCCAACTACCCGATCGCCCTCGCACCGGGTATGGGCCTGAACGCCTTCTTTACCTACACCGTGGTCCTCCACATGGGCCATACCTGGCAAGTGGCGCTGGGGGCGGTGTTCATCTCGGCCGTGTGCTTCTTCCTGCTGTCGATCTTCCGCATCCGTGAGTGGATCATCAACAGCATTCCGCTGCCGCTGCGGTCGGCGATCGCCGCCGGTATCGGCCTGTTCCTGGCGCTGATTGCCTTGCACAACGCCGGCATCGTTGTCAGCAATCCGGCAACCATGGTCGGCCTTGGTGACCTGAAACAACCGGCGCCCATCCTCGCAACGCTTGGCTTCGCCCTGATCGTTGCCCTCGAAGCACTGGCCGTACGCGGTGCGGTGCTGATCGGGATTCTGGTCGTGACCATCGCCTCGATTGCCCTGGGCTTCACGCCGTTTGGCGGCGTGGTGTCGATGCCGCCTTCGCTGGCGCCGACTTTCCTGCAACTGGACATCAAGGGTGCACTGGACATCGGCCTGGTCAGCGTGATCTTCGCCTTCCTGTTCGTCGACCTGTTTGACAACTCCGGCACCCTGATTGGCGTTGCCAAACGCGCCGGCCTGATGGGCAAGGACGGCCACATGCCGAAAATGGGCCGCGCCCTGATCGCCGACAGCACCGCGGCCATGGCCGGTTCGTTGCTGGGTACGTCGACGACCACCAGCTACATCGAATCCGCTGCCGGCGTGAGTGCCGGTGGCCGCACCGGTCTGACGGCCGTTGTGGTGGCGATTCTGTTCCTGTTGGCGCTGTTCTTCTCGCCGCTGGCCGCCAGCGTTCCGGCGTTTGCCACCGCACCGGCACTGCTGTTCGTCGCGGTACTGATGACTTCCGGCCTAGCCGAAATAGACTGGGACGACATCACCGTTGCCGCACCGGTCGTGGTCACTGCGCTGGCCATGCCGTTCACTTACTCCATCGCCAACGGCATCGCCTTCGGTTTCATTTCCTGGACCGCGATCAAGCTGCTGTCCGGTCGCGGCCGTGAGCTGAACCCGGCGCTGGTGATTCTGTCGATTCTGTTCGTGATCAAGTTGGGTTGGTTCAACGCATGACTTTTGATTCCCAGGCTTACACCGTTCAGCTCGAAGAAAAGGTCTCGCGCCTGCGCGACCTGCTGGCCCCGTTCGATGCACCTGAACCGGCCGTGTTCGATTCGCCGCTGAAAAACTTCCGCCTGCGTGCCGAATTCCGCCTGTGGCGTGAAGGCGGCGAGCGTCACTACGCGATGTTTTCCCAGGAAGACAAACGCACGCCGATCCTGATCGAAGAGTTCCCCATTGCCAGCCTGCGCATCAATGAGCTGATGCCGCAGCTCAAGGCCGCGTGGAAAGCCAGTGCCGCCCTGAGCCACAAGCTGTTTCAGGTGGAATTCCTGACCACGCTGGCCGGCGATGCGATGATTACCCTGTGCTATCACCGCCCGCTGGATGAACACTGGCACGCGGCGGCCACGAAACTGGCGGCAGACCTGAACGTCAGCGTGATCGGCCGCTCGAAAGGCAAACGCGAAGTGATCGGCCATGATTACGTGGTCGAGAAACTGGAAGTCGGCGGCCGCACCTTCAGCTACCGTCAGCCGGAAGGTGCGTTCACTCAGCCCAACGGCACCGTGAACCAGAAAATGCTCAACTGGGCTTACGACGCCCTCGGTGATCGTCCGGACGATTTGCTGGAACTGTATTGCGGCAACGGCAACTTCACCCTGCCGCTCGCGACCCGCGTGCGTAAAGTGCTGGCCACCGAAATCAGCAAGACGTCGGTCAACGCGGCGTTGAGCAACCTCAGCGAAAACGCCGTGGAAAACGTCACGCTGGTGCGCCTGTCCGCCGAAGAGCTGACCGAAGCCCTGAACGAGGTCCGCCCGTTCCGGCGCCTGCAGGGTATCGACCTCAAGAGCTATGAATTCGGCAGCGTCTTCGTCGACCCGCCTCGCGCCGGCATGGACCCGGACACCTGCGAGCTGACCCGGCGCTTCGACAATATCCTGTACATTTCCTGCAACCCGGAAACCCTGGCGGCCAACATCGCCCAACTGCACGACACCCACCGCATTACTCAATGCGCGATGTTCGACCAGTTCCCGTGGACTCACCACATGGAATCCGGGGTGTTGTTGACCCGGCGTTGATTGCATTCGTCCGATACAAAACAGCCGTCAGTACGACGGCTTTTTTGTGCGTGCTCAAACGGGGACATCCGGTTTGCGCGGACGCCCGCCCTTGCGACCATTAGCCCGCGCAGCCTCAGCCTTGGCGGCGCTGCTTTGGCGACCATTGCGCGACGCGATGACCGAGGCGGCCATGTCCATCAATGGCTTGCTCGCGGAGATCATCCCGGCGATGGACACATGCAGATCCTTGCCCTCATGGCATAGGGCGGTGCCGGAAAAGCCGACTTTCAGGTCTGCGAAATCCTCGACCTCGAAACTGTCGAATTCCGGATAGTGCTCGACGGGCAGCAGCACGCCACTGCCATCAATGAAACTGACGGCCAGACACGGTTCCAGAAAGGTCACGGCAGTCGCCTGCAAACCGCTTTTGTGGCGCACTTGCCCTCGCCGGACGGCTTCATCCAACACGGCCTCACTGACGGGCCGATCGGCCAGTATTCCTGCCTCTATCGTTTTCATAGTTCTATCTCCACGCCCTCCGAAGCGCCAAACAGCGCCAGCAAGGTCCTGTTCGTCTCGGGCTCATAGCTAGCCGAGCAAATCATGTCAGTCGTACTCGCAATCCTTTTCACCACCAGGACTTCGCTGGTCCGCCAGTCCCATATCTGATGATCGAGGCACACCGTGCGCAGCTTTTCCCACCAGATCGTGCGAGCGCGACGCAAGTGGGCAGGTTGTCTGAGTGCTTGACGCAGGCCTTCCAGCACGGCGATGGGTGGCCGGTTGGAATGAGGCACCACATCCCACAGCTCGACACTGTTGTGCCAAAAGCTGAATTTGTAGCGTGCGCTCCAGGCTCCGGCGTCCACATGCGCGTGCGGCGGACAGTGCTCATCGCGCAACATGATCACCATTGAAAGCCCTTTGTAGCTGAACAATTTCATACTAACCCATCCGTTAGGTTATTGAGCCTCATGACTCACCATTCCTTGATCAATCCGATAACCGGTGCTGACCTTCATTCAGTCCCCGCACTTCAGGCTAGCGCTTGACGTCGCCACGGGAGCGGTAATCAGGGGCAAAAATGGTAAGCAATCCTTTCACCAATTTGATAAACACTGTTTACGGCCCTTCATTTGATCCCCGGTGTAATCAATCATGCAGCGAACATTCGACGATCTTCAGCTCGGTAGCATTGAGCTGTTTTGCCTCGCCGCCGAAGCAGGCAGCTTTACCGCCGCGGCCCTGGTGGCTGGCGTAACGCCCGCAGCAGTAAGCCGTTCGGTGTCGCGCATGGAGGAGCGGCTGGGCGTTCGTTTGTTCGCGCGCACCACTCGCAGCGTCAAACTGACTGATAGCGGGCGCCGGTATTACGAAGAATGTCGTCAGGCGCTGGCGCAATTGGTCGAGGCCCAACGCGAAGTGATGGGCCAGCAGCAGGAGCCTTCCGGCACCTTGCGCATCAGCATTCCCACAACGTATGCCCACCACCGGATCCTGCCGTTGCTGCCGGCGTTTCGGGAGCGCTTTCCGCAGGTCAAAGTCGAATCGCACATCAGCAACCGCAACATCGATTTCGTCGGCGAAGGCTATGACCTGGCCATCCGCGTACGGGCGATTCCGGATTCCGGGCTGATCGCCCGGCAGCTTGAGGACGCGGAACTGGTGATGATTGCCAGTCCTGATTACCTGAAGCGCGCGGGCACTCCGCAAACCCTGGACGACCTCAAACAGCACGAATGCATCCAGTACGACTTGCCCAGCAGCGGTCGGCGGATTGCCTGGTTGTTCAACGACCATGGCGAGCAACGCGAGATTCAGGCCGAGGGCAACTTCAGCTGTTCCGACGATGTATTAGGCGGCGTGACGCTTGCCAAACACGGTGCGGGGCTTTTCCAGACCTATCGTTTCATCGTCGAACACGAACTGGCCGAGGGGTCGCTGGTGGAACTCCTCAAGCCTTATGGCGGACGCTCGCGGCCGTTCACCCTGCTCTATCCACAAAGCCGTCATGTGCCACTTCGGCTGCGGGCGTTTATCGATTTTCTGGTTGAGCATATGCCGCGCTAAAAGATCGCAGCCTTCGGCAGCGCCGACAGTGGAATGCGTTTTCCTGTAGGAGCTGCCCAGGCTGCAATCTTTGCAATTGTCCGATCACCGCACACAAAAGCCCGGTTCGCCACCCCTTCAATTGACCAAATTAACCATTTAGTACAATTTATCTCCACAGGCTGGAGCATCAGTCCATGCCAACAATAATAAGTGGAGAGACCCCGATGAACCCTATCGTTCTGGTGCTCAACGGCCCGAACCTCAACCTGCTGGGCACCCGTGAACCGGCGACTTACGGTCACGAAACCCTGGCGGACATCTCAGCGTTGTGCGGCCGTGCCGCCGAAGAATTCGGCCTGGCAGTCGAGTTTCGCCAGACCAACCATGAAGGCGAATTGCTCGACTGGATTCACGCCGCCCGCGGCCGTTGCGCCGGGATTGTCATCAACCCGGCCGCCTGGACCCACACCTCGGTTGCCCTTCGCGATGCCCTGGTCGCCTGCGAACTGCCGGTGATCGAAGTCCACCTGTCGAACGTCCACGCCCGCGAACCTTTTCGCCACCACTCCTTCGTGTCGGCCATTGCCACCGCAGTGATGGCCGGTTTCGGCAGCCACGGCTATCGCCTGGCGCTTGAACATTTCAGCCTGAGCTTGAAGGGGTGAACGTCGTGACTCAGAACAACGCTGTACTGGCCGGGCTGATCGGCGCCGGCATTCAGGCGTCCCGTACTCCCGCGCTGCATGAGCATGAAGGCGACGCCCAGGGTTTGCGTTATCTCTACCGCCTGATCGACCTCGACCAGCTCAAACTCGACAGCAGTGCCCTGCCCGACTTGCTGATGGCGGCCGAGCGGATGAATTTCACCGGTCTGAACATTACCTTTCCGTGCAAGCAGGCGATCATCCCTTTGCTCGACGAATTGTCGCCGGAAGCGCGCGGCATCGGTGCGGTGAACACGGTGGTGTTGAAGGATGGTAAACGCATCGGCCACAACACCGACTGCCTGGGCTTTGCCGAAGGCTTTCGGCGTGGCCTGCAGGGCGTAGCCGTTGACCGTGTCGTCCAGATGGGCGCCGGAGGGGCCGGTGCAGCGGTGGCCCACGCGTTATTGAGCGAAGGCGTACAACTGCTGAGCATTTTCGATGTGGACAACAGTCGCGCTCAGGCGCTGGCGAACAACCTTAATCAGCATTTCGGCGCGGGCCGCGCGGTGGCGGGTCATGATCTGCCAAGCACGCTGGCGCAGGCCGACGGATTGGTCAACACCACGCCCATGGGCATGAAAAAACTGCCGGGCATGCCGGTGCCGGCGGCGTTGCTTCGCAAACAGTTGTGGGTGGCGGAGATCGTTTATTTTCCGCTGGAAACCGAACTGCTGCGCAACGCCCGCGCCCTGGGTTGCCGGACGCTGGATGGCGGCAACATGGCGGTGTTTCAGGCGGTGAAGGCGTTTGAATTGTTCAGCGGCATGGTGCCGGATGCGCAGCGGATGCTGGCGCATTTTCAAAGCATGAATGGTTGAAGTTTCAGGCTGAAGCGTATTCTGTGACGAGGGCGCTTTTTCCCGCCGGGCGGCAATGCCGCCCCAACATACTGGCTATTTTGTGAGTGCTACGCACTCAAGCGGGAGCAAGCGCCCTCGCCACAAAAGCCCCCTGAAACTCATCACAAATCAAGCCTGAAGGTATCGCAACACCGAATCGCAAATCATCTCCCGATGACGCTGCTTGATACTTTCGTCCGCCAGCTCGATCTGAAAAATCTCCCCGAACGTATTGCGATTCGACACGCGATAGAAGCAGAACGAACTGATCAGCAAATGCACATCCAACGGATCAAGCCCCGCCCGGAACACACCGTCTTCAGCCCCGCGACGCAAAATCACACCCAGTGAATCAAGAATGGTGTTGTTCATCGCCTTGATCGCATCGGAACGCTTCACGAATTCCGCGTTGTGGATGTTCTCGATACTGACGATGCGCACGAAATCGACATTGCGATCATGGTGATCGAAAGTGAACTCCACCAACCGCCGAATCGCTTCCACCGGCGCCAGTTCGGCCAGGTGCAGGCGGTTTTCGGTGCTGCGAATATCGCCGTAGAGTTTCTCAAGCACCTCGATGTAGAGCTGTTCCTTACTGCCGAAGTAGTAATAGATCATGCGTTTGGAGGTGTGAATGCGCTCGGCGATCGCATCGACGCGAGCACCGGAAAGCCCCTGCTGGACGAACTCGACAATAGCTTCTTGCAGAATGTTCTCGCGGGTCTTTTCCGGGTTGTTCTTGCGACTCTTGCGCGGCTCGACCAGGGGCTCGTCGGGCGCTACGGAGAGTTCTGAAATTATTGTCATTGTGGGCTCACGGCCATCACTGCACAGGCTGGCAATTATGAGCCGCGCTGCACAGTGAAGGAAGCCGCGCGGCAGCGGTTTAACCTCGCGTTTACCAAATTCCTACAACTTGGCCTGACGAATGGCGCCGCTGCGGGATTTGGCCATGGCTGCCAGTCGCACCGCCACGTTGGCCGCGCCGTAACCGGCGTAACCATTCTTGCGCTGGATGATTTCAAAGAAAAACCGCCCTTCGAACGGCTCCGTATAAACGTGAAACAGCTCGCCACCCTGGGCATCACGGTCGTAAAGCACGTTGTAATAGGCGAGCTCGCTGAGGAACTCATCATCGAAATCGAACCGCGCAGCCAGGTCGTCGTAATAATTAAGCGGGATATCCAGCAGCGGAACCCCCGCCTCCTTGGCGCGGCTGACTTCGGCAAAGATATCGTCGCAATCAAACGCAATGTGATGCACGCCAGAGCCGCGATAACTCGACAGTGCGTGTGAGATCGCGGTGTTGCGGTTCTCGGAAATGTTCAGCGGCAAGCGGATCGAACTGTCGCGACTGCGCAGCGCCCGGCTCTTCACCAGACCATAAGGGTCCGGCAACACCACTTCGTCGTCGGCTTCGAAATCCAGCAGGCTCTTGTAGAACAGCACCCAACTGTCGAGGCTGTCGGCCGGCAACGCCATGGCCATGTGGTCGATGCGCTTGAGGCCTCCACTGGCCATGGCGGCCGGTTGCAGATTGAAGTCGGTGCCATAGACGTCGGCGTCCTGGTCCACCAGATAAATCAGGCTGCCATCCGGCGCACGTACCGCCGCCAGCTCCAGCTCATTGGGGCCGACCAGTCCGCGATAAGGTTGACCTTTGTAAGCCACCGCCCGGGCCAGCGCGCTGGCGCTGTCCTTGACCCGCACCGCAGTGGCGCACAGCGACGGGCCATGCGCTTCGAAAAAGCTGTGGGCAAATGAGTAAGGCTCGGAATTGAGAATCAGGTTGATGTCGCCCTGACGCAGCAGGCTCACGCTTTTGGAGCGGTGCTGACCGGCCTTGACGAAGCCCAGTCGCTCCAGCCAATGAGAAAGCTTGGCGCCAAGGCTTTCGTCCACGGCGAATTCGAGAAACTCGATGCCGTTGTATTCGCTGGCTTTAGGCGTCTCGAACAGAATCTCCGGATTGGCCGCTGGCTTGGCTTCCTGCGCCAGTCGTTCGCGGGTTTTCTCTTCCAGGTACAACAACGAACGCAAACCGTCGGCGGCGTTGGCTCGCGGCGGCGCGGCGCGGAAGCCGTCGTTGAATATTTCCAGCGACAACGGCCCGGTGTAGCCACTCTTGATGATCGGCGCGAGGAACCCCGGCAAATCGAATTCGCCCTGGCCCGGGAAGCAGCGGAAATGCCGGCTCCATTCCAGCACGTCCATGGCCAGGATCGGCGCGTCGGCCATTTGCACGAAGAAGATTTTGTCGCCAGGGATCTCAGCAATGGCCGTTGGATCGCCCTTGAGCGACAGCGTGTGGAAACTGTCCAGCAACACACCGAGGCTTGGGTGATCCGCCTGGCGAACGATGTTCCACACCTGCTGCCAAGTATTGACGTGGCGCCCCCAGGCCAACGCTTCGTAGCCGATGCGCAGGCCGCGCGCACCGGCGTGTTCGGCCAGCAGGCGCAAGTCGTCGACGAGGATCTGTTCATCCCCGATGGCGTCGGCCGAGGCGTTGCTGCAGACCAGCACCAGGTCGGTGCCCAATTCCTGCATCAGGTCGAATTTGCGCTCGGCCCGTTCTAGGTTGCGTGGCAAGCGGTCGCGGCGGCAGCCTTCGAAATCGCGGAAGGGTTGAAACAGCGTGATGGCGATCCCGAGATCGGCGCACATCTGTTTAATTTCCCGAGGACTACCGTCGTAATAGAGCAGGTCGTTCTCGAAAATTTCCACCCCGTCGAAACCGGCGGCGGCAATGGCTTCGAGTTTTTCCGGCAGGGTACCGCTCAAGGACACGGTGGCAATGGAACGCTGCATGTTTCGACTCCCGGTGGAGGCTTCGGCTACAGGGAATTTGCGCCGCTTTTAAAAGAGTGAGTGAATTATTGAGCGGTCCCATACAATGAGCAATTCAAAGTGTACTACCCAGTTAGTTTTGCGTGCGATTATCGAACACAATGGCCTTTGGCGAATTGACGATTTTTCGTCCACTGCCCACCATCCACTACACATTGAGTCCGGTCACAACCAGCGGTCTCGGTGACCAAAGACTCAAAACACCACATAAAAATAATCGGTGGCCTACATGACTCCTTCCCAAAGCTCTCCCGTGGAGCGCTCCTCCACGACTCCTGCCGTCGGCGGTATCGGCGATAAAATCCGCGGCGCCATGGCCGTCGGCAAAACCCGTTGGGGCATGCTGGCGCTGGTGTTTTTCGCCACCACCCTGAACTACATCGACCGCGCCGCACTGGGCGTCATGCAGCCCATTCTCGCCAAGGAAATGAGCTGGACGGCGATGGACTACGCCAACATCAACTTCTGGTTCCAGGTCGGTTACGCCATCGGTTTCGTGCTGCAAGGCCGGTTGATCGACCGGGTCGGCGTGAAGCGTGTGTTCTTCTGCGCGGTGCTGCTCTGGAGCCTGGCGACCGGCGCCCATGGCCTGGCTACCTCGGCGGTCGGCTTCATGGTCTGCCGCTTTATCCTCGGTCTGACCGAAGCCGCCAACTACCCGGCCTGCGTGAAGACCACGCGGTTGTGGTTCCCGGCCGGCGAGCGCGCCGTGGCCACCGGCATCTTCAACGCCGGCACCAACGTCGGTGCGATGTTCACGCCGATGTTGCTGCCGCTGATCCTGCATGTGTGGGGCTGGCAGGCTGCGTTCCTGTGCATGGCATCACTGGGCGGGATCTGGTTGCTGTTCTGGGGCTTGAAGTACTTCAACCCGGAAGATCACCCGAGCGTCAAACAGTCGGAGCTGGACTACATCCAGAAGGAAGTCGAACCGGAACAGGCCCGCGTACCGTTCTCGAGAATCCTGCGCATGCGTGGCACCTGGGCCTTCGCCCTCGCCTACTCGATAACGGCACCGGTGTTCTGGTTCTACCTGTACTGGCTGCCGCCCTTCCTTAATCAGCAATACAACCTGGGCATCAACGTGACCCAGATGGGTATCCCGCTGATCATCATCTACCTCACGGCCGACTTCGGCAGTGTCGGCGGCGGCATCCTGTCCTCGTTCCTGATCGGCCGTGGCATGAATCCGATCAAGGCGCGACTGATGTCCATGTTCCTGTTCGCCTGCTGCATCGTCGGCGTGATCATGGCCGCCGGTTCGAGCAGCCTGTGGGTGGCGGTGTTTGCGATTTCCCTGGCCATCGGTGCACACCAGGCCTGGACAGCGAACATCTGGAGCCTGGTGATGGACTACACGCCTAAACACATGATGAGTACGGTGTTCGGTTTCGGCGGCATGTGCGCCGCCATCGGCGGGATGTTCATGACCCAATTGGTCGGCCACATCCTGACCATCACCAACAACAACTACACCGTGCTGTTCACCATGATTCCGGCGATGTACTTCATCGCGCTGATCTGGATGTACTTCATGGCGCCGCGCAAGATTCCGACCGTTACTGAGTA
>NZ_CATKQK010000009.1:0-133691 GCF_949767185.1 Pseudomonas sp. IT-P100
TTTGATCCTGCTGATTCCAAAATCGATGCTATCCAGAGACATCAATGCCTGATTGACCGTCGATTCGCCCGACCCTGTTCCGTGAGCAGGGTCGACGGCGGAGCAGTGCAGCGAGAGGCGTTTTGATTCAGTCCGCTCGTGAGAAGCAGTTCTGGCTCTGAATCCGTTCAGGAACGCCCAGCAAGGCAGTTGTCCACCCGAAAACGGTGTCCTCCAATGACACCGTTTTCATGTCTATCGACGAGTCGACCAAACTTAAACCAAGTCTTCAGGCTGCATCGTCAAGATAATTTTCCCAACGTTCTCGGATGACTCCATCCGGCGATGGGCATCGGCAGCCTGTGACAGCGGGAAAGTGCTATCAACGACCGGCTCCAGGCTTCCAGCGCCATCGAAGCGATCAAGCCAATGCTCGCGAAAGCGCTTGATCATGGCGTGTTTCTCTGGCTGCGTGCGGGACTTCATGACCGTACCGATGATTTGCAAGTGACGGTAGAGGATGTGCTCCAGCTCCACAGTCACTTTGCCGCCACCGCCAAGGATACCGACCTGGATCATGCGGCCACCGTGAGCAAGAGACGCGACGTTGCGTGCGAAGTAGGGCTCGCCAACAAAGTCGATAACGACATCGACGCCTCGACCATAGGTTTTATCGGCAATGACTTCGGCGAAATCCTGTTTCTTGTAGTCAATAGCGATATCGGCCCCCAAGTGCTCCACACGCGATAACTTGCTGCCTTCGGTTGTCGCATACACCGTGGCGCCTGTGGCGTATGCCAATTGCACTGCGGCAGACCCTACGCCTCCAGCGGCAGCGTGAATCAATACTGAGTCGCCGGATTTCAGCCGGGCCAGGTGCATCATCGCTTCATGGGCGGTGACGAAGACCTCGGGAATTGCCGCCGCGTGCACATAGTCGAGCTGCGCAGGGATGTGCATGGCCATGCGGTAGTCGATGCGTGCCAGTTCGGCATAGGCGCCGCCTCCGACGACGCCCATCACTCGATCTCCCACCTCGAACCCCGTAACCGCGCTACCTTTGTCAATCACCTCACCAGCGATTTCCAACCCGATAATCAGCGAGTCGCCGAAATTCGGATGGCCATATCCACCGGTTCGATGAGTCAGATCCGCACGGTTCACGCCCGCTGCATAGACACGTACTAGCAGGTCGGTAGGGCGTACTTCAGGATTGGGAGCATCTGCGAGTTCCAGGACGTCCGCCGCGCCGAATTCTCTGATGTTGATGGCTTTCATCTTAGCTTTGCTCCGATTCGGTAAACGTTGCATTGGCAATAGCAGACGCTGTGATGGCGCCAGGGAAGCCCACGTAAAACGCCAGGTGGGTAATCGCCGCCGCAATTTCGTCATGAGTCACCCCATTGCTGACCGCCCGCCGTAGGTGTGCAGGCAACTCTTCTGAGTGACCACCGGCAATCAATGCGGCCACGGTGATCAGACTGCGGTCACGGGGGGACAACGCGGGATCGCTCCAGATCTGCGGGTAGAGCGTTGAGTCGACGAATTGCGACAGTTTCGGTGTAAACGCTCGGGCCGCTTCGCGAGGACTGCTGAAATTGATATTGGACATGGGACAGTTCCTTAAACTTGGCTGATAAATTTGTTGGTGAGATAGTGCTCAATTCCCTCAATGCCGCCTTCCGAGCCGTGACCGCTTTCTTTCATTCCGCCGAAAGGCAGCTCGGTGGCGACGATGCGGTATTGGTTGATCCCGATCATCCCGGCCTCCAAGCCGTCAGCGACGTCAATCGCAGTTCGAGCGCTGGAGGTGAACGCGTAGGCTGAAAGTCCGTAGGGCAAGCGGTTGGCTTCTTTCAGGCCATCAGTCAGGTCATCGAAAGGCATCAACACGGCGATGGGCCCGAACGGTTCTTCGTGCATGACGCGGGCGTTCATGGGGACATTTGCCAGAACGGTGGGTTGGAAGAAAAAACCTTCACCTGGTAAGGCCTCGCCACCGACCAATACTCGTGCACCTTTCTCGACGGCATCGGCTATCAGCTCCTCCATCTTTGCCAGCTGCCTTGGGTTGGCGAGCGGTCCGACCTGCGTCTGCGGATGCAGGCCATTACCGATTCTCAGGGCTTTGGTTGCAGCGACAAAATGATCGACAAACCTTTCATATGCGCCACGCTGGATCAGAAAACGGGTGGAGGAGATACAGACCTGGCCAGTCCCTCGAAACCGGTTTGCGACACCCTCAACAGCGGCCTTTTCAATGTCTGCGTCTTCAAAGACCAGCACGGGTCCGTGGCCACCCAGTTCAAGGGTGATTGGCTTGACGCCCTCGGCTGCTCGGGCTGACAGGAGTCTGCCGATGGGCACTGAGCCGGTAAATGTCACCTTACGAATGACCGGTGAGGCGATCAGGTGACTGGACACTTGATCCGGGACGCCAAAGACCACTTGCAGTACACCTTTAGGCAATCCTGCATCGTCGAGGGCGCGAGCCAGGGCCAGCGCCGTGGAGGGGCTTTCTTCGCCTGGCTTGAGAATGACACTGCAACCGGCGGCCAAAGCTGCCGAGAGTTTGCGAGCGGGAGTAATGGCCGGGAAATTCCAGGGTGTGAATGCCGCCACAGGTCCGATGGCCTGGCGTTTTACCAGTTGCAGTACGCCTGGACGGTTGGCCGGTACAACACGGCCATCGATACGACGGGCGCTTTCGGCGAACCACTCAAAGTACTCAGATGCACGGGTAACCTCATCCATGCTTTCACCCAGCGGCTTGCCTTCTTCCAGTGTCATCTGCGCTGCAATGTGAGGTGCTCGTTCCAGGATCAGATCCGCGGCCCGTTTCAGGATTTTTGCGCGTTTGTCAGGTACGGTCTGGCGCCATTCTTCGAAGCTCAGCCGAGCCACTTCAAGGGCGTGATCAAGGTCGACTGCGGTGGCGAGGGGGACGCGTCCGATTTCACGTCCGGTTGCCGGGTTAACGACAGAGGCTGAATCGCGCCCTTCGGCACTGATCCATTCACCACCGATAAAAAGATAAAGCGGATCGTATGAACTGTTCATGATTTGGCCTTCAGTTGGTTGTCAGGGATTCGTATGAAGATCGGCGCCTGAGTGGCTGTGCCGCAGGGCCTGTTCAGGCGGCCTGTGCAACCAAGTCTATGGAAGGTGAGCCATTTGATTTAGTCGGCCAAAAGGGAATCATTGTTGTACCCAGAAGTAATATCGAGCACAGGGAGGAGCGTGTAGCATCTGGGGCAATCGCTCGTTCTCACGGGTAATTGTCAGATCTACAGGAAGGTCGGGATGGATAAACTTTCGAACATGTCGGTGTACGTAAAGGTTGTCGAGATGGGCAGTTTCACTGCCGTGGCAAACCATCTGGACTCCACAGTAGGTAACGTATCGCGTGCTGTGTCCGCACTTGAAAACGTACTCGACGCCCGTCTGTTGCAACGCTCGACTCGGCGTCTCTCGGTGACCGATGCGGGCCGACGGTTTTATGAGCGGTGCACGAAAATTTTGGCAGACCTTGAGAGTGCGGAAGCCGAAGCGAGCAATGCAGCCTTGAATCCCAGGGGAACTCTACGTGTGCATTGCGTACCCGGACTGGCGAGGCAACTGGTCACCGGCGCCGTGCTGGAGTACCGCAAGGAATTTCCGGATGTGACCGTGGATTTAATGCTGTCCCAACGAATGCCCAACCTGCTGGAAGACCAACTGGATGTCTCGATCCTGATTGCCCGAACGCTGCCGGATTCCGCGTATGTCAGTCAGAAGATTGGAATCAGCCATTGTGTCTTGGTAGCGTCACCAGACTATCTGAAGAGGCATGCGGCCCCGGTGACCCCAGAGGATCTCAGCGATCACCAATGCCTGCTGCTGGGCACTGTGGACTATGTGAGGGATGAGTGGCAGTTGAAGAGCAAGGCGGGTGACGCGAAATTTGCGCCCACGGGGCCAAGTTTCAGCGTGAATGATATGGACGCGATGGCGGTTGCCATACGGGAGGGCGCTGGGATCGGCTTGCTGGCTGGATTCACGGCCATCGAAGACTTGCGCTCAGGGAAGCTGGTGCGGGTCTTGCCTGACTATCACACGTACGAGCGCAACGTTTATGCCGTCTATACCTCTCGACAGTTTGTCGACGCAAAGATAACTCGCTTTATTGATGTTTTAAAACATCAGGTTGGCAGTAAGCTGGCAACCACTGCTAAAGAACTCATCGATTGAAAAGTGACTGGTAATAAAGGTACTTGCGCCTCGGTCAGGAAACGCTCTGAGGCGCAATTATTGTAAGAACCGGTTGATCAACCGTTGCTGCAATCGCTGCGGCGACGTCAAGGTGGGTGGCGTATGTATATTGCTCGATAGGAGCCTGTTGCCCTTGAGTTTCAGCCCAGGATTGTCCGCCTCTGGCCGTTTTCTGCCTTTGGCGGCCGGCTGAAAACAGCCCAATTGCGGTCATTCAGCACTCTTTCGCATTTCGCCATGGATACTTTTTAGAACCGATCTGCGATTCAATTGACTGTTAGCACCTATGAAACTGGCACAACGAGGGTACTGACTTGACCGATCTGCTCCTGATCATAAACGGAAATATTACTGCCTTCTCCTTCTAAGCTGTGATGACGAATGTAGGGGGGCTGACGTACCCGTATCGATGTCGTACCACTCAGCGATCACAGAAGCGAATACCGCCCTTGGCCTTCAAGTGGCTTGGAGCCTCGACGATCTGCACAGTTACGATTTCCGCCGGTATTTCGTAGCTTTCCACCACGGCCTCGGTGATCCTTTTCAAAAGCAGATGTTGCTGTTCAACAGTCTTACCTGCAGCGGCGTAGACGATGACTTGCGGCATATTGGTTTCCTTCGATTCAGCAGAGTGGCTGGGACTGGGTGTCCGACGATCCACAAGCAGTCAGCGAGTCAATTCTGACTGACGTAGTGCATGCGAATTAACGAGATCCCGAGGCCACTGACCTTCGAGCCCCATCAGCAAGTTGTCCAAGGCACGCTTGGCCATCGCATCGCGAGTGTCATTTGTTGCCGAGCCAATGTGAGGTACCGTCACGACATTTTTCAGCTTGAAAAGCCTTGAGTCAGTCAACGGCTCTTCCACGTATACATCCAGGCCGGCCCCCCGAATCGTCTTTTCCTCAAGCGCTTGGATGAGCGCGTCCTGATCAACCACCGGGCCCCGAGAAACGTTAATCAAAATGCCCTCTGCGCCGATTAGTGCCAGCTCTTTTTGGCCAATGAGGTTTCTGGTTTCTGCTGTCAATGGTACGACCGGACAGACAAAATCAGACTCAATTAACAGCTGTTCCTGCGGGACAAATCTTGCACCGAGTTCTTGTTCCAGCTGAGGTTTACGACTTTTGCCGCTGTACAAAATATTCATGCCGAAGCCGAAAAATCCCCTGCGTGCGATGGCTTCTCCGATTTTGCCCAGACCGATAATACCCAAGGTTTTTCCGTGCACATCACATCCAAAATAGGAGGTGTCGATTGTCGTTGACCAATTCCCATTTTTTGTCCAGGCATCAAGCTCCGGGATACGTCTCGCTGTGGCTAGAATCAAGGCAAAAGCGAGATCAGCAGTGGTTTCGTTCAGCACATCTGGTGTATTGGTCAACATGATCCCCCTGCTATTGATATAGCTGAGGTCATAGTTGTCATAACCAACCGAAATGCTGGAAATGATCTCAAGGTTTTTAGCCGATGCCAGCTCAACCTCGCCCAGGCGACGATTCCCGCCGATCAGTCCATGAGCGTTGGGAAGGGCTGCCTCGAACTGAACATCCATATCACCAAGTTTGGGGCTCATGATGACGATGTCGTACTTATCTATGTAAGGCTCTAGCATGCTGGGCGAGACTCGGCTGAAGGCCAGGATTGTCTTTTTCATGACGCTTTATTCCACCTGTCTCAAGTTCAATTGGAGCCGTTATCCGACTTCAAATAGGTTTTTGCCCATTCGCGGTAATTGTCCGAAAGTGTGTATTTTGAAAGCAGCTCCGGGAGCGAAAGCTCGCGCCCCCCTGCGCCACTTTGTTCGCGCAGCGCCTCGTAGGTCGCATTAAGTGCGGACAAATACGGGGCATGTCCATTGACCACTATCCGTACATTCGCCGCGCTCAGTTTCTCAACATCGCCCAGTGCAGGATTGCCGTAATTGATGAGCATGATCGGAACGGTGAGATGCGCTGTGAGTGCTTCCAGATGCTGCAAGTCCTTTACTCCAACGAAGCAAATAGCGTCTGCGCCAGCCTTTTCATAAGCCGTAGTCCGAGCAATCGAATCTTCCAAAGTGGTAACGGCCACGTTCGTCCTGGCGATGATGCTAAGGGCATCATCTGATCGGGCAAATCGTGCGGCGTAGATCTTGCTCGCGGCCTCTTCCATGTTGATGAGGACGTGCGATTGCTCGTCGTACTTGGCGGGCAGATGCGTATCTTCCAGCGTCAGGGCGGCAACGCCGGCCTTCTGTAACTCCGTAACTGTCCGCATCACATTGAGCGCGTTTCCGAATCCATGGTCGGCGTCCCCAATGATTGGGATTTGGCTGGCACGCCCGACTCTGGAAACCTGCTCAACATACTCATCGAGCGTGAGTAACGAGATATCCGGGGCACCCAGCACTTGAAGCGAGGCGACCGATCCACCCTGGATAGCGACCTCAAAGCCAAGGTCATCAGCCATTCGAACAGAGATCGGATCAAATACTGATGCGGCAAATTTACAGGTTGTTCCATGAAGCAAATCACCGAACGCCTGTCGTAGTTCATGATGAGATCGCTCAATCATTTTTCGGCTCCATCACATTTCAACTGAGTACATCGCTGAATCGTCCTGTGAGAACGAGACATAGCATTGGCTACCGGTCATTACGCCTTGTTTGAAGAGGAATGACCGGTAAGCGATGGCGATTACTTTTGCGCCAGCAACGCTTTACGCTCTGCTTTCTCGCTTTTCATTGCAGCAATTTCACGCTCGCAGGCTTCGACATCGAACGAGTTGTCCCACTTGGCAATCGCGATAGTGCCGATGCCGTTGCCGATCAGGTTGGTCACGGCTCGCGCTTCGTTCAGGAAACGGTCGATGCCCAAGAGCAGTACAAGGCCTACCAGCGGAATGGAGTGGATGGTTGTAAGCGTTGCCGCAAGGGTTATGAACCCGGCACCCGCCACACCAGCGGAGCCTTTTGAGGTCAGAAGGAACACGCCCAACAGAATCATTTGATCCACAAACGTCAGTGGCGTATTGGTTGCCTGTGCGATAAAAATCGCGGCCATGGTGAGGTAGATGCAGGTGCCATCCGCATTGAAGGCATACCCAGTTGGTAGCACCATGCCCACCACTGACTTCTTGCAGCCCAGCTTTTCAAGTTTCACCATCATTCGCGGAAGCACGGCTTCGGTTGAGCAGGTGCCAAGCGTGATGAGAATTTCATCTTTGAAATAACGAAGAAATTGCAATAGCGGCATGCCCGACCATCTAGCAACCGTGCCCAGCACTACCACGATGAAAATCAAGGTCGTGATGTAGAGCGCGATCAGCAACTGGCCGAGTGACAACAACGAACCAATCCCGTACTTGCCGATGGTAAAAGCCATCCCTGCACCGGCACCAATCGGAGCCAGGCGCATTACCATTGCCACGATCTTGAACAACCCTTGCAGAAACAGATCGATGGTATTGATCAGC
Source organism: Pseudomonas sp. IT-P100 (assembly GCF_949767185.1). NCBI lineage: Bacteria > Pseudomonadati > Pseudomonadota > Gammaproteobacteria > Pseudomonadales > Pseudomonadaceae > Pseudomonas > Pseudomonas sp. IT-P100. The sequence continues at coordinate 7,687 of NZ_CATKQK010000009.1, forward strand.
GGTTTGCTGGTTTCGCCCATTTGAACGAGGGCAACGCCCATCAAAACCGAAATCAGAATGACCTGAAGCATGACTCCATTCGAGAATGCGCCGATGAAGGTGCTCGGGATTATGTTGAGAAAGAAATCGATTGTTCCGCCCTGTTCACTGGCGGCTTGGCTGTACTTGGTGATAGCGCTGGCATCAAGCGTGGTAGCGTTGATATTCATCCCAACGCCTGGCTTTGCGATATTGACCACAATAAGGCCGATGACCAGCGCAATGGTTGAAAGGATTTCAAAGTAGAGCAGCGCTTTGACGCCGATCCGCCCGACTTCCTTAATGCTGCCCATCTTAGCGATACCAACGACGACGGTACCGAAAATGATAGGCGCCAACAGCATTTTGATGAGTTTGATAAAGCCATCCGCAAAAGGTTGAAGCCTGGCTCCGAATTGCGGTTCAAAGTGGCCGATTGCTGCACCGATTACGATGCCGATCAGCACCTGCACATACAGCTGGCTGTACCAGCGGGACTTGGAGATTTCCACGGAAGCACCTCATTTTATTTTTGTGATGGGCGTGTGGCGTGGCGTCAGTGGATGACGCCGGATAACTGTGGCCTCAAGCGCAGAGGCCACAGTTCGGGGCTATCAGCCTTCGCCCAGCTCGCGCATAACTGCGTACAGAGCTGACTTGGCTTCAAAACCAACACCAGGGATGTCAGGAAGGCCTACGTAGCCGTTTTCAACCTGTATGCCGTCAGCAAATCCACCGAATGGCTGGAATACGTCCGGATAGGATTCGTTACCGCCCAAGTGCAGGCCCGCAGCGATGTTCAGGGACATCTGGTGACCACCGTGCGGCACTACGCGGCGAGAAGACCAACCCATTTCCTCCATCACCTTCAAGGTGCGCATGTACTCCACGAGCCCGTAGGACAGTGCACAGTCGAATTGGAGATAGTCGCGATCAGGGCGCATGCCACCGTGGCGCAGCAGGTTACGTGCATCCTGGTGGGAGAACAGGTTTTCACCAGTAGCCATTGGCAGTTCGTAGTGATTGGCCAACTCGGCCTGGAGTGCATAGTCCAGCGGATCGCCAATCTCTTCGTACCAGAACAGGTTGTACTTTTTGATGGCTTCGGCGTACGCAATACCTGTCTGCAGATCGAAGCGACCGTTGGCATCTACCGCGAGGCGACGACCGTCGCCAACTACTTCGAGTACCGCTTCGATGCGACGGATATCTTCGTCCAGTGGCACAGCGCCGATCTTCATCTTGACGACGTCGTACCCACGATCCAGATAGCTCTGCATCTCTGCCTTGAGCTTGGTCTGGTCTTTGCCTGGATAGTAATAGCCACCCGCCGCGTAAACCCAAACCTTGTCATCTGCCACGCCATCGCGATAACGGTCGGCCAGCAGTCGGTATAGCGGCTTGCCTTCGATCTTGGCAACGGCATCCCACACGGCCATATCAATGGTGCCGACTGCAACTGAACGTTCGCCGTGGCCACCTGGCTTTTCGTTGGTCATCAGGGTCTTCCAGATGGCGAACGGATCCAGGTTGTTGTTCTCATGGTCGATTAGAGTCTCCGGATCAGCTTCCATGATTCGCGCCAGGAAGCGATCACGCATCAATGCGCCTTGACCATAGCGACCGTTGGAGTTGAAGCCGTAGCCGATGACAGGTTTACCATCGCGAATCACATCCGTGACAACAGCGACGACCGAACAGGTCATTTTGGAAAAATCGATGTAGGCATTGGCGATTGGGGACGCAATCGAAACTGTTTTTTCACGGATGTCTACGATACGCATGACGGGTTCCTCTTGTTGTTGGTGGCCCCACGTTATGCTTTGCGATGACACTCGCCCAATGCTATTAATGCCGCGCCCTATGCACAGGAGGCATTGCCCTTGGAACTCGTCTGGCTCGAAGATTTTTCAGCTCTTGCGGAATACGGCAGCTTTGTTCGTGCCGCAGAAGCGCGGCACGTTACTCAGCCGGCATTCAGTCGCAGAGTCCGTTCACTGGAGAATTGGATGGGGGTGGATTTGTTTGTGCGCACCCCTCAAGGAGCAACGCTTACCGAGGCAGGAAGGCAGATTTTGCCCGCTGCACAGGAGGCTGCCAGACGCTTGTACAGGATGCGCACAGAGGCACAGGAAGTGGCTGGGATGGCAGCCAAAACACTCCAATTCGCGGCAACTCACTCCCTGTCATTTACATTTTTCCCAAGATGGCTGAGAAGTACTGAAAACGGCGCGCCGATAGAGGCTGTACGCCTGCACTCAGATAGCATGGCTGTTTGTGAACAGATGCTGATCCAAGGCCAGGTTCAGTTCCTGCTCTGCCATCGCCACCCCGACGTTCCGCCGTTACTGGCTCCCGATCAGTTCATTGGGAAAAAGGTTGGAGAGGATGTGCTAGTGCCTTTGGCAAGCGTCTCTGCCAATTTTGGTACCTCACCTGAAACGCTGCCCTACTTGGCATACACCCACGAATCGGGTCTAGGCCGCATCGTCGCTCACCGACTTCACGGAAAGGAAGACTACCTTCACCTAAAGCCACTTTTCAGCAGCCACCTTGCAGCGGTACTGATGTCCATGGCCTTGGAAAGCAAGGGTGTCGCATGGTTACCGAAAAGCCTGACAGAACAGGAAATGGCTGACGGTCGTCTGGTCAGGGCACTCGACGAAAGCTGGGATATTCCCCTAGAGATTCATCTCACTCGTCCCAGGGCCCCAATCAGCCCCTCTGCGGAAGAGTTCTGGGCCAAGCTGGGTGACTAGTCATCTCATTTCGCTCGAGGCCGCGAATTTCCTACAACAGCCAGTGCGGCCTCGCAGCGAGGACTTTATGTTTGATGTGGTTTTTTAGAGCCAATGGCCTGCGCGCTATATTTCGAACATTCAAGTCATGAGCCAAAGGCGGGACAGCCTCAAATGATCGATTGGGCTATGTACCTTCTATTGGGCGCTGCCCTGGGTACGTTATGCCGGGGGCTGAGGCCGATCACTGTCCTGACGAAAGACAGAAATCGACCTCAAACCCCTCTCATTCGGTTTCCGCCGCGGATCGACGCGTGGTAAGCGTCGGCGATCGAGGAACTAAACGGTTCTGACTGCCAAAGCTTTTTGTCGACGATACAGAATCGTCGTCGCCGTGAACCCGCACACCGCCGCGAACATCAGCCAGTAGGCAGGTGATGCCTTATCGCCCGTGGCCTGGACAAGCAGCGTCGAGATTGCCGGGGTAAAACCGCCAAACACCGCGGTGGCCAGACTGAAGGCCAGTGAAAACCCGACGACCCGCACGTTCTGTGGCATGACTTCGGTCAGTGCCGCGACCATGGCGCCGTTGTAAATGCCAAAGAAGAATGAGAAGTACAGCAGGACAGCGAGCAGTCGTTCGAAACTCGCCGCCTCTGCCAGCCAGTGCATGGCGGGATAAGCAGTGAAGATGCACAGCAACGATATCGCCAGCAACAGTGGCCGACGGCCAATGCGGTCGGAGAGGGCGCCGCCGATAGGCAGCCAGATAAAGTTGCTGATGCCGACCAGCAATGTGACCACCAGGCTGTCGGTGGTGCTCAAGTTCAGTACTGTCCTGCCAAACGTCGGTGTGTAGACCGTAATCAGGTAGAACGTGGTGGTGGTCATGGACGCCAGCAAACCGCCCGCCAGTACGGTGCGCCAGTTGTCACGCATCGAGCGAAAAACTTCGCGAGTTGTTGGACGATGGCTGCGAGCCGTGAAGGCAGCGGTTTCTTCCAGTGAACGACGAATAATGAAAATGAACGGGATGATCACGCAGCCAATGAAGAACGGAATACGCCAGCCCCAATCGGCGATTTCAGCGGCTTGCATCGTGGCATTGATCGTGTAGCCCAACGCGGCCGCGACGACGATCGCCACCTGTTGGCTGGCCGATTGCCAACTGGTGTAGAAACCGGTGTGACCGGGGGTGGAAATTTCCGCCAGATACACGGAAACACCGCCCATTTCCGCGCCGGCGGAGAAGCCCTGTAGCAGCCTGCCCAACAACACCAGAATCGGTGCCGCCACGCCGATGGCGGCATAGCCCGGCACCAGGGCGATCAATACGGTACCGGCGGCCATGATCGACAGCGTCACGATCAGCCCCTTGCGACGGCCCACCTTGTCGATGTACGCCCCCAGCACAATGGCGCCTAACGGACGCATCAGGAATCCGGAGCCGAATACCGCGAAGGTCATCATCAACGAGGCAAACTCGCTGGTGGCTGGAAAAAATGTCCGGGAGATGTAGGTCGCGTAGAACCCGAACAGAAAGAAGTCGAACTGCTCGAGAAAATTACCGCTGGTGACCCGCAAAATGGCGCCCAATTTGGACCCCTTGGCTCGGGTTGTTGCCGTTGTCGTTTTCATCATGGCTACCGTTATGCTCACTATTGTTTTTGGAATGAGTGCTTCAGCCGTCAGTCGCTGCCGGCGTTGATCGGGTTGGGTTGACGCTTCTCGATGGCGTGTTTGAGCAGCGCTGCGCTGCGGAATATTCCATGGGCGAATTTGCTGTAGGGCATGGTCAGGAAAAACGCCATGACCAGGCCGAGATGGATAGCCAACATCAAGCCCAGGGCGCTGGTTTCACGCAACGCCAGGAGCGCCAGGCCGCTTGCGCTGACCAGAAACAGCAGCGCGATGAAGCCGCGATCCATGGGTTTTTGGTTCTCGTCGCCGTGCGCAGGGTTGCGACGCAGGTTCAGCCAAAGAAGACCCGCCGGGCCGATCAGCAGGCCGATGCCACCGGCAATACCCAACATCACCGGCAAGCTGAAGATCGGATAAGGCGCCGACCACTTCAGCAGATAGTGAAAGAGCGTGGCGACACCGGTGGCGGCGAAGCACAGCATGAAGCCGTAGAAGGTGAGGTGGTGGAATCGGCGTCGCCACAAGGTGAATTTATCATCGGCATTGTTGCAGCCCTCGCCATGGCCACCGTCCAGGTATTTGAGTTTCGCGACGTTGGCCGTAGCCTCCAATGCAGCGGACGCTTTCAACGGCAGTGGCGCTGCGACCGGTGAAACGTTGCGCCAGAAGCGCCGTACACCCAGGGTCAGGGCAAGTACCGCAAAGCCGAACACTGAGCCGAACATCAGCGCCAAGGTGTTATGCGGGAAAATCTTGTAGAAGTTGCCCCCGGGAATGGCCGTGAACAGGTTGCCCATGAGCATCAGGGTCAGGCATAAAAACAAGGCCAGTCCCCCACCGGCAGCCAGCGCCAGGGTCAGGCCGTTGCGCTGATACAACCTGCCCATCACTGGCGGCCAGGCGTATTCGGCGTAAGTATCCAGGCGCACTTTGGCCATGGCTTTGGGTATGTTGACGTCGAATTCGTGTGGGGCGGCGTACTGACAGGCGTGCAGGCACGCGCCGCAGTTATGGCACAAGTTCGCCAGGTAATGGATGTCGGCCTGAGTGAATTCCAAGCGCCGGGTCATCGCCGGAAATACCGCGCAAAAGCCTTCGCAATAACGGCAGGCATTGCAGATGGTCATCTGCCGCTGGACTTCACTTTCGTCAAGATTCAACACCGGGATCAGCCCGCCCGACGCTTGGGGATCAAACAGTTGCATGTCGAGACTCCGAGTTTGCAGATGAAACGCCAAAGCCCACCGAAGCAGCCGCCTGCACACCGGCGATACGGCCAAACGCAGTACCGATGGCCATGCCGATGCCGGCGGTGTAGCCCTTGCCCAGAACATTGCCGGCCATCATTTCTCCCGCGACGAACAGGTTGGGGCTCGCTTTGCCGTTGAAATGCACGGCAGCGGTTTCGTCGGTGGCGAGGCCGAGGTAGGTGAACGTGACACCCGGTTTAAGCGGGTAGGCGTAGAAGGGTGGTTTCACCAATGGCCGAGCCCAATGGGTTTTGGCGGGCGTCAGTCCTTGGGTGTGGCAGTCGTCCAACGCCGTGTGGTCGAACGTGCCAACGCGGCAGGCGTTGTTGTAGTCCTCGACAGTCTTGACGAATTTTTCTTGAGGCAGCTGCAACTGACGGGCAAGGTCTTGCAGGGTATTGGCGGTGGTTCCGGGAAAGACCGGCGGCATGAAGCGGCCGATGGCTTGTTGATCGATGATCGAATACGCCTGCTGACCGGGTTGTCCGGCCACCAGACGCCCCCAGATCGCATAACGCTTTGGCCAGAAATCCTCACCTTCGTCGTAGAAGCGTTCGCCATCACGATTGACCACCACACCCAGCGATACGCAGTCGATACGGGTACAGATGCCGCCGTCGTAGAGTGGCGCGCGGGCATCAATCGCGACCATGTGTGCTTGCGTCGGATCGCCGATCACATCTGCGCCAAGGTCGAGCATGCGCCGTAGCAAAATGCCGGTGTTGAATCGGGTGCCCCGGATCAGGAAATTGTCCGATGGCCATTCACCGCGCTCGTTCTGACCCCAGGCTTCGCGCAGCCATTCACGATTGGATTCGAAGCCGCCGGCCGCCAATACGCAGGCTCGGGCTTCAATGCGTTCCGCGGCGAAATGCTGACCGTCGACCTCATGTTCGCCCACGTGGGCGGCGACGAATTTCCCCCCATCCAGCTCGATGTCGGTCACTTGCGTGTTGTAGCGAACTTTTACACCCAGGCGCTCGGCGCTGCGGAAATACGCATTGACCAGCGCTTTGCCGCCGCCCATAAAAAATGCATTGGTCCGCGCCACGTGCAGCGCGCCGGACAGCGGTGGCTGAAAATGCACGCCGTGCGAACGCATCCAGTCGCGGCAAGAAGACGATGCCCGAATGGCAATGCGTGCAAGCTTTTCATCCGTGAGGCCACCGGTAACCTTCAACAGGTCTTGCCAGTATTCTTCTTCCGGATAGGCATCGATCAGCACGTCCTGCGGTTCGTCGTGCATGCACCGCAGGTTACGGGTGTGTTGGGAGTTGCCACCGCGCCAGATTTTCGCAGAGGCTTCCAGCAGCATCACGCTGGCGCCCGCTTCTCGCGCCATCAGAGCGGCGCACAAGGCAGCGTTGCCACCCCCTATGATTAAGACATCGATCATTATCGCTCCTCGATTTGCAAGGAAGCGGGAACGAAGTGCTCCTTGCGAGTGGGGAGAACGATAGGGTGGGGACGGAGTGGCCGAAAGGCTGCATTTGACGCGGGGTGTTTAGTTTTTCTAAAGGCTTTTTCGTCAAGACGGACTCATGTGTCCGGGGTGAAGGAGGATTACGCGTCTACACCTTCTATCCATGTCGCTCCTGGCCACTGTTTGTCGACGACCAGCTGTCGCGCCACATCGACAATGACCAACCGCGTTGCCAGCGCCGCCGGAGAGAGTTCGTCGTCAGCCAGCGTCGCCAGAAGATTACGCCGGCCCACATGGGGATCGGCAATCCTGATCAGTGAAAGTCCGGACCCGTCTTTCAATGCAGCGGCCGCCCCCGGTTGTATCGTTGCCGCATGACCGGCCCGAACGGCGTTCATCAAAACAGCGAGGCCGTCGACCTCCATAATGACATTGGGCGTTAGCCCGACCCGCTCGAACGCGCTGGTCAATGTTGAACGCAACCCATGCTGCACGCTGGGCATCACCAGCGGCAGGCCGCCGAGGTCGGCTAACTGCACGCTGTCGCCAGAAGGCGCTTGAGGCAGGCTGGGCGAGGCAATGACAAACAGCTTTTCATCCAGCAGCGGAGTCACGCTCCAGCGTTTCCCCCCTTCGAGCTGGAAGAGGATGGCCAGATCAATTTGCCGTGCGTTGAGCTGCGCCGCCAAGTGGCCGGAAAGCATTTCCACCAAATGCAGTTGTATGTCCGGATAACGCGCACGCATTGCGTTGATCAACGGCAACGCGAGCACCGTTGCGGTAGTCGGCGGTAAGCCGACGCTGACATAACCGCTCATTCGCCCGCGATGGGCGGCCATGATTGCGTTGTCCGCCTGGCGTAGCGTCAATTGGGCATGGTGTAAAAACGCGAATCCGGCGCTAGTGGGCGTCACGCCGGTGGAGGTTCGATTCAGGAGGCGGGTGCACAGTTCGCTTTCCAGCTTGGAGATTTGCTGACTGAGGGCTGACACACCAACGTCCAGTTCAAGTGCCGCACGCCCCAGGCTGCCCAGCTCGATGATTTTTACGAAATAGCGCAGTTGTCTCAATTCCAATGTGGCTGCTCCCCGCGAATTTGTTATTCAAATACCTGAACGTCTGTCACGCAAGTTACGAAGCCCGACGAGGCCGCATTGTCGCAGGTTTGGGTTGGCCGTTGAGCGCGTGCGCCTTGTCGAGGACTGTAGCCGTTGCCCCGAAGCTGTCATCAAGACTGAGGCCATTGATAACGGTTGGCACAGGGAGTGTCGAATAACCGTTCCTCGCCGATTGCTGTTTGTCAGGATGAACTCATTGCGGAGTCATCGGCACCGCTGCGTCATATTGATGAATTCTAAGTTCCTGATGATCGTAGCCAGCGTATTTCGCACACGGTCTCCAACCTCACCGGAACCTGCATTGTGGAATAATTTTGTACATTGATAGGATAAGCTGATCAATTTGTCTGATCCCGAGTGCGCACCATGGCCATAAACTTCGACCTCAACGACCTGCAAGCTTTTCGCGCCGTGGTCGAGCAGGGCAGTTTTCGCAAAGCCGCCGACACCGTGCGTATCTCTCAGCCTGCGCTGAGCCGGCGTATCGAAAAACTTGAAGACGCCCTCGGCGTACGATTGTTCGAACGCACTACACGTAAGGTCAGCTTGACTCAGGCCGGGCGCGGTTTCATGCCCAGCGTCGAGCGCTTGCTGGACGATCTGGACGTGGCGCTGCTGGGAATCAGCGAAGTCGCCTCGACCCGGCTCGGCCATGTCACGGTGGCCTGCGTGCCCTCGGCGGCGTATTACTTCATGCCGCGCGTGATCGCCCATTACCACCGGCAGTTCCCGAGGATCAAAGTAAAAGTGCTCGACTCGAGCGCCCACGACGTACTCAGCGCCGTCGTCAATGGCGAAGCCGATTTCGGTCTGAGCTTTATGGGTACGCTGGAGACTGAAGTCGAGTTCGAGCCATTGGTGCAGGAAGGTTATGTGCTGGCCTGTCGGCGCGATCATCCATTGGCGGGTCGAACCAGCGTGACCTGGGATGAGTTCTATCAGCAGGATTACATCTCGCTGGACAAGACCTCGGGCAATCGCTTTTTGCTGGATCAGGCGCTGACCGGAATCGTGCCGCACCGGCAGAGCATCTGTGAAACCCGGCATGTGACGACGATGATCGGCTTGGTGGAAGCGGGGTTGGGGGTCGCGGCGGTGCCGCTGATGGCGATGCCGGCAGCTGATCACCCGATTCTGACGCGGGTGCCGCTGACCGACCCGCAGGTGATGCGCAGTGTCGGCCTGATCAAGCGCCGGGGTCGCACGTTGACCCCGGCTGCGTTGGAACTGGAACGGCTGGTGGTGGAAATGAAAGTTCAGGTCAGCGACTGACCGAATCCAGCCCGGTGGCCTTTACATCCGGTTGAGCGGTCGAGGAAGCCAAATACTCCAGCAACGCCTTGGCTTCAGCCGGGTGTTGCGCACCCACTGGAATGCCGGCAGCGAAACGCGTTACCGATTGCACCGACTCTGGAATCTTTGCCACAAAACTTACGCCCGGCACGGGCAGCAATTCGCTGACCTGCTGGAAGCCCAGTTGGTAGTCGCCAGCGGCAACCACCGAGCCCACGGGGATTTTCGAGATCATCTTCGATTTGGGTTTGAGTTGGTCTTCAATGCCCAGGCGCTTGAACAACTGATTCTCGATGTACACGCCGCTGGCGCTATCGGAATAGGCGATGGACTTCGCGTCGAGCAAGGTCTTCTTCAGTCCGTCAACGGAGCTGATGTCCGGCTTCGTCGCGCCCTCGCGCACTACGAGCCCGATTCGGGAATCGGCCAGTTCAACCCGTGAAGCGGGATCAACTTTGCCTTGCTTGATCAGGTCATCGAGGGCGTAGCCGACCATGATCACTACATCAGCTTTTTCTCCGCGAGAAAGACGGTTGGGAATAGCTTCCGGCGCTTTGCCCATCGACGGGCCAAGGGCGGTGTCGAGCGTGTGGCCGGTAGACGCGGCAAATTTAGGGCCGAGGATTTTGTAGGCAGCGGTGAAACCACCGGAGGTCATCACGCGGATTTCTTCCGCTTGGACCAGGGTGCTCAGACTGAGGCTGGTCAACAGGGCGAAGGCGGCAACATTGAATAGTTTTTTCATGGTCATTTTCTCGAAAGTGCAGGTTCAAGACATCGCTGATTGGAGGCGGTAAGTGGAGCGGCGATAGAGATATAACGTGGCGCACAGGGCGCACAGCGCGGCGAAACTCATCCAGTAACCAGGTGCGGCCTTGTCGCCGGTGTACTGAATCAGGAAAGTCGACATCGCCGGGGTGAAGCCGCCAAACACCGCCGTAGCCAGGCTGTAAGCCAGGGAGAAACCGGCGACCCGAACTTCGACCGGCATGATTTCCGTGAGCGCGGCAATCATCGCGCCGTTGTACAAACCGTAAATGAACGACAACCACAGCAAGACCAACAGCATGTTGACGAAGCTGGGCGCGTTGACCAGGTAAGTCAGCGCTGGATACGCAGTGGCGAGGGTTAACAGTGCCATGGCGATCAGCACTGGACGCCGACCGATCCGGTCAGACAACGCGCCGCCAATGGGTAACCAGAAGAAGTTCGAAACACCAACCAGCAAGGTCACCAATAACGCATCGGACGTACTCAGGTGCAGCACGGTTTTGCCGAAGGTTGGCGCGTACACGGTGATCAGGTAAAAAGCCGTGGTGGTGAGGGCGACCATCATCATCCCGGCGAACACGATGACCCAGTTCTGCGCCAGAGTGCGGAACACATCGCCCATACTCGGCCGATGCTTGCGCGCTTCGAATTCCTTGGTTTCTTCGAGGTTACGGCGCAGGAAAAAAATGAACGGCACGATCATGCAACCGAGGAAAAACGGAATCCGCCAGCCCCAATCGGCAATCATTGCGGGCGCCATCCACTGATTCAACCCGTAGCCCAAAGCCGCCGCGACGATAATCGCCACTTGCTGGCTGGCCGACTGCCAACTGGTGAAGAAGCCTTTGTTGCCCGGAGTGGCGATCTCCGAGAGGTACACCGAGACACCCCCCATTTCCGCACCGGCCGAGAAGCCTTGCAGCAAGCGACCGATCAGCACGAGGGCGGGTGCAAATAACCCGATGGTTTCGTAACCGGGCACCAACACAATGAGAATCGTGCCGCTGGCCATAATCGACAGCGTCACGATCAAGCCTTTGCGCCGACCCACATCGTCGATGTAAGCACCGAGTACCACCGCACCCAACGGACGCATCAGGAAACCCGCGCCAAACACCGCGAAGGTCATCATCAGGGAGGCAAACTCACTGCTGGCCGGGAAGAACACAGCCGCAATCTGCGTAGCGTAAAAGCCGAAAAGGAAGAAATCGAACTGTTCGAGGAAGTTACCCGAGGTAACTCGAAAAATCGCACTGGCGCGTGAACGCCCGGAAGGGTTTGATGTTGTCATTGACCTGTACTCCACCGCTTTTATGACGTGCGCTGCCTGGACGCGGCGCACGGATCTTATTAGGGCGAATGGTGGAGTAGGGGGATCGATATGATAAGTGCATTGTTGGCATTCATTAATGCATCAAACAGATCAATGGAAGCAAAGGGCAGGGCCGGTAAGCGGCTCACGCACGGTCCTTCGTCGACTTCCGGGTACCAGGTTGTTTTCAATCGGTCTGACAACTGAAAGCTTCAGGGAACGATTACCTCGGCACGCTGGGTACCTCAAGCCCGACTTTCACACGGTCCAGCGCCACGATGGTCTTGAACCAGGTCACGTTGGCATTCTCGGCAAACAATCGCCGCGCCAACGCCTGGTATTCCTGCATGCTGGCAACGGTTAACACCAGGACGAAATCCACTTCGCCGGTGACGTAGTAGCACTGCTGAACTTCGGGCACCGCGAAGTGTGCCTTCATCGCCTCCAGTGCCTCGATGCTCGTGCGCTCGGCCATCACCTCCACAATGATCGTGATCGGCCGTCCTACGGCGGTGGGATCGACGATGGCGACATTGCCCGTGATGACACCCCTTTCTTCCATCCGCTTGATGCGGCGCTGCACGGCAGCCGTGGAGAGATTGACCTGCTCGGCCATCAGGCGCAGCGGTGTGGTGTTGTCGCGCTGGACGAGGTCCAGGATGGCACGGTCGAATTTATCCAGTGGTTCAGAGGCTGCGTCGATTTTTGCCATGTCAGGCTCGCGAGAAAATTTCTCGAAAACTACCAGAAAACTGCGGCCCTTTATCTAGCTGCGAGAAATATTATCTTGCCTGCAGACGGCTCTCGCCGCCTTGATCGGGAATTCACACAGGATAATTGGCATGCTCGCACTGTTTCATCTTTCCCCTGTCCTGTTGGTGACAGCCATGCTCGTCGTGCTGCGCCGGCCGCCGGTTCATGCCGCCATCGCCGGCACTCTACTCGTCGTGGTGCTCTGGCTCGCCGGCGTTGCCGAAGCGTGGCAGCCGAGCAGTATGGTGGCTGCCGTTCAAGATACCGCTGTGCTGTTTGCCAGCACGGCCTTCGTGATCGTGCCGGGTCTGGCCTTCGTGATTTTTATCGAGCGCCTGGGCGTCAACCTGGCGCTGAGCCAATGGGTGCGGTCACTGGGTTTGCGACGCGGCGATCAAGTGGCGTTCATCGTTCTCGGGCTGGCACCGTTACTGGAAGCGATGACCGGCTTCGGCGTGTCATTGATCGCAACGGTGCCCCTGTTGCTCAGCCTCTTCGAGCGCCGGGTCGCGCTGCGCATAGCGCTCGCCGGCATGGCAATCATGCCGTGGGGAACGCTGGGCCTGGCTTCGGTCATAGGCGCCTCGCTGGCTCACCTGGACGCCGCCGCGCTGGCGTCGACCTCGGCACTCACCAGCGCACCGGTTTTTTTCGCCCTCAGTGCGATAGCGCTCTATCTGGCAGGCGTTCGTGAGTCGCGGGAGTGGAAGGCGCTGGGCGTTTTCTGGCTGCTGTTTGTAGGTGTGCTTTACAGTGCCAGTCGGTGGTTGGGGCCGGAAGTGGCCGGTGTTGCCGCGGGCCTGGTGACGGCCGTTGCCGTTCTATCGGCCGGGCTTTGGCGCTTGCGTCGCAGCGATAGTGAGCGCGGTTCAGTGCAATGGCCGCGTCAGGCCTGGCCGTATCTGTTGCTGATTGTCTACATCGTCGCGTTGAAGATGGTGTGGACGATCACCTCTTGGCAGGACAGCTGGATCGTACAAGGTGCCCAAGTCACCTGGAAGCCACTGGCATCACCCGGCCTGGCGCTGGTTCTGGTGCTGATCGGGTTAGGTTTTTACACGCGCAACACACCACGCCAGACAGCGTCCGACATCAGTGTGCCTGCTGCCTTGGCGGCGCGTGCGAGGCGGCCATTGCTGACCATTTTTTTCTTTCTCGCGATGTCGCAGATGATGGTGAAGGCCGGCTTCCTCGCGGGCTTGATGCAACTGCTGGCGGGCTTGTCGCCCACCGCCGCGACGTCGCTGGTGGCCCTCTTTGGTGCGTTGTCAGGCTACATGACGGGGTCGAACGTGGGCGGCAACGCGATCTTCATGCCGGCCATCGCGATGTTGCCCGAACACTCTCGGCTGTTGCTGGCAGCGGTACAGAACAGCGCGGCAGGGCATGCCGCACTGGGCTCGCTGTCGATCGTCATGCTGATCCTGGGTCTTGCCAAAACCCAGGCGACGGAAGAGGGCGAACTGGTAAGGTTTGGCTTCGCGCTGGTCTGCCTCAATACGGCATTGGTCGCGTTGGGCGCAGGGTTGCTGAGCGGGTGGTTTGGATAGCATTGCCGGGTGAGCTGGCCGGTCTGGGCACGACAACGAGTTTGAACGTGCTCAGGCAAATGCAGCCTCGACAAATGCTTCCAGCGCCTTGGCTTCCAGGATCTCGATAGAGAAGTGACCGAAGCGCTTGGGCAACCAGATGATGCGTGTCCCGGACGGGGATTGCAGGTTCGCACGGGCCAATGGCTTTCCGTTTTCGTCTTCCGGTTGAACACCCGCCGCCATCAATTCGTCATAGGTCTTTTCGATGTCGGGTGTCGAGTAGCAATGGCGATAAATCATTCCCTCGCCCGAGGCGTCCAACAGCTCCCGTAGATTCCCCGCCAGTGGCTGTACCAACATGAAACGCTCCTGACCGATCAGCGCAATCGCGTAGCGTACATGCAAGCCACCTCTTTCCCAGACGAGCGTTTTGGAGATCCTGGCTTTCAGTATCTGTGCGTAGTAATCACAGGCTTCTTCGAGATTCTCGACCAGTACATCGATGTGGCTGAACTTCAGATCCATTGCATGCCTCCTTTCGAATTGAGGTCCATGGTAACTATCGCACCTTCAGAATTCGATGGTGTTCATGAAAAGTCGCCCGAGTGATGCGCGACCAGTGACGACGAGCGTCTGCTTTTGCCGGTGGCAGCCTGCCGAAATGACTTAGGATAATCGAAGGCTGGAATGGAACCTCTCGACTAAAGGATGCGACATTTATGGAAAACCCGTTTGCTCAGATCAACGAGCGTTTGAACAAGCGCCGTTTTACGGTAGCGGACAACGCCCAAGGGCTATCCGGTGCAGGCACTGTATTTCTTTACCATGTCGAGGAGGATGCCATTTCGGGCACTTACCAAGGCGGCCGGATTCGCATGGGGCATCAAGTCGGGCGCGTGACGGGCCCCGATACGATTGAGCTTCTTTTTCAGTGCTTGACTACGGAGGGCGAGATGCTTGCCGGCTGGTCGCGTGGCACGGTAGGTGTTGATCAAGCAGGACGTACCACTCTGAATTTCGTATGGGGGTGGTTGTCGGGCGCGACTGGCGGTGGGGAGTCGAGCTATGTCGAGCTTGTCGCGTAGCGCTTAGAAGAACTTCTTAAGCATGTCGGTCGCGCCGAAATTTTCCAATAACTGCCTTGGCCGGTGGTCGCCTCAGGGTGAACGACCGCTTTTGGCTGGGGATTCAGCTGATCGAAGGGCAGTTCCCGACCCAAGAGCTGCCTTTCGCCAAAGTCCGCTTTGGGTTGCAGCCCTTCGCGACCATGATCGGGCGTGCGGAGTACGCTCATCTCAGGAGGGAAGTCTCCCGCATACCTGATTGAAACTAATCCGTCGAAAAGCCCCTGACGAGGCCTGAGTCATCAGTGAACAAAGCCGTCGGTCACCTACGGTCACTCTTTTTGCTCAGGGGTTCAAACTTCGAGGTGCGACTCTAACGGAGGCGTACGACAATGAGCACTACCATACTGAGCGCGATGACCTTAGCGCTGCTAACCACAGCCTGCCTGACAGCGTTTGCAGACTCCAACGACGCTGCCGACAGCGCATCTGGATACATCCAGGCAGTCGGGAGAAATGGTTCACACTCGATGCATCCCAACGCGCCTTTAGCAGCCGAGCAACTCGCTGACGATGACGTATCTGCATATATCCAGGCAGTCGGGAGAAATGGTTCACACTCGATGCATCCCAACGCGCCTGTAACAACCGAGCAATTCGCTGACGATGACGTAAAGGTGCTACAGCAAACTGGAGATAAATAGCCACATGCTCCCAAGAGCAACTGAGACCACCGTATGAGTGCTCGAAGCCCGCAGCCGTCAACGGCCGTTGCTGGAGTGACAATCATCCAGCACGGCACCCACAATCCGGCCTCCGCGGGCTTCGATCACTCGCGATTCAACTTCCCTCTATCCAAAAGCCCTGTGACAACAGGGACTCGCACCTTTAATGGCGACTGGCGGCATTCGAGCCGAAAGCTCCGCGAAACAATGTCAGAAATAGGGCAAGTAATGCTGAAGTGACGCGGTAAAGGTATGCCCCGACATTCGATCCAAAGCCGTCAGTCGGGGTTATGGTGAGTCGCCCCCAATCAGAAGCGCTCGTCGAATATCGCAGGCAAGGTGAGTTCCTTGACGAAGCTTGCCGAAGACAGACTCAAGGCCATGCGTACGACGTGTACGACGTCATGGACGGGGATCAGATGGCCTTCGCCTCTCTGCTCGGCAAGCGCTCGCGGCTTGCTCAGCGGGTCCTCGGTATTCAGATAACCCAGGTTCAGGCAGGTCACCCCCAATCGCTGATCCCGATATCCCTCGCGCAGAGCATCGGCAATACCGCGCAAGGCAAACTTGGAAGCGCCGAAGGCGACTTCCGGTCGTCCACTCTGTGGCAAGCCTGAAGTCGATCCGGTCAGGATGATCCTTGGGTTGGCGCTTTTCAGCAGCACCGGAAGCAATCGTTTGATCAGCAGAATGGTCGAGGTGATGTTGCAGTTGACGATGGCCTGTAGCTGGTCGTCGTGGTCGGCCAGAAAGTCGTACACCGGATCAAAGGCAAACTCTTCCCATATGCCCAGGTTGTAGATCAGCGTATCCAACCCGTCATCGACCACTGCCTGCTCGATGACCTGCGCAGCCGTTGCGGATTCACCCAGGTTGGCTTCAACCCAGCGCACATGAACCTCGGCCTTGTGTGTCAGGTGTTCGGGGCGGGTACGGGAGACACCAATCAATGTGTCCCCTGCCTCACCCAGTCCCTCGATCAACGCTCTGCCCAAACCTTTGCTTGCGCCTACCACCATGGTTTTCATCGATTGTCTCCTTGACGTGCGTGCTGATCAGGGACGGTATGCAAGCAGACGATTCACCGATTGACAATCAATCGGCTGTTTCCAGATATTCCGAAGTTCGCTGATGATCGCTTTTCATTACGACGTCAATAGCATCTAAAGTTCAGAGAGATATCCCGCCACTCTGAAGGAACGACTCATGCACAGATTTCGGAGATTGATTGCCGCTGTTACATGTCTTGCGCTGGTCAGCGGCTCAGCGACTGCATTGGCCGATCCCGGTAATGGAAAGGGCCAGGGAAACAGCAAAGGGAATCCGCAGAACAGCCAGGCCCATGGCAACCAGGGAGGCCAGGGAAGCAAAGGCAAAAACGCCGGTGGCGGCGATTGGAATCATGGCCCAAGCATCGATCGGGGAAGCATTCTCGGGATCGTTGGCGGATACAGGGAATACTGGAGTCCCGGCCCCGCCTTGCCTCCCGGCATTCAGAAGAACCTCGCTCGAGGCAAACCTCTTCCTCCCGGCATTGCGAAAAAGCTGGATGGTCGGTTGATTGGCAGGCTGCCGCATTACGATGGATATGAATGGCAGCAAGCGGGCACCGACTTGATACTGGTCGCGTTGGCAACCGGGCTCATCTACGAAGTGCTCAACGGTGCGTTTGATTAATGCCTGAATGGCGAGTGGGGTGATTTTTCTGGGCCCACGCTGATGCCTGATTATCCGACCCTGCGGAAGAAATGCTGCAGTGGCGGGGACGTGCGACAGACCCGGTTACAGAGCCTGCCGCGCTCCTGAAGTCATCATGGGTTCTTCTGCGGATAGTTGCCGCGCAAGCCTCCGGACTTGTTGCCGGTTTTGCTGGGCAGGTTCGGCACGATCGGGCGGGATTTGGGCTGAGGATTGGAGCGGCTGCGAGGTTGAGGTTGTTTGCTCATTTTTCTACTCCTGATTATTCAGTTGCGAAGTAGTCTCCTGATGAAGTTTAGCTACCTCGCCAGCGCTATTCATCCACGCTGATGCCCGACCCTCCCAGTTCCTCGGGCACATCCTTCAGCTTCGGCAATCCATCCTTGATACGCAGCACGCTCTCTTGATAGTGCACGTGAACGCCTGGCGAGTACGCGAGATCCGGGATCACCGCGGCATACACATCGATCAGCCCCATCCCGGGGTGTTCAGTGAAAATGTGCCCGCCGCAGGTCTTGCACCACTTGCGGTAACTCTGCGGCGTCTTGTTGTAGGTGCCGATGTTGTCAGCACCGCGAGTCACTTGCACCGCATCGGGTTTCCACAGCGTGAACGCATTGACCGGCCCTGCTGACCAATGCCGGCACGACTCGCAATGGCAATAACCCATCCCGACCGGCTCGCCGCTGACGGTGAACTCGACTGCGCCGCAAAAACAACTGCCCTTGTAAGAGCGTTCAATGTTCATGGCGTGACTCCTTGATCAATGGTTTGCCTTCATTCGTCGATGTAGCGCACCGGCGTCGCCGGCGTGCGCCGCACCTGCAATTCGAAAATGTCAGGGCGCGCGTAATGCCCGGTAACGTCGAGCGCTCGCCGCGCTGGCGCCACGAGTGCGACGTCGATGTCCGCATACAAAATGCCGGCCTCGCGGTGCAATGGACCGGCGACGATCCGGCCCTGCGGATTGACCACCACCGAGTCACCGTCGTTGATCCATTCATCCGGCTCGGCAAACAGTTGCGCACGCGCCGGGAAGTCGTCGGGGATGTCGCTGCCGCGCAGCGCGGTGCCGCTGCCGAGCACCCAACAGCGGCCTTCGAGCGCAATGTGACGCATCGTGCTGATCCAGCCATCGCCCGTGTCGTACGTGGGCGCGACGTAGATTTCCACCCCTTGGGCATACAGTGAATAGCGCGCCAGTGGCATATAGTTTTCCCAGCAGATCAGCGCACCCACGCGGCCGACCGGTGTGTCCACCGTACGCAACCCGGAGGCATCACCGAAGCCATGCACCATGCGCTCGGGATTCGTTGGCATCAGCTTGCGGTGGCGGTTGAGCACTGCGCCGTCCGCGCCGATAACGACTACGCTGTTATAGAGTGTGCCGCCACCCGTTTGCCGTTCGCATTCATTGATGCCGCACACGATCGTCACGGCGTGAACCCTGGCGGCTTCGCACAATTCGTTCAGGTCACCTTTCGCGATATCGACGGCGTTGGCCAGCAGCCGCGTGTGCAACTGTCCCACTACGGCCCCGTCCTTTCCCGCCGCCAGCCGCCAGATCCACGACGGGTAACCGGGAATGAACGATTCGGGCAAAACGATCAGCGAGGCTCCAGCCGCTGCCGCCTCGGCGACCGATTGCACGGCCCGGGCGATCGTCGCGCCGCGGTCGAGCAACACGGGCGGGCGCTGAATAATGGCTACCTTGGTCATGGCGTTCTCCGTTTGCACTTGGCTTCGAAGGCTTGAGCGTGCGCGTGGCGGAGTGACGGGGCTAGTTCACAATCTGAAGCGTTTCAGTCGCGGGGGCCAGGCAATGGACGAAAGCTACGGTCAGTTCTGCACGGTCGCACGCGGTGCCGAAGCACTGTGCGAGCGCTGGACACCTTTGGTCGTGCGCGAGCTGTTGTGCGGCAGCAAGCGCTTCAACGAACTGCACCGCGGCGTACCCCGAATGTCCACCAGCCTGCTGGCACAGCGGCTGCGCCACCTGGAAGAAATCGGCGTCGTACACCGCTCGGCCACCGGCAAAGTCTGGGAGTACAGCCTGACCGAAGCGGGCGAGGAACTGCGCCCCATCATCATGGCACTGGGTCATTGGGGCGCACGCTGGATCGGCAGTCGCCTGCACGATGACCAACTCGACGCGGGCCTGCTGATGTGGGACGTGCGCCGGTTCGTGCGAATCGAAACATTCCCACCTCGACCGGTGGTCATCCACTTCAAATTCCGCGACGCCCGGCCCGGCGAGCAAGCGTGGTGGCTGGTGGTCGAGGAGGGTGTGGCCGACCTGTGCCGCGACG
The DNA here is from genome assembly GCF_949767185.1 of Pseudomonas sp. IT-P100. Classification (NCBI taxonomy): domain Bacteria; kingdom Pseudomonadati; phylum Pseudomonadota; class Gammaproteobacteria; order Pseudomonadales; family Pseudomonadaceae; genus Pseudomonas; species Pseudomonas sp. IT-P100. The sequence goes on from NZ_CATKQK010000009.1 coordinate 27,332, forward strand.
ACCCCGGCCGTGAACTGACGCTGGTCGTGGATTCCAGCGTGCGCGCATTGACCGAAGTGTGGTCGGGCGATCGCACACCGCGGGAAGTGCTTCAGTCGCGAGAGTTGCGAGTGGATGGCGCGGTGAAGGATGCGGAATGTCTGTGGCGTTGGCTGGGCACGAGTGCGTTTGCGGGGACGCGAAGCGCGGCAGTCAATCGGTGATCTTGGCTGAGCCCGGGTCACGTTAACTGTTTGGAGTTAATCCGATGTTGAACGTGCTTTTCATCTGCAGCCAGAACCGCCTGCGAAGCCCCACGGCCGAACGATATTTCGCTGACTGGCCGGGCGTGAAGACTGCGTCGGCAGGTATCAGTAACGATGCGTATGTTCCAGTCAGCCTGGAGCTGCTGCAGTGGGCTGATCTGGTATGTGTCATGGAGCCGATTCATCGCAACAAACTGGTGGCTCGATTTGGTGCGGAGCTGGTGGACAAGCGTGTCGTTTGTTTGGACATACCGGATGTTTATCAGTACATGGAGCCTGGGCTGGTCAAGGTGTTGGAGGTGAGAGTCAGGCGGTATTTGCCTTCCTGAGGTGATGCCTCCTGCTGGGCCGGTTCACGTTTGAATAGACTCTTTTTTTGCGTCTCGCGAGAAGCAGCACTAGTGGTCCCAAGGCCGTTAGTCCCTTTGCAGAAGACGGCAATCGGCTGTGGATTCAACCGGTCGATGCAGCAGGTTGGTTAAATCGTTCAGCGGGCGGTTCGAATGTGGGCTTTAATGTCGTGCCCATAGGCAGCCTCGTTAGCTTCGACTCCGTACGAAGATGGAATGCGCCGACCGGCGGGTTCAGTTGGCCATGCACATGTCTAATCAAGGAAGAATCGACATTGAAAATACCTTTCTGCGCCCTGTTTTTGGCCTGTCTGACGACTATCGCACTCGCTGACGAAAACCCAATCGGCTTCCAGTCTTCCACACTACCGGACCCGCAAAATGACCGCTCACTGGAGATGGTCGTCTGGTACCCCAGTGCAACGACCGCCGCCACGCAATTGATCGGCGATGATGTGGTGTTTGTCGGGGCTTCTGCCGTTCGTGACGCGCCGCCCGCTGCCGGCAAGCATCCCTTGGTCGTGCTCTCCCACGGGTACAGGGGAAACTGGAGCAACCAGATCTGGCTTGCCAGTGCTCTGGCTCACAGGGGTTACATCGTCGCTGCGATCAATCACCCTGGCACCACCACTCATGACCGTAGCCCTCAAGCAGCGGCGCAGTTATGGCAGCGGCCCATTGATGTGCGCCGCGCCATTGATAGCGTCACGACTCAACCTGAAAAATTCGGCGTGGTCGCCAATGGCCAAATTGCAGTAGCGGGCCATTCACTCGGCGGCATGACCGCCCTGGAGATTGCCGGTGCTCGTTTCGACCCGGACCGCTTCGCTCAGGAGTGCAAAGCACACCCGCAGTTAGCCAGTTGCTCCGTCTATGGAAAGATAAACCCTGCAAGCACCGCAGAATCGAAGGCCGCGTTGGCCGCCGATTTGCGTGATAAACGCGTCACGGCCGTGGTGACATTGGACCTGGGCCTTTCACGGGGCCTGACCGATGAAAGCCTGGCCGCGCTGCCGGTACCCGCGCTGGTGATCGCTGCCGGCGTGCCGTCGCACGATCTACCCGCTGAGCTGGAGTCTGCCAACCTGGCCAAACGCCTGCCTCCAGCGTCAAGCCGTTACGTCGAAATCAGCGACGCGAGCCATTTCAGTTTCTTGTCGATGTGCAAGCCTGGCGCGCAGGCAATGCTCGAAGAAGAAGTACCGGGCGATGGCATCATTTGCCTGGATGGCGACAACGGTCGTGCGCGTGAAGTGATTCAACAGCAGGTTACATCGCTGATAGCGGAGTTTCTTCAGTCGTCTGTCTGGGCGCTGAGCGAGCGAAGTGAACAACTCGAACCGTCAGTCAGCCTTACAAGCCATACCCGGCCGCAATGATCAGCGGAGAAATCAGCAGCGTTGCCCAGAACCCCGATTTTGGAACCGCAACGACGCATATGATCGAGATCAAAAGTACATAGATGCCAACCATTTTCAGCAGCGCGAGATCGCCCACGGCCACGGCGTGAACCGCTGCCTGCCCTGCGAGCATGAAAAGCGGCCCCAGCATGGTAAACCAGAGCGCAGCACGCCGATCTTCGTGTGCTCTGAACTGGTCAACGAAGCCGCCACCTACAGCGGCGGCGAATGCTGTCTTGAACTTGATGATACCGAATGGGATGTGTAAGACGCCCAGGGCGAACAGGGTCCATGCGACGATGTTTGACATATCTTCCATGCTCCGTGGCGGTCAGTATTTCATCGGGTGTGTTGTACCTCAAAGACAGGTGTGGCCGCTCGCTATTTACTTCACGTGACTGACCGGCATTAGCCACATGAGTCCGTATTTGACCCTTTGTCGCCTCCCAACCGATCACGTCTTCAAGGGTGTTTACTTCTAGTCAGACCCTTGTCTTTACAGAGAAGAGCGCGATGAGCATTGAACAGGTGGCCCCTGAAACGAAAGGGGTGGCGGTGAAGTTACTGGCAACGGTCGACCTCGGCCCCGAGATCGAGGGCATGGCAGGGCGCCAACTTCGAATGCGTTTGGTGACCATCGATCCTGGAGGCGTCTTCGGGCCGATTCACAACCATAAGGACAGACCAGGCACCGTCTACATACTGCAAGGAACGATCACTGATCACCGCGACGGAGTCGCCACCGACTATGGGCCGGGAGTGGGCTGGCCCGAAGACAGGAACACCACGCACTGGCTGGAGAACAGAGGCACCATTGCGGCGGTGGAAATCTCGGTTGATATCGTCAGGCAAGGGTGAGTTCGCTGACTGCATCGAGACAATGAACACGAAAAAGCCCGGCTGATCAGGCCGGGCTTTTTGGGCATTGCGGTGACGCGATTTGTTTATGCTGCGCGGCTTTCGATCAGACGATCCGAGCCACCTTCAGCAACGCGGTTCTCAATCAGACGATCCGAGCCACCTTCGGCCACACGATTCTCGATCAAGCGATCCGAGCCACCTTCGGCAACGCGGTTTTCGATCAGACGATCCGAGCCACCTTCAGCGACGCGTTTTTCGATCAGACGATCCGAGCCACCTTCGGCAACGCGGTTTTCGATCAGACGATCCGAGCCACCTTCAGCGACGCGTTTTTCGATCAGACGGTCCGAACCACCTTCAGCGACGCGGTTCTCGATTAAACGATCCGAGCCACCTTCGGCCACACGATTCTCGATCAAACGATCCGAACCACCTTCAGCCACACGACTTTCAATCAGACGATCCGAGCCGCCTTCAGCGACAACCGGGTGAGTCGAGGTCGCGGCAAAAGCGTTAACTGCAAAAACCGAGAAAGCGATTCTGAGGATGGTTTGGCGTTTCATGATCGTGTGCTCCGGGGTGTTGTTGGTTGGTATGGAGCCAATGTTACGCCGCGGATTTTTTATGAGAACTTCATTGACGTGATGGTGACCATCGACGGCATTGATAGAGCGAACGGCCTGCCTCTGGTGAACGTGATGATGGAGTGCAGCGCTGGCAAGCGGAACGAGCCAGCACATTGATTACATTGCGTATCAACTGTAATGCGCGGCAACGTCTTTCTCAGCGCTGCCAGTGACAAATACAGTGACTCGCCACGATTTGCTCACCGGATGTACTAGCGGAGCAGGTGACGATCTCAATGTGTTTACTGCGTAATTAAGGTGTCTTTCATGATTCAGAACATGATGAAAACTGCTGGTCTGGCTGCACTTCTTGTCGCCAGCGCAGCAATGCCATTCGCCCAGGCACAATCATTGCCACTCGATAAAGTCGGTGCTTTGCATAATGAAGACGTGGAGTGGCGCAGCTTTCCAGCGTTCCCGAAAGAAGTGAAACTGGCTGTGTTGGCCGGCGACCCGAGCAAGCCAGCGCCCTATGTGGTGAGAGTCAAAGTGCCCAGTGGCACCAAATTAATGCCCCATACCCATCCTGAAGATCGTATCTACACGGTGATGTCCGGTGTGTTCTACATTGGCTTCGGTACAGTTTTCGATCCGGCAAAACTGGTGGCTTACGGTCCGGGTAGCGTAGTGATACTGCCGGCCAATACGCCACATTTTCACTGGGCTAAATCAGGAGAGTACATCTCACAGGTTTACGGAACGGGTCCGCTGGGCCTCGAATATATTGATAGCCATGATGATCCCCGGAATGCGGCGAAGTAACTTCGTTTGAACTGAGCAACCCATGCCATTCGATGGCAGATAGGCTAGGATTCGATGCATCAAGCTATCAATCGCTCGACGCCAGACTCTTGCAAATCGCTGACTTCGAAGGCAACACATGGATTCTATCTGGGTAGCGGTAGCCATTTTCACCTGTTTGCTGGCAGCATCGTTGCTGATGATGCAACTGTATCCAAAGCTGGCGGCGCGCCACAAAGACGAAGACACGAATGCCGTGGTTCGTCTGGTGGCGAACATATTCGTGGTAATGACTTCGTTGGTATTCGGCCTGATGATTAATTCGGCCAAAAACACATTCGAAGCCATCGACTCCAATGTGCATGCTTATGCAACAAGTCTGATTATTCTCGATCGATCATTCCGAGCCTATGGCACCGCCGCAGAAAAGGCCCGGGGGCATCTGATGGTTTATGTCGAAGAGGCCATTGCCAATCCTTATCGGGGTGACCAGGCGCTACAGCACCAAAAAAGTCTCGCGGTCCAATATCTGGACGCTATCGGTGGGGCATTGACCGCCATCAAACCAGTGGACCGCTTTCACGAGACCATGATGGTGGATATACGTCAGCAGTATCACTCTCTGATCGAACAGCGCTGGAAGATCGTTGAACAATCAGAGGGTGCCATCCCAGGCCCGCTGATCGGCATGCTGGTGGCATGGATGACACTTATCTACGCCAGTTTGGGGTACCGGGCGCCGCGAAACCCGATGGTCGTGGGCATGTTCACCGTATCGGCGCTACTCATAGCCGCCTCTGTTTATCTTGTACTGGACATGAATGTTCCGTTCCACGGCCCGATACAAATCTCAGATGCCCCGTTGCGCAGAGCGCTTGCAGAGATGCAGTTGTAGAGGCTTGTGTTTAGCAAAACACGGTTTTGAACAGGCTCGAATGCCTGTGTCTCCTGTATGAAAAATCAATCCACAGCCATAAACAGTCACTCGGTCTAGCGTGAGAAACCGTTGGCAATGCGAAACTCGAGATTGTTTTAAACTCTCGCATTGACATATCGATAAATCTCGATATCCTCGGCTCATGGAATTGATCGAAATATTCAAAGCCCTCTCAAACCCGACGCGTCTTGAAATCCTGAAAGGTTTGAAGGATCCCGCAAAGAACTTCCCTCCGCAGGACGAAGGTGACGTTCTCACGGTCGGCGTTTGCGTCAGCAGTATTCAAGAAGGGATCGGACTGTCGCAGTCAACGGTGTCCGGTTATCTGGCCACGTTGCAACGGGTGGGCCTGGTCGAAGTCAGGCGCATCGGTCAGTGGACCTACTACAAACGCAATGAAGCAACCATCAGCGCGCTTGCCGAGATCATCGGGAAAGATTTGTAATTTTTTACCGCAAGATATCGAGATATCTCGATATTCCATTTTGTCGATGCGAGGATTTACTATGAAAGCGATGATACTTAAATCATTCGGCGGTCCTGAATCGTTCGAACTCTGCGACGTGCCCAAGCCCGTGCCGCAAACAGGGCAGGTCCTGGTCCGGGTGCACGCAACCTCCATCAATCCATTGGATTACCAGGTTCGACGTGGCGATTATCCCGACCTGGTGCCACTGCCGGCCATTACCGGGCACGACGTCTCTGGTGTTATCGAAGCAGTTGGGCCAGGTGTGACGACCTTCGCTCCAGGAGACGAAGTCTGGTACACCCCGCAAATATTTGAAGGGCAAGGCAGTTATGCCGAGTACCACATCGCGGCCGAAAATATTGTCGGGAAAAAGCCTCCCTCGTTGAGCCATCTTGAGGCGGCAAGCCTGACCCTGGTTGGCGGAACGGCGTGGGAAGCACTGGTCGTGCGTGCGGCGCTCAGGGTAGGGGAAAGCATTCTTGTCCACGGCGGCGCGGGAGGTGTCGGTCATGTCGCGATCCAGCTGGCGAAAGCCATTGGCGCAAGGGTGTTCACGACCGTGCGTGAAGCAAACGTTGAGTTCGCACGCAGCATGGGGGCCGATGTGATCATCGACTATGAAAAAGAAGATTATGTTGATGCCGTCATTCGGGAAACGGGTGGCCGCGGCGTTGATGTTGTGTTCGACACCATCGGCGGCAACACATTGTCACGCAGCCCCGACGTGCTCGCACAACTGGGTCGCGTCGTCACGATCGTAGACATTGCGCAGCCACAAAACGTCGTTCAAGCCTGGGGCAAAAACGCGAGTTATCACTTCGTTTTCACCCGGCAAAACCGCGGCAAGCTCGATGAGTTGAGCGCATTGATAGCGCGCGGTCAGCTACGGCCACACGTTGGCGCCGTCTATTCGCTTGCCGACATTCCCCTCGCACATGCCCGGCTGGAAAGTCTTAACAACGGTATTCAAGGAAAAATCGCGATTGCTGTCGAGCCATCGCTCATCTCGTAAGTGCGCACTTTCAATCGTTCACGTCCATTCAGAGGTACGCCATGATTTATGAAATCGCTCTGCTCCCCGTTCACAAAGAACGGATTGAACCGTTCCGACGTGCATTCGCCGAGGTCGCTCCTTTGCTCAGCCGCGCCGAAGGTTACGGCGGCCACTTGCTTGCGCAAGGGATCGAAAGCCCCGAGATGTTCAACCTGATAGTGAGGTGGCGATCACTCGAAGATCACACGCCGGGCTTCGAAGCGAGTGAAGACCATCGGCTGTTCATGATGGGCATAGAGGAATATTTTTCGGGAGAACCGAAGGTCTTCCATATTGAGGGCGAAAACTTTAGGACTGACGGGCCTCGCACATTGAAATAACTTGCAACCCTTGCGTGATTGAGAAATTCCACGCGTCTCTCTAGATTTTTTCCCACAACGCCGGGCCCCTCTGACAGCGAATAGCTGCCATGTCGGAGTTGCAGTTTGTACAACTTCGACACTTGGAGGAGGGGCTCATGACTGCCCTGGAACCGTTCTTTCTTGCCGAGTTTCTCGGCACCGCCACTTGGTTGTGGCTCGCTTTTATCAGCATCGTTAGCGGCCTGTTGATCTTCGACCTCGGGGTGCTACACCGCGGGCATCGAGAAATCGGCGTTCGTGAAAGCCTGCTGCTGTCTGCTGGCTATATCACCGCTGGCTTGCTGTTCGGCCTCTGGGTCTGGCAGGTCAAGGGCGGTGACGCCGGGATGGATTTCTACACCGGCTTTCTGATCGAGAAATCGCTGTCGATGGACAACGTATTCCTGATGGCGATGATCTTCAGCTTTCTCTCCATTCCGCGTAAGTATCAGCACGAGGTGCTGTTCTGGGGCATTCTCGGTGTGATAGTGCTGCGCGCTGTCATGATTGGCCTGGGGGCGGCGCTGATCGCCGAGTTCAGTTGGATTCTCTATGTGTTCGGCATCTTCCTGCTGTTGACCGGGGTAAAGATGCTGTTCAGCAAGATCGATGCCCAGCCCAACCTTAGCGATAACCTGCTGGTGAAGTTCCTGCGCAAACACATGCGGGTGACCGATCGCTTGCATGAAGGGCGCTTCTTCGTCCGCCAGGCGGATGCCAGTGGCAAGTCCGTGGTCTGGGCGACGCCGTTGTTCCTGGCCCTGGTGCTGATCGAGTGTGCCGATTTGGTCTTCGCTGTGGACAGCGTGCCGGCGATCTTTGCCATCACCCAGGACCCCTTCATCGTCTACACCTCCAACATCTTCGCCATCCTTGGCCTGCGTGCGTTGTATTTCGCCCTGGCGGCGATGATTCACCGCTTCGCCTATCTCAAGTACGCCCTGGCGCTGGTGCTGGTGTTTATCGGCGGCAAGATCTTCATGGTCGGCATCATCGGCAAGATTCCGGCGGTCATTTCCCTGAGCGTGACCCTGGCTTTGCTGCTGGGCGGCGTGCTGCTATCGCTTTGGAAAACCCGCGACCAGGCCTCTGCCGGCCCGCAGGTTTAGATCCGGACAGATGGCGGCTGCCACACGAAAACGGCAAACCCGGCGCGAGGGCCGGGTTTGGATAATCCGTGCCAGTCATGCGTGCGGCGAATATCGGCATTTCGACGACTATCAGCGTGGCGCTTCAACTTAAGAGGGGGCATGGGGGTAACTATTGATAAGTCCATCGACAGGTAGACATTAGCTACGCTCTATCAAGAATAGATACTTGCCGAGGTACTAATGCACGCCAGAACAACCACCTTGCCCGCCCTTACGCTCCTTGCGTTTTGCTGTCAGCAAGTGTGGGCTGGCGGCATCATGCTCTACGAAGTCGGCACCGATAACGCCGGCCTCGCCAACGCCGGTGCCGCCGCCCGCGCCCAAGGCCCTTCGACAATATCCAGTAATCCGGCGGGCATGAGCTACCTGCCAGGCACGCAGATCACCGGCGGTTTGCAAGTGCTTTACGGCGACCTGACCTTCGATCGAGATTCCGACACCAATGTCCCTGGCAGCAGAAGTGGCAATGCCCTTGATCCGATTCCCGGCGGCAGCTTCTTCATCTCGCATGAGCTTGACGATCACTGGAGTGTCGGTTTCGGCCAGTACGGCGATTTCGGTCTGGCGGTCAATTACGACAACGACTGGTCCGGGCGTTACTTCGCGCAAAACTCCAGCCTGCTCGGCTTGTCCCTGGTGCCCAGCGTGGCGTATCGCTTCAACGAGCAATGGTCGGTGGGCGTGGGCATCAAGGCCATGTACGGCATGTTGCAGGCGCAAACGGCTATCGACCGGTCCCCCTTCGGTTTCACCGACCGCACGGACGGTCAGTACAAATACAAGGATGGCACCTGGGGCTATGGCGCCAACGTCGGGGTGATCTACGCCCCGCAAGCCGGCACGCGCATAGGCCTGACCTATACCAGCAAAGTCGACTTGAACTTCGAAGACCGGCTGGATGTGCAAGGCGACGGCCGTCTGCTGGAGCGCGTCAACAACACCAATATCAAACTCGACACGACAGTGCCGCAGACCCTGACCCTGAGCCTTTTCCAACAACTGGACCAGCAATGGGCGTTGCTGGCCTCAGCCAACTGGCAGGACTGGTCGGAATTCGGCGATATCGGAGTGCAGGTCGATACCACCGCGCTCGGCACGCAATCGAAAACGGTCGATGCCGGTTTCAAGGACACCTGGCACTTGTCACTGGGCGCGCAGTACCAAGCCGCCGAGCAGTGGCTGTGGAATGTGGGTGTGGCCTACGACAGTAGCGCAGTCTCGGACAGCAAACGCAGCGTAATCGTGCCCATGGGCGAATCCTGGCGGATTGCCGCGGGAGCCACCTATGCCCTGAACAGGGACACCGATGTCAATCTCAGCTGGGTCATGGTCTGGCTGGGCGACATGCCGGTGGACCAGACCAAATCCGTGTCAGGCACTCGAACTTCCGGTCAGTTCGACAATGCCTGGATTCAAGCGCTGACCGGCAACATGACCTGGCGATTCTGATACTCAGTAAACGAAAGAACGTCCATTTCATCCAAAGAGTAAAACCACTATGGATCTGTCCGGAAATCTGGAAATCAGGTTCCAATCGTCGTTCAAACTGAATGGGATTACCGGCTGGAGATTAGTGACGCTGCGTATTCCGCCACCTGCAAGCCCCATCTTTTGATCCCAGTCCGCGACCTACTGGCCTTCTAAACACCACCAACAAATTCAGGTAGGTATAGCTGGATTATTTGGCGTTGGCCGCAGTTGAAAAATGGAAAGACAATTTCTCGCCCCCCGCAACCTTTACCACCTATCGATGAGCGACTGACTGGCCGAACAGTCATCCGGTCGGCTAGAAACCCAGGCGTTCCCCCATCCTCACAAAACAAATTCACAATCACTGACTGGTTGATTTATCTCAACTCTGTCCGCCCGGGCTTCGTAATACTTCAGCAGTGCTGAGCACGAAAATAATAGAGGCAGGCTTGATTACGGTGTGAGGGTAAGCACAGTCAGAATGACGCCACTGCACCGTGCTGTCGCCATTTCAGGGTCTGCGCTGTTCGTTGATTTGTACGAAATGATGCCCGACGTCAGAAGCAGTTTCGGGAATGTGTTTGCAAACACGAGGAGAAAAACATGCTAGCTCCGCTTCCCAAACAAATAGCGCTCGCACTTTTATCGACCTGCGTTGCCATCGGCGCGGCGCATGCCGCTCCCAATGAGGCCTCCGAGGTCACTCGAAAAGCCAACGACGCCTTGCTCAGCTACTTACCCTTTGCCAATAAACAAGACTTCGAAGACGCGAACCACGGCTTCATTGCCGATTTACCCAGCCCTGTGATCAAGGGCGATGCGGGCAACACCGTGATCGATCTGTCCCAGTACGATTTCCTCAAGACAGAAGGCCCGACACCCACCACCGTCAACCCGAGTTTATGGCGGCAATCGCAGTTGCTGGCGATTCGAGGTTTGTTCAAAGTGGTGGATGGCATCTATCAGGTGCGCAATATCGACCTGGCCAACATCACCTTCGTGCGAGGCAAAACCGGTTGGATCGTAATCGACCCACTGACCTCGGCGGAAACAGCCAGAGCGGCACTGGCGCTGGTCAATGACAAGGTTGAAACACTTCCGGTGTCTGCGGTGATCTTCACCCATTCACATGTCGACCACTTCGCTGGCGTGCGTGCCATTGTCACTGAAGCCGATGCGAAATCCGGCAAAGTCCCAGTGATCGCCCCTGAAGGTTTCATGGAGGAAGCGGTCAGTGAAAACGTGTTTGCCGGCACTGCGATGAGCCGTCGCGCTTCTTACATGTATGGCAACCTGTTGCCAAAAGGCTCCAAAGGGACCGTCAGTGGCGGCTTGGGCATAACCACGGCAGCCGGCACCATCACGCTGCTCGAACCGAACAAACTGATCGAGAAAACCGGAGAAACACTCAGCGTCGATGGCATCGAGGTGGTGTTCCAAATGGCACCCGGCACCGAAGCTCCGGCGGAAATGCTGTTCTATTTCCCGCAATTCAAAGCCATTGACCTGGCAGAGGATGCCAACCACACCTTGCACAACATACTTACCCTGCGTGGTGCAAAAGTTCGCAGCGCGCAGAAGTGGGCCAGCGCTCTGGGGCAAACCCTTGATCTGTGGGGGGCGGATGCCGTGGTGTCGTTCGGTAGCCACCATTGGCCGCAGTGGGGTAATGATCGCGTTGTGCAGCATCTCGAGAAACAGCGCGACCTCTACAAGTACATTAACGATCAGACGCTGCGCATGGCCAATCAGGGCATGACCATGAACGAGATCGCCGAGGCGTTCGTCCTGCCTGATAGCCTGGCCAAAGAGTTTTATAACCGGGGTTACTACGGCAATCTCAAACACAACGTGCGCGCGACCTATCAGCTGTATTTAGGCTTCTGGGACGGTAACCCCGCGAACTTCGACCCGCTGCCGCCAGCAGAGGAAGCGAAAAAGTATGTCGAGATGATCGGCGCCGACAAAATGATTGATACAGCCACAGCGGCCTATGCCAAAGGCGAGTATCGCTGGGCAGCAACCGTGGCCAACAAGGTGGTTTTTGCGGACCCGAAAAACCAGGCGGCACGTGCCATCGAGGCCGATGCTCTGGAACAGATGGGTTACCAGGCCGAGTCCGGCCCGGCGCGAAACTTTTACCTGTCCGGTGCGCAGGAACTGCGTGGTGGCGTGAAAAAAATGGTCACGCCCAATACCAGTTCACCTGACATCATTCGCGGCATGACCACTGAAATGTTTCTCGACTTCCTGGCCATTCACTTGAACGGCCCTAGAGTCGGAGACAAGTCATACCTCTTCAACCTCAACTTCCCCGACATTAACGCCAAGTACGTGTTGACCGTAAAAAACGGCGTCATGAACTACAGCAAAGACAAGCAATTGGATCAGGCCGATGGCACTGTCACTCTAAACCGAACCACCCTCGACGACATTGCCCTGGGCAAACTGAAATTGGGCAATCTCTCTGAAAGCGGCGAAGTGACCATCGACGGCGACAAGGCCAAATTCAAGGAAATGCTGACCCACTTCGACCAGTTTGACTTCTGGTTCACCATTTCCGAGCCTTAGCCCAGACGAGCCTGCACCTGTAAAGAACGCCCCACAGTTGGGGCGTTCACGTATCGGAGGTTGGTAGAGAAGGGGCATCTATCGGCCAAAGTTGGGAAAACCCGCCAGGAAATTTAGCTATATATTGGTTTCGCTGTCCTCGATGCGGTCAGCCATGCGTCGTCTAAACAAGGAGACTCCGATGACCACTGCACATGTTTTCATCGCCACCAGTCTGGATGGCTTCATCGCCCGACCCGACGGTGACATTGACTGGCTTTTGCAGCGCGATGATCAGAGCGAGGATCACGGCTACCTGGCCTTCATCGCCGACAAGGATGTGATCGTGATGGGGCGGGGGAGCTATGAGAAAGTGCTGACCTTCGACACCTGGTTCTACGACCGGCCAGTGGTGGTGTTGTCTCAACAGTTGGCCGGCTCGCAAGTGCCTGAGGCGCTAGAGGGCAAGGTGCGTTTTTCCAACCTCACGCCTTCAGACCTGTTGGCGGAAATGGCGAGCCAAGGTGTGCGTCGAGTCTATGTCGATGGCGGGCAGTTAGTGCAATCATTCCTGCGTGACGGGTTAGTCGCCGATATGGTGATCACCACCGTTCCCGTGCTGATCGGGTCGGGAAGACCTTTGTTCGGGGCCCTTACGCAGGACATTGCTTTGAAGCTGGTCACCAGCCGGTGCTTTCCTTCGGGGCTCGTGCAGTCTACCTATCAGTTGGTGCGTTGATCTTCTGAAGGGGAGGCCGGATCAAAGGCGAGGGTGAGATGGCATCTCGTCTACGGTGCTGTCGTGAAAATCACCGCTTCTGGCCGATTACTACCCGTCGCGATAGGGAGCAAACGATCCAAAGCGGCCCCTTACGGAGGGCAGAAATCGGCCAATAGCTGACGTTGGGATCAAATCCGCTTCCGGCAAACTCGAACATTCACAGATCCCTCGCTTGAACCTAAGCAGATCTATAGCTAGACGGAACTAGAAAAATTTGTGGGTCCGATCCAAAGCCTAAAAATTCATCGTGGAAAGGAGCGACGCCGAATACTGCGTCGTGATCAATAGGATTGATCCGGCTATTACATAGATTATTGACAGTCGCCGGTCATCCGGTAAAGCTGGATCAAGCTTGAACGCGCGCCTGACGGCAAACGCATCCGGACGATGGAAGTCGTAATGCCGAAAGATAAAAATAAAGCAGTTTGCGCAAGCCCTGATTCGCAACCGACGCCGATTAAGCGCTTTCTGTTCCCCGTCACTATTGGCGCGCTGCTCATGGCAGTTGTGGGCATCGGCTGGTTCCTGTTGAGCAGCAAACCTGCTCCCCTTGCGTATGCGCCGGTCGGCACGCAGGTCGTCCAACCGGCCAAGCCACAACCGGTTGCCATAGTGCAGGAAATAGCGCCGGCAAAAATGGTCAATGAGCAGAAATGTCAGGGTTGCCACAGCGCCCAAGTCAAGGACTGGCAACGTTCCCATCACCAATTGGCGATGCAGGTAGCCAACGCTGAAACCATGCTTGGCAACTTCAATAACGTCACCTTTAAGGCGGAAAAAGAAACCACTCATTTCTCGCGCAAGGATGGCGGATTCTGGGTCAACACCCCCGGCATCGATGGCAAGAACGCGAACTTCAAGATCGCTTACACCTTTGGAATCGCTCCGCTACAGCAATACCTGATCGAGGTTGGCGACGGTCGCTTGCAAGCCCTGGGCGTGGCTTGGGATACCGAAAAAAAACGCTGGTTTCACCTCTATCCAGGCCAGGGCGTGACCTTCAAGGACCCGATGCACTGGAGCAAACCGAGCCAGAACGCAAATTTCATGTGCGTCGAATGCCACACCACTGGTTACAAGCGCAATTTCGATGCCGAAAAAAATACCTTTGACAGTCACTGGAACAGCCTTGGTGTCGGCTGCCAGGCGTGCCATGGCCCGGCCTCCAATCACCTCGAATGGACGGAGAAAAAAGGTGACTTGCTCCACGACGGGTTTGCCGTCGACCTCAAGGACAAAAATGCCACCGTCGAAATCGAAACCTGCGCACGCTGCCACTCCCGACGTGCGCCGCTGGGCGATGGTTTCACCGTCGGCAATCGCCTGATGGATGACTACCTACCGAGTCCCCTGACCCGCGAGCTGTATGCCCTAGACGGCAAGATAAAGGGTGAAGTATTCGAACATGGCTCCTTCGCCCAGAGCAAAATGTCCGACAAGGGGGTGCGTTGCAGCAATTGCCACAACCCCCATAGCAACGAACTTAAGGCGCCGGGTAACGGCATATGCCTGCAATGCCACAATACTGTCGGCAGGACCTCGGTGGAAGGTGTTGATGGCAAGGGTCTGCAAGCGAAGAATTACGACTCCATCGAACACACCCGCCACACCATGGGCCAACCCGGCTCGCAGTGCGTGGATTGTCACATGCCCGGCAAGTTCTACATGGGCAACGACTTCCGGCATGATCATAGCTTCAGCATTCCCAACCCCGAGCGGGCGGAAAAACTCGGCACGCCGGATGCGTGCCTGACTTGCCACCAGGGCAAGGCCGGCGACAAGCTCACCGAACAGTTCAAGCTTTGGACTGGCGTGGGCGCGACGCAAGCGCCACGTTACGACGAGAGCCTGTGGCTGATCCGCGATGGTTTACCCGGCGCCGCGCAAGCCTTGTATGAACAGCTGCAACGAAGCAACCTGCCGTCGATTCAACGGGCAACCTTGCTTGCGGAACTGGCGTTTTATCCCAGCGAACAGGCGCTCAAACTGGCCACCAAGGACTTGAGCAACCCGGCACCGCAAGTACGCGAAAGCGCCGTTCGGGCGATCAGCGCACTCCTGCCTCCCCCGGACCGCGCGCAACTGTTGACGCCGTTGCTGAGCGACCCGGTGAAGGCTGTGCGCATTGCGGCGGCGCGGGACTTGCTTGGCGTGGCGCGTAACGGTCTGGGCAATGGTCAGAACGCGTGGAATGCCGCCATTGGCGAGTATGAAGCGGTCCAGAAGAGCTTGGCCGAACGCGCCGAAGCCAACCTCAACCTGGCAATGCTGTATCAGGCCAGCGGTCGCAGCGGCGAAGTCGAAGCGCTGCTGCGCACAGCCCTTCAGCGTGACCCGGATTTCTATCCGGCACTGGTGACGCTGGTGCAATGGCTGGAGGCCAATGGGCGCAGCCACGAGGCTCAAGCGTTACTCACGCAAAGCCTGAAAGAACACCCAGAGTCCGCCCTGCTGCGACATATCCAGGGCTTGTCGCTAGTACGTGCGGGTAAAACGGATCAAGCCATGCCGGCTCTGCGCAAAGCCGCGCAACTGGAACCCGATAACGCCCAATACGGCTACGTCCTCGCAGTGGCGCTGCATGACAGCGGCAAGGTTGAGGCGGCGTGCGAGGAATTGGAAAGGCTATTGAAAGTGCAGCCCGCCAACCGCATTGCGCGGGTGGCGTTGATCCAGTACTACCTCGAAGGCGGGCAGGAACCGAAGGCGCAGGTGCTATTGCAGGGCTGGAAGAAGATGAATAAGGATGACCCATCGTTGAAATGATCCGTAGCGTCTGAAGTAGCTACCGAAAAGGGAGAAGATGCGCTCGGCAAATCGATGCGCGCCGGTATGTTGTTTTATCGGCTGAATTACATGAGCGCTGGGGCATCGCCTTACGCTGGCGTTCCGCACTTTGCCCATCCGCATCCGCTCCATGGCGGAACATGACTATCTGGAATCAAGCCCGGACGTACTTCGCAATACTCGCACTACAGATGCCGGTTTGATCGCCCGCGCTTGCGTGGCGCCTATTCGGGTTAACTTTCACATTGAACATTATCTAATAGCGTCAGTGCCGTATTTACGCCTGCCACAATTGTATGCGCTTTTGCGCGACGGTGGCATCGTACCGAAGCCACCCACTTACTTGCAGGTGCTCCGGTTGGTGAGTATTCGGGCTAACAACGTCTGATTGATAAGCCGGGGGATTTTGGGGTGCTATAAAAGTAAATTCTTATGAGCGTAACGCCGTATAAATGAGCTATACCCAATAGTCCCCCCCCCCCCGCACTTTTTCCATTATTGGAGGTTGGCAATGAAACTCTGTACACCCCTCGCAACGCTATTGATCACCGCAAGTCTCTTTGGCTGCACCAGCTCATCAAACCAATCAATGAACCTTCCTTTGGCAGCGACCCACAAAAACCTGGGGCATGTTGCCAATACCACGCTGACCGGCGTGGGAAATCAAACCAACTTTGACTTTTCCATCACAGGCGTTCCACTCGGAACAGTCATGCCGCCGCGCCTGTACACCTTCATCAACAAAGGCAGTTGCAAGCAACCAGGCCCCGTTGCTTATGCAATGAACGACAAGGTCAACACTCAATCCACCGCTGGCGCCGGGGGTTGGAGCTTCTATAGAAGCGCGCCGATCGCCATGGCAGATCTGCTCTCCGGCAAGTTTTCGGTTGTCGTGAGAACGTCCCCCGAAGATGGCAACGTCGATATTTTCTGCGGCGATATAGCGCAAGTAAACCGATGATGCTTGTTTAGTTCATTTGGAAATAGAGGCAATACCCTACCTGATGATTGAAGCCCTATTTACCGGAATTACTAGTGGGTGCACATACAGTTTGTAAGGCTGGCTTTACAAGACTTCCCAAAAATATTTCGAGCGACATGTTCAACTGAAAAAAACGCACTAAACTCCTTTTGCGTCTTAACCTGTGCAAGGTTTAAGCAATAAGAAAAAAAATGATTCTGTACGCACTAACTGGGCAAACACTCGGTGGTAAATGCACTAAATATCGATGTTGACGTGCACTCATCAACCGGTTGCTAACGCCATGAAACAACGAGGAATCCTGGTATGGAACAGCTATTGAATCGTTTCAAGCTATCAGTCGTTTTTGCTGCACTTTTGTCATTGAACGGACTGGCCCACGCTGCTCAAACGGAGAAGACCAACATCCTGTTCATCGTCTCCGACGATACCGGCTACGGTGACCTTGGCCCCTACGGCGGTGGGGTCGGTCGAGGAATGCCTACGCCGAGCATTGATGAGCTGGCGGCAGAGGGGGTCACTTTTTATTCTTTTTATGCTCAGCCAAGCTGCACGCCTGGTCGGGCAGCCATGCAAACCGGACGTATCCCTAATCGTAGCGGCATGACCACGGTGGCCTTTCAAGGCCAAGGCGGTGGTTTGCCGGCGGCGGAGTGGACGCTGGCCTCGGTTCTGAAAACCGGGGGGTACGACACCTATTTCACCGGTAAGTGGCACTTGGGCGAAGCCGATTATGCGCTGCCCAATGCGCAGGGCTACGACGTGATGAAATACGTCGGTCTGTACCACCTCAATGCCTACACCTACGCAGACCCGACCTGGTTCCCGGACATGGATCCGGAAACCCGTGAGATGTTCCAACGGGTCACCAAGGGAGCCTTGTCTGGCAAGGCGGGGGAAAAACCGGTCGAAGAATTCAAGGTCAACGGCCAGTACGTGGACACCCCTGTCGTAGACGGCAAACCCGGCGTGGTGGGCATTCCGTTCTTTGATAACTACGTCGAAAAAGCCGCCCTGGAGTTTCTCGACACTGCGGCCAAATCGGACAAGCCGTTTTTCATCAACGTCAACTTCATGAAAGTGCACCAGCCCAACATGCCGGCACCGGAGTTCGTTCACAAGTCCATGTCCAAGTCCAAATACGCCGACTCCGTGGTCGAACTGGACACCCACATTGGCCGCATCATGGACAAGCTCAAGGCGCTCGGCCTGGATAAAAACACCCTGGTGGTCTACACCACCGACAACGGGGCCTGGCAGGATGTTTATCCGGACGCTGGTTACACGCCGTTCCGCGGCACCAAAGGCACGGTGCGTGAAGGCGGCAACCGGGTACCGGCGATTGCCGTCTGGCCAGACAAGATCAAGCCCGACAGCAAAAACCACGAAATGCTCGGTGGCCTGGACCTGATGGCAACGTTCGCTTCCGTGGCGGGCGTGAAGTTGCCGGAAAAAGATCGCGAAGGTCAGCCGATCATCTTCGACAGTTACGACATGACGCCCGTACTCACCGGCAGTGGCCCTTCACCGCGCAAAGAGTGGTTCTACTTTACCGAGAACGAACTGACACCAGGGGCCGCCCGTGTTGGCAACTACAAGGCGGTGTTCAACCTGCGCGGCGATGACGGCGCGCAAACCGGCGGCTTGGCCGTGGACACCAACCTGGGATGGAAAGGCGCCGAAAAGTATGTGGCCACCGTGCCGCAAGTCTTCGACTTGTGGCAAGACCCGCAAGAGCGCTATGACCTCTTCATGAACAACTTCACCGAGCGCACCTGGACGATGGTACCGATCACGGGCGCGATCATGAAACTGATGAAAACCTACGTCGAATACCCACCGCGTAAACTGCAAAGTATGGGTTATGACGGACCTGTCACGCTGTCGCAGTACCAGAAATTTCAATCCGTGCGAGAGTCTCTGAAGCAAGAGGGCGTCAACTTGCCGATGCCTGCTGGTAACTGATCAATCAGCCGATAGTTGGCGACCTAATCAGCGGTCGCCACTTCGCAAATTGAAGTTGGCGAGTAGTCACCACGCGTCAAAGATAAGGCGGTGGATTTTCAAAGGTCCACCTTCTCGCGCGGTTTCAAGGGAGTAGTCCATGAAAGACATCTTGTTGGTTCGTCCGGCAATACGCTGGCTTTGGCTTCTCTTATTGTGGCCGCTGCTTCTGCAAGCGGCTGAACCTTTACCCTCTTGGCGTGAGGGCCCTTCCAAACATGCCATCGTTGAATTCGTCCAAGCAGTGTCAGCTGATGGTTCCGAGGATTTTGTGCCACCTGCTGAACGCGTTGCAGTGTTCGATAACGACGGCACGCTGTGGAGCGAACAGCCGATGTATTTTCAGATGCTGTTCGCCCTTGAAGAGGTCAAACGCCTGGCACCACAGCACCCTGAATGGCAACAACAACAGCCGTTCAAGGCAGTCTTGGAAAACGACCAGAAAACGTTAGCCGGCAGCGGTATGGAGGGTTTGATGAAGATCATCGATGCTACCCATACAGAGATCAGTACCCAAGAATTTTTGACCAATGTCCGAAAATGGCTCGCCAAGGCCGTGCATCCCAAAACGCATAAACCCTACACCGAAATGGTCTACCAGCCGATGCTGGAATTACTCGCCTATCTAAGAGCCAACGGGTTCAGAACCTACATCGTTTCCGGAGGCGAAGTGGAGTTCATGCGCGCCTGGGCAGAGGAAGTGTATGGCGTTCCACCGGAGCAGGTGATCGGGACTACCTTCACCGCCGAGTATCAATATAACGCCGGCAAGCCGGTAATCATGCGCATGCCCAAGCTCGCTCATAACGACGATGGTCCGGGTAAACCCGTGAGTATTGACGCGGTTATAGGCCGACGACCGATCTTCGCTTTTGGTAACTCCGATGGAGATCAGCAAATGTTGCAATGGACTGCCGCAGGCGACGGCAAACACTTCATGGGGCTTGTGCACCACACCGACGCGCAGCGTGAGTGGGCGTACGACCGGGAGTCGAAGATAGGCAAGCTGGACAAAGCGTTGGACGAAGCCCTGGCGCAGAACTGGACGGTAGTTGATATGGCGAAAGAGTGGGTGAAAATCTACCCTTTTGATACCGCGGCGCCATGAAACCTATTGCCTCTACCTTTTCACTGCAACTTGGGTTCGATGACTGAGTTGGCGTTACTTGGGAAACAACAGCGTGAATGCCACCCGAAATCCCCAGCCCTCGGCACCATCTTTCGGGCTGTCAGCCCAGTAGCGAGGACCTGCTTGAAGGCTCATGGGTTGACGACCCACTTTGAACAGCTGTGTGACGAACAGGTTTATCGGCACTGACCATTCGCGGGTTTGCCAGTCGTAGGTCGATTCCGTGTTGATGCCATAGGTGGTGTAGGTATGGGTGGTGTAACTAAAGAACGGTTGCAGGAAGGTTTGGTTGATTTTGTCTTTGTCATCGGGCGGGCTGTTTTCCAGCGACCAGATGTGGTTAGCGAGAATGCCGCGGGTCCAGCCATTACTTTGTTTGAGGGCAACCACAGTTGGACCCGCCCCCCATTGTTCACCGCTCAATAGGTCATCGCTGCCGGTCGGCACCAGAATTGCCGGCCCCGCCCCCCAGATCCACCCGCTCGCGGTTGGGTGCTTGGGTGAAAAAAAGAAGCTCTGGGTCACGTCACCGATTCCGGATTTGTCCGCCTGCCCACCAGGTACCAGGCCGTGCTGATCGATAACGGGCAGGATAGTTCGGGAAATAAGATTCCACTTGTCGTTGAGGCTGAATGGCAGCACGGGCTGGATATTGGTGACGCTTTGATACCCCTCGCCACTGGGGCCAAGTTTCTGGTTCCAGTTGTATTGAATAGGCACGCTGTAAAGCGCAGCAACCGGATTCAGGGCTTGTTTGGCCAGCTCGGCCTGGCTATCGGCGGTAAGGCCGGTCGTGGGCCAAATCACTGTAAAGGCCATAGGTGTCGTGAGGAGAACGAATATTTTCATCAGTAGCTCCTTCTCGATATCGAGAATATGGACTACGAAATAAGGCGGGGCGAGGGCGAATAAACCAGCGCCCGGTTAGCGTAGTTCAGGTTTCACGCCACAACTCAATTCGTCTTAGAAGCGCGTGGGGAACTGGTGGTGAATCCAGGGACAGGAAACCGCCAGCATCCCTAATCCGGAACCGATGTTTGTCGAGGTTCATATGCAAACCAGAACAACAGCCTTACCCGCCCTTACGCTTCTTGCGCTGTGCTCTCAGCAGACCTGGGCTGGCGGCATCATGCTCTACGAAATTGGCACGGATAACACCAGCCTGGCTAACGCCGGTGCCGCCGCACGGGCCCAAGGCCCGTCGACCATTGCCAGTAATCCGGCGGGCATGAGTTACCTGCCGGGCACGCAGATCACCGGCGGTTTGCAGGTGCTTTATGGCGACCTGACCTTCGACCGCGATTCCGATACCAACGTCGCGGGCAGCGGCAGTGGCAACGCTCTTGATCCCATTCCCGGCGCCAGCTTTTTCATCAGCCACGAACTGGATGACCACTGGAGCGTCGGCTTCGGTCAGTACGGTGACTTCGGGTTGGCGGTCAATTACGACAACGAATGGTCAGGTCGTTACTTCGCGCAGAATGCCAGCCTGCTTGGTTTGTCGATGGTGCCGAGCGTGGCGTACCGCTTTAACGAGCAGTGGTCAGTGGGGGTCGGTGTGAGAGCCATGTACGGCATGTTGCAAGCACAGACCGCCATTGACCGCTCGCCGTTGGGCTTCACCGACCGCAGCGACGGGCAGTTCAAGTACAAGGATCAGGATTGGGGTTTTGGTGCCAACGTGGGTGTGATTTACGCCCCGCAACCGGACACGCGAATCGGTCTGACTTACACCAGCAAGGTCGACCTGGAATTCGAAGATGGGCTGGACGTCAAGGGCGATGGCCGGTTGCTGGAGCGGGTCGATGGCACCAACACTCAACTGGATATGACGGTGCCGCAAACCCTTACTCTGAGTCTCTTCCAGAAACTCGACCGGCAATGGGCATTACTGGCCTCGGCCAACTGGCAAGACTGGTCGGAGTTCGGCGACATCGCCGTGCAGGTCGATACCACGGCGCTGGGCTCGCAATCGAGAACCGTCGACGCCAATTTCAAAGACACATGGCACCTCTCCCTCGGTGCGCAATACGAGGTCACCGAGCAATTGTTGTGGAACTTCGGCGTGGCGTATGACAGCAGCGCGGTTTCCGACGGCAATCGCACCTTCACTGTGCCCATGGGCGAATCGTGGCGCATTGCAACGGGGGCCACTTATGCCGTGAACAAGGACACTGACGTGAACGTCAGCTGGGCCATGATCTGGCTCGGTGACATGCCGGTGGACCAGACCAAATCCGTGTCGGGCAATCGAAACTCCGGTCAGTTCGACTACGCCTGGATTCAAGCCTTGACCGGAAACATGACTTGGCGATTCTGAAGTACGGCTAACAAAGAAAACGATCTTATCCAAGGAGCAAACACCACTATGAACGTGTCTCGAAAATTGTTTATCGGTGCCGCACTGGCTGGTCTTTTGCTTGGAGGTTGCACCTCGAAAGTTACGGAACGAGACCAATACTCCGGCTTTCTGCCCAACTACAACAACCTGCAAGAAGTAACCACCACAAGTGGCGAGAAGGCCATGCGCTGGGTCAGTCCGTCGTGGAACGTAAATGCATACGACACGGTAGTGTTCAACAAGCTGGAACTCTATCCGGCACCCAAACCCAACGAACGAGTCAACCAGCAGACACTGGACGAATTGCAAAACTACATGACCAGCAAAGCCAAAGGCGTACTGGGCCAGAAATACCGGGTGGTGTCGAACGCGAGCACAGCACCGGCCGGGTCAAAACCTCTGACTCTACGCGCTGCCATCACCGGAGTCAGCGCCTCAAACGAAGGCATGAAATGGTATGAAGTGGTTCCGATCGCGGCCGTGGTCGGGGCGACGCAGGCCGCCACCGGTCACCGCGATCAGGACACTAACCTGTTCATCGAAGCCGAGTTCATCGACGCAAAAACCAATCAGACCGTCGCCAAAGTTGTCCGCAAGATTTTTGGCAGCCAACTGTCGAACGAAAGCCAGAAAATCACCACGAAAGACTTTAAGGCCGCCATCGACAAATTGAACGCCGATCTCTGGGCGTTCATCCGCAGCTAGCCCGGTTTCAACTGCCAACACAAGTTGGCGGTTGAACACACCTCAAGCAGAGGGCAACTGACATGTGGACCTCTTTACCGTTTCGATGCTCAACCGTGCAAAGACCTTTGCTCGCCGCTGCGCTCATCGTCAGTGTGCTGGTGCTGAATGCATGCGCGACGGTCGATGCCCAGACGACCGCGTACGTTGGGGTTGAGCATCCCGCTCCGACCCTGCCCAGCGAAGTGCAGGTACTGCGGGTGGAACCTACGCGATCCAATGTGCAACTGGGCGAAATCATGATCGATGCAAGTGTCGATCCGGCGCCGCCCATCACTGAGGTCGAACAGAAACTGCGTGAAGAAGCTGCCAAGCTTGGTGCAGACGCAGTGGTCGTCGTTTACGACCACATTCAGCCAGTCGCCGCCTACGTGACCGGACCTCTATGGAGCAGGGACATCGAAACGATCCAGGGACGCAAGCTCAAAGGCATTGCCATCAAATACCAATAACGAGGTGCACAGTAATGAAAGTTATCCTGACCTGGCTGAAGCTCACGTTGACGACAGTGCTTATTAGTGCCTGCTCCGCCGTGGGATCAACCGATGGGGGGGCCGGTGAAATCGAAATACGCTCAGGGAAGATTGAGCAGATTTCGGTAACGCAGATGCAGACCAATCATGACAGTGGCGTCGGCGCGGTTCTCGGGGGCCTCGGCGGACTCGGTATCGGTAGCCTGATCGGTCGCGGCACCGGGCGCGATGTCGCGATGGTTGCAGGCGCGCTCGCTGGTGCTGTTGGCGGAAATTACGCAGAGAAGAAAAAGTTCGACCAACCGATAGAGGCGCAACAGATCATCGTGCGGGTCAAAAGTGGCGTACTGGTGTCGGTTACCCAGCCGATCAATCCATCCTTGGGTAAAGGTATGAACGTTTATATCCAAGGCTCAGGTAATGATGCCCGAGTGGTACCGCAAGGCGGTTAAAGCTGGGGCATGGGTCGGGTTTCATCCCGAGCAACTGACGACGCCTAGCTCCCAGCGACATGGAAAACCAGCGCCGGCTAGCGCGATTGAACACACTCTGTTCGCTACAGTCGAGAAGACCGGCAACCTGGGACATCGGCATGTGCCTTTCCGCCAGATAGCGGTCGGCACGGTCGCGCCGAAGAGTCTCGACCACTTCATCGAAACTTCGCCCTTGCTCGGCCAATCTTCATTACATCATACGCACGTGCATGCCGAGCTGTTCGGCAATCAAGGGCAAACTGCAACGCTGTATCGGCATCATGCGCAGGACCGGGCGCTCGACTTGATTGACGACATCCGATGTCGCTTGCAAGTCGAACTGAGCGAAATACTGCTCCAGTGCGTGATGCAGATAGGGGGCCTGCTGCTCGCTCAGTGATTTCAATTTGCACTGGGTGTTGAGTTTTCTGCTGCATCACGATGGCCCGTGACGACACATGCACCCCATGGGCGATGTCTCGGACCCGCAATTTGGTTAAGTCACAGGCACGCAGCTTGCTATCGATGGCCAAGTTGAAGAGCGCCAAATCCCGGGTCTTATCAGCAAGCTGAAGTCTTACGCGGATAGCCCAGATATCTCTGACTCGAAGCGGAGCTTTCTGCCCGACAAGCTTTCCCTTGTTCCAAGGTTCATGGTTGTATCTAGCAATGGTGTTCATGGCTCGTCCTCCACGTTGAGGGAGGACAAGGGTGGATCAGTCACAATGTCTGATGGTCACTATCCGACCCATAGCGGTCGTTGGTGGACCTCAAAGTTTAATCTCGGACACATGGCAGTCGGTTCTCCGACTGTCAAACTTTGGCTGCCGATTACAATCGACTGCTCTCGAAGACAGATGGTCCGTAACGGCGCGAGTTACGGGCCTGAATCTGACCTGTATCTCGTATTGATCTTGGCGATAAGGCGTACAGATAACGGGCACGATCTTCGCTGCGTAAGAGGAAGCTGGCTTATTGTGATCTACACTCCTTGGGCGTGTGAGTTGGCGTTTCGTCACAGGACTTACTTAGTCGCCAGGTAAAGAGACAGGCCTGAATTTCAGTCGGGTCGCGGTCTGGGTGGGGCATGTCAGTCGATCAGCAAAAAGCCTTGGCAATCGCGTATTCAGGGGAGTTCGACAACGCCTGGATTGAAGCCCTGATCGCCAGCATGACTTGTCACCGTTGAAAATAGTCGGGAGGGTTTCAGGCATTCAGATTATTTCACCGTGGTTTGAACACTAACGGTGCCAGCTTGCTCAAATCAAACGAGGTGGAAATGAACAGGAAGTCTAACCGGGGCTGGACGATGGCTGCGGCACTCGTCGTAGTGGGTTCAACGCTCTTCACGGGGTGTGCGAGCAAGAACGATCCGATCGCGCAGGCGGACAAGGCGGATTTAGCCAAGGGCGTACCCGCGCCGAGCCTCGAGCAGACCAGGGCGATCGCCGAGGAAGGCTTTATCTATGGCTTGCCGCTGGTCATGAACTACGCGGTGATGAACGAGTTCGCGGTGGACCCCAAATCCAGTCAGTTCAAGGCCTCCTTTAACCAGCTGCGCAATGAGCATCGGGTCGCGACACCCGCTGACACCGCCGTAATTACGCCAAACAGCGACACCCCATACTCGATACTTTGGACGGACCTGCGCGCAGAGCCTTTCGTGATCACCGTGCCGGCAGTCTCCAAAAAGCGCTACTACTCGGTGCAGCTAATCGACGGCAACACCTATAACTTCGGCTACATCGGGAGCCGGGCAACTGCCGGCGCCTCCGGGAGCTATCTGATTGCAGGCCCCGATTGGAAAGGGGCGATCCCCCCCGGCATCGATAAAGTGTTCAACTCCACGACCCCCTTCGCACTGACGTTGATCCGGACCCAGTTGTTCAATCCAGCCGACATGCCGAATGTCGAGAAGGTTCAGGCGGGTTACAAGGTCCAGCCGCTTTCCGCCTTTCTCCATCACCCAGCGCCGCTCGCTGCCCCGAAGATTGATTTCGTACCGGCCACCACGTCTGGCATTAAGGACAATTTTTTCGAGTACCTGTCGGCCGCGTTGGAGTATGTGCCGCCATCGGCTGATGACAAGGAGATCCGGTCGAAGCTGGCCAGCATCGGCGTAGGCCCCGGCCGCAGCTTCGAATTCAAAGACCTGTCGCTCGAGCACAAGGCCGTGGTCTTGCTGGGGATGAAGGCTGGCGACGAGAAAGTTGACAAGTTTCTCTCGAGCGGAATGAAAAATATCAACGGCTGGAATGTCGGTGCGTTCTTCGGTGACCAGGCATTCTACAAGGCCGACTGGTTGATGCGTGCCGGCGCCGCGAAGGGCGGACTGTTCGGCAATGACGCCGTCGAGGCGATGTACCCATATACCCGCACTGACGGCGCTGGCAAGACGCTCGATACTAGTAAACACAACTACACGCTGACCTTCCCCGCTGGAAAGCTGCCACCCGTCAATGCCTTCTGGTCGGTGACCATGTACGACGGCAAAAGCCAACTGCTGATCAAAAACCCGATCAACCGTTACCTGATCAATTCGCCGATGTTGTCGGCGATGAAGAAGAACGCGGATGGTTCGCTGACGCTATACATTCAGAAAGATTCGCCGGGCAAAGCCAAAGAAGCCAACTGGTTGCCGGCACCCGACGACACGGTCTATCTGGTGATGCGTCTCTACTGGCCGAAGACCACACCGCCTTCGATTCTTCCTGCCGGCAAAGGCAGCTGGCAGCCACCGGCGCTGGTGGTATCGAAGTAGTGCGACCCATTAATACCACTCGCCGTAGGTCGGTGTGGGCAGTGCTGCCTTTTTGCCAATAGCAGCTCATCATGAGGGGCTGCTATTGGCCGAAAGCGGACGAGAGTTATGCCTTAGAATCCAGATCTCAGATCTGTTTATAGTGCACAAAAAACGGGCGCCTTCAGCGCCCGTTTTCATTCACTCCTTCGTCTGCGCCCGCAATCGTCGACCAATCACATCCATCAAATCACACCCATCCCGCAAAGGAATGGCAAGCAGCTGAGAAAAGTCCTTCAACACCACCGTGTCGCAACCAAGCTCGGCGCGGTACGCGATGTTTTCCAATACCTGCGTTACCGTGCGGATGCGGTGATCAGCGGCTGCTTGCAGAACGTCGAGTGGAGCTTGGGTGTCGATGAGCAGGGAGGCTGGAATCAGGTCGATTCCGGTGAGGGGCATGTATCTTTCCATGGGTAAAACTCCGATCAAGGCAAAGTAAAAGAAAAAGCACTTTAGAATCTCGATCGATCAGGTCGCCAAACCCGAGTCGCCATTTTGGGCGACGGGACCGACTATAAGCCTCATCAGAACAGCGGGGAAGGTGACGCATTCCGAGGTTTGTGTAGGAATTTTTATGCCGTCCTAGGACGCAATATCTGCGTCCGAAAACCGCGTCAAAACATTCATTCAACTTTGTTCATCCCGGCTAACGCTATCCTCTAGAATCCCAACTCCGCAGTCGAGACGGACCTCCACCCAATGCAAACCCCCACCACCCAACACCCCCTCTGGAAAACCTACCTCCTTTTCCTCGCCCCCATGGTTCTCTCCAATTTCCTCCAATCCATGTCGGGCACCGTCAACAGCATCTACATCGGCCAAATGCTCGGCACTCAAGCCCTGGCCGCCGTCTCCGGCATGTTCCCTATCGTGTTCTTCTTCATCGCCCTGGTCATCGGCCTCGGCGCGGGGGCGGGGGTGCTCATTGGCCAAGCCTGGGGCGCACGGGAGCCGCATCTGGTGAAAACCATCGCTGCCACTACCTTGCTGTTGGGCGCAATCATCGGCCTGACGGCGGCGGTGCTGGGCAGCGTGTTCGCGAGGTCAGCCTTGCAGGGTTTGGGCACACCGGCCGATGTGCTCGACGACGCCGTGTCCTACGCCCACGTGATGATGTGGATCATGCCGTCGCTGCTGGTCTACGTGCTGTTCACCCAACTGCTGCGCGGGGTGAGCGATACGGTGTCGCCGCTGATTGCGTTGGTGGTGTCGACCTGCATCGGTTTGGCGCTGACGCCGGCGTTGATTCGCGGTTGGTTCGGCTTGCCGATGTTGGGGATTCAGAGTGCGGCGTATGCGGGGTTGGTGGGTAACCTGTCGGCGATGGGGTGGCTGGCGTGGCGGTTGATCAGAAAGGGGCATCCGTTGGCGCCGGATCGGGAGATGTTTGCGGCGATGCGCCTGGATCGGGTGATTCTCGGCAAGGTGTTGCGCATCGGCTTGCCGACCGGGTTGCAGATGGTGGTGTTGTCGGTGTCGGAGCTGGTGATTCTGGCGCTGGTGAATCAGCACGGTTCGCAGGCGACGGCGGCGTATGGGGCGGTCACGCAGATCGTCAATTATGTGCAGTTTCCGGCGTTGTCGATTGCGATCACCGCGTCGATTCTTGGGGCGCAGGCGATTGGGGCGGCGCGGGTGGAGCGGATCGGGCCGATTTTGCGTACGGGGTTGTTGATCAATGTGTGCCTGACCGGTGGCTTGGTGCTGTTGGGTTACCTGTTGTCACACTGGTTGCTGGGGTTGTTTCTGACGGACGATTCGACGCGGGCGAAGGCTGAGCATCTGTTGCACATCATGCTGTGGAGCCTGCTGTTGTTTGGCTTCCAGGCGATCATCGGCGGGATCATGCGCGCCAGCGGCACGGTGTTGGTGCCGATGGCGATTTCGATTGTGTGTGTGGTGGGCGTGCAGTTGCCGGTGGCGTATGCGCTGGACGGGCAGTTCGGGTTGCAGGGCGTGTGGATGGCGTTTCCGGTGGCGTATCTGGGGATGCTGGTGTTGCAGACGCTGTATTACAAACTGGTGTGGAAGCATCAGAAGATTGAGCGGTTGGTGTAGGCGCTGTTCCGGGTACGGCTGCGCACGAAGACGTATCGCTAAGTAAGATTGGCCGCGAGAGATACAGGCCATTACAAAACCGATACGTGGGGGATACATCGAGGTGGCAAGGTTTGCCCATACCTCCTTTCCACCCTTCAGTCGGAGCCCCCGATGAATAAATTGCTGTCTGCGTTGGCCCTTGGTTGCACGTTGGGTCTGTCACTGGTCAATACTTCCCACGCCGCCGAACCGGCAGGTTATTCCTCGGATCAGTTGGCGGTGGCCTACCGCAGTGTCAAGGTCGATGGCCTGAGCATTTTCTATCGTGAAGCCGGTCGTGCGGATGCGCCCACCTTGTTGCTGCTGCACGGTTTTCCCAGTTCTTCACGCATGTATGACCCGCTGTTGGCGCGGTTGGCGCAGCACTATCATCTGGTGGCGCCGGACTATCCGGGGTTCGGCCATAGCGATGCGCCGGATGCCAAGGCGTTTGCCTACACGTTCGATCATCTGGCCAGTGTGATGGAGCATTTCACCGAAGCCCTCGGCCTGAATCATTACTCACTGTATGTGCAGGACTACGGCGGCCCCGTTGGCATGCGGATGATGCTCGCCCACCCCGAACGCGTGCAGGCGCTGATTGTGCAGAATGCGGTGTCCCATGAGGCGGGCCTGGGGCCGCTGTGGCAAAAGCGTCGTGAATTCTGGGCCAACCGGGCCGCCAATGAGGCGGGGTTGAGAGCGAGCTTTTTCTCGTTGGCGACGACCCGACAACGGCATGTCGGCGCCAACCCGCAGATCGAGGTGTTCAACCCGGACCTGTGGACCGACGAATTCAATTTCCTCAACCAACCAGGGCAGGCCGATATCCAGAGCGACCTGTTCTATGACTACCGCAACAACGTCGCCAGCTATCCGAAGTGGCAAGCGTGGCTGCGCGAGCATCAACCGCCGACGCTGGTGGTGTGGGGCAAGTTCGATCCGTCGTTCGAGGTGGCGGAAGCGGAGGCTTATCGCCGGGATTTGCCCAACGCCGAGATTCATGTGCTGGAGGCGGGGCATTTTGCGCTGGATGAGAAGCCTGATGACATTGCGCGATTGGTGGGGGATTTCCTCGGCAAGCACGTGAAGACAACAGGAAAATAAAGCTGGGTTTCGGGTAAGAGGGTGGGCTGGTCGTGGGCCACCTTCAGCCTGGCAATCGAGGGGGACGCAAACCGACAGGCGTGACGCCGCATTCTCACGGAATGAACCCGTAGCGAAGGGGTCAACCAGTAAGGCCACCTTCGGACAGTCGTCATGCCTAGCCACTGCCGCATTTCCATCAATGTACGCGAGCATCAGGACCCGCATGGACGCGGCTGAGTCGGCGCTGATGGCCGCACGCATGCAGTTTGCGCTCACCATCAGTTTCCATATTGTGCTGGCCGCGCTCACCATAGGCCTGGCCAATTTTCTGATGGTGCTTGAAGCGCTTTGGCTGTGGCGTGGCCAACAACGCTATCTGGATGTTTACCGTTACTGGCTGAAAATATTCGCCCTCAACGTGGCGGTGGGCACGGCGTCGGGGCTGATTCTGGAGTACCAGTTCGGGCTCAACTGGTCGCGGCTCTCGGTTCAGGCCGGCGATATCCTCGGCCCGTTGATGTTCTACGAAGTGCTGGCGGCGTTTTTTCTGGAGGCGGGCTTCCTCGGCATCATGCTGTTCGGCCTGAAAAAGGTCGGCCCTCGTCTGCATTTTTTCGCCACCTGCGCGGTGGCCATTGGCTCGTTGATCAGCGCGTTCTGGATCCTGTCGGCCAATTCCTGGATGCAGACACCCGCCGGTTACGCCATTGGCGCCGATGGCCGTTTCATGGCCGAGAACTGGTGGGCGATCATTTTCAATCCGTCGTTTCCTTATCGTCTGGCCCACATGACGCTGGCCGCGTTGCTCGGCACGGCGACCCTGGTGGCGGGTGCCGGCGCCTGGCAACTGTTGAAGGCGCCGCACAACCCGCGCGCGCGTCTGCAATTGTCCATGGCGCTGTGGACGATTGTCGTGCTGGCGCCCCTGCAAATCGTGGTGGGTGACCTGCATGGTCAGCACAGCCTCAAGGTGCAGCCACAGAAGGTGGCGGCCATCGAAGGTTCGTGGACGCGACCGCCGGAGGGTGCGGGCGAACCGCTGCGCTTGTTTGCGATTCCGGACATGGCGCAGCGGCGCAATCATTGGGAGGTGGCGATTCCGCGCATCGGTTCGCTGTACCTGACCCACGACCTGAGCGGCACCATCGCCGCGCTGGACGAGTTCCCGGCTGAGGACATCCCGCCGGTGCCGGCGGTGTTTTTCGCGTTTCGCTTGATGGTCGGCCTGGGCCTGTTGATGCTGGGGCAGGGGCTGGTCAGTCTGGTGTTGCGCTGGCGCGGCCGGTTGTACGCAGCGCGCTGGATGCTGCGGGTGTGCGTGCTGATGGCCCCGGCGGGTTTGCTCGCGATGCTCAGTGGCTGGGTCGTGACCGAGGTGGGACGGCAACCCTTTACCGTGTATGGATTGCTGCGCACGGCGGACAGTGTGTCGTTGGTGTCTCGCCAGCAGGTGGTCGGCTCGACCTGGTTGATTCTGATGTTTTACCTGCTGATCTTCGGCATCGGGCTGTGGGTGCTGCTTCGCCTACTGCGTGAGCCTCCGCATAAGGACGAGCCCGGGCCGCAGCCGACGTTGGCGGACGAGACGGGTGAACCCTGATGGACACTGACTGGATCACACTGCTGTCGGCGGCGGCCCTGGCGTTCTCGGTCATGAACTATGTGCTGCTCGATGGCACGGACCTCGGCGTCGGTGTGCTGATGGGCGTTACGCGATGCAGCCGGCAACGCCGCACGATGGCGGTGACGATACTGCCGATCTGGGACGCCAACGAAACGTGGCTGGTGCTCGGGGGTGGCGGTCTGCTGGCGCTGTTTCCGCTGGCATACGCCATTCTGCTGCCGGCGCTTTATCTGCCGTTTATCCTGATGTTTTTGGCGTTGATCCTGCGAGTGGTGGCGTTGGAGTTTCGCGACTACGCGCCCAATGCCGCCATCAAGCGTGTGGTCGATGGCTTGCTGATGTGCGGGTCAGTGCTGGCCGGTGCAACTCAGGGGGTGGTGCTGGGCACGCTGGTTCAAGGCATACCTGAACAGGGCGGGCAGTACAGCGGTGACGGCTCGGAATGGCGGGATATGTTTCCGCTGTTTTGTGGCGCCGTGCTTGTGGTGGGCTACACGTGGTTGGGGGCTTGTTGGCTTTACTGGCGCACTGAAGACGAACTCCAGCGGCGCTCGGCTTTTCAAGCGAAGGCGCTGGCCTGGGCCACCGTGCTGTTGTTGATCGTGTTGGTGGCCTGGACCGCGACGCTGGACACGCGCTATGCGCAACGGCTGGCCGATTGGCGGGTGTGGATGCCGGCGGTGACGTTGCTCGTCGCGCTGCTGATCGGCTTTGTGCTGGGCTTTCGAAGTCGCCTTCATGCGTTGCCACTGTTCGCGGCATTGGGCGTTTTCGTGTTGGCGTTTGCCTTGATGATCGTGGCGCTTTATCCGCTGATCGTTCCGCCGCACCTGACCCTGCAAGCGGCGGCGTCCAGCCCGACCAGTCAGGCATTCATGCTGATTGGTTTTGCCGTGCTGATACCGGTGACGCTGATCTACAACACCTACGGCTTCCGCGTCTTCAGCGGCAAGGTGCGTGCGGTGCGTGATTGACCTCAGGCCTGGACCCAGCGTTGCCGACTCCAACTGCTCAAGGTATCGACGGCGAAGACCAGGATCAGCATTGCCAGAATCACTGTGCTGGCTTGCGCTTCCTGAAACAGGCTGAGGCTGACATAGAGCATTTGCCCCAGGCCACCGGCGCCGACGAAGCCGAGCACACTGGCCATGCGGATGTTGTTTTCCCAGCGGTACAGGATGTAGGCCAGCAGCTGCGGAAACAGGTTGGGCAGGGTGCCGTAACAGAAGGCCCACACAGCGTTGCCGCCCTGCAACCGGATGGCATCGGCCGGTTCCGACGGGGTGTTTTCCAGCGCTTCGGCGAACAGCCGGCCGAGCACGCCGGTGGTGTGCAGCGCCAGCGCCAGCGTGCCGGCGTTGGGGCCGAGGCCGGCGGCGAGCACCATCAGCGCGGCCCACACCAGTTCCGGCACGGCGCGTAACGCGTTGAGCAGCAGTCGCGATGCGCTCTGCAACGGCCAGCCGAAACGTCCGGCCGCGGGCAATGCCAACAGCAAGCCGAACACCGCCGCGAGCAGGGTGCCGAGGGCGGACATGGCGATGGTTTCGAGGGCGCCATGGGCGATGGCTTGCAGGTGATTGGGGCTCAGGTCCGGGCTGAAAAAGCGCTGCGCATAAGCGCCCATCTGGTTCAGGTTGCCGGTGCTGCCGAGTTCGCTGAGGTCGATGCCGAGGTAGATGAACGAGGCGATGACGGCGGCGCCGATGCCGAGCAGCAGGGCCAGGTTGAACAGACGGTTCATGCCAGCCTCCAGCGCAGCAGGCGGCTGAGTTGGTCGGCGAGCAGCACCAGAACCAGGAAGGTCAGCAGCAGACTGGCCACTTCTCCGCCGGCGAACATGCGCAACGACAGGTCCATCTGCTGACCCAGCCCGCCGGCGCCGACAAAACCCATCACCACCGAGGCCCGTATCGCGCATTCCCAGCGATACACCGTGTACGACAGTAGTTCTGCCGAGACATTGGGCAGGATTCCGTAGAAAAACGCCGCCAGCCGCCCACTGCCGGATTGCAGCAATGCATGGGCCGGACGTTGATCAACCGATTCGAAAATTTCCGCGTAGACCTTGCCCAGCATGCCGCTGTAGGTAATGGCGATGGCCAGCACGCCGGCAGTGGGGCCGAGGCCGACGGCCCGCACGAACAGCAGGGCCCAGACGATTTCCGGCACGCTGCGCAGGAAAATCAGCAGCCCGCGCACCGGCCAGCGCAGCAGTTGACCCCCATAACTCGGGCGCCCTGCACGCGACGCCGCCGACAACGACAGCGCACGACTGGCCAGCAGGCTGGCGGGAATCGCCAACAGCAACGCCAGGGCCATGCCCGCCGTGGCGATGGCCAGGGTTTGCAGGGTGGCTTGCAGCAACAGCTCGATGAACGCCGCGTCATGGGCCGGGGGCCAGAAGGCGGACACGAACCGGCCGATTTCACTCTGGCTGTCACTTGCGACCAGCACACCGAGGTCCAGCTCGCTGTAGTGGATGCCCGGCCACAGCAGGGCGATGGCCAGCAGGCTGAGCAGCAGGCGCGGCAGGGTGGCCGGATCGCGGGTGTCGGACGTCAGCATCGGGGAATCTGCACACTCAAGTGAGCGGGAGGCACCGGCGAGCGTTCCAGTTGCTCGTTGGCGTAGAGCGCGTCGAGCTGCTCACGGTCGACGGCGCTGGCGGGCAGGTCGAACAGAATCTGCCCGTCACGCAGGCCAATGATCCGCGAAAAATGCGCCAGGGCCAGCTCCACCGCGTGCAGGCTGGCGACCAGTGTGACGTTTTGCTCCCGGGCATGACGGCAGAGCACCGACAGCGTGTGCTCGGCCAGCACCGGGTCCATGGCCGAGACCGGTTCATCGGCCAGCAACACCTCGGGCGCTTGGTACAACACCCGGGCAATGCCCACGCGCTGCAGCTGTCCGCCGGACAACTGCTGGCATCGGGTGAACAGTTTGTCGCTCAGGTCCAGCCTGGCCAAGGCCGCTCGCGCGCCCGGAATGTCCAGCGGATAGAACAAATTCAGCAGGCTCTTGCCCAATCCCCATTGACCCAGCTTGCCGGCCAGAACCGCCGTGACCACACGCTGGCGCGGTGGCAACGGCGGCGCTTGATGGATCAAGCCGATGCGTGCGCGCAGGCGCTGACGCTGACCGGCCGACAACTGCCAGGCACGCTCGCCGAGCACTTGCAGTTCGCCGGCGCCCGGTCGCAGGGCGGTGGCCAGCAGGTTGAGCAGGCTCGATTTGCCGGCACCGGACGGGCCGATAATGGCGACCTGTTCGTGGGCTTCGATGTGCAGGTCCACGCCACGCAGCGCGTGAACGCCGTTGGCGTGGGTAAGGCTGACCTGGGTCAGATGCAACGTCATTTGAGCAGTTCGGCGGCGCGTGCGGCTTCCTCGATGCCCTTGTAGTTGTCCGGGCTGGTTTCGATGAATCGGCTGGCGGCCTGCAAATCGAGAATTTCCTTGTCCTTCGGGTTCGCCGGGTCGAGTGCGAGGAACGCGGCTTTGATCTTGGCCGCCAGTGCCGGGTCGAGGGTCCCGCGTACCGTCCAGTTGTAGTCGAAGTAGGCCGGGGTGGTGGCAAACACCTTGACCTTGTTGGTGTCGACCTTGCCGGCCGCGACCAGTTTTTCCCACACGCTGGCGTTCAACACCCCGGCGTCGACCTTGCCGGCCTGGACCCAGGCGACCGTGGCGTCATGGGCGCCGGAGTAGCCGACGCGGCTGAAGTAGGTTTCCGGTTTGATGCCGTCCTTGAGCATGAAGTAGCGCGGCATGAGGCTGCCCGACGTGGAAGACACCGAGCCGAAGGCAAAGGTCTTACCCTTGAGGTCGGCGAGGGATTTGACGGCGGGGTCGGCGGTGATGAATTTGCTGGTGAACTGCGCATCCTGTTCGCGCTGTACCAGCGGAATCGCGTTGCCGGTTTTCAGGCGTGCCTGCACGAACGTGAAGCCGCCCAGCCAGGCCATATCGATCCGGTCGGTGGCCAGCGCCTCGACCACGGCCGGGTAATCGCTGACGGGCACGAACTCGACCTTCATGCCCAATTGCTGTTCCAGGTAGGCGCCCAGCGGCTTGAATTTTCGCAACAGTTCGGTGGGCGCTTCATCGGGAATCGCGCTGACCTTCAAGGTGTCGGCGGCCTGCGACAGCAGGGTGCAAAAAGACAGGGCCAGGCCGGCAGTCAATGCCAGGGTACGCTTGAACATGGAAATTCTCCGGTGCATTTACGGAACACTATAGAGGTGCGCCGGGCACACGCAGGTGACGGCAAGGCGCTTTGTGAGGTTAGACGAAGCGTAGCGGGGCCGATTACTTCAGGCCTTGGTGCAAGTGTGACGTGGATGTAAGCCAGGGGGAAGCCGGGGCGATAAATACCGTTCGTCAGCGATGTGCGCTACGACCTATTGACACAGGTGCGTGCCTGAGTGAATATTAATCCATCGCACACGACACAATCGAACGCGACAAGAAATCAAACCCCATTGCACCGTAGAGGATTCACCCCATGAGCAAGATCGACAAAGTCCTGGCCACCGGCAAAACCCACACCACCGCCAGCGCTGCCGGCAACACCTCACGCGGTCACAACGGCAGCCTCGACATCACCTTGTCGACGCCGGGCACTGCCAAGCCAGCCCACGTATTCGCCGCGACCCAGCCGCACCCGACGGCCGAGCAACTGTTCGCCGGTGCATGGTCGGCTTGCTACACCGCCGCGGTCGGTCTGGTGGCCAACGACTTGAACGTGGTGCTGCCGGCGGATCTGTCGGTCGACATCGAAGTCGATCTGGGGCAGGGCGGTGCGGAGTACTTCCTTCAGGCTCGGCTGACTTTGCGTGTACCTGGCCTGTCGCAGGACATTGCAACGACCCTGGCGCATACCGCTGACCAGATTTGCCCGTACTCGAAAGCGACTCGCGGCAACATCGACGTGGCGCTGAATGTCCTCACCGTTTAAATCTTTTTTTATTTCATATATATCGCGTGCGATAAAAGCGCATACGAATACAAATCTTAAGGGAATCATCATGAGCAAGATCGATAAAGTACTGGCCACCGGCAAAACCCACACCACCGTCAGCGCCGCTGGCAAGACCTCGCGCGGACATAGCGGCAGCCTCGACATCGTGCTGTCGTCGCCCGGCAGCGCCACACCGGCACATGTGTTTTCGAACACTCAACCGCACCCGACTGCCGAGCAACTGTTCGCCGGCGCCTGGTCCGCCTGCTACACCGCAGCGGTCGGGCTGGTGGCCAAGGACCTGAACGTGGCACTGCCGGCGGAGACGTCCGTGGACATCGAGGTCGATCTGGGCCAGACCGGTCAGGCGTACTTCCTGCAGGCTCGATTGACCTTGCGTGTGCCAGGCCTGTCGAACGAGATTGCAACGAAGCTGGCGCACACGGCCGACCAGATCTGCCCGTACTCGAAAGCCACCCGCGGCAACATCGACGTGGCACTGAACGTCATCACCGAGTGATGCGACAGGACTCGACGGCGCCACGGGCGGGCGCCGGACGAGTTCACGCCGTTGCAAAAAAAAACGGTGGTGAAACGGTGCAACAACCTGATCAAATCAGTGGGAGCCTCGCCCGGAGAGTCCCATGAATCCTCGATTGCCACCTTTCGCCGCATGGGTTGTTGCGCTCACCTTTGGCGCCTTGTCTGGCGCCGATGCCGCCGAATACACGCAAGTCAATACAACCGCCAGCACGCTTTCCTTCACTTATAACCAGTTCAGCTCTCGGGTTTACGGCACGTTCAGCCAATTCGAAGGCAGGCTGGATTTCGACACCGCAAACCCTTCAGCGGCCCATGCCGCGCTCACCATCCAGCTCGACAGCATCGATGCCGGCAGCATTGACGCCAACGAAGAACTGAAAAAGCCCGCCTGGTTCGACACCGCGAACTCGCCGGTAGCGACGTTTGAGTCGACCGCTGTGAAATCAGTGGGCAACGACCGCTATTCGATCACCGGCCAACTCACGCTCAGGGGCATCACCCGCGAGGTGGAAGTGCCCGTGCAACTGAAAGCCGAGAACGCCATCGGCATCTTCGATGGCGAACTGACGCTCAAGCGCAGCGACTTCAACATAGGTGAGGGCGAGTGGGCGGACACGGTGGTTTCCGACGACATCAACATCAGGTTTCGCATGGTTGCGCCGCAGCAGTAGGGTGCACGTCGCGGCTTGCCGGCGCCAAGGTCCGAACAACCAGCACAGCTCCCCCCTTCGGTCCCGCCAGCACGTTATGATACGCACGCCCGTCCGTTCCCAGAGTCCAGAGCCTCAATGCCCCAGATCACCCACTTCAAGACCCCATGCCCTGAGCATCTTTCCAGCCAGATCCTGCAGATGGTCGTCGACAACCTGACCGACATCAGCATGGTCGCCATCCCGCCGAGCAACCTGTTGTACAACGTGTACCAATACGCGATCGGCTACGAAGTGCACCTCTATCTGGAGGCGTTGAACGGGTCGAAAGGGGTTGCAGTGGAGTTGATCGTCGCCACGGACGTGGACGATCCGGAAACAGTTATCGGTTTCTTGCTGTACTTGCCGTTCCAGGATGATCCCGAGGCGTGCGGCGTGGCGTACATGGCGGTCCAGGCCGGTCATCGGCGCCAGGGCGTGGCGCGCAAGATGCTGCGGGAAATGGTCGGTCGCTACCCGCATGCCGAGCTGACCTGCGCGGTTGCCAAGGTACCGTGGTTTGAGTCGATGGGCTTTCAGGTGGTGGGCGTGCGCGGTACTCAGGTGCTGATGAACACCCGCGATCATCGTTCCGGCGGCTTGATGGGATTGCTGGATGTGGCGTCGATCTACAGCTCGCTGGAGGTGCGGCAGATTCATACCTACTTGCTGCAAAAACACGGCAAGCGCGCGATGCTCGATGCGGAGAAACAGCGTGACCGGCATCTGGACCAGCTGACGTACAAGGCCAATGAGTTTGTCCGCGAGCGGTTGGGCGAGTAACCGCGCTCTAAATGTACAAGCGAGCTTTTGTGGCGAGGGGATTTATCCCCGTTGGGCTGCGCAGCGGCCCCAGCATTTCCTTGTTAAACCGCATGTACAGGGTTTACGACTGCTGCGCAGCCGGACGGGGATAAATCCCCTCGCCACAAAAAGCCCATTCCCACATTAGACCCAATCAGGGTTTAAGAAAGCTTCACATTCATGGTGATCCGCGCCGTGAACACCTTCCTGCCTTCAACGTCGAGTATGTCCACCGGCACGATTTTGTCGCCTCCCGTGGTCCAGTCGACGTCGCCCCCATCGGCCACCGCCGTGACGTCGGTCTTTGCCTTCGCCAGGTACTCGACCGTCATGCCTTTTGGAATCCAGCGTGCCCCTTCGGGAATCGACACGTCGGTCATCATCCCCGCCGCCAGTTCAGCCGCATTGCACATCGCGATGGCGTGCACGGTGCCCAGGTGGTTGGTGATTTCCTTGGCGAACGGCACCTGCACCGTCGCAGAGCCTTTGCGCAACTCCGTGACCAGCGGGTTGATGGTGCTGAAGTAGGGCGCCACCTGGCAGGCCATTGTGCTGAAGGCTTGCGGGCCCACGCTGTTAAACAGGCTGAGGAACTGACTCATTTTGAAACCTCATTGATGATCGGATTAACAGAATGTTGTTCCGTAACAGAATAATGTTCTGTGACGGAACAGTATTCTGTCAGCGGGAAATCTGTCAACCTTGTTCGATGGCGATCACCTGCCTTCACTCTTGGTTTTTTGGGTCTGTGTTAAACATGGAAACGTCAGATTTACTCGAGCGCTGCTACCCCGGAAGACGCGCTGAACTCAAGCGCGATATTTTTCGAAAGGCCCTCACACTGTTCAATGAGCAGGGGATCGAGGCCACGACCATTGAAATGATCCGCGCCGAATGCGACACCAGCGTGGGCGCGATTTATCACCACTTCGGGAACAAGGAAGGTCTGGTGGCCGCGCTGTTTTTCACCGCCCTGGACGATCAGGCCAGGTTGCGCGACAGCTATTTGAGCGACGCGAAAACCACGCAAGAAGGCGTATACGCGCTGGTGCACAGTTACGTGGATTGGGTCGACAGCCAACCCGAGTGGGCGCGCTTCCAGTACCACGCGCGATTTGCCGTCACCAAAGGGCCTTTCAAGGACGAACTGACGACCCGCAACAAGGCGCGCAACAAGCAACTGCTGGAATGGCTGTCGGCTTCGGCCAGAGGCGATGAGTTGAAAGGCACTCCGGCCGAATTGCTGATGTCGCTGATCATTGGCCAGGCAGACAGCTATTGCAGGGCATGGCTGTCGGGCCGGGTAAAGGGCAGTCCGAAGGTGTACCGGGACACGCTTGCACGCGCGGCGTGGCGATCGGTTTCCGGCGATTGAACAGCAAAAAGCCCGGTCAGAAGCCCAATGCTGTTCACTTAAGCGCGCTCTTGGATCGTGCATACCTTTGTGGCGAGCGAGCTTGCTCGCGCTGGGCTGCGTAGCGGCCCCAAAAATCTGACAACTATTGCCGAGTTTTGTGAGTGCTACGCACTCAAGCGGGAGCAAGCTCCCTCGCCACAAGTTTCCTTTGATTCAAGACACTCTTAAGTGAACAACATTGCGGTCAGAAGCCGGGCTTTTTCCTGTCTGGAATGCGTGCACTTGAAAAAGAGCCTCAAGGCTCTTTGATGGGGAGGAAGTAGAGCTCTCGAGGCTCAAGATGCACGTGAAACAAGCGGCGAGCTTGGTAGGGGTTCAGATCACTCACCACCTACGCAACCGCTGAGTTGAGCAAACAAACGGCTGCGTAGAATCATCGTAGGAAGATGAGGTTTGGCACTCAAGTACCGCTAGTCGCCTCTGTGCCAGTCCTGCCACGCGCGCCTCTTTCAACCATTGCGACGATGGTTTCGAATAGCTCGTCCTGCGCCTGTACGGCGCTGATTTCACCCGTCGCGGCAGCCTGGGACAAGGCTTCCGCCGCACCGAGCATCGCCCGCAAACCCGCTGCCGTGATCTCGCCCGTGCCCGCGAAGGGGGCGAGGGCGGATCGGCATTTGTTCAGGAAGATCGCCTCGTACTCGCGCTTGATCTTCTCCAATTCCGGCGAACTGGCCAACGCGGCGATCACGCCCGGGATTTCGTTGCCCTGCAGCAACACACAGTCCACGTACGACGAGGCAATTACCCTGGCGGTGCCGACCAGCGTCGGTTCGCTGTTCTGCAGTGCCGTATCCATGACGGCAGTCTGGCGCGCATCAAAGTCTTGGTAGAGCGCCGCCAGCAAGCCGGGGCGCGTCGTGAAGTGGTCATACACCACCGGTTTGGTGATCCCGGCCTGTTCGGCGAGCCGCCCCAGCGTCAGCGCGTCGGTGCCTTCTTCCCGAACGAGTTGCCAGGCGACGTCCAGCAACTGGCGCAGGCGGTCCTCCCGGGACAGGCGTCGTCGTGGTTGCGGGGTGGAATCTTGCGCGGTTGTTTTGGAGGTTGACATGGCTATGTACCAAAAGTAACTTACTGATCGTAACTTACCAAGAGTATATAAGGTCCGCCCTGTGCTCTCAACCAGGAGTTTCCATCATGCATACCCTCATCGTTGTCGCTCATCACAATCCCGATTCGCTTACCCACAGCCTCGCGGCCCGGATCGCTGAAGGCCTGACCGCCAGCGATCCCGCCAGCACCGTGGAATTTGCCGATCTGTTCGCCCAAGGATTCGAACCGAGGTTCGGCGCCGCGGATTTTGCGGTGCATCACCGGGAAGCGTCACCGCCCGCCGATGTGATCGCCGAACAGGCACGAATCGAACGCGCCGACCATTTGGTGCTGGTCTATCCGGTCTACTGGTGGTCAATGCCGGCGATTCTCAAGGGCTGGATCGATCGAGTGTTCACCAACGGCTGGGCGTTCGATTACACGGCGGACAGCCTGGAGAAAAAACTGGGTCACCTGCGGGTTCACCTCATCGGTGTCGGCGGTGCCGATGCGGGCACGTTTGATCGACACGGTTTCACTGAGGCGATGAGAACGCAGATCGACCACGGCATTTTCGATTACTGCGGTGCTCGGGTGCTGACGTCCGAGCTGTTCCTCGAGTCGGAAAGCCAGAACCCGACGGTGCATCTGAAGGCCGCTAGCGCCTTGGGTCGCCGCCTCCTTGCGGCTTCGGCACAGGTCGATCCCGTTACGCCTGTTCGCCCGGCCAGCCTGCCCGACGCAAGGCTTTGAGCAGCGTTTCGGCGTCCAGCCCCGGCACCGCATGGCCATTGCCTTCGGCGGTGTCGGAGGCCAGCAGGGCGTTGATGATCGCTTCTTCCACGGCTTCGGTGGCGGCCAGGAACAACTCGCTGATGTGGTCGTTGTTGACCATGCGCAGGTGGTCTGTTGTCGGCGCCTTCTTGCTTTCATAAGCCGCGGGTGGGACGTCGTTGCCGGTGGCGAACGCGATGAAGATGTCGCCGCTATGGTCTTCGTTACCGCCGCCGGTGCGTGCCAGGCCGAGGCTGGCGCGCTGGGCGAGGCGGGTGCATTGATGCGGCAACAGCGGCGCATCGGTGGCCAGGCAAACGACGATCGAGCCCATGCCCGGATGGGGCAACGAGGCCTTGAGAAATGGCGAGTCAGCTTTTTCCATGGAGCGCCCGACCGGGTAACCGTCGACGCGCAATTCATTGCGGATGCCGTGGTTGGCCTGGACGATGGCGCCAACGGTCCAGCCGCCCTGGGCACTGTTCAGACGTCGCGAAGCGGTGCCGATGCCGCCCTTGAATTCGTGA
Source organism: Pseudomonas sp. IT-P100 (assembly GCF_949767185.1). Lineage (NCBI taxonomy): Bacteria > Pseudomonadati > Pseudomonadota > Gammaproteobacteria > Pseudomonadales > Pseudomonadaceae > Pseudomonas > Pseudomonas sp. IT-P100. The sequence goes on from NZ_CATKQK010000009.1 coordinate 69,587, forward strand.
CAGATCATGCCGCTGCCACCGCCGACCGATCCTTCGGTCACGGGCCCGCCCGTTGCGGTGCGCAGGGCTTCAGCCACATGTTCGGGCTTCACGTGAAAGCCATTGATGTCATTGAGCAAACCGTCGAAGGTTTCCAGCACCACCGGCATGTTCCAGTAAAGGCGTCCGTCGTCGGGTTGCTGTTCACGGTCCAGGACAATCAACGCATCACGAACCACACCCAGGCTGTGGGTGTTGGTGAAGGCGACCGGGCTGGTCAACAGACCCGCTTCGCGAATCCACTCTAGACCGGTGGCATCGCCGTTGCCGTTGAGCACATGGACACCGGCGAAGCACGGGTGCTGGCTGGTGGAACCGGCTCGCGGCTCGATCACGGTGACCCCGGTCAGGATGTCGCGGCCATGCGCGCTGCGGCCCCGCACATTGCTGTGGCCGACCCGGACGCCGGGTACATCGGTGATGGCATTGAGCGGGCCAGGTTGCAGTTGGCCGAACTGGAGGTTCAGGTCGCGGGCACGTGGTTTCATCGATTCTCTCATCTTCAATTCGTGGCAGAAAAAAGTGGCTGGGCTAGACGCAGACCCTGCGGGAGCGGCGCAATTACTGACCGTTTTTGACTTTGCTCCAGATCCGCGTCCGCACCCGCTCGGTGGCCGGCGGCAGCGGCTGAAGGGTGAACAACGTGGCCAAGGCTTCGGCGGACGGGTACACCGCCGGATTGTTGCGGGTCGCTTCGGCCACCAGTGGCGTGGCGCTGCGGTTGCCGTTGGGGTAGTTGAGGTGGTCACTGACCGGGGCAATCACATCAGGGCGCATCAAGTAATCGATGAACGCCAGCCCTTGCTCCGGGTGCGGTGCATCCTTGAGCAACACGAGGGTGTCGAACCACACCGGCGCGCCTTCCTTGGGCAGGCTGTAGGCGATCTTCACGCCGTTGCTGGCCTGCTCGGCGTTGGTCTTGGCTTCAAGCATCGCCCCCGACCAGCCCACCGCCACGCAAATGTTGCCGTTGGCCAGGTCGCTGATGAACTTCGACGAGTTGAAGTAGGCGATGTGCGGACGCAGTTTCAGCAGCAGCGCTTCCGCCTTCTTGTAGTCCTCGGGGTTGGTGCTGTTGGGCGGCAGACCGAGGTAGTGCAGGGCGACCGGCAGCATCTCGGACGGCGAGTCGAGCATGGCCACGCCGCACTGGCCGAGCTTGGCCAGGTTGGCTTCGTTGAACACCAGCTCCCAGGAATCCACCGGCGCCTTGTCGCCCAGCGCGGCGCGAACCTTGTCGACGTTGTAGCCGATGCCGTTGGTGCCCCACAGGTACGGCACGGCGTACTGATTGCCTGGATCGTTGTTGGCCAGTTTCGCCAACAGATCAGCGTCCATGTTTTTGAAGTCAGGCATCTGTGCATGGGGCAGGGGCGCGAGTGCGCCAGCCTTGATCAGGGTCGGCAGGCTGAAGTTACTGGCCACCACCACGTCATAACCGCTGCGGCTGGTCAGCAGTTTTCCTTCCAGCACTTCGGCGCTGTCGAACGTGTCGTAAACCGGTGAGATGCCGGTGTCGCGCTTGAAGTCGTGCAGGGTCGTGGGGCCGATGTAGTCATACCAGTTGTAGACGTGAACCGTCGGGCCCTCGGCAGCCACCGCCGCCAGCGAAACGCACAGACAGGCGCTCAACCCAAGATTGATCTGTTGACGGGGACGACTCATGATGCGGCACTCCTGGCCTGCTGCAGGCCGGTGATGAACAGGTGCTTGCAGCGTATCGGCAGGCCGGGAACTCACCCATTCCCATCATGGGTTACTCGAAAGGGGTAGAGCGTGGATGCGTTGCTGAAAGAGTTGCCGGTGCACCAGGGCCTGGCGCGGGTGTTTGGCGCGTTGGGGCAGGACGGTTTCTGGCGTGCGCTGCTCGATACGCTGCGACTACTGGTGCCGCTGGACAATGCCTTGGTCGCGGTGATGACGCCTGGCCGAGTGCCGCGCCTGCTGATTGATTTCGACACCAGGGGCAGCGGCGATGACCCTGACGAACTGGCCGGCTACAGCGCCGGCCTGTACCTGCTCGATCCGTTTTATCAGGCGGCCTGTGCCGGTATCGCTGACGGTTTGCACAGCCTCGATTCGGTAGCCCCCGACCAGTTTCAGCAGAGCGAGTATTACCTGAGCTACTTCCGCTCGGTGGTGGGCAGTGATGAGTTGCAGTTCATGATCAACGCCGAGGGTGCCGTGCTCGGTCTGTCACTGGGTCGCTCGACGTGCTTTACCCTGGAAGAGCAGGGCCGTCTGCTCTGTGTGCGTGACTGGGTGTTGGCCGCGATGCGTCGTCACCTGCAATTGATGCCGCCGGAAGGCTCGGCCACTGAGGCTGTGGCCGGGGATCTGGCGACTTTGCTGGATCGCTTTGATGCGCGCTTGACGGTGAGGGAAATCGAAACGGCGCGCCTGATTCTTCAGGGCTTCTCCAGCAAGGCGATTGCCCAGCAACTGGGGATTTCGCCGGAAACGGTGAAGGTGCATCGGCGCAACGTCTATCACAAGCTCAATGTGAACGGGCATGGCGAGTTGTTCGCGTTGGTATTGCGGCCGCGTTGATATCAACATCAAAAGATCTTTAGTTAGCCGAGCGTAAACACCAACGCCTTCAACCCACACTCGACATCCGCATCGGGAAACTCCGGCGGGTTCTCCAGCCGTCGCTCGAACCGCAGGCTCGGCGCTTCACGCATCACGCCCTCGATAAGGAAGTCCGCGCCAAACGCCGGGTCATTCATGCAGGCCAGCACCGTGCCGTGCGGGCTGAGCAATTCCGGCAACCGCCGCAGCACGCGCTGGTAATCCTTGGTCAGCAAAAAGCTGCCTTTCTGAAAGGAGGGCGGGTCGATGATCACCAGGTCATACGGACCTTTGCCGATCACCTTGCCCCAGGACTTGAACAGGTCGTGGCCGAGAAAACTCACCTTGCTCAAGTCGTGCCCGTTGAGCCGGTGATTGTCGCGGCCACGGCTCAGGGCCGGGCTGGACATGTCCAGATTGACCACGTGTTCAGCGCCACCCTCGATGGCCGCCACCGAAAAACCGCAGGTGTAGGCGAACAGGTTCAACACCCGCTTGCCCTGAGCATTGGCGCGCACCCAATCGCGGCCGTAGCGCATGTCGAGGAACAAACCGGTGTTCTGCTTGCGGCCCAGGTCCACGCGATAGCGCAGGCCGCCCTCGGTGATGGTCATGTCCTCGATCACATCCCCGACCAGCCATTCGGTGGTGCTTTGCAGCAGGTAACGATGCTGCAGCGCCAGGGTATGTGCACCGGATTGCGTCCACTCGGGTGACCGGGTGATCGCCATCAGCCGCTGTTTCAACGCATCCAGTTGCGCGGCTTCAGGTTCCTTGAACAGCGACACCAGCACCACGCCCTGCAGCCAGTCGACGGTCAGTTGCTCCAGACCCGGCCAGCAGCGACCGCGACCGTGGAACAGCCGGCGGGTTTCTGCGGGGGCCGTTGCCAGGGCTGTCAGCAGATGGTCGTGTAGGGTGGTCAGCGCTTCTGAGTTCATCGGGTCGGATCGGCGATTTGAGGGGGCGGCATTTTAACCACAATTGCAGCGAATGAGCGGATGACGCAATCAATGTGGGAGTTTCTATGCTTGGAGGTCCTACTCCCAGATACAGGGCTGGCTTGTATCCGCCTGGCTTTTCATCAAAGTCAACACAGGTCGCAGCCATCAAATATTTAGTTACGATGCCGGCGTTGCTGTAATTGCCTGGACGTTCAAACTGCGCGACAAACCATTTCGCAGCGTTAGACCCCTGCATACATTGACGGTAGAAACAAATAGCATGTTCTCTTCTTGCGGTTCTTCAAACTTGTTAAGCACTCAAAGTGTTCGACAGAAAGTTAGCGAAACAGCCTCTGCAACAGCAACATCCGAACAGTATTTCTGCTCTTCTTTTTCTGAATCTAGAGGAGATCGCGTACTAGGTCTGTCTTCGATCGCCAGCAAGGAAAATTCCCCATGGACGCCAGTCCGTCTCCTGGAAAGTCTGAGGGTTGCATTTAATATAATGGCTGAGCAGCCTGAAGCCTATAATTTTGAAAGTCTGCCAGGCACAGAGGTAAACGACAAACCTACTACGATAATCGACGTGGAAGACGCGCTGGCAGTTGTCGTGACGGCAGAGAAACAACGAAAAAAGCCAAGTAGGGATAATAATTCGGTTGGCAATAACAATGCCAAGGATGGCAAGGTTGCTTTGTCGGATGTTACACCCAGTGTGCCCGTGGATTGTGTTATAGATTTTGTGACCGGTTTTTTTGATTGTGTTGTCGAGTTGGAAGAGAGAGCACAAGAGAGTGGAGGTATTAACAATGCTTTTTCAGACATTCCGGATAGTACAAGCAATAAACTGGATAAGTTGTTTTCAGATCTGTGCAAGCATCCTGGTTATGCTCATGCATACGGCCTCCTCGATGCAGAAGAAGGACGGGAAAAATTTACCAGGGGAGAAGCATGGCAACGGATTCATAAATCGGCCACCTACCTCTTTTCTAATATAAGTAAACGTATGATCGATGAGTTTATTCAGCAAAAAAGTGAAGGTGTGTCAACGGCCTGCCTCCATGTTCTGCTGGATGATATTCAGATGGTTGATGTGGTTGATAATAAAGAGCTGGAAGCAAACGGAATAACGGCGGAAGAACTGCGCCATTTGTATCGATGCAGAGCGCAACTGGGCGATACCGTCAGGTTCTATAAAAACAACATGCCGGAACCCTCGCCGTGGGAGCAGGATCCAGAATTGTGGGCTCGCTATGTACCCGCGAAAGAAACAGCTCCACCCGGTGTGGCATCGTCGGGTACGACATTGAATGCTTCTGCAATGTCAACATTTGAAGTCCCAAGTGTTCTGGAGAAAAGCCGAGTAGTGCTCAGGGAGGATCCCAATGGTCAAATGCAGAAACCAGCTTATCCTGATCAAATTTTTCACCTCAGAAAAAACGACAAAAATGAATATGAGTTTGTTCGGCAAGACAATGGGGAAAACTATGATCTGGAAGGTGTGCTCGCGTTTGTGATACTTGCCGAGGAGCCTGACCATATTATTTGCGGTTCGAGAAATTACGAAAGAAGTTCGAACGGAAAGCTCAACAATCATCGATATAAAGACCCGTTCTTTGTCGACGGTCACAGTTCGTTAAGCGGCGGCAAACCAACACTCTTTGCGGGCGAGATTCTATTTGAAGAAGGAAAAATAAAATTCTGGACAAATGGTAGTGGCCATTATAAGCCTCACGCCGAGCACCGCTTTAGCAATCTCACAGATTTGACTAAACGCCTACTCCCGGAAGACTGTTTTCGGGACCACGATAAATTGACTGGAACGGAAATACAGGCGCTGGAGAGGCATAAAATAATTCCGAAGGAATTAGAGGATGTTTCAGATGATGGCGATGACAGTCTGAGCGAAGACGATGAAAACGCCGCCTTCATTGCCCAGCGTAAAAAAACGGGTTTGAGAGGAGGGGGTGCAGCCGATCGAAAAACATCGGAAGGCGTCTGCGCTCCTGTATTCAATGCTATGGAAAAGAAGCCTCGTGACGATGATTCTGATAACGGCGGAGCCGGTGCGGGGGCATTCTCGGCAACTCACCGAACAGATATTTTATCTGACAGCGATAGTGAGGATGACGCAAAGCCAGATAGGCCATCCGGTTCTGCCAATGCAATGACCCCGCCCACTGCTCCAGTGAGCAAATCGCTGGATACTGTTGGTCCTGCTAGCGTTGAACTACAACATAAATTGACAATGGCTTTGAGCTCAGGAGAAGAAATCAAGGCGGTGCAAATTGAACGGATGTTGGAATTTGCCATTTTACTGGCGAAGTCTTCACCTGTCGTACAAGCCTCGGTAATTGATTTGAATCTTTTTAAGCGAGCAGATGAACTGTTCAGAATTCCGGTCTCGTATTTCAATGGTCGCCTCTTGGGGTCGAAAGCAAGTTGGGTGCCAGGGCAAATAGCGAAGAGTTTGATGCAGTCTCTGAATAACTGTGTAAGCAATGGGGCACTGAGTGAGGAACGTGCACGAGGTTTTCTGGCTCGAAAGTTTCCAGGCTTTGAGCGTCCTCAAGCCGGGTCCGTCAACATATTTGCCGACCCGAGGAGGCAGGATCAGGCAGTTCACGAGATAAGTTTATTGATAGGGACCAGGGAGCAGCGCCAGGAAAGAATTGCAGCGGATAACCGTCGAATAGCCGATGAGGCAAATGAGGTGGCGCGAAAGAAACTAGAGCGCAAACAGCACGATGCTGAACTGGCGAAATTTTCAGTCCGTGCGGGTGCCCAGGCTTATCAAACCAGTTTGAATAAGCGTGATCGAGAGGAGAATGAGCGCCAAGATATGCTGAGTCGGGGGCAAGCAGAAAAACAGGCAAACTATCTGAATGCCCGCGCAGTCAGGGGGCGTGAGTGGACTAATGTACTTGCTGGAATTGGACGGTCGCAAACTTATCAGGCACACCTAAGTAATGAGAGGCGAAAACAAGAGCAAGAAAATAGCCAGCGGAGCGTGCAAAGAAGTTTGCCGGAAACCCATGTCGACAAGCCTTTGGAACGCACCAGCAGCACTGACAGTTCTGATTCTGGTTACAGCTCATCGAGTAGCTTGAGTCGTTCCTTTAGTAGCGGGCCAATTACTTCGGCGGATATAAGCCAGGAGATATTGGACTTGAGGAGTGAGTATATTCCAGAGCTATCAGATATTGATCTGGTCCAGGTCGAAAAAACTCATATGGACATTCCGGAAGCGAGAAGCACTGTAGGGGCGGAGGAGGCGTTTAGACTCTATGAGGACAGCGTGAATAGATTTCTATCTCTAGGCCCTAAGATAGAAGATTTTGAGGCGGAGCTAGCTAAACATCGTGTCGATGATTAACTGACGGGACAAAACAAGCGGCTCTGGCCCTTGGAGTTATCACAAATAATTTAACTTTACGTGAGGATTTGGCGATCTGTCGGCTCCCATACTCGGTTCCAACGAATAACAACACCGCCGGGAGCCCATCATGTCGCCGATACCTGCTTCATCCCATCCGCGCTGGCTCCGGCTCACCCACTGGCTGAACGCACTGGCGGTGCTGGTCATGGTCACCAGCGGTTGGCGCATCTACAACGCTTCCCCGCTTTACGACTTCAGTTTTCCCAAAGGCATCACCCTGGGCGGCTGGCTCGGCGGTGCATTGCAATGGCATTTCGCCGCGATGTGGTTCCTCGCCATCAACGGGCTCGTTTACCTGGTCATCAACCTCGCCAGCGGTCGTCTGTCACGGCGCTTTTTCCCGGTGTCACCCAAAGGTGTTGTGCACGACCTGTGGGCTGCATTGTGCGGACGTCTGGGGCATGCCGACCTGAGTCATTACAACCAGGTGCAACGGCTGGCCTACCTGTTCGTGATGGTCGATATCACGCTGCTGGTGATCTCCGGGCTGGTGTTGTGGAAGTCCGTCCAGTTTCCGCTGTTGCGTGAATTGCTGGGCGGCTACGAAGCGGCGCGGCATGTGCATTTCATCGCGATGGCGCTGTTGATGGCCTTTGTGGCGGTGCACCTGGCGATGGTCGCGCTCGTTCCCAAAACGTTGCTGGCCATGATTGTCGGTCGCAAGGAGTCCGTATGAAAAAGCGCATCGAAGGTCTGGACGAGTCGTCCATCCTGAAAGACGCCCGGAAAATCATTGCACCGCAGATCGAGGACCGCTCACGCCGCTCGTTCCTGATGCGTGGGCTGACCCTCGGTGGCGTGGCCATGTTGTCCGGCTGCAACATCACCGACAACGAAAGCGTCGAGACGGCGTTGTCCTCCATGTCGCGGTTCAACGATCGGGTGCAGGGCTGGTTGTTCAATCCCAACGCACTGGCGCCGACCTATCCGGCGTCGATGATCACCCGGCCGTTTCCGTTCAATGCCTTTTACGGCATCGACGAGGCACCCACTGTCGAGGAAGAAAGCTATCGACTGGAAGTCACCGGGCTGGTGGCCGACAAACGCAGCTGGCGCCTCGAAGAGCTGCGTGCCATGGCGCAGAACGAGCAGATCACCCGGCATATCTGCGTCGAAGGCTGGAGCGCGATCGGGCGTTGGGGCGGCGTACGGTTCAGCGATTTCCTGAAACGAGTTGGTGCTGACACCGATGCCAGATATGTCGGCTTCAAATGCGCCGACGACTACTACACCAGCATCGACATGGCCACCGCGCTGCACTCGCAGACCCTGCTGGCGCTGACCTATGACGGCGCGGTGCTGCCTCGTGAATACGGCTTCCCGATGAAGCTGCGCATGCCCACCAAGCTCGGCTACAAAAACCCCAAACACATCCAGGCGATTTTCGTCAGCAACACCTACAGCGGCGGCTACTGGGAAGACCAGGGCTACAACTGGTTCGGTGGCAGCTGACGGCGCCCGACAACTTCACTCACCCGCAACCTGTGCTTCAAGGAGTTTCATCATGAAAAAGTTGACCACCGTCGTTCTGTCCATGTGCCTCGCCATGGGTGCTGCCAGTGTATTTGCCGCTGAAGCAACCAACGGCATGAGCAATGACAGCATGAGCAAGGATTCGATGTCCAAGGACGCCATGAAGAAAGACACGATGAAAAAGGATGCCATGAGCAAGGACACGATGAAGAAAGATGCCATGTCCAAGGATTTGATGAGCAAGGACGGGATGAAGAAAGATGCGATGTCCAAGGACGCCATGAAGAAGGACAACATGTCGCAATAAGCCAACACAGCGCGACCCCTGCAGGAGCCAGCTCTTGTGGCGAGGGAGCTTGCTCCCGCTGGTTCGCGGAGCGGACCCAGAAAATGGGCCTGCTGCGCAGTCCAGCGGGAGCAAGCTCCCTCGCCACAAGAGTTCGCTCCTGCAGATTTATCAGGGTATGACTTGAAGTCATGCCCCCATGACTTTTAATGGTTACAGCCCCGCCAACCCCCAGTGTTAAAAAATCGCAAACACAGCTCATCAACAACAAAAAAGAGCGTTTGCACTCATGACTGATTCTCTCCGCCACGACCCGCGCTCTTCGACTCCCGACATTTGCCACGCGACCGCCACGGTCTGCGTGCATTTCTGATCACCCCAAATCCCTGAAGAGTAACGACTCATGAAAGAACTCGACCTGTATATCGGTGAAGGCTTCGAAGGCCCGGGCGTGAACGCCGCGCACATCAACATGTTGATCGGCCCGCGCAACGGCCCGGCAGGGCAGGCGTTCGCCAATAGTCTGGCATCGCCGAGCCAGGGCCATTGCCCGTTCATGGTGATCGCCCAGCCGAACATTCCGGTCAAGCCGATGACCCTTTACGTGAACAAAGCCGCGATCGGCAGTGACCTGCACGGCAACGCAACCTGGGGCGCGTCCCAGGCCGGGATCGCCAAGGCGGTGCTGGAAGCCTTGCTCGACGGCACCTTGCCGCCGGAGGCCGAAGACGAGTGGGCCATCGTCACCGCGAACTGGGTCAACCCGGCGTGCGATGACCTCGATGCGGTCTACCTGAACAACTACAACGCCTGCCGCACGGCGATCCGTGCCGCGCTGACCGGCAAACCGGAAACCGCGCAACTGGCGGATGTGGTCAATCACATCAGCAACCCTTTCTACACGCCAAAAGCCTGAGGTCCGAACCATGCAATACATTCGTTTGGGCAACTCCGGCCTGCAAGTCTCCCGTCTGTGCCTGGGCACCATGAACATGGGCACCCCGGACTGGAAACCGTGGATTTTCGATGAGAAGAAAAGCGAGCCGATCGTGGCGCACGCGCTGGACAACGGCGTGAATTTCATCGACCTCGCGGACTTCTATTCCGCCGGTGTCGGCGAGGAAGTCGTGGGGCGCATCGTCAAGCGCCTGGCCCGCCGCGAAGACCTGGTGATCACCACCAAAGTCGGCTATGGCACCCGCGCTGGCATCAACGCCAGCGGCCATTCGCGCAAGCACATCATGGACAGCATCGACGCGTCGCTGAAGCGACTGAACATGGATTACGTCGATGTGTTCATGCTGCATTACTTCGACGTGAATACTCCGGTCGAAGAAACCATGAGCGCGATGAACGACATCGTGCGCTCCGGCAAGGCGCGTTACATCGGCGTGTCGACCATGCTCACCGGGCAGCTGGCGAAGATACTCATGGCCTGCGAGCGCAACGGTTGGGTCAAACCGATCAACATGCAACTGCAACTGAACTGCGCCTACCGCGAAGAAGAGCGCGAGATGATTCCGTTCTGCCGCGACCAGGGGTTGGGCGTCTCGGTTTTCAGCCCGCTGGCCCGAGGTCTGTTGACCGGCGACGTGCAATCGACCCGCAACCAGACTGACTTTTTCACCCAGCAGATGTACAGCGACGAAGCCTCGTTCGAGATCGCGCATTCGGTACAGCGTGTGGCCCGTGCTCGCGGCGTGTCCAACGCGCAGATCGCCCAGGCCTGGGTCGCCAATCATCCCGGCGTGGATTGCATGCTGGTCGGCGCCGACACCACGCAGCAGTTCGACAGCGCCCTGGCCGCGCTGGAAACCCGACTCGATGCCGAAGAGCTGCATGAGCTGGAACGCAACTACACCCCGTGCGACGTGATCAACGATTACACCGCCGGTAAACGTATCCTGCGTTCGGCCCGCCCGGGTCTGGAACGTTTCAACCTGACCGAGGCTGTGGCATGAGCGCGTTGATCCGTCACGGCAATTTCATCGATGGCCAATGGTCCAGCGGTGGTGTCACTTACCCGGTGCTGAACCCGGCCAATGGCGAACTGATCGCCGACGTGCAAAAGGCCGGCGCCGAACAAACCTGCCTTGCAATCGACGCCGCCAACCGTGCCTTGCCGGCCTGGCGCAAGTTGACCGCCAAGGAACGCAGCCAGAAGCTCAAGCGCTGGGGCGAGCTGATGCTGAGCAACCAGAAGGAGCTGGCGACGCTGCTCAGCCGCGAGCAGGGCAAGCCGCTGGCCGAAGCCATGGGCGAAGTGGTCTACGCCGCGAGTTTTCTGGAGTGGTTTGCCGAAGAAGCCAAGCGCGCCTATGGCGACGTGATCCCGAGCCACAAGGCGGATGCGCGAATCATCGTGGTCAAGGAAGCCATCGGCGTGGTCGCTGCGATCACACCATGGAACTTCCCGCTGGCGATGGTCACGCGCAAGGTCGGCCCGGCATTGGCGGCGGGTTGCACGATGATTCTCAAGCCTTCGGAAGAAACCCCGCTGTCGGCGTTTGCCCTGGCGGTACTGGCCGAGCAGGCCGGGATTCCGGCGGGCGTGTTCAACATCGTTTCAGGTGATGCGGTGGCGATTGGCGGGGCGCTGCAAGCTTCCGGCATCGTGCGCAAGCTGTCGTTTACCGGCTCCACGCGCACCGGCAAATTGCTGATGCGTCAGGCGGCCGACACCCTGAAAAAAGTCTCGCTGGAACTGGGCGGCAACGCGCCGTTCATTGTCTTCGACGATGCCGATCTGGACGCCGCCGTCAAAGGCGCAATGGCCTCGAAATTCCGCAACACCGGGCAAACCTGCGTTTGCGTGAACCGCTTCTTCATTCAGGACGGCGTCTACGAGGCGTTCACCGGCAAGCTCGCCGAAGCCGTGGCGGCGATGCGGGTCGGCAGTGCGCTGGACGGTGAAACCGAGCAAGGTCCGCTGATCAACGCAGCGGCGCTGGCCAAGGTCGAGCTGCATGTCAGCGACGCATTGGGGAAGGGCGCCAAGCTATTGTGCGGCGGCCGTCGCCACGCACTCGGCGGCACGTTTTATGAACCTACCATCCTCGCCGAAGCCAACAGCGACATGTTGATTGCTCAGGACGAGACCTTCGGTCCGGTTGCTGCTTGCTTCCGCTTCAAGGACGAAGCCGAAGTGCTGCAAAAGGCCAACGACACGCCGTATGGCTTGTCGGCCTACTTCTACAGCCGCGACATCGGCCGAGTGTGGCGCATGGCCGAAGGCTTGGAAGCGGGCATGGTCGGGATCAACGAAGGGATCATTTCCACTGAGGTGGCGCCGTTCGGTGGCGTCAAGGAATCGGGCCTCGGTCGCGAGGGTTCGAAGTACGGCCTGGATGATTACCTGGAAATCAAATACCTGTTGATGGGTGGTCTCTAACCCCATCACCTGTAGGAACGCGCTTTTGTGGCGAGGGGACAAATCCCCTCGCCACACCAGTCCGCACACAGCAAAAACGATCGGTTTCATTTCTCCGTCAATAACAACAATTGGAGACTTACATGTCCGTACAACCGGTAAAAATCGACGACTTGCCCATCGGGCGCTTCCATCTCAAGATCGCCGGCCTGACCTTCGGTGCACATTTCACCGACGGCTACATTCTCGGCCTGATCGGTATCGCCTTCACCCTGCTGAGCCCACAGATGCAGCTGGATGCATTTTGGCAGGGGCTGATCGGCGCATCGGCGCTGATCGGGCTGTTTCTCGGCAGCCTGTTTTTCGGCTGGATTTCCGACAAGGTCGGCCGGCAGAAAATTTTCCTGGTCAGCTTCGTGCTGATCACCATCGCCTCGGTCATGCAGTTCTACGCTGAAACGGCCATGGGCCTGTTTCTCTGTCGGGTGCTGATCGGTATCGGCCTGGGTGGTGACTTCAGTGTCGGCCACGCCATGCTCGCCGAGTTCGCGCCGAAGAAACACCGGGGTGTATTGCTGGGTTCGTTCAGCGTGATCTGGACCTTCGGTTACGTCGCCGCAACTTTCGTCGGCACCGCCATGCTCAGCCTTGGCGACGATGCCTGGCGCTGGATGCTGGCCTCGTCGGCGATCCCGGCGGCGTTGATTCTGATCGCCCGCATCGGCACGCCAGAGTCTCCGCGCTGGTTGGTCAATCAGGGCCGGATTGCCGAGGCCCGAGCCATCGTCAAAAAACACCTGGGTGCCAACGTCGAGCTCGACGAAACCCAGTCCACCGAAACCCGTTCTGGCTATGCGGTGTTGTTCAGTCGCGAATACCGCAAGCGCACCGCGTTCAACTGCCTGTTCTTCGTGTGCATCGTGATGCCGTATTTCGCCATCTACACCTTCTTGCCGTCGATCCTGCAGAAGATGGGCCTGGCCGAAGGCTTCGGCACCGAGCTGATGCTGAACCTGTTGCTGATCCTCGGCGCGTTGATCGGGATCTGGTGCACCATCAAGTTCTCGCGACGCGGGTTCCTGATCAACTCGTTCATCATCCTGGCGGTGGCGTTGTTCATGTTGGCCGTGTTGCCGAGTAGCGCAGCGTTCCTGATGGTGCTGGTGTTCGGACTGTTCACCCTGGTGTTGTCGGCGGTGAGCAATCTGGTGGGCGTGTTCCCGGCCGAGAGCTTCCCGACCGAAGTGCGGGCCAGCGGGATCGGCCTGGCGACGGCAGTGAGTCGTTTGGGCTCGGCGGTCAGCACGTTCCTGTTGCCGGTGAGTGTGGCGGGAATTGGCTTGAGTCCGACCATGGGGATACTGGCGGCGATTCTGGCTCTGGGCGCGTTGTTGTCCTGGGCCTGGGCGCCGGAGACCAAATCGTTGACGTTGAGCCAGGCGTGCAAGGCGCAGAGTCCGGTCGAAGCGGGCGTTCCGCTGGCAGCAAAAGTCGCGACACCGGTCTAAAGGTTTACGACGGATCAAATGTGGGAGCGAGCCTGCTCGCGATGGCGGTGGATCAGTCAACATCAATGTTGAATGTAATGCCCTCATCGCGAGCAGGCTCGCTCCCACAGGGGGAATATCACTGTTTCAGGGATTACTGACCAACCCCAGCCAGTCCGTAAACAACCGCACTTTCGACAACCCCTGTTTGTCGTTCGCCACATCCAGCCAATAGCCATACGGCCCGATCACTTCCACGGGGGTGATCGGCAACAAACTGCCATTGGCCAGTTCCTTCTCGATCATCTGCCGGTCGATCACCGCCAGGCCACCGCCCGCCAGCGCGGTGTGGATCACCTGATCCAGCGTGCTGAACTCCAGCCCTTGGTCCGCATCGACATCATCCCGGCCCATCGCCGCCAGCCAGTTTTCCCAGACCTTCAGGCGCTTGCCGTCATGCAGAATGTGCAGCAACGGAAACTGCCGCAGATCCGGTGGCTGGCCATCGTTGAACAGCTCCGGGCTGGCCACGGCGATATGCCGTTCCATCACGAGCAATTGGCTGCTGCAGTGGGTGGCTGCTTCGAGGCCGAAGCGGATGTGGCAGTCGATTTCGGCGAGGCTGTCGTGGCTGGCCTGGTTGGTCACGCTCAGGCTGATGTCCGGGTAGCGCTGGCAAAACACGCGCAAATGCGCCGACAACCAACGCGTGGCCCAGGTCGGTGGCGCGAGGATGCGCAGGCGTTGACGCAGGTTGGGCACGCGCACGGCTTGCAGGGCGCGTTCGATGTGGTCGAAGGCTTCCGCGAGGTGTGGGGAGAGGGCGCTGCCGGTTTCGGTCAGGGACAGGCCCTGGGGAGTGCGGATGAAGAGTGCGACGCCGAGGTAGTCTTCGAGTTGTTTGATCTGACGACTCACCGCACCCTGGGTGACGTTCAGACCGAGCGCCGCCTGGCTGAAACTGCGATGCCGCGCGACCTCTTCGAAAACGCGCAGCATGTTGAGCGAGGGCAGTTGACGCATGGCAGAGGCCTGGTTTGTTGTTTTTGGATGGTTTTGTAATGCCTATCTGACTATTAGCAAGGGGCTGATGCAAGTGGTGTTCGGGCGGACGTCTTCGCGGGCAAGCCCGCTCCCACAAGGATCACCGAACCTGTGGAAGCGGGCTTGCCCGCGATGGCGTACTTAGAGGCGACAAAAATCCTGGATCAGAAGTAATACCCAATGTTCATGTACAACTGATTCTCCCAATGATCAGTCCCGCCAGCGCCCAGGCTCTGGGTGTAGCTGCTGCCACCAATGTACGGATCATTCTTGCCATACAGCCACTCAGTCGCGATCCACAGTTTGCTGAAGGAAAACGAGGTACCGAGAATCATCCGTTGCGAGGTCTTGAACTCGTCGGCGGATTTGTCGAAGGCGCTGTAGTTGGCGTACAGCTTCACGCCGCTGATCTGGTCGAACAGGTACTTGCCGGCCACGTCATAACTCAGGTCCGCCACGTACAGGTTGCCGCGACTGGCGACGTTGTAGGTGCCGTCATAACCACCCAGCGTTACCACTTCATCAGTGCCGGCGTTGCGCGGCGACATCTGTTGCCGCGCCGCTTGCAATTGCACGCCCCACGGACCGTTCTTGCCCAGGTAGTGCACGGCCACGGCGTTGCGTCGGCCGTCGTTGTCGGTGTCCTTGTTTTTCAGGGTCGAGGTCAGGCCGGAGATCCCGACTTCCGATTTCCAGGGCCCCAGGTCCAGCGACTTGGCCACCCGCAGCACCACGGTGTTGCGTTCCTGGTTGTCGCTGCCATCGCCGACGTAGCTGTCGGCCCCGGACACCACGCTGGAGTAGGTCACGCCCTTGCTGGTGCCTTTGCCTTGCCACGCCGGGCGCAGGTAATAGCCGGCCTGGACGTTCCAGTCGCCACTTTGCTGGATGTACTTGGCGCCGATCTGCTGCACATCCTCCAGGCCGATGACGTTGCCCAGGGTTTCGTAGAAGGTGCTGCCGAAATAGGGCTGCAAACCGAATGGCACTGTGTTCAGGCCTACCTGTACTTGCTGGTCGGGGTTGAACTTGTAACCGGCCCACGCAAACTTGGCGAACTGAATATCACCGTAGTCCTTGGTGTACTGGTACGGGTAGGAGCGTCCGTAGAAACGGTACTGAGCCTCTCCGATCCAGCTGTCGGAGTTGTACTTGGCGCTAAGGAACACGGTGTCCAGGCCGAACTTCTGGATGTCGCGGTCGGGGTCGTAATCCCAGCGTGCGCGAACGGCGCCGCCGAGGTCGAGGTTGTCGGTGACTTGTACCGCCATGGCGGGCGCGGCAAAGGTGCAGAGCAGAGCGAGGTACGACGGACTAAGGCGCAGGGAAGCAGGGAGGGGCATGGGTCAGCTCTCGTTTATTTTTATTAGAGATGCTGGCCAGTCTTGCCATCAGCGCTGCGTTGAACAAACGATAAAAAATGCGTCGAAACCTTCATCAAATGCATGTTACTGGGAAAATCCTGTAGGACAATTCATCGTCGGCGTGGGATGCTTTACGCCTTGTCATCCACCTTGAGAGCCTTCCATGAAACGCAAAATGCCCGGCCTCAACGCGCTGAAAGCCTTTGAAGTGGCCGGCAGCACGGGCAGCTTCACCCGCGCCGCCGAACTGTTGAACGTGACTCAGAGTGCGGTCAGTCGCCAGGTGCGGCAACTGGAGGAACAGCTCGACGAGAGCTTGCTGGAGCGCCGTCACCATCACCTTGAACTGACCAGCGCCGGGCGCATTCTGCTGCGGGCGCTGCATCAGTCCTTCGACAAGATCGAGCTGACGGTACGCAGCATCCAGCAGAAAACCCATTCCAATCGCCTGCACATCAACGCGCCGCCGACCTTTACCAATCGCTGGCTGATGCCGCGTCTGGGCCGGTTGCGCGAGAAGCATCCGGAGCTGGAACTGAGCATCACCACGCGCTTGCAGGACAGCCTTGCGGAAACCAGCACGCTGGATTGCGCGATCCGGTTCGGCGACGGGGAATGGGATGGCATGGACAGCTCCCTGCTGATTCAGGAGCGGCATATCGCGGTGTGCGCGCCGACCTTGTATGCGCGGGAATGGAGCGAGCAGGGCATCGACCTCAATCGCCTGACGCTGCTGCACGTGCTCGCCCGGGAAGACCAGCGCTACCTGACCTGGAAACACTGGCTGGACGCGGCGCGCATCACCGGCGTCGATACCCAGGGCGGCTACGAGTTCGACTTGCTGGACCTGGCGATCCGCGCGGCCACCGACGGGTTGGGCATCACTATTGCCGACTGGCACATGGTCGCCCCGGAACTGGCCAGCGGGCAGTTGACCCAGGTGCTCAACGTGCATGTCGAAGGCCACCAGTCCTACTGGCTGGTGACCCGGCCGGAGCAGACGCAGATGCCGCAATTGCAGGTGTTCAGTCAGTGGTTGCAGGAGGAAATCTGGTTGGCGCAACGGCAGCTTGAACCCTCGACCGCTGCTCTCTGATCACCCTTGCCCGCGGTAACGATCTGTCAGTCGAAAAGAGGCTGATGTGCCGCCGCCATCGCAGGCAAGCCCTCTCCCACAGGGTTCTGCGTCGACCTGGATATAACATTCTTTTTTTGAATGTTACATCGCTCAATAAATCGTTTGTTCAATGCCGGTCAGATGCCAAGACTGCATCTCACTGGATAAAAACAACGATGGGCGATGCACATGCGACTCGAGCGAAATTTTGTTAACGGCCACTTCATCGAACCCGCCAGCGAAGCGCTGATCGCGGTGTACAACCCCGCGACCGAAGCGCTGGTGGGCCATGTATCAGCGGCCAATGCCGATGAAGCCGCCGCCGCAGTCGAAGCGGCCGCTGCGGCACAGAAAGCCTGGGCCACACTCACCAGCATCGAGCGTGCCGAACACCTGCGTTCGCTTGCCGATGCACTCGATGCCGGTGCCGAGAACATCGGTAAAGCCTTGGCCGCCGAATCCGGCAAGAGCGTCGCTGACGCCAGCAACGAAGCCCGTTACGCCGCGCAGATCACCCGCTACCACGCCGAATGGGCGCGTCGTATCGAAGGCGAGATCATTCCCAGCGACGCCCCGAACGAAAGCCTGTTCCTGCACCGCGAGCCGATTGGCGTAGTCGCGTGCCTGATTCCGTTCAACTACCCGGTCTATACGTTGCTGCGCAAAATTGCCCCGGCGCTGATTGCCGGCAACACCGTGGTCGTGCGTCCAAGCAACAACACACCGACGTCCGCGTTCGAAATCGCCAAGGCTGTGCAGCAATCCACCATGCCTGCGGGCGTGATCAACATCCTGACCATGGACCACGCCACCGCCGCTGCCGTTTGCACGCACAAGGCCGTCGGCTTGATCACCCTGACCGGCAGCGTCAACGCCGGGCGTATCGTGCTCGATTACTGCAAGGCCAACATCGCCAAGCCGTCGCTGGAACTGGGCGGCAAGACCCCGGCGATCATCGAAGCCGATGCTGACCTTGAAGCCGCCGCCACAGCGATTGTTGCCTCCAAGACCACCCACTGCGGTCAGTTGTGCACGGCGGTGGAGCGGGTCTACGTGCAGGAAAGCATCTACGAGCCATTCCTCGCCTTGCTCAAAAGTAAAATCAGTGCCGTGACATTCGGCGACCGCGCCACCGACGCCAGTCGGATGGGGCCATTGGTCAACGCCAGTGCGCAGCAGAACATCCACGCCATGGTCGAGCGCGCCGTCGCCGCCGGTGCTGTACTGGAAACGGGTGGATTTATTCCGCAGGGCAAAGGTCACTTCTACCCGCCGACCCTGCTCAGTGGCTGCCGTCAGGACATGGAAATCGTCCAGGAAGAAGTCTTCGGTCCGGTGCTGCCGGTGCTCAAGTACCGCGACATCGACGAAGCGCTGGCCTTGGCCAACGACCATCAGTTTGGCCTGTCGTCGGTGCTGTACACCGAGAACTACCGCACCACGATGAAAGTCGCCAACGCCATTGAAGCCGGCGAGTTGTACGTCAATCGCACCCCGGCGGACCCGTACCAGGGCTTTCACGCCGGGTGGAAACGCTCGGGCCTGGGCGGCGATGACGGCAAGCACGGCATGCTCGAATTCACTCAGACCCGGCTTGTGGTCATGAAGTATTGATCCACCGGTAAAACGCCTCACGCTGCACCCATAAAAACAATTATCAGGGGCGCCCGGTCACCGGGCTGCCCGAGGTCACATCAATGTCCAAGCATGCATCCACTGCTGCCGCTGTTCAGGGTTCGAACGCGGGTTCAAAAAGCCACAGTGACAAGGGAAGTCGCTATGTCCAACTGATGCTCCTGGTGCTGGCCGCCGGTGCGATCTACCCGATCCTGTACCTGCGTCAGGTCTACCAGACCACCATGCTCGAGGTGTTCCAGATCAACCACAGCGAGCTGGGTTATCTGTACTCGATGCTCGGTACGATTTTCCTCCTGAGCTACTTGCCGAGCGGTTGGCTGGCCGACCGCATCGCCCCGCGTTTTCTGATTTTCTTCTCGCTGGTTGCTACCGGTGCATTGGGCCTTTGGTATTCCACTGCGCCGTCGCTGACCGGGCTGATGATCATCTTCGGTTGCTGGGGGCTGACCACCGGCCTGACGTTCTGGGCCTCGGTGCTCAAGCGCGTGAAGATGATCGCCCATCACACCGAGCAAGGCCGGTTCTTCGGCATCCTTGATGGCGGTCGCGGCCTGGTCGAAGCGTTGCTGGCGACCGTTGCGCTGGGGCTGTTTGCCTTCGCCACCGAAACCCGTGGCGAGTCGGCGGCGCAAGGCTTCAAGCACGTGGTTTACCTCTATGCCTTCACCTGTATCGCCATCGGCTGTGTGCTGGTGCTGATCAAGGACCCGAAGTCGATGGACAGCACCGCGGCGGTGGAGAAGGGCAAATACAACCTGCTCAGCGACCTGGCCACGCTGGTGAAAATCCCCGAGTTGTGGCTGGTGACGGCCATCGTGTTCTGCGGTTATCACATCTTCTGGGCCACCTACAGTTTCTCCGATTATCTGCAGGGCGGCGGCATGACCGCCGTCATGGCCGGCACCATCACGACCATCAAGTTGTGGATGCGCCCGATTGGCGGGATCGGCGGTGGCTGGCTCGGTGACAGGTTTTCCAACATTTCGGTGCTGATCGTGGCGCTGTTCCTCGCGACATTGGCGATGGTCGGCCTGATCGTGTTCCCGGCACTCAACAGCATGGGCCTGTTGATCGGCACGGTGATTTTCATCGGCCTGATGACCTACGCCATTCGCGGTTTGTACTGGGCGATCCTCGACACCTGCAACATCCCGCTGCGCATCACCGGCCTGGCAATCGGCATTGTCTCGGTGGTCGGTTATATGCCCGACGCGTTCATTCCCTTGATCAACGGCTACCTCACCGAGCATTTCCCCGGCGCCTTTGGTTACAAGCTGTATTTCGGCTACATCGCCTTCGTCGGCCTGCTCGGTACCCTGGCGGCCCTGACTCTGCGCGCTCGTATCAATCGTAAAACTTTCAATAAGACAGGTGCCTGAGATGAAAATCGTCGCCCTTGAAACCCATATCGTTGCTGTACCGCCACCGCACGTCGGCGGCATGTACTGGCTGTTCGTCAAACTCAAGACCGATTGCGGCATCGAAGGCGTGGGCGAAATCTACGCTGCGACCTTCGGCCCGAAAGCCATGCTGCCGATCATCGAAGACGTGTTCGAACGCTACCTGCTCAACCACGATCCGCACCACATCGAACGCTTCTTCCGTCAGGCCTATTCAAGCGGTTTCACCCAACGTCCGGACCTGACCATGATGGGCGTGGTCAGCGGTCTGGAGATGGCGTGCTGGGACATCATCGGCAAAGCGGCGAACAAGCCGGTGTATGAACTGCTGGGTGGCAAGGTCCACGAAAGGCTGCGTTCCTATACCTACCTGTACCCGGTCAACAGCAAGGGTGAGTACGACTACGACGACCCGGACCTGGCGGCCGAATGCGCCATCGAGAACATGAACAAAGGCTTCACCGCCGTGAAGTTCGACCCGGCCGGGCCATATACGGCGTACTCCGGGCACCAGATCTCGCTGGAGGTGCTGGATCGCTGCGAAACCTTCTGTCGCAAGATCCGCGAAGCGGTGGGCGACAAGTGCGATTTGCTGTTCGGCACCCACGGGCAAATGGTGCCGTCCTCGGCGATTCGCCTGGCCAAGCGCCTGGAAAAATACGATCCGCTGTGGTTCGAAGAGCCGGTGCCACCGGGCCAGGAAGAGGCCATGGCGCAAGTCGCGGCCAAGACCAGCATCCCGATTGCCACCGGCGAGCGGCTGACCACCAAATACGAATTCTTCAAGCTGTTGCAGGCGGGCGGTGCGTCGATCCTGCAGATGAACGTCGCCCGTTGCGGCGGTCTGCTGGAAGCGAAAAAGATCGCCAGCATGGCCGAGGCCTATTACGCGCAGATCGCACCGCACCTCTACAACGGGCCGATTGGCGCGGCGGCAAGTTTCCAGCTGGCCACCTGCACGCCGAACTTCCTGATCCAGGAAAGCATCATGACCTGGGGCGGTTTCCACGCCGAAGTCCTGACCAAGCCGTTGCAGTGGGAGGACGGCTACATCATTCCGTCCACCGAACCGGGGCTTGGCGTAGAGCTGAACATGGACGTGGTGCGCAAGCATTCGCCGTACACCGGTGAGCGTTTGCACTTGCAAATGGCGCCGACCCCGGCCGACGTCAAAGACTCGTCGCCAGCCCGAGGCTGAAGATTTGCCGCCCATGGCAGGCACTGCGGGTGAACCCAGTCCCTGTGGGAGCAAGCTCGCCCCCCCAGATTTTACGCCATACCTGCCGGGCGGTTTTTTTGTACAACGACTTACGCGGTAACCCTGCATGACATACGACTACATCATCGCTGGCGCTGGCGCCGCAGGTTGCATCCTCGCCAATCGGCTCTCGGCTTCGGGCAAACATTCGGTGCTCCTGCTGGAAGCGGGCGGCAAGGACAGTTCCCTGTGGTTCAAGGTCCCGGTCGGTTTTGCCAAAATGTATTACAACCCGACGTTCAACTGGATGTACTACAGCCAGCCGCAAAAGCAGCTGAACAACCGCGAAATCTATGCCCCGCGCGGCAAGGTCCAGGGCGGTTCGGGTTCGATCAACGCGATGATCTACGTCCGCGGCCAGGCCCATGACTTCGATGACTGGGCGGCCAACGGCAACGAGGGCTGGGGCTTCAAGGACGTGCTGCCCTACTTCCGCAAACTGGAAAACCATCCCCTGGGCGACAGCGAATACCACGGCGGCAGCGGCCCGATCAGCATCACGCCGATGAAAGGCCAGACCCATCCGATCTGCGACGTGTTTATCAAGGGCTGCGACGAACTCGGCTACCCGCACAGCGACGACTTCAACGGACCGACATTCGAAGGCTCGGGGATCTACGACGTCAACACCAAAAATGGCCAGCGCTGTTCCAGCAGCTTTGCGCATCTGCACCCGGCCTTGAGCCGGCCGAACCTGACCGTCGAGCATTTCGCCCTGGTGGATCGGGTGCTGTTCGACAACGGCCGGGCGACCGGTATATCGGTGACCCAGCACGGCGTGGTGCGCACCTTCACCGCCAGCAAGGAAGTCATTCTGTGTGCCGGTGCCGTGGACACACCCAAGATTCTGCAACTGTCCGGTGTCGCCGATCAGGCGCTGCTGGCCAGGCACAATATCGCGCTGGTCAAACACCTGCCGGCGGTGGGGCAGAATCTGCAGGATCACCTGTGCGCCAGTTATTACTACAAGGCCAACATCCCGACGCTAAACGATCAACTGAGCTCGCTGTTCGGGCAATTCAAACTCGGCCTCAAATACCTGTTCACCCGCAAGGGCGCACTGGCGATGAGCGTCAATCAGGCCGGCGGGTTCTTTCGGGGTAGCGAGCAGCAGAGCCATCCGAACCTGCAGCTGTACTTCAACCCACTGTCGTACCAGATCCCGAAAAACAACAAGGCCAGCCTCAAGCCCGAACCATATTCAGGCTTCCTGCTGTGCTTCAACCCGTGCCGGCCGACCAGTCGCGGGCACATCGAGATCGCGTCGAAAAATCCCCGTGACGCGGCCTTGATCGACCCGAATTACCTGAGTACGCAAAAGGACATCGACGAGGTGATCCAGGGCAGCCGGCTGATGCGCAAGATCATGCAGGCACCGGCGCTCAAAGGCATCACGGTCGAAGAAGTGCTGCCGGGCCCGGTGGTCGAAACCGACGAGCAGATGCTGCAGTATTTCCGTGAAAACAGCGGTTCGATCTATCACCTGTGCGGTTCCTGCGCGATGGGTGCGGATGAACGGACTTCGGTGGTGGACAAGCGTTTGAAAGTCCACGGTATTGACGGGTTGCGCATTGTCGATGCGTCGATTTTCCCTAACGTGACGTCCGGCAATACCCATGCCGCAGTGCTGATGGTGGCGGAGAAGGGCGCCGATCTGATTCTGCAGGACGCCTGATTTTTTCACTTGCCTGTATCAAAAATGAATTTCCGCCGAGCCCGCTGCTCATACCTGTAAGCAGCGGGTTTGAGCCCGCGAAATCATTAGGCGATCAGGGAGTGGCAAAGTCATGTGTCCAGAATCGATGGCGGGCGAGCACCTTCCTGGCGGGTTGATTCTTGTGGTTGAGGATGACCCGTTGATCCTGGAGTTTCTCTGCGAAATTCTTCAGGAGGAGGGTTTCGTCGTTGAACCACAGGTCAGCGCGGATGCAGCCGCCAATTACCTGGAGCAGCACGCCGATGAGGTACGGTTGTTGCTCACGGACATCACCATGCCCGGCAAACTCAATGGCGCGGATCTGGCTAATCTGTTTGGCGACCGCTGGCCGGACAAGCCGATCATGATCATGTCCGGCTTCGAAACGCCGGAATCGTCCGGGGTGAGGCATCAGGTGTCCTTTATCAAGAAGCCTTGGGCGCTGGGGCAATTGCTCGATGGCGTGGCAGCTGCATTTAAGCCGAAGACGGTGGGCTGAACATCAGCGCGCGGTTGAGCCCAACCCTCTCGCAAATGCTACATTGCTCGGCAAAACTCGCCTGGCTCTTGTAAAAGGACGCTCATCCTTGTCAGCTCAACATTCGGTTTTCAACAAACCTTATCGTGCCTTTCTGTTTGATATGGACGGCACCGTCCTCAACTCCATCGCCGCCGCCGAGCGCATCTGGACCACCTGGGCCTTGCGCCACGGGGTAGATGTCGACGCTTTTCTGCCGACCATTCATGGCGCCCGGGCCATCGACACGGTCAACCGCCAGGCCTTGCCGGGTGTCGATGCCGAAGCTGAGGCGGCGTGGATTACCCAGGCGGAAATCGAGGACGTCGAGGGGATTGTCGAGGTAGGCAGGGCGGCGGAGTTCCTGACGTCGCTGCCGGCCGGTCAGTGGGCGATCGTGACGTCTGCGCCCAGGGCACTGGCGCTGCGACGGATGGCGGCGGCGGGGATTCCGGAGCCTGCGGTGATGGTCACGGCGGAAGATGTCAGCGCGGGTAAACCCGATCCTGCGGGGTATCGATTGGCGGCCAGGCGGTTGGGCGTCGAAGTGACCGATTGCCTGATTTTCGAAGATGCCACGGTGGGCATTCTCGCGGCGGAGGCGGCGGGGGCAGACCTTGTGATCATCACCTCGACCCATGAACATCCGCTCGAGACGCCGCATGCGACGATGGTCAGTTATGAAGCGATCGCCTGCGGTGTCGACGGCGATGGCCGGATCCGTCTGCGATATTCGTAATCCCCCCATGTTGGAATGGGTTTGTTCAGTACACACCGGGTATCAACCGCCAGCTGCGGCTGCAATACGCCTCATATTCACTGCCAAACTGCGCCCGCAGCAGCGCTTCTTCCGAGTGAATGCGGGCGATCAGCGGGATCAACGTCAGCGCTGCCAGCAACAGGCCAACGCCTGAACGAAACGCCAGCGCCCAACCCACGGCATTGACTAACATCCCCAGATAACTGGGGTTGCGCAACGTTCGATAAATCCCGTCGGTGACCAGCCGGTGCCCCGGTTGAATCGCCACCAGCCCGCTGAAACGCTTGCCCAGGACAAACACCGGCCACAGGCGCAATACACCGCCGACGATGAACAGCAACGCCCCGAGCCAGCGCACGCCTTCACCGCCGAAGGTCCAAACGTCGATCCGGTCGGTGTAGGCCGGTAGAAAAGCGCTCACTGTCCCGATCACCCCGAAGGCCGGCAGCACCCAGCGATTGGCCCGGTCTTCCCGTTGGCCGGAGCTGAGATTGACCTCGGAGAACAGCGCCGCGATCGCCATCACCAGGGTCGCCAAGGCAACGACCACCAACGCCGAATGAGAGAAAAACGCCACAAACGAGCCCATCCCCCACACGGCGAACCCAAGGTAGGCGAGGGTGCTCACGATGGCGAAAAACGCCAGTCTGGCCGAGATGTTCATCCGTACCTCCACACGCGAACCTGCCCCCTCATTGTAGGAGCTGCCGCAGGCTGCGCGGATAAACGCTTCAGGCCGAACGGGCGTTGCGCCGAATCACCTGGGGTGGCTGCCCGAACGCCCGAAGAAACGCTTCGCGCATGCGCCGGCGATCACTGAAGCCGGATTCGGCAGCGATCTGATCGAGGTTCAGTCGCCCGCGCTCCAGCATCTGTCGCGCCGCTTCCAGGCGCAGGTTTTCGATGGCCTTGGCCGGCGATTGTCCCGTTTCTGCCCGGAACGCCCGGCTGAACTGGCGCGGGCTGAGGCGCGCCACGTCCGCCAGTTGTTCCACCGACAACGCCTCGGCGAGGTGTTCCCGGGCGTAACCGAGCACGGTCTGGATGCGGTCGGATTTCGGCTCCAGTTCCAACAGCGCCGAATGCTGGGACTGGCCGCCCGCCCGCCGGTGGTACATCACCAGTTTCTGTGCCACGGAGCGCGCGAGCAGCGGGCCGTGATCCTTCTCGACCATCGCCAGCGCCAGGTCGATACCGGCCGTCATCCCGGCTGAAGTCCAGATCGAACCGTCAATCACGTAAATGCGGTCCTCTTCCACCTTGATCGACGGAAACCGTGCTTGCAGTTCCCTTGCATAAGCCCAGTGCGTGGTCGCCCGGCGCCCCTCAAGCAAACCGGCCTGGGCCAGGACAAACGCCCCGGAGCAAATCGACGCCGTGCGCCGCGCGGTTTTAACGCTGGCGCGCAGGTAATCCAGCACACCCTCGGGCGCCTGTTCGAGGATGGCATCGCCGCCGACCACGATCACCGTATCGAACACCCGCTCATCGAACGCCTGGGTGCCGACACTCAAACCGCCGGAAGCACGCAAGGTACGGCCGTCCTCGGACAGTACGCTGACGTCGTAAAGCGCTTCGCCGGCGCTGAAGTTGGCGTACTCGAACACCGGCATGGCCGCCAGCGCCATGGTTTGAAAACCCTCAAACACTACAAACGCCACGGAAGTCATCGATAGGCCCTCAATGGACATGTCCTAAAAGCGTACTTTAAACGTCATTTGAGACGAAGGTCAGTCAATTTATAACGGTCACACCCGGCGAACCTCTCGCCTCACTGTGAAGGACACTGAACATGGCTCTCTCATCCAAAGGCACCGCCCTCATCACGGGCGCCTCTTCCGGCATCGGCGCGGTCTATGCCGATCGTCTCGCGCGTCAGGGTTACGATCTGATTCTGGTCGCCCGCAGCCAGGCCAGGCTGAACGCCTTGGCCAATCACTTGAGCAACGAAACCGGTCGCGCCGTGGAAGTCGTCGCTGCCGATCTGAAAGACAAGGCCGATCTGCGCCGGGTCGAAGGGATTCTGCGTACCGACGCGAGCATCACCTTGCTGGTCAACAACGCCGGGGTCGGTGCTGTCATGCCGCTGCTGGGGAGCCCGGTGGATGACATGGAAGACATGATCACCCTGAATGTCACCGCACTGATGCGTTTGGCCTACGCGGTAGCGCCCGGGTTCGTCGCCCGTGGCAACGGCACCGTGATCAACATCTCCTCGATCGTGGCGATTGCCCCCGAGATTCTTAATGGCGTGTATGGCGGGACCAAGGCGTTCGTTCTGGGATTGAGCCAATCCATGCACCATGAACTGGCTGACAAAGGCATTCGTATTCAGGCCGTATTGCCTGGCGCCACCGCCACCGATTTCTGGAGCGAGGCCGGCAACCCGGTGGAAAACCTGCCGCAGGAAATCGTCATGACCGCCGAGGACATGGTCGATGCGGCGCTGGCAGGGCTCGCGAATGGAGAGGTGGTGACTATTCCGGGTCTGCACGACGGCTCGCAATGGGACCGTCACGAAGCCCAGCGCCAAACCCTGTCGGGCTTGTTCGGCAACTCCATGGCGGCACCGCGTTATCGTTGAAGCGGCAAGCTCGGGCCGCGATGAACTAAGCTTGGATAAGGACCGCACCACACCGCAATATTTTTCACTTAAGAGTGTCTTGAATCAAAGGAAACTTGTGGCGAGGGAGCTTGCTCCTGCTTGAGTGCGTAGCACTCACAAAACTCGGCAATAGTTGTCAGATTTTTGGGGCCGCTACGCAGCCCAGCGCGAGCAAGCTCGCTCGCCACAAAGGTATGCACGATCCAAGAGCGCGCTTAAGTGAACAGCATTGCGCTCCACACCGATTCGTTGAACCACTCGACAAGTCGGTGTGCGACCGAGGAGCCCAACATGCTTCACATCAGAACTCCCCTTATCCTGCACCCGGGCTTGTCGACCCCCACTCGGCGGATCTGGCTCAAGCTGGAAAACCTGCAACCCAGCGGTTCGTTCAAGCTGCGTGGCATGGGGTTGTTGTGCAGCCAGGCAAAGGCCCAGGGCAAGCGCAAGGTGGTCTGTCCTTCGGGGGGCAACGCCGGTTTCGCCACCGCTGTCGCGGCGGCCAGCCTCGGGTTGCAAGCCTGCATCGTGGTGCCGCACACCACCCCGGAAAGCACCCGCGCGAGGATTCGCAAAACCGGTGCCGAGGTGATCGTTCACGGCAAGGTCTGGGACGACGCCAATCAACGGGCGAAGGAGCTTTCACAAGCGGCGGACACCGAATACGTGCCGGCCTTCGATCATCCGGTGTTGTGGGAAGGGCACAGCACGATGATCGATGAGATTCTCGAGGACTGCCCTCAAGTCGATACGCTGGTGACGTCGGTGGGGGGTGGTGGTTTGCTGGCGGGCCTGCTCACGGGATTGACTCGGCATGACCGCCTGGATTGCCGCATCGTCGCCTGCGAAACCGCGGGAGCGGCATCTTTTTCGGCGGCGATCAAGGCCGGACATCCCGTCAGGCTTTCGCGCATCGACACCGTGGCGACCTCCCTCGGCGCCGCTCAAGTGGCCGCCTGGCCGGTGCAGCACATCCTCGATTTCCCTCACCAATGCGTGGTGCTCGGCGATGACGAAGCGATCATGGGCGTGGTGCGTTACGCCAATGACCTGCGTCAGCTGGTGGAGCCGGCGTGCGGTGTTTCATTGGCCATCGGCTATCTGGACCACCCGGCAATCGCCGATGCCCATGATGTGGTGATCGTGGTGTGTGGTGGCATCAGCATCAGCGTACAACTCGTTGCCGGATGGGCACGTTCATCCGCTACAAGCGCAAAGTAGCCGCAAAGCAGGGCCGTTAACACCTATCCAGGTGTTACAGGCCCCACCGCGCCCGTTTCAGCCCTCATTGCCCGGCAGCGGCACTGTCCTGGATCAGAATGGCTCTGGCGAGGTCTTCGTCACTGGCGTTCAGCCCGGGATTGTCCTGGCGAATCTGCTTCATGACCGATTCCAGATACACGCCTCGAATCGCACCGCCGCTGGCCACGAAGCTGGAGGCGTCATCCCGGGCGGGAATCATGAGTTTGTCGTCCTTGAAGGTCGAGTACAGCGAAGCGGAAACCCCGGCGGAGGTGGCGACATCGCCCGCATCCACTTTCGCGAAAGCCGAGCCGAAGGGTAAGCACAACACAAGGGAAGAGATGATGATCAGACGGCGCATGACGGTGTCCTCCGAAAGCGTGAAGCGTAAAGGAAGTACCACACAGTTTAGGATATGCAGCGACGGTCAGGAGTTCCTTGCGGCACAAACTATCACTTCAACCAGCAGCCTTGGATCCGCGAGCCGGACCTCGCCGCACGCGCCGGACATCCATATGCGACGGCTCGAGAAACAGAGTCCAGGCCAAGGCTTTGCCGGCCAACTCGGGCTCAAGTTGTTCGACATCCGCGGCGTTCAACACCCGCTGCGCAATGCCCAGCGAACGGCGCAACGCGAAGCCCGGCATTCAGTGAGAAAGCGCAACAGCAGGGCATCAACCGAAGCAGGCGCGCCCAGTTGAAAGACCTGTCATTTGTGTCAGTAGCCGCCATCAACGCCGCATGTTATTCAATAGGCATGAACAGCCTCCGCATCGACAATGGCACGCCCGATCTCGCAGTCTTTGACCCGCGAGGCTTGGCAGTGTGCGCGGTGGCTTACTACCGTTCGGTCGCGGGACAGCCGGTGCAGCCGCAGATCACCCGGCGGGTGTTCGACCCGTTGGGCCGTGAAGTCGAGCGCTTCGATCCGCGATTGTGGGCCGAGCAGCGTGGGCCGAATCGAACCTCCCTCCGCGCATTGTCTAGCACCGAGTTGCTCAACGTCAGCGTTGATTCGGGCTGGACTCTGTTGCTGTTCGGCCCGGCGGGGCAGCGGCTGCAACGCTGGAACAGTCGCAGCAGCCAGCAACGCGACTACGATGTGCAATTACGTCCGGTCGCCGTCACCGAACAACTCGAGGACGAAACCCCGCGGGTGGTCGAACGCTTCCAGTACGGCGGCCCCGGCGGCAGCACTCGCAACCAGTGCGGCAAGTTGATCCGCCACGACGACCCGAGCACTACCCGGCACATGCTCGACTATGATCTGCGCGGCCAACCGTTGCTGGAGAGCAGCCACTTTCTGACGTCGCTGGATCCGTTGCACTGGCCGCTGGAGATCGACGCGCGCAATGCCTTGCTCGAACCGGCGCCCGGCCTCGACAGTCGCTGGACCTACGACGCCTTGGGCGAGGTTGCGACGCAAACCGATGCCATGCTCAACCGCCGGCGGTTCAGCCGCACCTGCGCCGGGCAATTGCGCGCCGTTTCCTTGCAGCGCCAAGGTGCAGGCGAGGTGACGCTGGTCAGCGATCTCGGCTACAGCGCCGGGGGGCTGGTCGAGCAGGAAACGGCAGGCAACGGCGTGATTACCCGTGCCGAGTTCAGTCCGGACGACGCGCGTCTGCTGCGCTTGAGCGCCGGCCTGCCCAACCAACCCTTGCTGCAAAACCTGCTTTACACCTACGACCCGGTTGGCAACCCGCTGCAAATCGACGACCAGGCCAAAGCCATCACCCATTTCAAAAACCAGCGCATCGACCCCGTCAGCACCTACATCTATGACAGCCTGTACCGCCTGACCCGCGCCACCGGCCGCGAAGTCTACCGCGCCGCCAACGACCCGAACGCGCTGGTCAACTACCGCGAAGAATACGATTACGACGCCAGCGGCAACCTGCTGGAACTGCGCCACCTCGGTGCGCAACCCTTCACCCGGCGTTGGGCGGTGGACGCGGCCAGCAACCGTCGGGTGATCGCGTACGACGGCGATCCAGCGCCGGATTTCCCCCGCGAATTCGACGGTAACGGCAATCAGCTTCATTTGCTGCGGGGGCAAGCGATGGGTTGGGATGCGCGCAACCAGCTGAGCCAGGTATCCCCGGTCACCCGTGAAGACGGCCCGGACGACTGTGAACTGTATCGCTACGGCGGCGGTGGCAAGCGCCTGCGCAAGGTACGTTGCGCACTGGCCTCACACCGCAGCGTGATCGCCGACGTACGTTACTTGCCGGGGCTGGAAATCCACCGCGCCGCCAATGGCGCCGAACGGCATGTGCTGGAGATCGAGGCCGGGCGCAACACGGTGCGGCTGCGGCATTGGGTCGGCACTCCCCCGACTGGCGTCGACAACAACCATTTGAGTTACAGCGTCAGCGATCACCTGCGTTCCAGCCAACTGGAACTTGACGAAGAGGGTGCAGTGATCAGTGAGGAAGGCTATTTGCCGTTTGGTGGTCGGGCGTGGTGGGTGGCCCATCACGCCGCCAAGGCGTCGTACAAGACCACGGGTTACTCGGGCAAGGAATGCGACGTGACCGGGTTGAGTTACTACGGTTATCGCTATTACGCGCCGTGGCAACACGGCTGGCTCAACCCGGACCCGGCGGGAGAGGTGGACGGGTTGAACCGGTACTGTTTTGTCGGGAACTCGCCGATGCGATATGCCGATGCTGATGGGCGGATGATGGATGACACCTTGGATCAATTCATCAGTAATTTGAAATACAACCCCGGGGGAGATGACCAAACGGTGATGGAACTTGTGGTGGGGTTATCTGGGCACGTGAGCGAGAACGTGATCGATCCAACCGCATTTCTCCAAACGTTAACGAGCAACCCTGCGGACGATGGGCCTCGGGTGAGAAGCCTTGCCGAGGAGCTGAGCCGCTCCGGGCAAGCGGCCTCCCAAACGCAGGCATTGCCTGCTCAGTTCCCGGGATACGTATCTGCATCTGCCCTTCCCGGTACGGCATATGAGACCGGCGCGGAGCAGGCGCACGACGGGAATATACGGTTCAGCTGTCAGCATTGCCCGAAAGGGTTTAAGAGAAAACATAATTTTGATATGCACATGCGAACCCACACGGGAGAAAAGCCTTTCAATTGCTTGGTTTGCAAAAAAAGTTTTGCGCTCAAAAGGCATTTGACGAGACATATGCTAAGCCACACCGGAGAAAAGCCGTACCACTGTGAGACTTGCGGCAAAGATTTTGCGCGAAACGATGCTTTGACGAGCCACAGACGAACTCACAACGGAGAAAAGCCGTACGTCTGCAAGTTTTGCCATCAAGGTTTTGCAACAAATGGTGCTTTGACGAGCCACAGACGAACTCACACCGGAGAAAAGCCGTACGTCTGCGAGTTTTGCCATCAAGGTTTTGCAGAAAGTACTACTTTGACGCGCCACAGACGAACACACACCCTGGAAAAGCCTTATGACTGCTCGAGTTGCTATATGTGTTTTGCGGATTCCAATAGCAGGAATAATCATCAGCGGCGCAAACATGGTGCTCTGGAATAGCCATATTCGAATGAAGTCAGTTTGCCCCAGACTTTTCGCTCACCGCGAAAACCGCTTCCAATATTCCCGCGGTGAACCCTCGGTCTGTGCTGAAACATGAGGCGTACCCCATCACTAAGCTCCAAGGTGCTGCCTTCATTAGCGTTACCTGTCATTTGTGTCAGTAATGGCATGTTATTCAACCCGCATGAACAGTCTCCGCGTCGACAAGGGCACGCCCGATCTTGCAGTCTTTGACCCGCGAGGCTTGGCAGTGTGCGCGGTGGCTTACTGCCGTTCTGTCGCGGGACAACCGGTGTTTTTTTGCCTGCGCGTTGCCCCCGTTTCCACTCGTGATAATCCGGAACAATTGAATTGCCGGGGCAGGGCAGTTTCCCCTCGGCTCCGTCCCGCGCACGGTGGTAACGTAGGGCGCTCGAACCGTCGGGAGCATCGTCATGGAATTGGGAATATCGGGTCGCTGGGCGATCGTCTGCGCCGCCAGCAAGGGCTTGGGGCTGGCCTGTGCGCGTGCCTTGGCGAAAGAGGGCGTGAACCTGGTGATCAACGCTCGCGGCAACGACACTTTGCAGGCTGCCGCCGTTGAATTGCGCAGCCTGGCGCCGACCATCGAAGTGCGCACGGTCGCCGGCGACATCAGCGAGCCGGCCGTGCGTGAGCAAGTATTGGCGGCGTGTCCGCAAGTGGACATCCTGATCAACAACGCGGGTGGCCCACCGCCGGGTGACTTCCGTGACTGGCAACGTGAGGACTGGTTGAAGGCGCTGGATGCCAACATGCTCACGCCCATCGAGCTGATCAAGGCTTGCGTCGATGGCATGGCCGAGCGCGGTTTCGGACGCGTCGTCAACATCACCTCCGGCGCGGTGAAGGCGCCGATCGATGTGCTCGGTCTGTCCAACGGCGCCCGCAGCGGCCTGACCGGTTTCATCGCCGGACTCGCGCGTCAGTCGCAGTTGGCGGGGAACAACGTCACGATCAACAATCTGCTGCCCGGCCCGTTCGAGACCGAGCGCCTGCACAAAACCCTGAGTGCTGCCGCCGAGGCCAATGGCGCCAGCGTCGAGCACATCAGTGCGCAGCGGCGCAAAAACGTGCCAGCCCAACGCTTTGGCCAGCCCGATGAGTTCGGCGCCTATTGCGCGTTCATTTGCAGCGCCCAGGCGGGTTTTCTCACCGGGCAAAACCTGTTGCTGGACGGCGGCAGTTATCCCGGCACGTTTTGATCGTTACAAAGGAGCGCAGGGCAGGTGAGCGTCGATATCGAATGCGTCGTGGTCGGGGCTGGCGTGGTCGGGCTGGCGGTGGCCAGAGCGTTGGCCCGGAGCGGGCGCGAAGTGATGCTGGTCGAAGCCGGCGAAGGCATCGGCGTGGGCATCAGTTCGCGCAACTCGGAAGTGATCCACGCCGGCATCTATTACCCGAGCGACAGCCTCAAGGCGCAATTGTGCGTGGAAGGCAAACAACGTCTATATGCCTTTTGTGATGAGCGCGGCGTCGGCTATCAGCGGCTGGGCAAGCTCATCGTCGCCACTGATGATCACCAGCGCGGGGCGTTGCAGAAGTTGCTGGAGCAGGGCGTCCGCAACGGTGTCGATGACTTGCAATGGCTGGACGCCAATCAGGCTCGCGAACTTGAACCGGCGCTGTCCTGCGTCGCCGCGCTCTGGTCGCCTTCCACCGGAATCGTCGATTCCCATGCCCTGATGCTGGCGATTCAGGCGGACGCCGAGGCCGCCGGAGCCTCGATGGCATTTCATACGCCGCTGGCATCGGCGCGGTGCAGCGAACACGGTTTCCAGTTGCACATGGGCGGCGTCCAGCCGATGACCTTGAGCTGTCGTGAGTTGATCAACTGCGCCGGGTTGTCCGCACCGGAAGTGGCGAGCCGCATTGAAGGCTTGTCGTCGCTGCACGTTCCATCGGCTCGTTTGTGCAAGGGCAGTTATTTCAGTTTCAGCGGTCGCGCGCCGTTCCGGCATCTGGTTTATCCGGCACCGGAAAGTGCCGGGCTGGGGGTGCACATGACCCTCGATCTTGGCGGTCAGGCGCGTTTCGGACCGGATGTGGAGTGGATCGACCACATCGATTACCGCGTCGATCCGCGCCGTGCCGAGGGTTTCTACGAGGCCATCCGGCGTTACTGGCCGGCCCTGCCCGATGACAGGCTGCAACCGGCCTACAGCGGCATCCGCCCGAAAATCACCGGCCCGACAGAACCCGCCGCCGACTTCATCATCAGCGGCCCCGACGACCATGGCGTGCCCGGACTGGTCAATCTGTTCGGCATCGAATCACCGGGGCTGACCAGTTGCCTGGCGCTGGCCAGGCGGGTAACGCAGGCTCTGAGCGACCGATGATCAGCGTTTGAGCTGCCCCCGCGAGATGAGGGCTATGCTTTGCAGTGCGCCCATTGCAATGGGAGACCTGCGATGATCAACGTACGCACGGCCCGCATGCTGGCCGATTACAAACGCTGGGCCAATCAGCGCCTCTTTGACAGCCTGGCCGATTTGCCGCCGGGCGAGGTCAACAAAGCGCGGGTCTCGGTGTTCAAGAACATGATCGGTACTCTCAACCACATCTACGTGGTGGACTGCATCTGGCAGGCTCACCTCGAAGGCCGGGGGCACGGCTTCAAGACTTCCCACGATCTGCTGCATCCCGACCTTGCCGACCTGCGCATGGCGCAAAAGGACATCGATCATTGGTACTGCAACTGGAGCGACCGGCAAACCGAGGCGTCGCTGGATAAACCTGTCGAGTTCACGTTTGTCTCGGGCGAAAGCGGGACCATGAGCGCTGGCGCGATGTTGCTGCACGTGGTCAATCACGCCAGCTATCACCGAGGCTGGGTGATCCAGATGTACTTCGATATTCCGGCCATGCCGCCGATGACAGACCTGCCGATTTTCCTGCGCGAGACCGACCCGGGCTTCAACGCGGTCAATGCCCCGGCAGTGGCGCCGACATGTGTTGGGCAATTCTCGAGCGCAACCAACGTTCTGCCGGATCGTTATCGTTGACCCCGTTCCACACCATCGACAACTCGGACAGGTTGATGTCAAACGGCGGGTCATCTGCCCGCAACTGGCTGCTGCCTTCGATCAACGCACAGGCGGCGTAGTCCGGCACCGTGGCGAGCATGTCAGTGCCGGCCAGCAGGGCGCGCAGGCCGGCGAACTGCGGCACCGCCAGCACCACGCGGCGTGAGCGGCCAATACGCGCCAGATCGTTGTCGATCGCGCCGGTCAGGTCCCCGGAAAACGACACCAGCGCATGCGGCCGGTCACAGTAGTCATCCAGCGTCAGGGCGCCGGGACGGTTGTCGCCGCGCAGGATCTTCACGCTCAGATCGCGCAGTTTCTTGCGTTTGGCGTTGGCCGGCAGTTCCGTGGTGTAGCTGATCCCGACGGAAATCTCGCCGCTGGCGAGCATCGACGACATCAGCAGGAAATTCACTCGCCGCACGACGACCACAACGTTCTGCGCCTCTTCGCGGATTTGCTTGAGCAGCGGCGGAAACAGGCCGAACTCGGCGTCGTCGGACAGGCCGATGCGGAACACGTCGCGGCTGGTGGCCGGGTCGAAATCCTTGGCCCGGCTGACCGCACCGGAGATGGTGTCCATCGCCGGCTGCAATTCCTTGAGAATCTGCAGCGCGCGCTGGGTCGGTTCCAGCACACGACCGTTGCGCACCAGCAGCGGGTCATCGAACAGATCGCGCAACTTGGCCAGTGAAGCACTGACGGCAGGTTGGCCGAGGAACAGCTTTTCCCCGGCCCGGGTCAGGTTCTTTTCGAACATCAGGGTTTCGAAAATCACCAGCAGGTTCATGTCCACGCGGCGCAGGTCGTTGCGATTCATGGCGGGGCTACTCGCAGGGCTTCGGGGTTTATTCAGTAAAGCACCGAACTCCCGGGGCAGGAGCCGCACACCTTTGTCATGACAGGATTACTGTGGCGAGGGAACTTGCTCCCGCTCGGCTGCGCAGCAGTCGTAAAACCTGCATGCGCGGTTTGTCAGAACTGACCATCGTCGCCTGATTGGGGCCGCTTCGCGACCCAGCGGGAGCAAGCTCCCTCGCCACACGGATGGTGGTTTAGCTGACGGGCTCGGTCAGCACCTTCCTGAACGTCTCCACCAACGGCCGCAAATTGATCCGGTGCCACGCTGCCCACAGCGGCGTGGTGAACGCAATCCACGGCACTTCCCGCAGCACCACGCCCGGTGGCGCATTGCGGCTCAAGCCTTTCTGAATCATCGCGATGCCCAGCCCCGACGCCACCAGCCCCAGTGCGGTGAAGGGTTCAGTGGCCTCCATGCGGATGTCCGGGGTGAAACCGGCGCGGATGCAGGCACTGACGAAGTCTTCGCGGCTGGCGCAGTTCTGTCGGTGTTGCACACCGATCCATTCTTGGTCGGACAGGTCTTCCGGGCCCAGCGTCGCTTGATGGGCGAGGGGATGATGCTCGGGCAGCGCCAACAGCATCGGGTCGTCGAGCACCTGA
Organism: Pseudomonas sp. IT-P100; assembly: GCF_949767185.1. Classification (NCBI taxonomy): domain Bacteria; kingdom Pseudomonadati; phylum Pseudomonadota; class Gammaproteobacteria; order Pseudomonadales; family Pseudomonadaceae; genus Pseudomonas; species Pseudomonas sp. IT-P100. The sequence continues at coordinate 105,871 of NZ_CATKQK010000009.1, forward strand.
AAACCCAGCAAGTCCGGATCGTCGGCGACGGGCGGTTCGCTGACCAACGCGATATCGAGGCTACGCTGACGCAGGCCTTCGAGTTGTTCGGCGGAGCTGAGGTTGTACAGCGCGACGTGCACGTTGGGCCGGTCCACCCGCAACACCCGCAAGGCATTCGGCAGGACGCCGGCGTGCATGGCGTTTTCGATGTAGCCGATGCACAGGCCGCCTTCTTCGCCACGACCGAGGCGTTTGCCGAGGGATTCCAGGCGATTGGCGTGGGTCAGCAGGGCGCGGGTTTCGGCGAGAAAGGTCTGGCCGTCGCGGGTCAGCCGAATGCGTTGCTGGCTGCGCTCGAACAGGGTCAGGCCCAGCCGTTCTTCGAGCTGGGCGATCTGCCGGCTCAGGGGCGACTGGGAAATGTGCAGGCGCTCGGCGGCGCGACCGACGTGTTCTTCCTCGGCGACGGCCACGAAGTAGCGCAATTGGCGGATGTCGATCATGTCAGACCTATAGGGACTCAAGTGCTGCGCATTATGTCTTGGACGGTCCGATCCTCGCAATCTAGGATTGGCTCATCGGTCACTTGACTGACCACTGACATCGAGAGGAATCATCCATGAGCTTGAAAGACAAACTGCCCGGCGCGCTGGGTTTCGGCACTGCCCCCCTGGGCAATATGTTCCGCGCCATCCCGGAAGAAGAGGCGATGGCCACCGTACACGCCGCCTGGGATGCTGGCGTGCGCTATTTCGATACCGCGCCGTTTTACGGCTCGGGCCTGTCGGAGATTCGCCTCGGCGCCGCGCTGGCTCGCTACAACCGTGACGACTACGTACTGAGCAGCAAGGTCGGCCGGGTGATTCTCGACGAAATCGAAGACGCCGCTGCCCGGGATCTGGGCGAGAAGAGCGGGGTGTTCGAGCACGGTCGCCCGAACAGGATCGTCAACGACTACAGCGCCGACGCGACGATGCGTTCCATCGAAGACAGCCTCAAGCGTCTGCAAACCGATCGCCTGGACATCGTCTGGGTGCATGACATCGCGCAGGACTTCTACGGCGATCAATGGCTGGAGTACTTCAACCAGGCCCGCACCGGCGCTTTCAAGGTACTGACCCGTTTGCGTGAAGAAGGCGTAATCAAAGGCTGGGGCCTGGGCGTGAACAAGGTCGAGCCGTGCGAACTGACCCTTGATCTGACCGAAGCCCAACCGGACGGTTTTCTGCTGGCGGGGCGCTATACGCTGCTGGATCACGATCGTGCCCTGCAACGTTTGATGGACGCTGCCTTGGCACAGAATGTCGAGATCGTGGTCGGTGGCCCTTACAGCTCGGGCATTCTGGCCGGCGGCGCGCACTTCGAATACCAGAAGGCCAGCCCGGCGATCATCCAGAAAGTCGAGCAGATCAAACGCATCGCGGCGGCCCACGGCGTCGACATCAAGGCCGCTGCATTGCAATTCTCCCTGGCCAATCCTGCCGTCGCGGCGGTGATTCCGGGGTCCAGCCGTCCGGACCGGATTGCTGAAGATGTGGCTGCGTTGTCGGCAGTCATTCCCGCTGCGTTCTGGCAAGCGATGCGCGAAGCGAAGCTGGTGTCTGAACGCGCTCCATTGCCTGTCACAGGAGTTTGAACATGAAGATCGATCTGACTGGAAAACTCGCCATTGTCAGCGGCAGCACCGCCGGCATTGGCCTGGGCATCAGCAAGGCACTGGCCGAGTCCGGCGCCACGGTGGTGGTGATCGGACGCGAAACCGCCAAGGTCGAGCAAGCGCTGGCGAGCATTCGCCAGAGCGTGCCGGGTGCGCAACTGCGAGGCCTGACCGCCGACCTCGGCACCGCCGAAGGCGCCGAGCAATTGTTCGCCGCTGAGCCGCGTGCCGACATCCTGGTCAACAACCTCGGCATCTTTAACGAGGTGGATTTCTTCGACACCCCGGACAGCGAGTGGACGCGCTTCTACGAGGTCAACGTGATCTCCGGTGTACGCCTGTCACGGCATTACGTGCCGGACATGGTCAAGCAGGGCTGGGGGCGGGTGATCTTCCTGTCCTCGGAATCCGGGATCGCGATCCCGGCCGACATGCTCAACTATGGTGTGACCAAAAGCGCTAACCTCGCCGTGTCCCACGGGCTGGCCAAGCGGCTGGCGGGCACTGGCGTGACCGTCAACGCGATCCTGCCCGGCCCGACGTTGACCGATGGCCTGGAGCAGATGCTCAAGGACGCCACGACCGAATCGGGGCGCAGTGTCCGGGAAGAAGCCGACGCCTTCGTGCGCAAGGCCCGGCCGACATCGATTATCCAGCGCGTGGCGAATGTCGAGGAAGTCGCCAACCTGGTGGCCTACATCGCGTCGCCGCTGTCGTCGGCAACAACCGGTGCCGCCCTTAGAGTTGACGGCGGCGTCGTCGACAGCATGGCGATCTGAAATTTTTGAATGAGAGAGAATATTACATGGCAACGGCATCAGCGTTTATCGACATCCCGGCTTCGGCCGACCAGGTCTGGCATTTGATCGGTGGCTTCAATTCGCTGCCGGACTGGCTGCCGTTCATTCCCAAAAGCGAGCTGAGCGAAGGCGGGCGCGTGCGCAGTCTGCAAACCGCGGATGGCGCGGTAGTGATTGAGCGGCTGGAGGCGTTTGATAACGCCGGGAAGACATACAGCTACTCGATTTTGCAGGCGCCGTTCCCGGCGACTGATTATCTGGCGACCATTCGCGTTGAAGCGCAGGGTGAGAGTGCGCGGGTGACCTGGTCGGGTCGGTTTGCGCCGGTCGGGGTGAGTGAGGAGGAGGTGACGGCGTTGTTTGGCGGGATCTACCAGGGCGGACTCGAAGCCCTTCGAGCCAACTACCCGGCCTGACTGATCGACACAGAACCTGTGGTAGCGGACAAGCCCGCTCCCACAGGTCATGTGTCAGTTCAGCAGATTTGCGTCAGGTCTGGGGAATCAGGCTCTGCCGACAATCCAGCACCAACCGCGCGCCACCCCATTCGCTGTCACCCACTTCCAGCGTAAACCCATGCAGGCTGACAATCGCCGCCACGATCGACAGCCCCAGCCCGAACCCGCTTTGCTGATTGCCACCTTCGGCGCGGTAGAAACGCTGGAACACGGCTTCGCGTTCGGCTGCAGGAATGCCCGGTCCGGAGTCGAGCACTTCGATCCGCGTATGCCCACCCTCATTGACCCCGCGCAAAATCACCTCGCCACCCGGCGGTGTGAATTTGATCGAATTGCTCAACAGATTGGCCACGGCTTCGAACAGCAGCGCCCGATCGCCCTTCAGCGCCGGCAATGATTCGGGCAATTGCAGCTTGAAAACCAGCTCGTCTTCCTCCGCTAGCGGCAGGTAAAAGTCGTGCAGTTCCTGCAACAACGGCACCGGGTCGAGTTGCACAAAACCGGAGCGCCGCTGCCGGTCTTCCAGCTCGGAAATGCGCAGTAAACCGCGAAAGCGCGCCATCAGCGTGTCCGCTTCACTCAACACGGAATCCAGTTGCGCGGCTTCCTGGGAACCTTCGCCCGCCTGTTGCTGCATGCGGTACAACTGCGCCCGCAAGCGGGTCAGCGGCGTCCGCAAGTCGTGGGCAATGTTGTCGCACACACCCTTGACCTCGTTCATCAAGCGTTCGATGCGTTCGAGCATGGCATTGACGATGGCGGCGAGCATGTCCAGTTCGTCGCGGCGATTGGACAGCGGCAGGCGTCGGGTCAGATCCCCGGCCACAATCGCCTCGGCACTGGCCTGAATCCCGCGAATGCGCCGCAGCGGTCGACGGCGCAGCAGGTGCCATCCGACGATGCCCGGCAAAATGGTCAGGGTCACGCCCCAGAACAGCGCGTGGAGGATGATCCGGGTCACGGCGAACAGCGAGCCGTTGTCGCGCACCAGTATCAGCCAGCGACCATCACGCGTCTGGGTCGCCACCGCATCGCAACTGTCGCTGGGCAAGGTCGGATCATCGGAGTCGGCGCAGTCGCTGAGCATGTGAATCCTGCCGTCCAGTGGCAGGCCTGCGGGTATGTGGCGCAGGGCGCCGCTGAGGTAGCGATGCTCGGCATCGAACAGGCCGTAGGCGTCGATGCCACGAATGTCGAAGGTCATACTGACGGCGAGGGCGTCCACCAGTTGTTCGCCGGAAAAGCGCGAGAACAAATGCTGACGTTGCATCAGCGAGTGCTTGGCCAGGTTATCCAGGTAGGCGGACACCTCGTAGTACATGACCCCCATGAGAATCCCGCTCCAGAGCACGAACAGCGAACTGTAGAGCGCCAGCAAGCGGCTGATGGAAGAACGCCAGCCTTTAGAGGGGTTCGGCAATGACATAACCCGAGCCTCGCACGGTCCGAATCAGGGGGACGTTGCCGGGCGGGTCGATCTTTTTACGCAGGCGGCCGATGTGCACGTCGATCAGGTTGGTGCCAGGGTCGAAGTGATAGCCCCAGACCTCTTCGAAAATCATCATTCGCGACAGAATCTGCCCGGTGTTGCGCATCAGGAATTCCAGCAACTTGTATTCGGTGGGCAACAGCGTCAGCAACTGACCGTCTCGGCTGGCTTCGTGGCTGATCAGGTTCAGTTCCAGATCGGCCACCCGCAGCGTGGTGGCCTGGGCGGTCACGGTGTTCTGCCGGCGCAGCAACACTTCGACCCGCGCGGCCATTTCATCCGTGGCAAAGGGTTTGGTCAGGTAATCGTCCCCGCCGGCACGCAAGCCACGCACGCGCTCATCGACATCGGAGAGGGCACTGATCATCAGGATCGGCGTCGACACGCCCATGGTCCGCAGCGTCGTGACAATCGCCAGGCCATCGAGCTCGGGCAGCATGCGGTCCAGCGTGATCAGGTCATAGTTGCCGCTGACCGCGCGCTCAAGCCCTTCGCGGCCATTGTCGACCCAATCCACGTCGAGGCCGTGGCTGCTCAGTTCGGCGACGATTTCCCGGGCGGTCACGGCGTCGTCTTCGATGGTCAAGATGCGGGTCATAGATTGGCCTGATTAAAGGTTCACAGCGATGTGCGGCATTTTGCCAATAAATGGCTGCAACCTTTTTAAATAAAACTTCATTTGGCGGTGCTTCCCGTGGCATGCAGAAAACCCGCTGATATTGCCGGTTTCTTGCAATTTGCATGAGAAATTTAAGTTCAGATTTTCTATGTGATTGAAATTCAACAACTTATCTAGGATTGGCGACTGGCACGTTGACTGCAATTCCTCTTTTGACGAGTTGTAACAACATCTTTCCTGCCTGGAGCGACACAATAATGAATAGATCCTCTGATGGTTTCTATCCTGCCGCAGAAGAGTCAAGCACGCTGTCGGGCGTTTCCTGGGGTGCGATTTTCGCCGGGGCCGCTGCTGCGGCGGCGTTGTCGTTGATCCTGGTACTGCTCGGTTTCGGCCTGGGTTTCTCGGCGGTTTCCCCATGGGCCAACGAAGGCGTCAGCGCCAAGGGCCTGGGCATTTCAACGATTATCTGGCTGGCCGCCACACAAATCGTCGCTTCGGGGCTCGGTGGTTACATCGCCGGCCGCCTGCGGGTGAAATGGGCGAACATGCATGGCGATGAAGTCTACTTCCGCGACACGGCCCATGGCTTCCTGGCCTGGTGCGTGGCGACGCTGGTGACTGCGACGCTGGTGGTCGGCTCAGTCAGCAGCATCGTCAGCGGCGGTGTGCAGGCCGGTGCCAATGTGATGGGTGGTGCCGCAAGTGCCGCGACGCAAGCGGCCGGAACCGCAGCCGGCAATACCAACAGCGACCCGTACGGCTATTTCGTCGACAGCCTGTTCCGCGACGATCGCCCGGCTGCCGTCAGTGATGACGCCGCCCGCGGCACTGTCACCCGCATCTTTGTGCGCTCGCTGGGCAACGACGGTCAACTGGCCGCCGAAGACCGCACGTATCTGGCACAACTGGTGGCGCAACGGACCAACCTCACGCAAGCGGACGCTGAACGTCGTGTCGATGAAGTCTATGCCCGTACCCAAAAAGCCGTAGCCGACGCGAAACTGGCCGCCCAACAAGCTGCGGACACCGCCGCCAAAGTCGCGGCATGGACGGCGCTGTGGATGTTCATCGCGCTGCTGATCGGCGCTTTCTTCGCCAGCTTCGCCGCCACATTCGGCGGTCGTCGTCGGGATGCCGTGGTGTATCTGGAATCCGACGCTTATGTGACCACTGCACCTATTCGCTAACCCTGGAGAATCATCATGCGCTCATTACTGCTGTTCTTTCTCGGTGTACCGATCCCGATCATCATCCTGATCGCCCTGTTCATGCACTGATCCGCTGAGGCTCATGCCTGCGCCGCTTCTGCCTCTGGTGGAAGCGGCGTTTTTGTTTTGACGGGGGATCTGTCACAACACATCTGTCTACTCAATCGGCGTGCTCAAAAACTCATCAAGCCCTTCGGCATACGCTGTGAAGGCACTGATCTGGGGAAAGTGCTGATCATCCACCTGATCCGGCACCACCAGATGGGTGAAGCTCCAGGCCACCGCCAGCGTAATCCCGTCCTGATTGATCGAACCGTCAGTCTTCAGTGGCTGCATTTCCAATTCCCGCTCCAGCGCCGAATACGCCGCCGCCAATTGCCCTTCGACCCGTTCCACCCAGGGCTCAAACTGGATTTCCGCAGGGCGCAGGTTGCGTTCGTAATAAAGCTGCACGGACTTCTCGCACGCTGCCAGCGCCAGGCCGATCAGGCGTAACGAACGCAGGCGTTGATCCAGCTTGCCAGGCATCAGACTTTTACCCGTTGGCGCCAGCGCTTCCAGGTAATCGATGATCAACGTCGAGTCGATCAGCACCTCGCCGTCATCCAGTACCAGCGTCGGCGCCTTGACCACCGGGTTGATCTGCTGGAACTGCTCGAAGTGCCGAAACACCGAAACCGATTGGTGATCAAGGTCGATGCCCAGGCGTTTGGCAGTAATGGCGACCCGCCGTACGTAAGGCGAATCCAGCATGCCGATCAGTTTCATTGCACCGCTCCTCAGATGGTCGTTTCGGGATGGATAACCTTAGCCGAGGTTGCCCGCGCTGCAAACGTGTTGCACCGGCGGCTCATCAACTGGCAAATGCGGTCGATAACCCCTACTGTCGCAGCCGTTTGTCTTCTATATACAGCCGCTCGATTGAATTTCTTGCTATAAACGCACTCCGATAACCACCGCAAAGGCTGCCATAGAGCACTTTCAGGGCTTTGTCGGACAAATTCGCTGACTTTTCAGTTGCTGGGGCCTCAAGTCGGCCTTAGACTGCCGCCCCTCGTAAATTGAGTGCCGGGTGGCGCTTGGAATAAACGGCGCCGTTCCGATGGCCAGACCAGGTCCGCCGGAACGCTCCCTAATTCGCCTTAATGCACGTTTTTTTATAGAGATATCAATGACAAAGGACAAGTTGCTGGCCATGCCGGCGGATGACTACATGAATGCCGAGCAACATGCTTTTTTCTCTGAGCTGTTGCAGAACATGAAAGTCGAAACCCATGAGCGCATCGAGCAGAACCGCATCGCCATCGAGAGCCTGGACACCCCGGCCGATCCGGCTGACGCGGCGTCTGTCGAAGAAGAGCGCACCTGGCTGGTGAACGCGATCGATCGCGACCAGCGCATGCTGCCTCAGTTGGAACAGGCGCTGGAACGCATCAAGGAAGACAGCTTCGGCTGGTGCGACGACAGCGGCGAGGCCATTGGCCTGAAACGCCTGCTGATCAGCCCGACCACCAAGTACTGCATCGAAGCTCAAGAGCGTCACGAACAGATCGACAAGCACCAGCGTCAGGCCTGATTTCGTAGCGCCCCGCATCGCGGGCCAGCCTCACTCCTGAAGGAGCAAGGCTCTGGCCCGCGATGCTTTTTTTCGTCTGCGCAAAACCGCGGGCACTTCTATTGATCTGCTGCAACGCCCACTACTAATGGACCATGGATAATGGCCTTGTAGTGGCGTTAAATGCGGGTACAACAATTAGAAGTGTGTGGGGTGAAGATATGACGCGGGACGGATCTCTGGTCGGGGCAGTGCCTGCACCCGTGCTTTCGCCGAAAAACCTTTGGTTGACGCCCACACTGCAAAGCATCGCCGTGATGCTCTTGCTGTGCGGCATGACGCTCGGGGGCTGGTCGCTTTATCTCGGCCTGCCGCTGGCCGTCCTGATTATCTGGCTGCCTCGGCTACGTTCCCGAGCCATCCCCGAAGCATCCTCAGCAGACAGTTCCAATGCCATCGCCGAGCTGACTCGCGATCTTTCCTACACCACCAGTCATAACGCTCTGTCAGCCGCTGGCGTGGCCTATTCGGTCAAGCAGCTGGCGGACAAACTGCAATCACAACTCGGTGCCGCGGCACAGATTGTCAGCAACGCCGAAGTCATGATCGCCACCGAACACGCCACCTTGACACTCAGTCGAACCGCCCTCAGTGCTGCCAGTGAAGCTCATCAGAGCAGCGCAGCAGGGCGCACGGAGTTGATCGAGTCCATCAATCGCATGCATCAACTCAGTCAGCGCGCCAGCAACAGCCGTGAGCTGATCGAAGCCCTGAGCCTGCGCAGCGACGACATCCAGCGGGTCACCCTGGTGATCCAGTCCATCGCCAGCCAGACCAACCTGCTGGCGTTGAACGCGGCCATCGAAGCGGCGCGGGCCGGTGAACACGGACGCGGGTTTGCGGTGGTCGCCGATGAAGTTCGCGGTCTGGCGGCGCGTACGGCAACGGCAACGGGCGAAGTCGGCGAGATGGTTGCCGATATCCAGCAGCGCACCGCGCAGGTGGTTGAGCAGATTCGCCAGTTGTCCAGCGACCTCGACATCGGTGTCGAACAGGTCGAGCACACCGGTCAGCACCTGGAAAACATTGCGCGCCTGGCGGCCGGTGTCGAAAGTCAGGTCGGCGAAATTGCCAAGGGCGCGGAGACCAATCGCGAGCAACTCGACAGCTTGTTTCACGCGATCGAGCAGATGCGCAGCGACCTGGCGATCAGTGATCAACAGACCCAGCGCCTGGCCCAGGCGGCGGTGCAGATGGAAGGGCAGGCCGAAACCATCAGTGAGCGACTCGCCGAGGTCGGGCTGGATGACTATCACCAGCGGATTTATGACCTGGCCCGTGAAGGCGCGCGTCAGATTGCGGTGCGTTTCGAAGCTGATATCGACCAGGGCGTTGTCAGTCTTGATGATTTGTTTGATCGCAGTTATCAGGCCATCCCCAATACGAGCCCGGCGAAGTTTCAGACGCGTTTCGACCGTTACACCGATAAGGTTTTGCCGGCGATTCAGGAACCGTTGTTGCCGCGTCATGAAGGCCTGGTGTTTGCCATCGCCTGTACGCAGCAGGGGTATGTGCCGACCCATAACACGGTGTTCAGCCAGCCGCTGACGGGGGATGTGCAGGTTGATACGTTGCAGAACCGCACCAAACGCAAGTTTGCCGACCGGACGGGGATTCGTTGTGGCAGCCATCAACAGGCTGTGCTGTTGCAGACCTATACGCGGGATACCGGAGAGCTGATGCACGACCTTTCGGTGCCGATCATGGTCAAGGGGCGGCATTGGGGTGGGTTGCGTTTGGGGTATAAGCCGGAGAGTGCTCGTTGAGCGGCTGGGTATTTGGGGGTGGGGACATATCCGTTTCTGCGGTAACGGCGGCTATTGGTTTCGCCCTTACGGCGAGTCACTTGGAGAAGCGCCGATGGAGGCGCTCACAAGTTGACGGACAGGCTCAGGGCGTGAGGGGGCGTACACCGCAAGATCAAAAGCTGCAGGCGAGCTAATGCTCGGCCTGAAGAGTGGTGAAAGCAACAGCCGTACCCCGATCTCCTGTGGGAACTGAACCGCAGCCATTTTTTCAAGCAATGTGCATCACGGCATTGTTGCGATTCTGGCAATTAATCTATGCAGCGCAGTCGCTTTTTCCTCGCCAATGAACTCATTACCCTGTCTACGGTTAGGTAGTTAATGAAGCTCAAGAGGTCAGCATGCAAACCAAAGTCGATGTCGCGGTCATGATTGGCAGCGGCGTGCCCGCCAGTTTGCGTGCGGCGGGGCAAAGTGTCTGCTGGGTCGTGTTGCTGAACGGCGAACGCCGGGGGACGGCATTCTCCAGTCGTGAAGAAGCGCAAGAGTGCAAGGCTGCCTGGTTGGCGCAATTAAACGCCGAAGCACCCGACAGCCTGCATTGACTAGTGAACCTGATGCATACGCAGGTTCAGGTCGTCGACCACCCGCGCCCAATCGGCATCTTCACGCAATCGCTCTTTCAGGAAGCCAGCTTGTTGCGGAGTCCAGAATTCGGCATCGATGAGCTTTTTATCATCGGGCAGCGGGGAATGACTGGCGATGAAATCGTCGATGGCCTTTTCGCTGGAATCCAGGCCGAGCTGGTCGAACAAGCCTTTCAAATCGTGTGTAGGTGAATCCATCTTCATCTCCTTGCTGGTCGCACGGGTGCGAGATCTGAGGTGCGGCTGCATAGCATCTGAGGCGGCCGCACTTCAGGAGTTCGATAGCGATGTTCGAAAGCAGGAATGAGCATAGACTGCGAACCGGCTGATCAGGCTTTCAACGCACCTTCATCGACGGCAAGCTTCAGGGCCTTGGCGGCTTCCTGAGCGGCGATGGCGGCGACGTCCGGGGTTTTGAACCAGCGATCTTTCTCGACCTGGTGATACGTCACTGTAGTCAGTGGCGGTTTGGCGCGCATGATAATGACCGCCTGGAATTCGCCCTCGACTTCTCTGGCTTCGCCCCGGATAAAAAATTCACCGATATCAAATTCCGTCACGTAGCAGCCTTCCCTTGGAAATATTCTGTTGTGTTGAACGCCGTCCGGCTTGGGAACGGGTTTCATTGGTTCGGCAGTATGGCAGTAGTTGCCTGCCGACGGCTGAGTTAACTCGTCGACGTGACGAAACGTCTATAGACGTGAGGCAGAACGTTCAGCACCGCAACTCGAGCGCGCGGGCAAGCGCGCAGGCCGCGTTATGGTTACTGCGGAAACCTCTTACGTGGCCCGTGGAAATTTCCTTGATATGGAAGAAAGCAGTGCCGGCCAATACCACCTGGAAGCGCAGCGTGGCAGGCTCTGCTCGGACAAACGCGGTATGCGGGAACAGCGCCGGAGACAGCGTGGACAGAGGGTGTGTGTGAGAAATAAAGTGTGTCGGGGTGCACATATGAAGTCCTTTTCATGGTTTTGCCGACGTGTGTACGTCGTTTTGGGTAGTCTCGATGAGCATCGCTGCTCTAGAATCACCGTCACGGGTTGGCGATTGCTGCTCATCTAAAGCAATTTTTTACGGGCGATATGTCGGAAAAATGCTTTTTTTGCAGCGTTTTTTCCCTAAGGTGGGTAATCCTGTTTTTCTGGCGGACAGAAGTGCGTTTTCCTTCAACTTCTGACGAACGCCAGACAAGACGACGCGAGTGACATTCCAGTAGTCTTCTCACGCCTCGCGATGGATGAGCACTCTGCTCGTTTCCGGACTCGACCCGGGCCCCTTGGCTACAACTTTCGGCATTGCCGCTTTTTTCTGCTGTGCGCTGCCTGTCAGCGTGCAGCATCATTTCAGATGTGGGGATGTTTCCTTGGCAGTAAGTAATCTCGATATGCATGCTTTGTTCGTGCTGGGTGATTTGCGCGCAAAGCTGGTTAAACAGTTCCAGTCACGTTTTGTTTACATCACCGAACAGAACGCTGAAGGCATTTACATTGCCGAACTCGACACCGAATCAGCACTGGTGGTGGACGACAAGCCCGGCCTGAAACTCAAGGTCGGCGATCATTTCAGTGCATCGGTATTGCCCAGCCGTGAAGGCGGCAAACTGGAGATCAAGTTCCGCGAAATCAAGCTGACGGTCTACGGCCTCGGCGATTACGCGTTCGTGACCACGGCTGACGGTCACGGGATCGTGTTCAAGGAAGGTCACAGCGTGGTGATGGTGTTTGCCGCTCACCAACAGTTGCAGGAAGGCCTGACCAAAACCCTGAAAGCCGTGACGGCCAAGGCCGCCAAGTGGCGCAAGGGTGAACTGGTGACGTTCAAAGCGAGCGAGTAATGGCTTCGGGCTTGCAGGAACTTTCCGAAATTTAATCCTCACCCCTCGAAAGCAGGAACCTCTACTACAGTCAGTTGACTGAGTATTTTGAGGCTTGCGGTCTTTATCAGGCCATCCTGCTATTGCTGTGAACAGCACGAGGTGCAAAAGCATGAACGGATTTCGACGGTTGCTGACCGCTGTCCTGGTCGCTTTCGGTATGTGGGGTTCGCCCGTTCCGGTATTCGCCGCCCAGACGCCCATCCACTTCGCCGACCTGAACTGGGAAAGCGGCAGCCTGATCACCGATATCCTGCGGATCATCGTCGAGAAGGGTTACGGGCTGCCGACCGATACCTTGCCGGGGACGACCATCACGCTGGAGACCGCCTTGGCCAAAGATGACATCCAGGTCATTGGCGAAGAATGGGCTGGTCGCAGTCCGGTCTGGGTCAAGGCCGAGGCCGAAGGCAAGGTCGTCAGCCTCGGCGATACGGTGAAGGGCGCCACCGAAGGGTGGTGGGTGCCTGAATATGTGATCAAGGGCGATCCGGCGAAAGGCATCAAGCCGCTGGCGCCGGACCTGCGCAGCGTCAGCGACCTGCCCAAATACAAGGGCGTGTTCAGCGACCCGGAAACCCCGGGCAAGGGGCGGTTCCTCAACAGCCCGATCGGCTGGACGTCGGAGGTGGTCAACAAGCAGAAGCTCAAGGCGTATGGCCTGGATGACAGCTATGTGAATTTCCGCAGCGGCTCCGGGGCGGCGCTGGATGCGGAAATCAGTTCGTCGATTCGTCGTGGCAAGCCGGTTCTTTTCTATTACTGGTCGCCGACCCCCTTGCTCGGGCGTTTCAAACTGGTTCAGCTGGAAGAGCCGCCGTTTGACGCCGAAGCCTGGAAGACCCTGACCGACGCTGATAACCCGAACCCTAAACCGACCCGCTCATTGCCCTCGAAACTGTCGATTGGCGTGTCCACTCCGTTCCAGAAACAGTACCCGCAGATTGCCGAGTTCTTTGCCAAGGTCGATTTTCCCATCGACCCGTTGAACAAGGCGCTGGCTGAAATGAGCGAGAAACACACCCCGCCACGGCAGGCGGCGGAGGCGTTCATGAAGGCGCACCCGGAGGTATGGCAGGCGTGGGTGCCGAAGGATGTGGCGGATAAAGTGTCTGCTGGACTGTAAGCGCTGGCGAAGCCTGCGATCTTTTGATTTTGCTTGTTACGGCAGGATCAAAAGATCGCAGCCTGCGGCAGCGCCTACAGGGAGGCGGTGCTACGACTAAAACCGGGTTTGCACAGCCAGTTCGAAGGTGCGCGGCGTCCCCAGGTAATACGCCGGCGACACATGTGCAAACTCGGCATACACCTCATTGGTCAGGTTGCGCACCCGGCCGGTAACGGTGGTGTGCCGATCGACCTTGTAGCTGAGAAACGTGCCGTACAGCGTGTAAGACGGCACGGTCATCGTGTTGGCGCTATCGGCAAACACCGACGCCACATATCGCGCATCGACACCACCTTGCCATTGCGGCGCGAAGTCATAGGTCAGCCACAGATTGCCGACCCGGTCCGGCACGTTGGTCGGCGTGTTGCCCTTGCGTGACACCACCATACCCGCTGCATTCTTCTCGGTGAACGCGTCGTACCGAGCGTCAACCCAGGCAAAGTTACCTTCGGCCAACAGCTTGTCGGTGATCCGCAGCGAACTCGCCAGTTCGATTCCCTTGGATGTCTGCTGACCCACGGGAATGCTCAGGGTCGGGTCCAGCGGATCAGTGACTGCGAAGTCTTTGCGCTCGATCGTGTAAGCCGCCACTGTCGCCGAACCGCGACCACCCAGATAATCGAATTTGCTGCCGACCTCCCATTGCTTGCCGGTGGAGACATCAAAATCCTGCGTGCCATTGGGCTGTTCAGCGGCGGTGCTGTATTGCACATAGACGTTGGCGTCAGGGATGAACTGCCAGGTCAGGCCGGCGCGGCCGGTCAGCGGTTCCCAACTGCGTTTGAGATGACGTGGATTGCTGGCGGTCACCTGCCGGTGGTTGGTCACGTCCAGGTCTATGTCGTCGTAACGCAGGCCGGTCAGCAACGACAGCTTGTCGGTCAGTGCCAGGCGGTTCTCGACGAACAGTGCCCGGGTGGTGACTTCGTTGGTCTTGTCGCTGACAAAGCCCGGTCGAGTGCCCGGAATGTCGTAGAAGTGCCCGGGCTGAAAGTTGTTCGGATCGACCGTGCTGGCGCCTTTGACGTTCAGCGGTGAGTTGGTGGTCTGGTTGACCTTGTACTCGAAGCCGCCGGACCAGGTCGTATCGAGGCCAAACAGCGTGTTGTCGTGACGCAGTTCGAACTGGTTGCCGTTCTGCTCGCCCTGATGCCGGACCTGATACGCCGTGGAGCGATTCACCGCCCGGTTGTCAGCGCTGTACTGGTAGGTTTCCAGGTTGCGGTAGTCACGCTGACTGTCGAGATGGTAAAGGGTGTTGCGCAGGGTGGTACTGTCGTTGATCCGGTAGTCGATGATCGAGCGCACCCAGATCGTGCGTTGTTCGTAGCGTCCATCCTCGACGTTGTAGTTGTTGAAGCGGTTGTGTTTGTCGATCTTCAGTTCACCGGCCTTGGGGTTGAGCACCGGCGTACCCCAGTAAGGGCTGTCTTCGTGTTCATCCTGATACTCCAGGGCCAGGGTGTGGGACAGGTTCGGCGTCAGGTCACTGAGCAGCGAAAACGCCACGCTCCACGCATCGCGTTCCTGCCGATCGATGTAGCCATTGCCGGTGTTGTGGCTGACGTCGAGCCGGGCGTAATGCTGCACGTCCGCACCGGCTTCACTGAGGGCATGGTTGAGGCCGAATGCGGTTTCGGTGGTGTCGTAAGTGCCGTAGCTGACCCGACCTTCGACTGCTTGCTCTTCACGGGTCGCCAGTCTGGTCACGTAGTTCAGCGAACCTCCTACCGAGCCGGCGCCATTGATCAGCGATGACGGGCCGCCCACCAGCTCCACCCGGTCATAGATCCACGCATCCACGGGCCGGGCAAGGCCACCGGAGACGTTGACGCCATTGAACATCTGGGTGATCTGGCTGCTGGTGAAACCTCGATAGGAAACGAACCCGCCGAACCCCGGCGGCGCGCTGGCATTGACGCCGGGCAGGGTGTTGGCGGCGTCCTGGAAATTCTGTGCACCGTGACGTTCGATGTCGTTGCGGTTGGCGATCGCCACCGAGGCCGGAGTGTCACGCACGCTCAGCCCAAGGCGTGAGGCCATGCCGCTGGATTGATCCAGGCTCAGGCCCGGCTCGGCTGTAGCTTGGCCGTCAATGGTGATCGGTGCGAGGTCCACCGTGGCATGTGCCCAGGTGTTAACGGACAGGCAGCCGCACAGGCTGGCCAGCAAAGAGATGGTTTTCATCGATGAATCCTGAAGACTTGACTAGGAAGCAGCGCACAGGCGAACGCCTCGCGTTGGCGAAGTGAGCTGATTGAAAGGCGAAGGAATTCAGGCGAGCGGCGGGGCGCGGGGGTTGGCCGAAGGCCAGGTGTAGCGAGCGGGGAGGTCAGCGTTGACCACGACCGTCAGGGGCGGGCTGTGTTGTTCCGGGAGGATCGCCAGGGTCAGGCTGGAATTGAGCGCCGGGCCCATGCCACCGGTGGAGCATAATGGGCAACCGAAGGCCTTCGAGAGGGTCGGCAGTTTGTCTTCGGAGGTGTTCGAGGCGACCGGGGCCTGGGTGGCCGGATCGACCGTACAGAACTGGCCGCCGAGGCCGTTGAGCTGCATCCCGACCATTTGCCCGTGACCGATGCTGCAGGCGAACACATTGAACAGGACGCAGCAATACAGCATCCAGGCAATGAGTGAGCGATCGGTCCGGGCGAGTTTCATGGGGCGGCACTTTATCACCGTTGATCATCCGCGCACTTCTAAAAATGCCGACTAGGATGATTCTGTTAAATGCCTTTCAAGGATCCTCGACATGACGTTTGTGTTGGCTCAATGGCTGGTGACCATCTTCGCGGTGATCAGCCTGATACATGTCTACTGGGCGCTGGGTGGCCAGTGGGCTGCCGTGGCGGCGGTGCCGCAGGTGCCGGGGGAGAACGGCGCGAGATCGCGGCCCGCGTTCAAGCCTTCGGGGTGGCTGACGTTGCTGGTGGCTTTAGGATTGCTGCTGATCGCTGTGCTGGTGTGTTTGCGGGTCGGCTGGTGGATGCCGGCGGTGACCCATCAGTCGCTGCAATGGGTGATCAGCGCCATCGCGATGCTGATGTTCGCCCGGGCGATCGGCGATTCGAACCTGGTGGGCTTTTTCAAAGACGTCAAAGACTCGAAATTTGCCCGGCTGGACACGTGGGTCTATTCGCCGTTGTGTGTGATGTTGGGGGCGGGATTGTTGGCCGTTGCCTGGGTATGAGTTGCCTCGACTGACGCCTTCGCGGGCAAGCCCGCTCCCACTGGGATCGTGTAAACGCTGAAGATCCCAATGTGGGGCTGGCCTGCTAGCGATGAGGCCCTGCCAATCAACACAAATCTCTAAACCTAACTTCCGCTCTCGGTCCGCCGGCTACTCACCTCAGCCGGCACATCATCCCCCGCCATACGCTTGCGGAACAACGCTGCCCGCGCCAGTAGCAACGTCGTGACCGGTACGGTAATCGCCAACAGAATCGGGATCAGCCAGGCATGCAACACCGGCCCGGACTTGAGCGCGGAAAAGTAGATGATCGATCCCAGCGCCACGCACCACGCACCCAATGTCGAGGCCAGTGCCGGCGGGTGCATGCGTTGGAAGTAATCCTTCATCCGCACCAGCCCGATCGCGCCGATCAATGCGAAAACACTGCTGAGCACCAGCAGGATCGCCACCGGGATTTCCACCCACAGAGACAGTTCTGCGTTCATTCGATCACCTCGCCACGCAGCAGGAATTTTGCCAGGGCAAACGAGCCGACAAAGCCAAACAGCGCGATCAGCAGCGCCGCTTCGAAGTACGTGTCACTGGCATAACGAATGCCCAGCGTCAGCATCATCAGCATCGCGACGATGTACAGGTAATCCAGCGCCAGAACCCGGTCCTGGGCCGATGGCCCCTTGAACAGGCGGATCAGCGTCAGAACCATCGCCAGCGAAAAAAAGAAAAGGCTCAGCAGAACCGCATTCGACAGTATCGGGCTCATTCGAAGATCTCCATCAAGGGGCGCTCGTAGGTCGCCTTGAAGTGCTGGATGAACAGCGCTTCGTCATCCAGATCGAAGACGTGCAGCAACAGAATGCTGCGATCCAGCGCCAGTTCCGACCAGACCGTGCCGGGCACCACGGTGCAGATCATCGCCAGTGCAGCCAGGCCGTTGGCGTCGCGCAAATCCATCGGCACTTTGATGAACCTTGAGCGCGGCGGGCGCCGAGCAGCGTTCAAAACGCTCCAGGCCACGGCAAGGTTGGACACCAGCACGTCACGTCCGACGATGAAGAACAAACGCAGGATCACGCCGGGACGCCGAATGCGGATTGGCAGTGGCCGCAACTTGCGCATCATCAACGGCGCACAAAACCCGAGTACGGCGCCCAGCAGCAGATTGCCGGGGCTCATCGACAGGTTCAGCAGCAGCCACAACAACCACAGCGCAAGCGACAGCCACGGCGCAGGAAACAGGCGTTTCATGGTTGCACCTCCGCGACTGCGCCTTTGGCTTCCGGACTCGGGACCGCCCGGGTGCCGAGTACCGCCATCACGTACTGCTGCGGATTGTTCAAGGTTTGAGCGGCGGCCTGGGTGTAGCGCAATAGGGGCTCGGCCTTGAAGGTCAGCAGGATGCTCAGGCCCAACAGCGCGATAATTGGCACGCATTCGAACCGTCGCAGCAACGGCGAGGGGCGTTCCTCAGGCGTCCAGAAGCGCTGGATACCCAAACGCGAAAAGGCAATCAGCGACGCCAGCCCGGAGAGAATCAGCAACGCCAGCAAGCCCCACGCGGCGTTCGACACCGGTTCATCTGTCCCGTTGCCCAAGCCCAGCGGGTTGAGCAACGCACTGAGCAAGCCCAGTTTGCCGATGAACCCGGACAACGGCGGCATGCCGATGATCAACAACGCGCAAGCGATGAAGCTCAAACCGAGAAACGCCATGGTCCAGGGAATCACCTGACCGACCACGGCTTTCTGTTCGTCGTCGAGGTTGATGCCTTTGGGCGGTTGCAGGGACTCCAGCGGCCGGGCGATCAGGTCGCCGTCATCGAACAGCGGCATTTCATTGGCCGAACGCGAACGCTCGATCAACTCGGCCAGCAGGAACAACGCGCTTAACGCCAGGGTCGAGCTGACCAGATAGAACAGCGCCGCGCCGATCAGGTTCGGCTGGGCGAAACCGATGGCCGACAGCAGAATACCCGCCGACACCAGAATGCTCAGGCTGGCCATGCGCTCCAGCCGTTGCGCGGCGAGGATCGCCACCGCCGCGCAGACGATGGTCGCCATGCCGCCGTAGATCAGCCAGTCGCCGCCAAAGTACGCCGAAGCGCCGGCCTGACCGGAGAACAGCAAGGTCCACAGGCGCAGCAAGGTGTAGACGCCGACCTTGGTCATGATCGCGAACATCGCCGCCACCGGTGCGCTGGCCGAGGAATAGGCCGGCACCAGCCAGAAATTCAGCGGCCACATGCCGGCCTTGGCCAGGAACGCCACCGCAAGAATCGCCGCGCCGGCATGCAACAGGCCGCGATCGGCTTCCGGCACCAACGGAATTTTCAGGGCCAGGTCGGCCATGTTCAGGGTGCCGGTGACGCCGTAGATCAACGCCGCGCCAATCAGGAACAGCGACGAGGCCAGCAGGTTGATCGAGATGTAATGCAGCCCCGATGACACCCGTGCCCGACCCGAACCGTGGAGCATCAGGCCGTAGGAGGCCGCCAGCAGCACCTCGAAAAACACGAACAGGTTGAACAGGTCCGCCGTCAGGAATGCGCCATACAGGCCCATCATCTGAATCTGGAACAGCGCGTGGAAACTCGAACCGGCGCCGTCCCAGCGGGCCATGGCGAACAGCAGGGCACTGACGCCGATGATTCCGGTCAGCACCAGCATCAGCGCGGACAAACGATCGACCACCAGTACGATACCGAACGGCGCTTGCCAGTTGCCCGGCAGGTATACCCCGATGGAACCGGGCACGCCGGTGGTTTGCGTCCATTGCAGCAACAGCACGGAGATCCCGAGGCCGAGCAGGCTGGAGAACAAGTTGATTTTGGCCTTCAGCGGGCGATGTTTCTCGCCCAGCATCAGCATGACGGCGGCGGTCAGCAGCGGCAGCAGAATCGGTGCGGCGATCAGGTGTGTCATCGCATTCATTCTTTAGGCTCCCGGCCATCCACGTGGTCGGTGCCGGTGAGACCGCGCGAAGCCAGCAGCACCACAAGAAACAGGGCTGTCATGGCGAAACTGATCACGATGGCGGTCAGCACCAGCGCTTGCGGCAGCGGGTCGGTGTAATGCAACAGATCCTGGGGCACACCGTCCTTGATGATCGGCTCCTTGCCGATGAACAGACTGCCCATGCTGAAGATGAACAGGTTGACGCCATACGACAGCAGGCACAGGCCCATGACCACCTGGAATGTCCGTGGCCGCAGTACCAGCCAGACGCCGGACGCGGCCAGCACGCCGATGGCGATTGCGATGACTTCTTCCATCAGACGGCTCCTTTCGTGGCGACGGATCTGGGCAGGGCGGCAGTTTTGTGGCCGCGTACCGATTGGTGGGCGAGGGCGGTGAGGATCAACAGCGTCGAGCCGACCACCACCGAATACACGCCAATGTCGAAGAACAGCGCGCTGGCGATGTGAATGTCACCAAGCAGCGGCAGTTCGAAATGCCAGGTGTGGGTGGTCAGGAACGGGTAACCGACCGCCATCGCCCCGAGCCCGGTGACCGTGGCGAACAACAGGCCCGTGCCCATCCAGCGCAGCGGTCGCAGGCTCATTTGTGCCTCGACCCACTGCGTGCCGGCGACCATGTATTGCAGAATGAACGCCACCGACATCACCAGCCCCGCGACAAAACCGCCGCCCGGCTGGTTGTGCCCGCGCATGAACAGGTAGATCGACACCACGAACGCGATCGGCAGCAGCAGGCGCACCAGCACCGCCGGCACCATCATGAAACCCAGCGCGGTGTCGCTGGCGTGACGCGGGTTGACCAGATCGGTGACCACGTCCGGCGCGAGCAAACGCTGTTGAGCGGGCAGTTGCAGGCTTTCTTTTGGTGGGCGGAAGCGTCGCAGCAGGGCGAACACGGTCAACGCCACGGCCACCAGCACGGTGATTTCGCCGAGGGTGTCGAAGCCGCGGAAGTCCACCAGCATCACGTTGACCACGTTGCTGCCGCCGCCTTCCGGCAGGGCGCGGCTCAGGTAGAACGAGGAAATATCATTGGGCGTCTGGCGCGTCAGCATGGCGTACGACAGCAGCGCCATGCCGCCACCGACGGCAATCGACAGTAGCAAGTCGCGCAGACGCCGGATGCGCGCCTTGCGCAGGGTGCTTGGCAGCGGCGAGACCTCTTCGATCCGTCGCGGCAACCAGCGCAGGCCCAGCAGGATCAGCACCGTGGTCACCACCTCTACCACCAGTTGCGTCAGCGCCAGGTCCGGTGCGGAGAACCAGACAAACGTGATGCACGTCATCAAGCCGCAGACACTGACCATGGTCAGGGCCGCGAGCCGGTGATACTTGGCTTGCCACGCCGCACCCAGCGCACAGGCAATCGCCAGCAGCCACAACGTCACGAACACGATCGAGCCTGGAATCTTCGGCCGGTCACCCCAGCTCAGGCTGCTGTGGAGCATCGGAATCAGCCCGGCCAGCACGGCGGCGAGCACCATCAGGAACAGCTGGGTTTGCAGGCGCTTGGTGCTGATCCGTCGCTCCAGGCGACGGGCCAGGCGCATCATGATCACCAGGCTGCGCTCGAACAGGCGCTTGCCATTGAACAGGCCAATGATCGGCGGGTATTTGAAGCGTCCGCGCTTGAGCTGATTGCGCAGCAGCAGGTACAGCACGATGCCGCCGGACATGGCGATCAGGCTCATGATCATCGGCGCGTTCCAGCCGTGCCAGATCGCCAGGCTGTACTCCGGCAGCGTGCCACCGACGACGGGCAGGGCCGCGGCGGCCAGTAACGAGCCGACCACTTGGGCCGGGAAAATCCCCACGATCAGGCAGGTGAACACCAGCAACTCCACCGGCGCGCGCATCCAGCGTGGCGGCTCGTGCGGGGTGTGCGGCAGGTCGGTGGCGGTCGGACCGAAAAACACGTCGACCGTGAAGCGCAGTGAGTAAGCGACGCTGAACGTGCCGGCGATAGTCGCGACGATCGGCAGGGTCATCTCGACCCAGGCGGTCGCATTGATGAACACGGTTTCGGCGAAGAACATCTCTTTCGACAGGAAGCCGTTGAGCAGCGGCACACCGGCCATGGAGGCGCTGGCGACCATCGCGAGGGTGGCGGTGAACGGAATCAGTTTGATCAGACCGCTGAGTTTGCGAATGTCGCGGGTGCCGCTTTCGTGGTCGATGATCCCGGCGGCCATGAACAGCGAGGCCTTGAAGGTGGCGTGGTTGAGAATATGGAACACGGCGGCGACGGCAGCCAGCGGACTGTTCAGGCCCAGCAGCAGGGTGATCAGGCCGAGGTGGCTGATGGTCGAGTAGGCGAGCAGACCCTTGAGGTCGTTCTGGAACATCGCGCAATACGCGCCGAGCAACAAGGTGCACGCGCCGGCGCCGCTGACGATGTAGAACCATTCTTCACTGCCGGACAGTGATGGCCAAAGGCGCGCCAACAGAAATACCCCGGCCTTGACCATGGTCGCCGAGTGCAGATAGGCCGAGACCGGAGTCGGCGCCGCCATCGCGTGGGGCAGCCAGAAATGGAAGGGAAACTGCGCGCTTTTGCTCAGGGCGCCGATCAGAATCAGGGGTAACAAAATAGGGTAGAGGGCATGTGCGCGAATCAGATCGCCGGCGGCCAGGACCTTGTCCAGGTCATAGCTGCCGACCACATGGCCAAGCAGCATGACCCCCGCCAGCAAGCACAAGCCGCCCGCGCCAGTGACCATCAGCGCCATGTAGGCGCCGCGTCGCGCATCGGCACGGTGGTGCCAGTAGCCGATCAACAGGAAAGAAAAGAGGCTGGTGAGCTCCCAGAAAAACACGATCTGGATCAGGTTGCCGGAAATCACCAGCCCGAGCATGGCGCCCATGAACGCCAGGAAAAACGCGAAGAACCGTGGCACCGGATCGTCCGGCGACATGTAGTAACGGGCGTACAGCGACACCAGCGTGCCGATGCCCAGCACCAGCATCGAGAACAGCCAGGCAAACCCGTCCATGCGCAGAACGAAGTTCAGGCCAAGGCTGGGCAACCAGAAAAATTCTTCGCGAATGACGCCGCCATGGGCGATCTGCGGATACAGGAGAGCGACCTGAATGGTGCCGATCAAGGCAACCAGACCCGCCAACAGCGATTCGGTGTTACGCGCGTTGTGCGGCAGCAAAGCCGCAACACAGCTGCCGATAAAAGGCAGAAGCAGTAGAACTATCAGGGACATAGGCTTCTAATCTGCGGAAGTTTGTGAAGCATCATACGTGCCACTCCCCGGATCGCCAAACGGCAAGCTGTCGCAGAATCCTACACGGTAGATGGAAAAGGCCTGGTTCACATTGTTTCAGAGGTATGTGTTCAGCGAGTCTGGCCCCTTTGACTTGCTCGCGAAGACGATCTTTAAATCGATGGGATCTCAAGCCTTGATCGGGCCGTCAAATGATCGAAAATCCCGCTGGCGCTGAATTTTCTCGCGCTCCGAGACGATAGTGGGTTCTCCAGACACGTTAGTCGGTAATGCCGGCTCCAGCGGTGCCAGCAGTGTTTTTCGCAAACTTCTGCAAGAAAAGACGTTTGTCGAGTTTCAATAAGTTCCCATAACTTGAAGATATGGAACATCTTTAATGGCTGAGTCTACTAAGGCGTCGGGCACGACGCAGGCTGCAAAACAACTGGGGCGCTAGGCAAAACAACCAAGACCAATCAATTGGTGGTTTCTGGTGCTTATATGGAGTTACTGGTTGGTGGTCCTTACACCCGTGACAAAGAGGAGCACCTTTTTGGTCATGCGGCGCTGCGTGTGGTCGTTGGCAGTAAAGACATTACATACGATTTTGGACGATATGGTAAAACCTGGGGAACCTTTGATAGCGAAGGTGAGGGCGTTTTAAACGTCTGGACCTCTTTCAAAACTTACATTTCCGGAGAGAATAGCCTCGGGCGAACAACGACTGGTTTTGTTTATAATCTGGAGCGCTCCAAGGCTGAGCCCTGCACAGTATCGAGAGATGAGAGGTCTTTCCTGGGCCGAGAGGCAGGCGGCTCGCACGCAGAAATGGACACAGGACGGTATTTTTATGCCGGCAGACTTGCAGGCTATGCTCGAAGGAAATACCGAGGCGCGTTATGACAAAAAGAATGTTTATTAATAAATGGATTGCTTTTTGGTTGGTCGGGCTGGTTTTGATTTATGCAGCCGTTTTGACATTTGTTGTGATTAATAACGGTTCGAGGTCACATGATGTGAAAATGATTAAGACTAAAGAGCCATTGCTGATTGAAGGGCCGAATGGCGATGAAAACTACTATGTACTGCCACTCGGTACCACGCTCTATCACGACATGAGCTTCCCCGAAGGACATGACCGCTATGTCGTTTATTTGAATCATAAAGGTGCGATAGCACATGATGAAGTGTCGACGAAGCCGGAGTACGGGGGATCATTTATCGATCCTCTTTGGATTTCAAACATTGATGTAGATACCCTAAAGGAAATCTTCAAACGCTTCCCGCTTTCCAAGGAAGATGTCGTGGCCGCCATAAAATCGAACGAAATTACTCGGGACGATCTCGCGGACATTATCCGGTCATTACCAGAGTAAATTCAGAATAGGTGTGTGTCGGGAGTTGGAGGCTTGAACGTCGATTGAGATTTTCATTTATTTGAATCGACAGGCTCGCTTTCCAGCTCCCCCTCAATTGCCTCACGATCCTTACCCTTGGTCTTCAACTCACTCACAATCACCGCCGCGACAATCAACCCAGCCCCCACCAACGCAATCGCCGGTAACCGCTCCCCGGCGATCCGTCCGACAATCCCGGCCCACACAGGCTCACCGGCATAAATCAACGTCGCCCGCGTCGGCGAAACGCTTTTCTGCGCCCAGTTCATCGCCACCTGAATCGCCGCACTCGCCGCACCCAGGCCGAGGGCGCTGCACAGCAGGAACCATGAGAAGCCCGGAATGACTTCCTGGGTCGGCACCACCATCAAAAACGCCAGCACCGACGTGGTCGCCAGTTGCACCACCGTGACCCGCCGCACATCGACCTGGCCGGCGTAAGTGCTGATCAGGATAATTTCAGCGGCAATCGCAATGGCGCTGATCAACGTGGCGATTTCACCAGGGCTGAAGTTGAACGACGCGCCGGCCGGTCCCGACAACAGCATCAGCCCGGTAAACGCCAGCATGATGCCGATGCTCGGCATCAACCCCGGACGCCGTCCCAGCACCAGCCATTGCAGCAACGGCACGAAGGGCACATACAACGCGGTAATGAAGGCCGACTGGCTGCTGGGGATGCTCTGCAACCCGACCGTCTGCAAGCCATAACCCAGCATGATCGCCACACCGATAAAGGCGCCGGCCTTGAGTTCGAACAGGGTCAGTTCCCGCAGATGACGCCAGGAAAACAACGAGACGATAATCGCCGCCGCCGCAAAGCGCAGGCCGACGAAGAACATCGGGCCGCTGACGGTCATGGCGTGCTGCACCAGCAAAAAGGTGCCGCCCCAGACCATGGTAATCAGCACCAGCACGCACTCGGCCTTGCTGAACCGGGAGAATCGGGAAGAAGCCAGGGAGGAGTTCAACGACGTCATGACCTTGCGCGCTACCTGAGGGCGACGCACAATGCGCCGAATGTTGCGCAGTATACTGCCCAACCCCATCGAGTGAGCAATATAGTGCACAAAGATTCAACGCAACGGGCTTCGGTCCTTCAGCACGTCAGCCTGAACGTTCGGCGCCTGCGCCACGCGGCCGACATGAGCCAGACTGCGCTGGCGGAAAAGTCCGGGGTCAGTCGCCGCATGCTGGTGGCCATCGAGGCCGGCGAGAAGAACGTCAGCCTGACCACCCTCGACCGCGTAGCCGAAGCGCTCGACGTCGCGTTCAGCGACCTGATCCAGGCCCCGGATGCCCGCGACCCGAGCCGCATCAACGAAGTGGCCTGGGCGGGGACGATTCCCGGCAGCAAGGCCGTGTTGCTGTCCAAAGCCACCGCCACCCGCGAAGTGGAACAATGGGAATGGTGCCTGCAACCGGGCGAGATTTACCCGTCGCAACCGGATGCCGATGGCTGGAGCGAGCAGATTTATGTCTTTGAAGGCTGCCTGACCCTGATGCTCGGCGATACGCCCCACAACATTTCCGCTGGTGAGTTCTATATGTTTGCCAGCAACCAGCCGCACGCCTATCGCAACGATGGGCCGGTGGCTGCACGATTCGTGAGAAACGTGGTGATCTAACTGTTCGCCGATCAAGGATGGACATATTGCTGGTTTGAAGCTGCGCCCATGACAACCTCTTGGTTTGTCTGGCGCAGCAACTCTGGCTCGCTCAGGGCCATCCCTGCTCAGTTTCAACGACTTGCACAGACCGGTGGAAACCCCGCAACGGCTCAACCGCTGGAGCAAGAGCTCGCCACTGTGGAACGAAGGCGATTTCCGGGCTGGTGCGCGCCGAGCGGGTGGAGGTCTATCGCGGGGTGATTGAGTTTCGCGGTCGCGCTTGATGAACCTTCCATGGGATTGGCGCCTATTATCGTCCAGGAGATTTTCGAGATCGTCGCCCAGCTCAATCGCGACGAGCAGGTGAGCTTCCTGATTGCCGAGCAAAACATTAATGTGGCGTTCAAGTGCACGTCACAGGACTATGTCCTCGATACCGGCCGGGTGGTGTTGTCCGGCAGCAGCGAAGCGTTGCTGGCGCGGGGCGATCTGCATGACTTCTATCCAGGTAAACACTGAACATTGAGAACGCCATGACTGAAACCCGAAGCGGACAGACGACCGACGTCATCCGCCACGCAGACATCCTGATCATCGGCGGCGGCCTCAGTGGCGCGATGCTCGCGGCGCAGTTGTTGCGTTTGCCCGGCAAGCGCTCGTTGTTGGTGATCGAGCCCCGCGCTGAACTCGGCCGGGGCGAGGCGTACAGCGCGGTCGAGTTGGGCCATACGCTCAACGGCAACGCGGCGCGCATGAGTGTCGACCCGGACAATGCCGATGACCTGACTCAGTGGCTGACCGAGTACATCGTGGCCGGAGGCTGGCCGGAGTCCGATGAGCAGCATGTGCCGGTCAGCGAACTGTTTCCGCCACGGGGGATTTTCGGTTTGTACGTGCAGCAGCGCCTGGCCGAGGCGCAAGCGGTGGGCGCCTTGAATGGCTCGACCGTCGAACATG
Organism: Pseudomonas sp. IT-P100; assembly: GCF_949767185.1. Lineage (NCBI taxonomy): Bacteria > Pseudomonadati > Pseudomonadota > Gammaproteobacteria > Pseudomonadales > Pseudomonadaceae > Pseudomonas > Pseudomonas sp. IT-P100. The sequence goes on from NZ_CATKQK010000009.1 coordinate 132,478, forward strand.
TACGGGCCGAGGTGGTTGACCTGCAAGCGCTGGACGATTCGGTGCGGCTGAGCTTGAGCGACGGCCAGCGGTTGCAGGGTGGGTATGCGGTGCTGGCCACGGGAATGTTCCCTGCTGCTCGTACGCCGCAGACAGAATCCAGCGGTTTGAACGCTGCGGCACTCGATCCCTGGGATGTCGCGGCCATGCGTCAGCTCGACCCGCAATCGACGGTGCTGATCATTGGATCGGGCCTGACCATGGTCGATGCCGTGGTGTCGCTGGAACAGGCCGGGCATCGCGGGCCGATCGAAGTGTTTTCCCGGCATGGGCTGCTGCCGCATGTGCGTCGGCAACCGCCGGCCTGGGCGGATTTTCTGGCCGAGGATCACAGCATTCGCACGCCGCGACAGTTGGTGCGCGAACTGCGCCGGCATTGCCGGGATGCCATTGCGCAGGGTATCGACTGGCAGGCGCCGCTGGATACGGTGCGGGCGCACATCGGCCGTTTGTGGCATCAGGCAACGGACGTGCAGCGTCGGCAGTTTGTACGGCATGTGCGGCCGTGGTGGGAGAGTCATCACCACCGTTCGCCGCCGTTGAGTGCGGAGTTGGTGGCGCGGTTGCACGGGGAAGGGCGGTTGCGGATTCAGGCGGCTTCGTACAAGGGGCTTGAGCCTTCTTCGTGTGATCAGGTGAGCATTCGGATTCGCCGTCGTGGTGAAGCTGAAACGGTGGTTGTCAGCGGGGCGGCGTTGATCAATTCCAGTGGCATCGAGTACGACTGGCGGCGAGTGGCGCGACCGTTGCCGCAACAGTTGCTGGCGCGCGGCCTGGTGCGGCCGGGGCCGCTGGCGCTGGGTATTGCGGCGACGGTCGATGGCGCGGTGCTGGGGGGAGATGGGCGGGTTGTCGCTCGGTTGTTTGCCATGGGGCCGCCGTTGCGGGGGATGTGGTGGGAGAGTACGGCGGTGACTGATGTGGCTAGTCAGGCGAAGGCTCTGGCTCTGCGTCTGGCGGGGTCGAGGTAGCGGGCATTTCGCCCCTGGCGTACGGGGGTGTCTAGCCATACCCTTGCTCCGCGGGTTGCCCACTGCCGGCCTGAAGTCCGTCAGGATCATCGACGCTGAACACCAGTGTCATGCCTGACAAAATTCCCCTGTGGGAGCTAGCCTGCTAGCGATGGACGTTAACGATAACGCGTGCTGTCTGAATGAACGCGATGTCCGGGCGTC
>NZ_CATKQK010000010.1:0-131053 GCF_949767185.1 Pseudomonas sp. IT-P100
TTCCCGAGTAAACGGTCCGGCGCGATCGATTCATTGACATGTTAAATCCTGCTAGCGGTCCCGTAGACAATGGAGGCACAGGCTGAATGCCCGTGCGCTACGCGCCAGGTCGAGGCGTTTATTCGGGGACTTCCAGTCGCAAGGATAAAAAGAGCGGGGGCCTGTGTATCGCTGTGTATCCGGACCCGCTGTACAGATGCTGGTGTACAAATGCCCCTCGATCCGGATACATCCGGGATACACGGTTGCAGTCAAATAGCCTGGCCTTAGCGAGAAAGCAAATGCCTCTCGCACCACGGCTTATCGCCCCAGTGGCATGACCCTAAGCGGTCTTACCGCGTACAGTATCCGGAGAAATAACCATGTCACATATCTCGAACAAATCCCGTATTGGCCTGATTGCTGTCGCGCTGGTTGGCAGCATGAACCTCGCTTCGTCCGCCTTCGCCGCTGACGCACTGCCTCAAGGCTACCAACTCGCCGCGGCGGAAAAGACCAGCGAAGGGAAGTGTGGCGAAGGCAAGTGCGGCGCCAGCGAAACCGGCGCCAAGGTCACCAAGACGGGTGAAGGCAAGTGCGGTGAAGGCAAATGCGGCGACGCTTCTTTCGCTCGTACTGACACCGACCACGACGGCCGCGTTTCTCTGAAAGAGTTGCTTGCCGTCGCCCCGCAAGGCGCTGAAGAGTTCAAGGCGATGGACACCAACAACGACGGTTTCCTCTCCGAAGGCGAGGTCTACAAATTCCGTACCAACCAGTTCACCTCCAACGGCAAGAAAGTACCGACCGAACTGTTCACCAAAATGAGCAAAGCGCAGAACTGATAGCAGCGGCTGCCAACTACTGCACCTGTTTCACCCCAACGCCCGATGCATCACATCGGGCGTTTTGTATTTCAAAAGGCAGGTGCCTGAGGTTCAAGTCGACCACTGATTAATACGTCGGGCCAACAGAGTGAACTTCACCCGTTCCTCCATGACGTCCACTACCGGGGAGCCGCCGCTGACTTGCATGACCGCGAGTGTTTTTCCTTGGGGCGGACACTCGGATGACACCAGACCTGTCCTTCAGACCATTGCATCAGCTCGAGCAATTCCTGAACTTTGGGGTGATCGTTTGGAGCGTCATCCGGTAACGGCAATCCCGATGGACTGATCGACTCAATGGTCAGACTCGTTTGCCTCAACCCGTTCAGAGCAAACTCCACGATACCCCGACATACACCCCCAAACCTTCACCCGGCGTGGATCGTGCTGCGTCCAGTCCTTTGTCGTCATAGCCCGGGGTGACGGTGGCGGCGTAGTGCTTGTCGGTCAGGTTGCGCACGTCCAGCCAGGTCTGCCAGTCGCCCTTGGGTGTGTTGTAACCGAGGGTGGCGCCGAACAGGGCATAAGGATCGGCGTAATAGCTGTTGGCGTAATCCACCGCAACTTTGGACACCCACTGCGTGTTGAACGCTGCGAAAAAGCCTTGCGGCCAGTCGTAGCGCAGCTCGCCCTGGTAGTAGTGCATCGGCAGGCCCGGCAGACGGTTGTCGCCGAAGCGGTCGTCGTCGCGGTAGTGGAAGTCGCTGAAGGTATAGCTCTGGCGCAGGCTCAGTTGGCCGCCATCGTCCCGCGACCACAGGTTGCTCTGCAGGCTGGCTTCCACACCCTGGTGAACGGTGGGGCTGGCGTTGAGTTCGTAAGGCGTGGTGGCGCTGGCATCCGGCAATACCGAGAGTAATTCGTGACGCACTTGGGCGAAGTACCAGGCCAGGCTCCATTGCCCCATCGCGCTGTCGCCGCGGCCGCCGATTTCCAGGGTGGTCGCGGTCTGGTTTTGCAGCTTGATCGGATCGCGCTGAGCGCCTGTGGCAACGCCGCTGCCTGCCGGGAATCGAATGTTGGAGCTATAGATCAGCGACCACGGGTGTGGCGCTTCGACCGAGCGGCTGAGATTTCCGAACACTTGCACGTCAGGTGTCAGTTGGTAGCGCAGGCCTAAACGAGGAGCGTAGTCCCAGTCGTTCAGGCTTGTCTTGCCGCCCCCTTGCGGGTAGGTCACGGCACTTTCACGGCGCGTGTAGATAGCCGCGAGACCGGTCGTCAGCCACAGGTCGTCGGCAATCTCCAGGTCGTTGCCCATGTGCAGGACGGTGTCCGAGCCCTGATAGGTGAAGTTGCGAATGGGTGTGCCTGGCGTGTAGCGGGCGGTGTTGCCGGTGGGGATGCGCACCGATTCGCTGGCTCCCGCGTTGGGCAGGTGTTTGGTCACGCGAAGTCCCAGCATGCTATGGCTTTCCAGGCCCCAGAGTGTGTCGCGACGCTTGTAGTCGAACGTGCCGCTGACGTCCGTGTACGCGACCTTCAGACGGTTGGGGCCTTCACGCAAGTCCATGGGATAGTCGTGGTAGACAAGACCGGCCTGAATGCTCGAATCGTCATCGATATAGTAAGTGGTCTTGTTGCCGATGAAGGTACTGCCCGGTTGTTCACGGCTGTCATCGCGCGACACGTAAGCGGGGTTGGCTGCTCGTGAGTCGTGCTCGATGGAGTGCTTGGTCACCCGTCCGGCGAGCTCGTTGTCGGTCTGGCGATAGCGCAGATAGAAACGCGTTTCCAGGTTCGGGTTGAAGCGATAACCGAAGTTGGCGATGACGCCCTGGCTCTCGCTGGTCGTGTGGTCCTGGTAGCCGTCGGAGCGTGCATCGGTCGTGGCCACGTAGTAGTCGAAATCGCCCAGTACCTGCCCGGAGCTGACCTGGCGCTGCTGATAACCATGGCTGCCCATCGCATAACGCACCTGTAACAGCGGTGCGTTGTAGCCGGTGTGGCTGACGTAATCGATCGCCCCGCCCAAGGCCAGGGCGCCCCGGTCGAAACCGTTGGCGCCGCGCAGCACCTCCACGTGGTCGAGCCACAGCGGTTCCAGCAGTTCATAGGGCGTGCCACCCGGGCCGGTCAGAGGCAGACCGTCGAGCAGGGTGTACAACCCCGAGGCATGGGCGCCAGGTGCACGGTTGATCCCCGACCCGCGGATCGAGATTTTTACCCCTTCGTTGCCCGCAGACTGGGCATAGACTCCCGGCTGATAAGCCAACACATCCTGGTTGCTGGCCACGCGGCCCTGCAAGGGGCGGCGCAGGTCGACGACATTGGTGCCGCCAGGCACTTCGGCAAGTCGGGCCTCGGCGTCTTCGACCGACGCGTCTTCGCCGCTCTGGTCCTCAGCCCTGATCAGCACTTGTCCAAGTTCCAGGCCTTGGGCATCGGCCATGGCCGGACAGACAAAGGCCAGGCCCAGCAGCGCAGCGGGCAAGGAATTGGGCGAGGGCATTGAGAAACTCCAGACGAACAGAATGGGCAGTGAAGAACTGCGACGTAGGGAAGAACGAAGGAAACACATGGCAATTTTGTTTTTTGACCAGATAAGCGCGGGGGAGAAGAACGCTCTTGCTACCCTACGCGCCTAATTTCTGCACTCGGCCAACACCACCTGGCAGGTATCCGGCGTGCCACCTGAGCGGCCGGCATAGCGAATGCAGTTGTTCATGGATTTCTGGCGCGCCATGTCCAGGGTATCCCCCCAAGCGAGGCCGCCCTCACCGGAAGTGGGCAATGCCTTGGCATAGCAGCTTGAGCCTATGCTTGAAGCCGAATACCGAACTGTGGAGTTTTTTCCCGAGCATCCCGCCATCATCACCAGATTGATGGCAAGCAGGGAGTGCAGGGCCCATGACGAGTATTGACGTGCTGTTTTTCCGGTCATGGCGTTTTCCTGCAACAGACGACTCGCAGTGTCTGCAGTCGTGTACTCATCAGTTTAGACGGTTGGCTGCGGTTGAGAGCTGGCGGTGTAAACCCACCACGTTGTTCACGGATGCTATTCGGCTAATGGGTGGCAAATGACTCAGGCTGGCATGCGGGCTCAAGCCAGCAGTTCGCTGATCCACCGGGCCTGCCGGGCAATGTCCTGCGCCTTCTCCATGGGCACGGCCTGTCGCGCCCGGGTGAACTGGGCCAGGGTCTTTTGCTTCTGGCGCAGCAGGCGCTGCCACTTGTCCAGGAACGCCGGGCTGCGTGCCTGCATCTGCAGCGGGCCGAAATACAACTCTTCGGCGGTGTACGTCACCGGCCCGGTGCGCTCTGCGACGATGATTTCGTAGTCGAAGCGGTTTTCCCGCAGCACCTCCTCGACGAGGATTTGGTAGCCATTTTCCATCAGCCATTGGCGCAGTGGCTGCTCGCCGCCGTTGGGCTGCAGGATCAGGCGCTCCTGGCCGTTCAGACGCGCTTTGCCATTGTCGAGGATGTCGCGGATCGTCTCGCCGCCCATGCCGCAGATACTGATCGCCGTGATCCCGTCTCTCGGCTCGATCGCTGCCAGGCCATCGGCCCGGCGCACGGTGATCCACTGGTCCAGGTCGTTCTCGCGCACGGTGCGTTCGGCAGAGCGGAACGGCGTCTCTGCCACTTCGCCGGCCACCGCCGCGGTGATGGCGCCACGGCGCATCAACGCCACCGGCAGGTAGCCGTGATCCGAGCCGATATCGGCCAGGCGCGCACCTGCTGGCACATGCGCCGCCACGTGCTCCAGGCGCATGGACAATGTCTGTTCGTTCAACTGCAGCCTCTTTTCATTACGAGCGCCCGCCACTTTTGGCCGGATCGGGACGCGATTCTGCCGAGCTACGCGGTGCATTACAAATGCCTGCCATCCGATGGCCTGACCACGAACGCCCCTTCAACCTTTACGCAACTGCGCCGGACTCACGCCAAGGCGTTGCTTGAAGGCGGTCGCCATGTGCGCCTGGGAGTTGAAACCGCAGGAGAGGGCGATCTCCGGCAGGCTGGCTGTTGAATCGCGCAGCCGGGCACGGGCCTTGGCGAGGCGTCGGTCGATCAGGTAGCTATGCGGGCTTTTGCCCGTCGCGTTTTTGAATGCGCGCATGAAATAGCCTTCGGACAGTTCAAGCAATCCTGCCATCGCCTGCACACTGAGCGGGCCCTCGAGGCCCGCGTCGATAAATTCATCGAGCAGGCGCATTCGGCTGTGGGTGATAGACCCCTGGAACGGTATCGACGACACGTCGTGCCCCTTCGCCCGTTGAGCCAGGGCAAGTGCCCAGGCCTCCCAATCGTCATCCACCGAGGCACGCAACAGCGCGCTGCGCATTCGCAACGCGAGGGTAATGGCCTGCGGATCAATGCGATTGTTGAAGGCATGATCACCTATCCATTCCATACCCTCGGTATGTATGACCCGCAGGTACTCACCGCCTTGGGATGATTCGGACAGCACGTCGCAACCGACCGGGACGAACGCCAGGCTATTGGGCGTGGCCAGGAAAGGGTGCACCCGGTCGCTGCCGATCGCGTGCAGGCCTCGCTGGCTGTCGAAGGCAAAACCGATCGCCGCGTGGGTCGCTACATATCGGGCTGAGTAGGCGCAACCGGGTAACAGTTCGATCGCCCAAGGCCCTGCCTCGGCACGGCGGACCGGTTCAGGAACGAGCGATGGCTGCAGGCGGTTTCGACGGTTCATAAGCGCCATAGTAGAGAAGAGCGGGCATAAAAGTCAGGTCAGTTTTTTGAAAGCCAGCGCAGTGCAGCGGTGCCTAGACTGGGCAAAACCTCAGGAGGCTGCTTCATGAACAGACTGACTCGCGACGATATCGAACAAGCGGCTCGCCATGTGTACCAGGTCATGCCCGCCACCGCCCAGTACGCTTGGCCCTTGCTGGCGGAGCGTGTGGGTTGCACGGTGTGGGTCAAGCATGAAAACCACACCCCTACGGGTGCTTTCAAGGTGCGCGGCGGCATTACCTTCATGCACTGGCTCAAACGTGCGCACCCGGACGTGAAGGGCATTGTTTCCGCTACCCGAGGCAACCATGGCCAGAGCCTGGCGCTGGCCGCAAGCGCGCTGGGCTTGCGGGCGTTGATCGTAGTGCCGGAAGGCAATTCGCTGGAAAAGAACAATGCCATGCGCGGCTTCGGCGGTGAAGTGGTCGAGTATGGCCGCGACTTCGATGAGGCCCGTGAAGAGGCTGCACGCCTGGCAAAAGTGCATGACCTGTACCTCGTGCCGCCATTCCACACCGAGCTGGTCAAAGGCGTGGCCACCTATGCGCTGGAACTGTTCAAGGCTGCGCCGGACCTGGACACCGTCTATGTACCGATTGGCTGTGGCTCTGGGATTTGTGGAGTGATCGCCGCCCGCGACGCACTGGGCTTGAAAACCCAAGTGGTGGGGGTGGTTTCCACAGAGGCGGCAGGCGCCAAGCTATCGTTCGAAGCGGGAGCAATCTGCGAAACCGCCTCGGCGAATACCTTTGCCGATGGCCTCGCCGTACGCAAGCCGGTTCCCGAGGCCTTCGCTATCTACGGGGCAGCGGCGGCGCGGATCGTATCCGTCAGCGAGGGCCAGATTGCCGAGGCCATGCGCGTGTATTACACCGATACCCACAACCTCGCTGAAGGGGCAGGCGCGGCAGCCCTGGCGGCGCTTATTCAGGAGCGTGAAACCATGGAAGGCAAAAGGGTCGGAGTGATTCTGTCTGGCGGGAATGTTGACCGAGCGGTGTATGCGAGAGTGATCGCCCCAGACCTTCATGCCTGAGTGGAGGCCTGTATCTCATAAATGCGAGGCATCTGTGTCTATCGCAAGTCTCTCTGGATGGCTACGGTCCACAGACATTCTTCATTGATGAGGCAACCATGGATCTCACGGCTGTTCCCTTTGGTACGACTGATTGGTCGACGGTCGAACCAGTCCAGCATGCTGGACAAACCGGTACCGCCTCTTGGCGAACGTGCCAGTTTGGATCGACGCGCGTGCGGATGGTCGAATACAGTCCCGGCTATCTGGCCGATCACTGGTGCTGGAGGGGTCATATCCTGTTGTGCCTGGAAGGCGAGTTGCACACGGAACTGGAGGATGGTCGCCAGTTCACACTTACCGCCGGGATGAGCTATCAGGTGGGTAGCAATGCAGAGGGGCATCGATCTTCCAGCCCCCTGGGTGCCAGGTTGTTCGTGGTGGATTGACGCTGGGAGTGACCACTTGCGCACGTTCTTCGTTATCGCCCGAGTTGCTCCACCAATTCAGGCGTCACGTAGTGTGGTCCGTCGAACAGGTAGAGCGGATAGCCGTCATAGGCGGCCAACTGCGGTTTGAGCTCGGCGGCGGTGGCGGAGCGGAATCCGCCACCGAAATTGGGGCGGAAGGCTTCGACGATGATCCGCACACGGTCTTTGCCCAGACGCTGGCGCAAGGCGTCGGCGTAGGTTCGGGCGACCGGCGCGGTGCGGGCGTAGACACCGACGCCATCCTGGAAAAACACGCCAATGTCATTCGGCAGCCACTGTTTGAGCCATTCGGCCGTGGCGACGGGGCCGATATTGGCGCCGTCGTAAACGCTGATCCACAACGGTCGCGGCAGTTTGGCAAGCAGGGCGGGCAACTCTTTGGCACGGGTCCAGCTGGGGTCGACTTCGGCAGGAAAATACCAGCCGGTGACGTGGAGCGGTGTAGGCAGTTTGGCGATGCGTTCCGAGACTTTAGCCAGTTGCTCGATGTTGTCCCGCGAGCGATTTTCGCTGAAGTAACCCGCCAGCCCGAGGATCACATCCTGCGCCCAGGGCGCCTTGGCGATGCGCACCCAGTCGGGCAGCACCGGCACACCGGGCAGGCCGGTGCCGGGGATGAAGGCCTGGTCGTCAACGACGGTCCATTGCACCAGCAGTTCACGAGCACCGAGTTTTTCCCAGTGACCGTTGATGCCGACCGTTCTGTTGTCCGGCTGCCAGACGATGCCGACAATCCCCGGGTTCAGGGGCTTGTTTGTCATGTAGAGCATGCTGGTTCCTGCGCTGAGGGTGACGGCAAACAACAGCGCCGCCACGCTGGCGCGGCGGGCGGTATAGCCAAAAATATTCACGGCAGTGCCTTGTTGATGCGTTGATGCCATTGGCTCAGCGAGGTGACGCCCTTGGCGCTCCAGTTGGCAGTCGCATCCGGGCCAAGATGAAACTGCCCCTCATTGAATTGCCAGACGATCACTTGCGGCTTGTGTTGGGCAAAATCCGCCGACTCCAGGTATTGCAGCAGCGTAGCCCATGGGCCGACATCACCGGGGTTCCAGGTCAGCGCGACGGGGCGGTCCAGCGCATTGGAGAGCTTCTGGGTAAAACCCAGGTAAGGCTGGACAAAGCTGTTGCCGATGACTTGCACCGGTGCCGGCGCGTCATCGATCAGCAAGTCGTTTTCTGCCTGATGGCGAACGGTGTAGAGGTCGCGGCCAATCGCCTTGCGTTTGATCGCCGGCAGAAAATTGCTCGCCAGATCGCCGAACGCGCGGCGGTCGAACCACGGGCCCAGCGCGGCGCCGCCACCGGGTTCGCCTTGCAGCCGATAGCGTTCGCCAATCAGTTGCGCCGTGGCGTCGGCGGTGTTTTCGGCGCTCCAGGCGGTCCAGTGATAGTCGGCGCGGTAAAACGCCGTTTGTTTGCCTTGCTCGGTCCTTTGCAGGATGGGCTTGATGTTCAGCGTACTCAGTCCGGCGCGAGTCAGGTCACTTTGCAGGTGTTCGTAACGCTGCATCACTGCCGCGCTGATCGGCTGATCGACGGGCAGGCGCTGGGCATAGAACGGCGCTTTCATCGGCACAACCAGCACGATCAGCCCGATGTGTTCGCGTTCGAGTTGCTGCTGCAATTCTTTGATCAGCACAACATTGCGGGCAGTGCCGGTGTTGTCGACCTTGCTCAGGCTTTCCCAGGCCGGAAACAGCCACCCGCCGTCGCCCGTGATCACTGCCGAAGCCGCTTGGACGGCGGTGCTCGAGAGGCTCAGCAACAGACCCGCAATCAGGGTGGAAACCGCCAGGCGCGGGGTCAAGCGAACGTGTTTAAAGGGAGAGGTCATGGCGCGGTCTGGTCCACAAGGCCAATCAATCGTGGCGCCTGGCCGGAGCCGATCAGGAACAGGCTGTAACGATCGCCGGCCTTGAACGGTTCCAGCTTCAACGGCAGGCTTCTGTGCTCATTGCAGCTGGCAACCAGCGTCGCCTGAACCGGGTTGATCGTGCGCTGGGCCTGACCGTTGAACGGCACCTGGCTGAACACCGTGGCGCCATTGGCCAATTGGACGTTGGCCTTTTCGCAACCGCTGCCCAGGTTGTACACGTTGAGTTCGGCGCGCAGGTCTTTACCGCGCAAGGGCGGGTCGATCACCAGGCGAGGTGCACGTGCCGGGTCGCTGTCGAGAATCAGCGTGACCCACGCACTTTTTGGTGCGCTCAAGCCCTGGATCACGCGACCATTGACGGTGACTTGCAACGGCTGTCGCGAGTCGACGACCTGAAAGGGACTGGCCACCGCACTCTGGGCGGAAAGTGCGACGCTCATGCCTTGGCCTACCTGAACCTGCATGGCCGTGTCGGATGGATTGACCACCCGCAGCCACGCCGAACCCTCGGGCAATGCGGGTGCGTACAACCGGGCAATGTCGGGGGCGGCCTGGGCCCACGACGGGAGGAGGGCAAGGCCCAGCCACAAACAGATTCGAACGTTCATACAAGTCCTCAATAGGAATAAGTCAGGCGACCGAATACGCCTTGAGCGCGGTCATCGCCCAGCACCCTCACGCGGTACTGCAAGGAAAAATCCACGTAGGAGCGGGGCGCGTTGTACGCGTCCTCGCGGAACCAGTAGCGGACGTTATTGCCGACACCCACGCCTCCGGCCTTGCCGGACGATGATTCGATGCGGCCATCGGCATCGGTCCCGCTGTTCATTTTCGAGTCGTAGTCGAAAGCGGCCACCACATGGGGGAAGGTGATCCAGCGCGAGCCCGCGCCGCCAATGGCGTAGCTGCGACCGACCTGCCATTCGCTGTTGAAGTAGTCCCGCGAGTCGTTGATGTAATGACCGGCTTCAGCGAAGAACTGCGAGGTCCACCAACTGGAAGCATCGACCCGCAGATCGGTGCCGACGCTTGAGCCATACCCCAGGCGCACCAGCCAGTCACCGTCGACGTCTGACGATCCCAAGGGGAATGTGCGCTCGAAGGCAGCCATCACGTTCAGCGACGTGAACGGTTTGACCCGGATTCCGACGGCGCCTTGCAGCGCATCGAAACCGGTATCCGAATCGCCGTTCTTGCTCCACAGCGTGTCAGTGATGCGGCCGTGGAGTTCGACAAAGCGAGCGTTGCGATACCCCAAGGCACGCCAGGACAGTTCGGTGCTGTTTTGCAGGCTGTCATTGCTGCTACTGCCGCTGCCGGGCGCCGAACTCAGGCCACTGCTGGAATTGTTGCCGCGATAGCTGGTGGTGCTGGTCAGGCCGATTCTGCGCGAGACATCGCCCACCGTGCGGCGGGTGTCGAACAGCTGTTGCGCAGGCATGTCCAGGTCACCGGACGCTTGCGCATCGATGACGCGTTTGAAGTAGGCCACGGCTTGCGCGTCGTCATTGACCCGGATGGCGTTATAGGCCGCGTCCTGAGTGGCTGTCGGCGTGAGTGGGGTGACTGCATCGGATTGACGAAATGACGCGTGGGCACCGTCATCATCGCCGGCCTGGACCGACAGATAAGCGATCTGCAAATCGCTCATCGACTCCAGTTCGCCGGTGTCGCGCGCTTGTTGCAATCGTTCGCGCGCAGTCCGGCGCTGGCCGATGGCGGCATACAGGCTGGCCTCTTCGTAAGCGGGCAAACTGCCCATTGCCAAGGCCTGAGTAAAGTCCTGGCGTGCACCGGAATCGTCACCCGACTGTTGACGCAGGCGACCGCGTTGGGCCAGCAGCCGAGCGTCATCGCCGGTGATTATCAGACCTTCGCTGGCCGCCGCGATGGCTTCGGGTACACGTTTCTGCTCGCCCAAGGCGCTGACCAGCAGACGTCGGTAAGCTGGATTCTGCGGCGCCCGGCGAATGGCTTCAGTCGCCAGTGCACCCGCTGTTGCCGGGTCTTTGCGGGCCAGCGCCGCGTAGGCCTGACCGGCCATCTCGGTGCCGCCGTCGCGCTGATTGCCAGGCCAGATATCGCAGACCAGGCCGAACGCGGTTTCCTGACAGTTCAACGCCGGTGCCGGAAAGCGGGTCACTGCATTCGAGCCGTTGTCTTTCTGTCGTAGCGCCATGCGAGCGGCGGTGCGTCGGCGGGCCACTTCGCCGCTTTCATCGTCGGCCAGTGGCTGCAGATGATCGAGCGCTTGTTGCGGCTCGCCATGGGCCAGTGCGGTGTCGGCGGCGAAGAAACGAATGTCACGGGTTTCTGTTGCCAGCAGGCCATCGATAGCCAGGGCATGATTCAGGTCTGCCTGGGCTGCCTGCGTTTTGCCCTGTCGATCAAGGGCGTAGCTGCGCAAAATCCACGGTGCAATTTCCCCGTCGTCCTGGGCCAAAGCGCCTGATGCGGCAAGCTCGGCGCCGCGGTAGTCGCTGGCGGCGAGGAGGGCACTGATCAGCAGTTGCTGATGGGCGCCGATTTCCGGCGCCCAGGCCACGGCTTTTCTGGCCTGGTCCACGGCCAGCGGCACATGGCCTTGCTCGAGGGCGCGATAGCCCGCAACCGCCAGTGGCGCGGCCAGTTGCCGACGAATCGCTTCGCGGCGCATCAGCAACGTATCGTCGTCCGGGAACACGGCCAGCGCCTGAGACGTCGCCTGATCCGCTTCCTGCAAATTCTGTTGGCGCTGCAACGACTCGATCAGCAGCAGCCGATAATCCATGCGTTTGGGTGCCTGAGCGATTGCAATACGTGAAGCTTGAGCCGCCGCGCCGAAGTCATCGCGATCATAGGCCTTGAAGGCCTTTGCCGCGGCCCCGAAGCCAGGGGCCTGACGGGACTGCGGATAGCGCTTGGGATGGTCACGCAATTCCTTGTCGCGCTCAGCCAACGCAATCAGCGTATTCAAGCGCGTGATGTCGGCGCGCTGACGCAATGCTTCGCGGGCCTTGGCGATGGCCAGGTCATAGTCTTTGCGCTCGTAGGCACTGTACGCCTCGTTGGCGGTGACATAGGCCGGACCGGTCAACGGCAGCGGCAATGTTTCGCCGTGCACAAACGCGGGCAGCAGGCTCAGCCCCGTGGCCATGAGGGTCAGCAAGGGGCGGTTCATGCCGGAAGCTCCGCAGGGTAGTGGCTGTGCTGACGGGCCACGGCCTTTTCGATGGTGGAGCGGGGCAGCACGCCGCTGTCGACCAGATAGTCGCCGATGCGTCCGTGACGCTGCGGGCGGTACTGCAACATGGCGCGGTTGAACTCGTCGCGATTCAGCAGGCCCATTTCGATCAGCAGGTCACCCAGCAGTGGCGCGCGGGCATCCGGTACGGCTTGGCCATCGCGCACGCTCAATTGACGCAACTGCGCAACGATTTCGCTTTCCCGGGCAATCAGCTGCACCGGTTCACTACCCAAGACCTCGCTGACTTGTTGCAGGCCGGCGGTCGGCAACGGGCTGGCCACGGCAACTTGTGCGCGGCCGTCGGCATTCAAGCCAAGCGGCACGACGCGCCAACGCAAAGCGAATTCATCGTCCAGGGTCAGGGTCGACAACTGCGCCTTGGCAGCCACATCGAATACCCGCGGCAGGTCGTTCTGGAAGGCGATGGCCTCCGCCAGTGTCTCGTCATCCAGCCAACCGTTGCTGAGCAAAATCCGCCCCAATGGCATGTGCCGGGTTTTCTGTTCGATGAGGGCACTTTGCAGGTCGGTTTCGTTGATCGCCTGCCAGGACAGCAACACGCTGCCCAGCTTGCGCGGTGCGGCCGCGACCAGGTCGGTGGACGGGAAGTCGTGCATGGTCTTGTCCCACACCAGCTTGCGGTTCAGCACTTTGCCGACGATGAACATGCGCCAGGCCCTTGATGCGGCCATGAAGTTGACGAAGTTGCCCACGACCATGCGCGGGATCGACAGCAAGCCATGCTGCCAGCCGTACAGCACGGTGGTGAAATAGCAGCGGTGGGCGATACGCCAGGCCAGCGCGATACCGTTGGCCAGCAGCAGGTATTTGATGAAACCGCTGGTCTCGAACGGCGTCGGGAAACTCACGTCCCACAGACCGCTCTGGCGCAGGATGATCAAGCCCAGCAGTTGCACCAGAATCACGTAGGCGATGATGCTGACGAACGCGGTCACCACGCCTTTGCGGTCACGGAACAGCAAATAGCGGTTGGCCAGCGAACCGTTCCAACCCATTTGTTCCCAGCCTTGCAGGCCGATGCCCAGCGTCCAGCGAGCTTTCTGGCGAAACGCGGTGCGAAAGGTATCGGGAAAGAATTCGCGCACGCACAACGGCATCTTCAGGGTCGATTCGTAAGGCTTGCGAAACCAGGATTTGCGCAACACGCGAAACTGCACCGGGAAACGCACGAAGATCGCGTTCATGCCGACCTTGGCCAGGCGCGCGCCGACGTCGTAGTCCTCGGTGAGACTGTCGGTGTTGAATGGCTGGTTCTGGGTTTCCCCGGCCAGCACTCGCAGGGCGCGATGGGAGAAACAGGTGCCGACCCCGGCGGACGGTACGGTATCGGTCATGCTTTCACGCACCACCAGATCCTTGCCGTGCCATTCGGCGAATTCGTCCATGTAGGTGCCGGCCACCCATTCGTACCAGTTGCGCTCCAGTGACACCACGGGTAACTGGATCATGTCCTTGCGCGGCAGCAAGTAGTTGAACAGGCGCAATTCCATTGGGTGCAGCACGTCTTCGCTGTCGTGCAGAACCACGCCAGCGAAAGTCATGCCGTGGGTTTTCTCGTGCAGGAATATCGCCTGGATCACCCAGTTCAGACAGTCGGCCTTGCAGGTCGGCCCGGCATGCGGGACTTCCACTCGATGCAGTTGCTTGTAGCGCCGACGCATGCGTTCCACTTCGTCGATGGTGCGCTGGTCGTTGATGTAGGTGCCGACGAAGACCACATAGTTCTGGTAATCCAGGGTCGACACCATGTTCTCGATCATCGGCGCGATGACGTCGTATTCCAACCAGGCCGGGACCATGATTGCCAGCGGCTGTTCATCCCGCGCCATCAATTGCTCGGCGGTCAGCGGCCGGTATTTTCGGTCCACGGTGAACTTGCGGAACAGGCGACGAGACCAGTACCACAGGTCAATGAACAGATCGTCCAGGCTGGAGATCAGGATCAGCACCGCGACCACGATGGTCGAGATTTCCAGGAAGCTGTAGTAGTGGGCCAGCCAGTAGGGCCAATAAAGCGACGTCATCGAAGGGTTCCGTTACTGGCGATTGCGACGGGCGTTTCGGCCAGCCAGCAACAGGATGAGAACCAACAGGATGCCACCCGGGATCAGCCACAACAGCGAGGGCGTGCGCCAGGCGTCGAGGCCCTTGGGTTCATTGTTGTCGATCAATTGGCTGCCGCTCGGGTCCTGGGTGTCGAAGGTGTTCAGTGCGCCGTTGTCACCGAGGATCGCCACGTCGCCGCGGGTCAGCAGAATCTGTTTGGCGAAGCGTGGCGCGTCAGTGCCCAGCGGTCGATAGACCAGACCGTGCTGTCCGCCGGCATTCACTACTTGCAACGAGGCCAGGTGGTTCAGGGGATGCACGTCCAGCAACACCTGATCCTTGTGATTGATGCGCAGGCGACCCTGCTCATCCGCTTGTACCGATTCCTTGCTGTCCTTGATCGGCAGCTCGAAGGCGAGGAAGGCTTTATCCGGTGTGACCGAAATCTTTGGATCGGCACTGACTTTCAGTTGTGCCCGCAGCGGCGAAACCCCGGCGCCGTCAGCCACCGAAATCACTTGCGGCAAGCTGCTTGCCGGGTGGTCGAGGTAGGTCTGGGGGACGAGGATTTGCGTGTCCATGGCAAAGCGCGCGGCCATGCCGGAGAAGTCATCACCCAGGGCCGTCTTGTCCAGCACGATGTGGCTGGTCGGCAGCACCGAGACCGGGAAGGCTTGTGGCGTTTCCAGGCAGCGATCACTCACGGGCTGGCGCTGGAACGACACGCGCAAGACGTTCGTTGCACCCACCGCATAACGCGGGATACGCGCTTCGATGCGCTGCATTTCACCGTTGGCCACGAGCTGTTGCGCGCCAATCAGATAATCATTGAGAAACAGCGAGGCTACCGGTGCAGTGTCTGAGGCACCGGGCGCGGCAGACACATCGATCACTGCCTTGACTGGCAAGCGGCCGTCATAGGCCACGCTGCCGAGAGGAAACGAAGTACTCCAGTCGGATTTGGCCAGCACGTCGATGGCACCAGGATTACCGCCCAGGCGGGACAAGGCCACGCGGCCGTCGGCGCTCAATGGCAACTGCGCTTCGCTGACCGTCAATTGGCGGCTGCGCGCCAAGGTGTTCCAGGCCGAACTGAACAGGGCCAGGGCCTTGCCGGTGGCTTGCGGCGCGATCATCAGCACCGGACGTGTGCCGAGTAGTGCCAGGCGCACGTTGTCAGCACCGGTGGCGGCCAGGCCTGCATTGATATGCCGTTCACGCCACTGTACCAGCGCGTTGGCGGCTGTGGCGTCGAGACCTTGAATCTGGCTGTGCAGCGCGTCCAGAGATGCATTGACGGCCTTGAGCAGTTGCGGGTCGTTGATGGCCAGGTCCGCCTGGACGTTCGGCGTCTGGCCCAACATCAGGAGGGCGCCGATTTGTGCAGCGTCCGCCAGCGCGTGCGGGCCTTTGCCGTTGAGGCTGGCGAATGCTGGAATGCTCAGCAGCTCAGCCGGAATGTGCAGGCTGCCCAGGTCAATACTGTCTTGAATGGCAGGGAAGGGCAGGATGCGGCTGTGTTTGCCGATCCGTTCCAGCGCTACCCCGAGGCGCCACGCCGCATCGTAGCTTTCGGCGGACAAGGTGCCCGACGCGACCATGATTCCCGGTTTGCCCGGCAGTGCCGTCCACGCGGCGCCGACGTCCTGCAACTGGCTGGCGTCGTAGCTGTAGGTGAGGCGCGTGTCCGGTTCGATACGCAGCACGTTGCCGATGGCGCGTTCGTCTTCGCACAACACGCGGGACACGATGGACGACCAGGCAATGCCCAGACGCAGCGAGCCGCTGTCCCGCGCTTTCTTGTCCACGCCCAGCGTGGCGCTGGCGTCACCCTGGGGTTCGCTGAGCCCTTCGGCGCGCACCGGATAACCGTCCAGTGAGAGCAGCAGCGTATTGCGGCCGCCTTCACCATTGAGATAGCTGGCGTCGAAATTCAGGGTGGCCTCTGTCAGCGGCACACCCGCCGGCACCGGCAGATAGAGCTCGCGACGGGCATCGGTGGAGCCGAGAATGATCGGCGCGTCGATCCCCAGATCGCTCAAGCGCACCTCACGCTCCTGGCGAGTGTCGGCGTTGAGCCGGTTGATCGCCTGGGTGAGCGGGCTGTCCGCGGCCAGGGCAAAGGTCGGCATGAGCGCGAGCAGGCTCACGCCACAGGCAAGGGCGCTGAGCGCACCCGTATGGATGGCAACGGAAGACTTCATTCAGGCAGATCTCGAGCAGATAGGGGGAGGAGCGGTTTTGGTTTATAGAGAGGTGGAGGCCGAGAGATTTTTCCCGGGTTCCTCGCGCACGGCAGCCGCTGTCGGGTGTTGCAGGAACTTGGGCAGCGTGCGTGCCACGACGAAGTCATCGACCGCGCGACCCATCAGGGCGTCGACGATGCGCGCGCTGGCCTTTCCATCGCCATACGGGTTGGCCGCCTGGGCGCAGCGACGCCACAGCAGTTCGTCATCAAACAGCGCGTTGACACCGGCGATAATCGAGTCCGGTGCGGTGCCAACCAAGCGCACAGTGCCCGCTGCGACCGCTTCCGGACGTTCCGTTACATCACGCATGACCAGCACCGGCTTGCCCAGTGACGGCGCTTCTTCCTGCACGCCACCGGAATCAGTGAGGATCACATGGGCCCGTTGCATCAGGCGCACGAAGGTCAGGTAATCCAGCGGCTTGATCAGGTGCACGTTGGGCAGATCGCCCAGTTGCTCGGTGACCGGGCCGATGACATTGGGGTTCAAATGCACCGGATAGACGATCTGGATATCCGCGCGCCGGGCCAGATGACTCAGGGCCTTGCAGATATGCAGGAAGCCTTCGCCGAAGTTTTCCCGACGATGCCCGGTGACCAGCAGCACCTTGCGGCCGCTTTGCAGAAACGAGAATTGCTGGTCCAGACTGGCCCGCAAGTCAGCGTCCTGCTCGATGCGCCGTGCGGTCATCTGCAACGCATCGATCACCGTATTGCCGGTCACGAAGGTGCGGCCCTGCAGGCGTTCATCGAGCAGGTTCTGGCGCGACTCATGGGTCGGCGCGAACAGCATGTCCGCACCCAGGTCGATGCAGCGACGGTTCATTTCTTCCGGCCACGGGCTGTAGATATCCCCGGTTCGCAGCCCGGCCTCCACGTGGCCGACCGGAATGCGTCGATGAAAAGCTGCCATCGCGGCGACCATGGCCGAGGTGGTATCGCCATGCACCAGCACCCGGTCCGGGCGGGTCATTTCCAGCACCGGGTCAATTGCTGCGTATAACGCCGCAGTCAGCGAGTTGAGCGTCTGGTGTTGCGTCATCACATCAAGGGTGTAATCAGCCTTGAGGTCGAACAGATCCAACACCTGTTTCAGCATGCTTTGATGCTGGCCAGTGACGCAGATCCGCGAATCAATTCCCGGTTCTTCGGCGAGGGCTTTGACTAACGGCGCCATTTTGATGGCTTCTGGACGGGTTCCGAAGATCGAAAGGATTTTAATCTTATGGCGAGCGATGATGCCTTCCTTGCGCAGTTTTAGTGCGCAACACAACAGCGGCCCAGGTTTTATTGGAACTTGGGCAAGCTAGCGTTTTGAATTTAATTAAGGTCGGGTCATCGGCGTGAGAGGTGAGTAGATGTTCACTTCAGGTCAATAAGTTTGTTGCCTGGAACCCGGAATCGTCCGAATTATTAGCATCCGAGAACAGTATTTAAAAGTGTTAAATGTATTTTTTTATCAGATGGAAAAAGTTTGAAACTTTTATATGGGGGGTCGGTCTTTTTTAGTTTTTTACAATTTAAGCAAGAGTCTTGTTGTTTGTTGTGTTTAATTTAACATTATGATTTATATAGGTTTTCTTATTATTTAATACCATTCGTCGCTACGTGTGAATTATTCTCGCATTATAAGAGTCGGGAGCGTTCCCGGTAAGGAGTCGGCTGGCTGGAGTATAACGGGTTATAGTCACTTAAGTGACGCCTGTATATTGTCGCGACGCAACAATGTTTTGTGAGCTTGTCGCCCGTGTTTGATAAAGGTCCTGCTGCGAATTGGCAGGTTAAGTGTTTGACTGCCAAATTAAGCCTGGCTAATCACTTCGCTTTCCAGTGTCCGCCACCCGACTCGCAATCAATCTTCAGCTGGCTCAAGTGTTCGGCGTCGTAGTAATACGTGGTCACTTGGGCATTGTCTGGAATGTTGAGCGGCTTGGCGTTCTTGTCCTTACTGGTGGAGTGAGGATTGGCCAGCGACTCCTGAGTCAAGGTCGCAATGCAAGTGGCCTGATAATGACCGTCGCACTGTTTCACCTTTTTCTTGGTGCTGGTCATCATTTCCTTGCTTTCATTACTGCATGACCAATCGATGGAATTGACCGGCATGCCTTCATACTCATAGCAACTATGGGTTTCGACCACGGGCACGGAAGGGCTTTGGGAGCGGGTCAGGACGTCGCAGCCTTCAGCGAAAGCCAGGGTCGGACTGAGGCTGGCGATCAGAAACAGCACTCTACTGTTCATCGGGGTTTCCTCTCCAATGGCGCCTTGCCAGATCAAGGATCGGCGCTGATAACGTTTCGAAAACGCGATGACGCGCCGGGTTCCATTCGTTTTTGATCGGCGACAGGCTGTCACTGCAGAAGTCGCGAATCGAAGGTACGAATCATGGCGCGGTCCCCAGAGGAACCGATGGGAGGAGCGTGGACCGTTTTGCGATATCCTGATGCACCAGACTCCTGTCCGTTCACGCAACCGAGTGCCAAAAACATTGATCGAACGACGCCAATTTAGCGGAGGCATGAAGGGGAAAAATCTCCGCTATCTGAACGACAACCCCAACGAGCCTGTTCAAATGACGCGAACAGGCTTTTTGCTGCTCGAACATTTCTCGCTGCCTGCTTTTACCCAGGCGCTGGATACAATCGTCACCGCGAATCTGCTACGCCCCAAACTGTTTTCGTCCCGCACCTTCGGCTTGAACGACGGGGAAGTGGTCAGCGATCTGGGGCTGGTCATTCGGCCGGATGCGCGCATCGACTGCTCGGTGATTCATGACCTCGATCTGCTGGTCATTTGCGGTGGCTACCGAACCGAGCTGAAGGCGACTGACGAGTTGATCAGTCTGTTGCGAGCGGCCGCCGACCAGGGCGTGAGCCTGGCGGGATTGTGGAATGGCGCATGGTTCCTCGGGATCGCCGGGTTGCTCGACGGTTATCGTTGCGCGATTCACCCCGAACATCGCCCCGCGCTCGCGGAAATTGCCAAGGCCACGCACGTCACCAGCGAGCCCTTTGTCATCGACCGGGACCGGCTCACGGCGTCCAGCCCGTCAGGTGCCTTCCACATGGCGTTGGACTGGATCAAGGGCCTGCACGACAAGGCGCTGGTCGAGGGTATTGAGGACATCCTCGCGTTCGAAGAGTCCCGCTACCGGCGCATCAAACCGACGGAGAACGTCTGTGTGAGCGCTCCCTTGCGCGAGGTGGTGAAGCTGATGGACGCCAACCTCGAAGAACCGCTGGAGCTGGAACAACTGGCCGTCTATGCAGGTCGTTCTCGTCGACAACTCGAGCGTTTGTTCAAGGAGCAACTCGGCACCACGCCGCAGCGTTATTACATGGAGCTGCGGATTACCGAGGCGCGTCGACTGCTCCAGCACACGGAGCTGTCCCAGGTGGATGTGCTGGTGGCCTGTGGGTTTGTGTCGCCGAGCCATTTCAGCAAGTGCTATAGCTCGTATTTCGGTTACAGGCCGTCCAAGGAAACGCGGCTGGTCAAATGACACTCTTCTGAGCCGGTTCTTCGAGACCGGCAATCTTTGCGTTCGACATGTGTTGTCGTACGACTATCTGAAATTAAAAATATGCTGGCAATTTCGCCCGGACTAAAGGCTGTCGGACTGCTTCGCCCCGCGTGTTTGGCCGATAGCGAATCTTCAGCGAGGGGTGAATGGCGAGACGAACGGCAATTTTCCAGATTGACAGCCGGGTAGGGGACTCGCTATAAAAGGCGCAGTTGTACGACGACATACGATGTTACACCCCTAAAAACAAAAACCGGGTCCCATCATGAACTCAATCCGCTTTCTCGCCTCCCTGCATCCCGCTTCTTATGGTCCGGTCCTGACTGCCTGCCCGTGCGCATTGTCTGCGGCAGCTCCGCCAACCCCCTGCTTGCACGTGCTACTCGTCTGACGCGAGCCGCAGAGCGGCGTGCTGCGCGTAAGAAGTGATCTCGCTTGAAACCGAGAGATCATCACCATAATCCAATAATAAAGTGATGCCATGAATCTGAACGAGCCCATCAATGCGCAACGTGTCGGCCAGGCTGTCGGTAAATACCGCTGGACGATCTGCGCGCTGCTGTTTTTTGCTACCACCGTCAACTACCTGGACCGCCAGGTGCTCAGCCTGCTGGCACCGGATTTGTCGACGCAATTTGGCTGGAGTAACAGCGACTACGCCAACATCGCTTCCGTTTTCCAGTTTGTGTACGCGATTTCCATGTTGTTTGCTGGTCGGTTCGTCGACAAGATCGGGACCAAGAAGGCCTACATCATTGCGATCAGTATCTGGTCGACCGGCGCCATGATGCATGCCTTTTCAGTACCGATGGGCGAGGGCATCGCAGCGGTGTGCGGCGCGTTCGGACTGGCTGTCATCCCAGTGTCGATCGCAGGCTTCATGCTCTCCCGCGCCGTGTTGGCGATAGGCGAAGCGGGTAACTTCCCGATCGCGATCAAGGCCACTGCCGAATACTTCCCCAAGAAGGAACGCTCCTTCGCCACCGGTATCTTCAACTCCGGCGCCAACGTAGGCGCGATCCTGGCACCGATCTGCGTACCGCTGATTGCCGGCCTGTGGGGTTGGGAAGCGGCGTTCATCGTGATCGGCATGCTGGGCTTCGTCTGGGTGGCCGTGTGGATTGCGCTGTACGACAAACCGGAAAAGCAAAAACGTCTCTCGGCGCAGGAGCTGGCCTACATCCGCAGTGATGCGCAGGTGATCGATACTCCGGCGCCGAACGTCGCCGAAAAGAAAGTATCGTGGTTCAAGTTGCTGACCTACCGCCAGACCTGGGCTTTTGCCTTCGGCAAATTCATGACTGACGGCGTGTGGTGGTTCTTCCTGTTCTGGCTTCCGACGTATCTGTCAGCGCAATACGGCATGAAAGGCCAGGCCATCGTGTGGCCGCTGGCCGTGTTGTACAGCATGACCATGGTGGGCAGCATCGGCGGCGGCTGGTTCCCCAGCTACTTCATGGCTCGCGGCGACGCGCCGTATGACGGTCGTATGAAAGCCATGCTGGTGATCGCTTTCTTCCCGCTGCTGGTACTGTTGGCGCAGCCCTTCGGATACATCAGCTTCTGGGTACCGGTGCTGTTGATCGGCGTAGGCGCGTCGGCGCATCAGGCGTGGTCGTGCAACATCTTCACCACCGTGTCCGACATGTTCCCGCAAAAATCCATCGCATCGGTGGTCGGCATTGGCGGATTGGCGGGCGGCTTGGGCGGCGTGGCAATGACCAAAGTCGGCGGCTGGGTGTTCGACTATTACAAATCGATCAACGACATTCACACCGGCTACATGATCATGTTCGCCATCTGTGCGGTGGCTTATCTGGTGGCCTGGAGCGTGATGAAACTGCTGGTGCCACGCCATAAGGAAATCACCGACCTGTAAGGGGCGGGCCCGACAAAAGTGAATGGCAAGGCCCGATTTTATCGAGCCTTGCCATTTTGCGTATCAGCCCAACGTAAATCGTTCGGGCTTCTGAAGAAGGTTGCTGCCTATCGACCATGAGCAACCGCCGCCAGTTGCCCGGCATCGACGCGCACAAAAATGGAGTCCCCGACCGCCGTCAGCACATCCCCGGCATAGACCTCGCAGACGACGCGGGTTTTGCGTCCCACTTCGCCTTCCACTTTCGCACGCAGGGTCAGCGGTACGCCCATCGGCGTCGGCTTGATGAATTTGATGCCCAGGTTGCCAGTGACGCAGTTGATGCGCGGTAGGCTGGCGACTTCGCGGTTTTCCATGCGGTAGTGATAGGCCATCGCCGTCCAGTTGGAATGGCAGTCAACCAGCATCGCGATCAAACCACCGTAAACCAGATCCGGCCAACCACAATACTTGGCTTCCGGCATATGCTCGGCAATGACATGCTCGCCGTCTTCATGCCAGAAGCTCTTGATGTGCAGCCCGTGTGGATTGCTGCCGCCGCAGCCGTAACAAACGCCGTCAGGCGCGGCGGTGTCTTGCAGGGAAGTGTCGGGTGTGGACATGCCTGGATCATCCTCAAGAATGTGAACGGGAGCGGGCAGATATTAACGCTGAACCGCTAGCGATGGTTGCTGCAAATCATGTCCGGCGCGGGTGCCGGATCGTTCCCCAGTGACATCTGTTCACAGTCAGATCGTGGCGGGCGCAGAACCATAGGCTTTAATAGTAATCGGCCCTTCATGGATGCCGCTGTTCATCGTTCTGCCAACGCGGCCGATATCAGGGTATGCAACACACTAACGTCGACGACCAGCAGGAATCTATGCCGAACAGTTCCACCTCCAGTAACCCTGCTTCCTCCCGTCGCTCGAGCGTGGTACTGGCTCGCGCCTCGCTGCTCAAGTTTGTGGGTCTATTGGCGGGCGTGTTTTTACTGGCCAGCTATTCACTCGTTTACCTTGCACATGATTTGGACCGGGCAGAGGAGGCTGAAAGCGCGTTCTACACGAAGAAGGCCGTCCAGTCGCTGGAAAAATCGCTGCGCTCAACCGTCAAGGATTACGCCTTCTGGGGTGACGCCTACAGGCACCTGCATGCCGAAGTGGACCCTGACTGGGCCTTCGTACGACAGAACGTCGGAGCAACGCTTTACACGGATTTCGGGGTCCAGGGACTGTTTGTCGTCAACGACGTTGATCGCACTGTTTACGCTGTGGTCAAGGGTGAGCTGAAATCCGTGGAAGTCACTGAGTGGCTCAAGCAGTCCATCGCCGGAATTCTTGACAAGGCGCGTGCAGGAGCGGAAACAGAGACGCCGATAACAGCCTTCATCAACCTGGGAGGAGTACCCGCCCTCGTCGCGGCAGCAGCCATTACGCCGGGAACCGATCCGACAGTGGTGCCTGATGACAGGCCACCTTCAGTGCTGGTTTTCGTCGATGTGTTGAACAACGCCAAGCTGCAGATGATCGGCGACGATTTCGGGGTCGATCGTTTGCACGTCGTCACGTCCGGCGAAACCGACACTGCGTCGCTCTTGCCACTGGGCGATGACGGTTCGGCCGGCAGCCTGCAGTGGAGACCGGAAAGGCCGGGCCTGCGGTTGCTGGGGATAGGGTTGCCATTGATCGGCATTGCCGCGTTGTTGGTGTGCCTGATGACGTGGGTCATTTTGCGTCGCACGACCGCGGGTGCGCTGGCACTTGATGCCAGCTATGCGTCACTGCAAAGCAGTCAGGACGCCCTTGCCACCAGCGAAGCACGCTTTCGCGACGTGGTTGAAGCCAGCTCGGACTGGGTATGGGAAATTGATCCCGAGTGGCATTTCACCTATTTGTCAGAACGATTCGAAGACGTGACGGGGCTCTCGAGAGACATCTGGATTGGTTCGGTAATCGATGATCTGCTGAGTACCGAACTGGGCACGCTGGCTCAGTGGCTCAGCATCCCGAACCGTCGTCCGGATATCAGCATTCAGTGCCGATACGTCGATACCGAAGGCCAGGAGCGAATCACTCGTCTTTCGGCTCGAAAGATGGCAGGTGGAGGGTTCCGGGGGACTGCGACGGATGTGACAGAGGAAGTCGAAGCTCGTCGGCGTATCGAATTCCTCTCGCAGCATGACGCCCTGACCGGGCTGCCGAACAGAACCCGCCTTCAAGAGTTTCTCGACGGTAAACTTAAGGCATTGCCAACGATAGAACAGCCGCTGGTCATGCTCAGCCTGGATCTGGATCGTTTCAAGCCGGTGAATGACTTGCTCGGGCATGCCGCAGGTGATCTGGTCCTTAATGAAGTGTCGAGTCGCCTGTCAGAGTGCGTGCGCCATGGCGACCTGGTCGCTCGGGTGGGCGGGGATGAGTTTGTATTGATCCTGACCGACGTGAGTTCCCAGGAAGAAGTCGAGACGCTCTGTCGCCGCTTGATCGAGTCCATCGAGCAGCCAATAACGATCGATGAGCAGGAAGTGTTCGTCAGCGCCAGTCTAGGCATTGCAATGGCGCCTCATGACGCATGCGAGGCGACCGAGCTGCTTCGCTATGCGGATATCGCACTCTACGAGGCCAAGGCCGGAGGGCGTAACACCTGGCGCTTTTATGCCGGCGATATGAACGCCAGGATCATCGAGCGCCGTCGTCTGGAAAGCGACCTGCGCTTCGCGATCAAACATGGAGAGCTGCGGCTGCATTTCCAGCCACGCTATCGTATCGCTGACGGTCAGATGGTGGGTGCTGAAGCGCTGGTCCGGTGGCAACATCCTGAGCGCGGTTTGATACCACCCGACACGTTCATCCCGATTGCCGAAGAGTCCGGGCTGATTCTTTCCCTGAGCAACTGGGTTCTCGATACCGCCTGCCGCTGCGCCGCACGGTGGCCGGAAAGTTTGTTCGTATCAGTCAACCTGTCACCGACCGAATTCAAACGAGGCAATCTGGTCGAGCGTATTCAGACAACCCTTTTGGACTCTGGCATCGACCCTGGCCGCGTAGAACTGGAAATTACCGAAAGCGTCATGCTCGAAGACGCCACCGGCGCTCTTGAGGTCATGCGTACGCTCAAACGTCTCGGCGTACGGATATCAATGGACGACTTTGGAACGGGATATTCTTCGTTGAGCTACCTTCGCGCATTCCCGTTCGACGGCCTGAAAATTGACCGCAGCTTTTTGAACAGGCTGGCCGATAGCGAGGATGACAAGGCGATCATCCGGGCTATCGTGGGCCTGGGACGTGCGTTATCGCTCACCGTAACGGCTGAGGGCATTGAGACGGCCGATCACCTGAAGTTGCTGAAGGCGGTATCGTGCGATGAAGGTCAAGGCTATTTCCTGAGCCGGCCGCTGGATATTGTTGCTTTCAATGAGTTGGTAGGCCTCTTCGAGGAAGCTCGTTAGAGGCAGGCTACCAACCCTGAACAACGGTCATTCATCCCTGGACGGATTCCGGAAGTCTGGCGATCACCTTGATCTCGAACTGGAAACCATACAGCCACGTGACGCCAATCCCGGTCAGCGTCGGGTGCGGCGCGTTGCCCCAGAACTCCGGCACGATCTTCCAGATCGTTTCGAACGTCGATTCGGGATCGACGATGAAGACGGTGACATCAATCACGTCGTCGAAAGTGCAACCAGCCGCGACCAGGATCGCGTTCAGGTTGTTGAAGGCAAGCCGGACCTGATTCTCCAAATCAGGCTCGGGCGATCCATCCTCTTTGCTGCCGACTTGTCCGGACACGAACAGAAAGCCATTGGAGCGAATCGCCGGCGAGTAGCGATTGCGCTCATAAAGCGCTTGGCGTCCGCTCGGAAAAACTACGTCACGCGTTGTCATAAACCACCTCGATCAAAAGGGCCGAAACCGACCCGAAACTAACGATGTAGGGACTGTAAGGACTTGCGCCGGGGCGATAAACGAGCAACCTTGGTGATCACTGTTTGGAAAATACAAACAATCTGATCGGAACAAGGGGTGGCGATGGACCGTTTTGACGCGATGCAGGCATTTGCGCGTGTGGTGGAGGCGGGCAGTTTCACCAAGGCTGCAGAGACCCTGCACATGAGCAAGACCACCGTGACTCAACTGGTGCAGCAACTGGAAGCGCGGTTGCGCGTCAAGTTGCTCAACCGTACGACGCGCAAAGTCAACGTCACCGCCGATGGCGCCGTGTATTACGAACGCGTGATCAAACTGCTGGCCGACATCGACGACGCGGAAACCAGTCTGTCCGGCGCCTCGGCATCGCCCCGGGGCCGGTTGCGAGTCGATGTGCCGAGCCCGTTGGCGAGCATGATTCTGATGCCGGCATTGCCTGGGTTCTACGCGCGATATCCGGACATCCAGATCGACATGGGCGTCAGCGATCGCATCGTCGACATGATCGATGAGAACGTCGATTGCGTGGTGCGCGGCGGTGAACTCACGGATCAGTCGCTGATGGCCCGGCGCGTCGCTGATCTGTCGCTTGGCGTTTTCGCAGCACCGAGCTATCTGGCTCGCGTCGGTACACCCTTGCATCCGCGAGAGTTGGAAGAGTCGAACCATAGGATCGTCGGTTTTCTGTGGGCGCGCACCGGCAAACCATTGCCCTATGCGATGCATAAACACAGCGAGCGCTTGCAGATCAAAGGTCGCTACGTGTTGGCCGTCGACGATGGCAATGCCTACCTCGCGGCCGGCCTGGCAGGGTTGGGTGTTCTTTGGCTGCCCAAGTACATGTCCAAAACCTTCGAGGCGAGTGGCGAGTTAGTGCCGCTGTTCGAAGACTGGCACCTCGACACGATGCCGCTTTACGTGGCTTTTCCACCGAACCGGCATATAAGCCTCAAGTTGCGCGTGTTCATCGATTGGGTCGTCGAGGTGATGGCGCTCCATGCGCCGGTGGGCGACCGACAGGCATTGCCGCTGGGCAAATGATCGATGGCTTCGTTGACCCGACGCATGGAGGAAGATGTTCGGCTCCGGTCGAGCGACTCGCGTGGGCATCCTGCGATGACGCCGGGCAGAGCATCGCAGCACTTTGAAATTATCGGCAACACCGGTCACTCTGCACTAACGTTTAGGCATTCGTTCTGAACTGCAACTACGCTACATGTTTTTGCTCGGCCACCGATTCTGAATCTTCTTACTCAGGATCTTATGAGCACGGCGTCAACCTCGTATAGATCATGCGGAGCATAAGGATTAAATGCACGATATTCGCCCAAACCCAACGTTAAGGCTGGAATACTGTGCCGAACGCCCAATATTCATGGACTTCTTGCAGCAGGCGAGGCGTTCGCCCGATGCCATCGCTGTCATCTCTCAAGACGCGACGTGCAGCTATCGACAACTTGAAGAAATAAGCCGGGGCATGGCGTCCTTGCTGATCAGGGAGGGCGCAAAACAATCCGACCGGGTTGTTATTGTTTCGAGTCGTTGTGCGGGGCTGGTCTACGCCATGCTCGGAGCGTCGCGGGCCGGATTGATGTTCACGGTGGCCGACGTCGCCTATCCGCCAGCGCGTGTAGGGCAAATCATCAAGGCGCTGGAGCCTTCCTTTGTGCTGGTGTGCGGCGAGGCGCCTGACGAACTCAGGCTTGAATGCCTTGAGACAAGTACGCGGGTCGTTCACATTCCGGAAAGTCCCGCCCTTGCACTGCAAGCCTTCGCCTGTGATCAAACAAGCCTGCCTGAAGTCAATCCGGCCGATCCGGCCTATGTCACCTTCACCTCCGGCAGCACGGGTGAGCCGAAAGGAATCGTGACTCATCACGCGCCTTTGGTTCACTTCATTGAATGGCATGCCCGGCGTCATTCATTAACCAAAGACGATTGCTTTTCCCTGCTGTCCGGTCTGGGGCATGACCCGGTGTACCGGGATGTTTTTACGCCGCTCTCCATTGGCGCGAAAGTTGTGGTTCCATCGCAGTCAATTGTCATTGATCCTTCAGCTTTGGCTACGTGGATACAGGAAAATGGCGTTTCGATTATTCATCTGACGCCCCCGTTGGGAAAATTGATTGAAACGGGCGCGAAACTTAAAAAACTTGAATTCAATGCCCTGCGATATCTGTTCTGGGGCGGAGATGCATTAAGCCAGACGCTGTACAAACAAATTCTCGTTATTGCGCCCGGTGCCGTCAGCGTGAACTTCTACGGCACGACAGAAACGCCGCAGGCCATGGCGTACCATCATCTAGATCCTGAAATCGACCGTCTGAAAATTCCGCTGGGCAAGGGGATTGAAGGTGCGCAACTGCTGGTGGTCAATGAGTCAAATCAGTTGGTCAGCGAAGGCGAAGTGGGTGAGATTCTGATACGCAGCCCTTATTTGTCGTTGGGTTACTGGAATGACACATCGCAAACCAGAGAAAAGTTTGTGGTGAACCCGTTTACGAACGACGAACACGATATTTGTTATAAAACCGGTGACCTGGGCACTTATCTTATCGATGGCAGTGTCAGCTTCCTGGGGCGAGGTGACAGTCAGGTCAAGATTCGCGGCCATCGAATCGAACTGACTGAAATCGAAGGCGCGCTGTCACGGCATCCCCGAATCAAGCAGTGTGTCGTGCTTGCCAACCATGACACGTCGCTCGCCCGGCTGGTTGCCTACTGCGTTGCGACTACGCCGGTTACATCGGTTGAATTGCGTGACCATGTCGGCAAGGAGCTCCCCGACTATATGGTCCCGGCGTTGTTCGTCTTCCTGGACGCTATTCCACTGACGCCGAACGGAAAGATAGATAGGCGCGCATTACCCTCGATTGATACGGACGCGACGTCGATCAATTCGAGCCAGAACCTGTCACCGCTGGCGCTCCAGCTGGTAGCCGCCTGGTCGGAAATACTCGAAGTCCCGCGTATTGATTCAAATTTGTCGTTCGTCGAACTGGGTGGGGATTCGCTCTCGTTTGTACAGGCTTCCATGGCACTTGAAGCGCTGATTGGCCATCTCCCGGATCAGTGGGAAATGATACCGGTGCGTGAATTGTGTGAGCTGACCCATAAAACCCGGTCTTCCCGGTTTTCACTTCGGGCAATGGAGGTTCCTGTTCTTCTGCGTGTCATGTCCATTTTGCTTATTGTTATCGAGCATCTTGATATTTTTTCAAAATTCCCGCTTGCAGGCGAGACGAAGGTGTTGTTTATCGTGTCGGGCATCAGCCTGGCCAGGTTTCAACTTCAAGCGATCAATGAGCGCGGTAATGCGCGTACACTTTTAAAGTCCATTGTCAGTATCGCGATACCCACCATCCTGTACGCCATCTTGATTCAAATAGTTTTCGACAGGGTTCATTGGCAAACGGTATTGCTCGTTTCGAACTGGTTTCCAGAACGTGTTGTAGGCACCTTCACCTATTGGTATGTCGAAGTTCTTCTGCAAATGATCCTGATCATTGGATTCGCCCTGTCGTTCGAGCGAGTCAGAAAAATGATCATGTCAAATCCGTTTCAGAATCTGGTCATTGCGGCCTGCGTATTGGCCGTGGCGGATGTTCTGATCAGTGCCTATTTGTTTGATGCTGCCGAACTCTATGACAGAGTGCCGCAACACTATCTGGCGATCATGGTGCTCGGAATGGCCATCCATTATGCCAACTCGAGCATCAAGAAATGGATCGTCAGTGCGGTGGCCGTCATTGTGCTGGGCGGGCAGGATCTTCTGCTCATCTATGGACCGCACAACATGGACATAAACGGATATGTCGATATCGCTTTGCCTGCCGTGCTCGTGGTGATCTGGGTCAAGTCCATTCCTGTGCCTGGCTTCATTGCGCGGGGCCTGGCGTTAATTGCCGCATCAACGCTGTATATCTATTTGACGCATTTTCAGTTTCAGTCCCTGGCGCGTCACATTGTTGATGTGCCGGCGTTGTCGGTTGTCGTCGCTCTCGTTGGTGGTGTCGGGGTTGGTTATGTGTGGAACAAGGTGGTTCGGATTGTCTTGATGCGGTGGAACAGGGGGAAGAAGAAAGCCAGTGTGGATGCGGTTGAGCGGGTGGCTTGAATAGAGATTGGGATTGGGATTGGGACTGGGTGAATATCCATTGCTGCGGTGACGGCCACTAATGGTTCCGCCCTTACGGCGGGTTACTTGGAAGAGCGCCAAGTAACCAAGCGCTTGCGCCCCTGACGTACGGTGCCTCGCTAAAGCTCGGCATGCCCTCGCTCCGGTCCTGCTCCGTGGGCCCGCCGCCATCGGCCATCCATGGCCGGGGGCGGCTAACCCGGCATCCATGCCGGGTTGCCCACTGCGCAGAACCTGCGCTCGGCCTTCCGACGGGGCAGATCAAGATCAAAGGCCAAAGCGAGGCGGCCTGATAGCCGGCCTGATTCCGTGAGGTCATCGGCGGCGAACCCCCTGCTCATGCCCGCCAAAAGTCCCCTGTGGGAGCTGGCAAGCCAGCCGGGCCACCACGCCCAACCATTCGTTTAATCAATAACCACCATCAATAAACGCAAGTTCTGTTTTTCCGGCAACGGAGGAGGATAGCTACATACCGAATTCGCCTCCGAAGGAATCTGCGCGATGAGAATCTCTACCTGGCTGGCCCTTGTCGCTGTATTGACCGGCAGCGTTGCCGCCACCGCACCGGCCTATGCCGCTGAACAGACCTGCCATTTCTTGCCGGTCGCCGACAGCGCCGCCAGCCTGAAGCCTGCCCAAACGGTGGGTGTGCTCTACAGCGAAAACACCGTCAACACCCTCGAATACCTTGAGCAGTACCACTCGGTTGCGCTGAACGGCGCGAAGAACCCGGCGCTGGATTCGCGTATCAGCAATGCCTTCGTGAAAAGCTCCGATCCGAAATTGGCAATCAACTGGCTGATGGGTTCGTTGCACAAAAAATTTGCCTCGGTGACCGTCTACGACAACCTTGACGCACTGGTGCAAGCGCACCCGGACGTGGTGGTGATGCTGGACACTTACAGCCGTCTGGTGTCGAAGCGCAACAATCAGGTTGAAGCGCGTTTCATGGCGAAATTCTACGACTCGAACCTGCAATACATTGGCAAGGCCGAAGGCGCTCGCGCACAGCAAATGCCTTCGGTGTGGGTGCAGGGCAAGGCAGCGCCGGAAATCGCCGCGCAGATCGACCAGCAAACCGAGCTGCAAGTGAGCGCCCTGAAACAGTTCGATGCCTCCCTGGCGGCACTGGTGAGTTCGGGCACTGTGGCTCAAGTCGCGAGTAACTGACGGTTGCCCATCGCCGCGCCGATTGTGTTTGCGCCTGGGTTTAGCTAATCTCGCACAAACCCGCAAATTCAGGCGAAAACATGCACGATCATTCGGCGGCCGAACTTCCCCAGCTGCGCCGGCAAAAAATCCTCCTGATCCTCGAGCGTGACGGCAAGGTCATGGCCTCCGAGTTGAGCCAGCATTTCGCAGTCTCCGAAGACACCATCCGCCGCGATCTGTCGGAACTGGCCACGGCCGGTCTGGTGCAGCGCGTACACGGTGGGGCGCTGCCTCGGCCCAAGGACACGGGCAAGGATTATTTCACCCGTGTCAGCGAAACCGATGAGGTGAAAACCCGCCTGGCGCAGCTCGCCGCGGACCGGGTGGAGAATGGCCAGATCGTGATGTTCGATTCCGGCTCCACCACGCTGCAGATCGCGCGTTCGTTGCCGACGGACATTTCTATCACGGCGATCACGACCTCGCCGATGACCGCGATTATCCTCGCCGAATACAAAGGCATCAAAGTGATTCTGGCCGGCGGACAACTCAACCTGGCGACGATGTCGGTCAGTGGTCACGAGACCGTGCGCCTGCTGCAGGGCATCAAGGCCGACGTGCTGTTCACCGGGGTCTGCGCGATTCATCCGGAAGTCGGCATCAGCTCACTGCATTTCGACGAGGTGCCGGTGAAGCAGGCGCTGATTGACAGTGCTTCGCAAGTGATCGCCGTCACCACAGCGGACAAACTGGGCGCGGTGGAACCGTTCGTGGTCGCGCCATGCAACCGCATTCATACGCTGATCACCGAGCGTCATGTGGCGTCGGGCGATGTTGGGGATTATCGGAAACTGGGAATCGAGGTGGTTCAGGCGCAGGACTGAAAACGACGCAACGCCCACCATTCTCAGCCGCCAGTGACTGGCGGAAAAAAGGCGATCTCGTCTAAGTCTCCTACGGCCTGATCGAGCCTCGGTCTACCGCTTTGCACATGTCGTAGATGGTCTGCGCTGATGTCCGTGGCGGAAGCCATCGCCCGACTGCTGACGATGGCCAAGTCGCCCCGTCTCGATCACTCAAGCACAAAATCAACGGGCTCCAGAACCGGAGGAAGTTGCGTCACCCCCAGCGCCGACAGCACTTCACGTTCGATGATACGCACCAAGGCATCGGTGGGCAGGTCATTTTCGTCGCGACCGAGCGGGTCTTCCAGCTCATCGCCAATCGCGTCCAGACCGAAAAACGTGTAGCTGACAATGGCCCAGGCGTTGTTGCGAAAGCTCATGAAGATCGACAACGACAAGCCCAGCAGGGTGAACGGCGTTGCACTGACCTTGGAGAAGTAACTGGGGTGCAGGGTTTCGATCAGCACGATGGCCGAGGCGAGCAATGTCACCATCAGGCTGCGCCAGGCAATGCGTTTGGCGATCGAACCCTTGAGTGAAGTCAGCACGCCGATCAGATTGGGTTTGGGCCTGACAATCATGGTCTTCAGCCGCCGGTCATGTTCATGAAGCGAACCACCTGAACATCATCGTTCACTTCAAAATTGTGCCGATAGGGCTTGAGCTTCATCGCCTCGATAATAGCGTTCTCCAGGCGCTCGGGCTGGCCTGGATGGGCGCGCAACACGGCCTTGAGATCGACGGAATGCTCGTTGCCCAGGCACAGCAGCAGTCGACCTTCGACGGTCAGCCGCACCCGGTTGCAGGTGCCGCAAAAGTTGTTGCTGTGAGGAGAAATGAACCCCAGTCGGATCTGCGGCGCCTCGGCCAGGCGCCAGTAGCGGGAAGGGCCTTGGGTCGACTCGGCGGAGTCAATCAACGTGTAGCGTTCGGCAATCCGTTCACGGACCTGGGCGCTGGAATAAAACGATTCCGCGCGGCTGTGCTCATGGATGGTGCCCAAGGGCATTTCTTCGATGAATGAAATATCGAGCTGGCGGTCGATGGCGAAACTCACCAGGTCGTTGATCTCGTGATCGTTGCGACCCTTCATGACCACGCAGTTGAGCTTGGTGTTGCGAAACCCGGCTGCATTGGCGGCGTCGATGCCCTTGATGACCTGCGCCAGGTCGCCGGTGCGCGTCAGTTCGCGAAAGCGCTGCGGGTCCAGGCAGTCGAGGCTGATGTTCAGTCGCTTGACCCCGGCGTCGAACAACGGCTTGGCCAGTTTGCTCAACTGAGAACCGTTGGTGGTCATGCACAATTCGCGCAGGCCGGGCAGGGCGGCGATGCGTTGGCACAGTTGCACCACGCCCGGGCGAATCAGCGGCTCGCCGCCGGTCAGGCGGATTTTGCGCGTTCCCAGCGCCACGAAGCTTTCAGCGACTTCGTAGATTTCTTCCAGGGTCAGGATCCGTTGGCGTGGCAGAAACTGCATGTCTTCGGCCATGCAGTACACGCATCGGAAATCACAGCGATCCGTGACAGACATTCGCAGATAGTCCACACGCCGGGAGAACCCATCGATCAAGACTCGCTCTGACATGACAGCCTCGCTTGGCGATTCGGGTCGCACTTCTAATGGGTATTCCGTCATTAACGGATGTGTGAGCCGCAGGCTAAGAGCAACTTGAGGGGGCGTCCAATCACTATTTATGACCGGGTGATCGATGGGCTCTATGACGAATTCCGGGAGGGGACCGGTTGCCTGGTGAAACCGGCCTGCTTCAACAAATACGGTCGAACTGCTGTGCAGGGTGGGCATCGGCTACATAGCGTCGACGCCACACCCACTCCGGGTTTTTGCGTTTGTATGGGAGGTGCCTTACGGCGTACCGAACATCGCCGTCCAGTAAATTCCCGAATCACTTTTCGGGTCCACCGCATACGCCGCACCCAACTCCTGGAATTGCGGGTTCATCAGGTTGGCGCAATGTCCGGGGCTGGCGACCCAGCCATCGACTACCTTGCGCACGGCGTCTTGTCCGGCGGCGATGTTCTCGCCGATCTGCTGGCCGCTGTAACCCGCCAGCTCTGCCCGATCACCGGGCGTGCGGCCATCGCGGTCCTTGTGATCGAAATAGTTGTTGTTGGCCATCGACCGCGAATGGGTCTCGGCCGCCGTTGCCAGGATAGCGTTCCAGGTCAGCGGCGTGGCGGCAGCGAAGGACTGCGTGCCGCACTGGCGCGGCCGACCGCGTGCGACATTGAGCTCGGCCAGCAATTTCTGGCCTTCGGCCTGCCAGTCGCTCAGCCGTGCGCTCAACAGTGGACGGGCCAGCACAATGCGCCATTCACGGTCCTGGCGGCTCACACCAATGTCGACGAATTGCGGGTCCAGCACGATCTGGCAAAAGCTCTCCTGGATCGCTTTCATCGCTGATGCCGCATCACGCGGCCCGGACAGGCTGATCGCCTGCACATTCTTCATCGGATAATTCGCGGCGACCATGGCCTGTTGCAGATTGACGACGCTGGTGGCGGACAACGCGAGCCGTGGATCACCCGCCAGCGGCGGCAGTTCCGCCGATACCTCACCCGCGCAACGCTGCACCTGGCTGCGGTAGTCGTTGATCGAATCGATCAGTTGTTTCTCGTCAGCCGCCAGCGCCTTCGCGGCGAACAGCAAGCCCAACGACAACGTGGCAAGACGCAAAGCGGATGACAGGACACGCATGGAAATCTCCCTTGGATCTGACTGCGCCCATGATGCGCGAAGTGGCCCCCCTGCAGGCAATGGATTTTTCCAAAATGCCGGGGAGGTGATTGCTGTCATTTCACTACTACACTTATCCGAAACCGCCAACCGAGTCTTTCGACGATGCGCTTCCATTGGATTGCCACCTGCCTCGCAATTACCCTGTTTGCCGGCCTGGCTTTCGCCACGGATCAGGAGCAAAAACAGCAAGCGGCCGAGAACAAGGCCGAGGTACTGGAGCAAAAAGCGGCGGATAACCCCAGCCCCGCGCCGGCCCCAAAATCCGAAGCCATTACCCAGTCCGAGGTCCAGGCCGTGGATCCCGCAGGCGTAGCGCCGCTGGACGATGCGATCACTTGCCTGGCCCGTTCCATCTATTGGGAAGCCAAAGGCAAGGACGCTGTCGACATGGAAGCGGTCGCCAACGTCGTCATGAATCGCCTGGGTCACAAAGGTTTTCCGGACACCGTGTGCGGTGTGGTCAAGCAGGGCTCCGAAACCAAAAGCTGCCAGTTTTCCTGGTGGTGTGACGGCCGCTCCGATTCGGTCCAGGAAGAGGTGCCTTACGCACTCGCCAAGGAAATCGCGCGCAAGGCGCTGAATAAACAGCTGCCGGATCGCACAAGCGGAGCCTTGTACTTCCACGACCGCACCGTGAAACCGGATTGGGCCAAGGAGTACATCAAAACGGCGGATATCGGATTGTTCCGCTTCTACAAGCCCCATGATGGCGATGCGAAATAGGAGAGTTTTTCGTTCGCCCCGGAGCGTGTCATCTGGGTGTCATCGAACCCATGTCAACATCCTTGCAAACCGTCTTGAGTGTTCAGCGGAGCGGCTTCTGCTGACAGATGAATTGCGCAAGGAATACCTCAATGAAAGGAGACGCCTCCCTGTTTGCGGCCATTGACCTGGGCTCCAACGCGTTTCGTTTGATGATCGGCCAGTCGGTCAGGCGGAACCAGCAACTGGTGATCCAGGAAGTGAAGACCCTGCGTGAGCCCGTTCGGTTGGCGGAGGGGTTTCAGGGTGGCGCGCTGGACGAAATGGCGCTGGATCGTGGATGGCAGGCGCTCGCGCGATTTGGCAAAAAATTGCGTGGCTTCGAGCCCGGTCGTGTGCGGGCGGTGGCCACCAGTGCGGTGCGCGAAGCTGACAATGCGCAGCTGTTTCTGGCCAGCGCGGAAAGGCACCTGGGTTTTCGTATTGATGTGATTTCCGGGCATGAAGAAGCCCGGCTGGTGTACGCCGGCGTGGCCCATACGGTGCCCGGCACCGAGCGCAAGCGACTGGTCATCGATATCGGCGGCGGTTCCACGGAATTGATTCTGGGGCAGGGCGCTCAACCGCTGTTGACCGAGAGCATCGCCATCGGCAGCGGCACCTTTGGCGCGCGCTATTTTCAAGGCGGCCGCATCTCGGCCCCGGCACTGCTGGAGGCCGAGCGTGTCGCGACTCTGCAGTTCGAACGCGTCGCGCGCCGTTATCGCACGCTGGGCTGGCAGCAGGTCATCGGTTCTTCAGGCACCGCACGCATGCTGGCCAAAGTCCTCAAGGCCAACGGTTTGAACGACGATGGCCACAGCGGAATCACCTACAGCGGCCTGTTGCGTCTTTCGTTGCGCCTGCTGGAAGCAGGGCACGTCGAACAGCTCAGGCTGGCCGGTCTGCAGAGTCATCGCCTGAGCATCCTGCCGGGCGGACTGGTGCTGATGCTGGCGGCGTTCAAAGTCTTTGGCGTCTCGCACATGACACCTTCCGAGCCAGGCTTGCGGTTCGGTGTGCTGCACGGGTTGATGACCAGGCACTAGCGACTGATTCAGGAGTACAGTGCAGACTCGGCTGACCGGAAACCCGTCATGCCACCTTTAAGGTCAAAGGAGTCTGCCACCGTGCACAACATCGGCCTCATCGTTTACCCCGGTTTCCAGGTGCTGGGCCTGGCCATGTGTGCGGCTTTCGAAATGGCCAACGGTGCCGTCGACACTCCGATGTACGACATCACCTTGCTGTCCGAGCACGGCGGTACCGTGCGGACCTCGGCGGGTTTCGGCGTGGAGACCACGGCGTTCCACCATGGCCCCTTCGACACGCTGCTGGTGATGGGCGACAACCTGATCCGTCCGGTCTCGCCCGGCATGGTGGAGTTTTTGCGCAGCGCCAGTCGGACCTCTCGACGCCTGGGGTCCATTTGCACCGGGGCCATCGCATTGGCCGAAGCCGGCCTGCTCGATGGCCGGCGTGCGACCACGCACTGGTGTCATGCGCCGGCATTGCAGCGGGCGTACCCGAAAGTGAGGGTGGAAGAAGACCGGATTTTCATCAACGACGGTAACGTCTGGACCGCGGCGGGCATGAGCGCGTGCGTCGATTTGGCGCTGGCGCTGGTTGAAAAGGATCTGGGCGCCGACGTGGCGCGGCGCGTGGCCCGGCAATTGGTGGTGTATCACCGGCGCGCGGGCGGGCAGTCGCAGTTTTCGGTGATGCTCGAACTCGAGCCCAAGACTGACCGCATCCAGTCCGCGTTGATCTACGCCAAGCAGAACCTGAAGTCCGAGCTGTCGGTCGAGGCGCTGGCCAGCGCGGCCAACCTTAGCCCGCGACAGTTCAGTCGTGTGTTTCATGCCGAAACGGGTCAATCACCGGCCAAGGCTATTGAGAACCTGCGAGTGGAAGCCGCGCGCCTGATGATGGAAACCGGCCGGCATGCCATCGATGTGGTGGCGACAGAGACCGGTTTTGGTGATCGTGAGCGTATGCGCCGGGCTTTTATTCGTGCGTTCGGCCAACCACCGCAAGTCATCCAGCGTGCCAATCGGAGTTGATCCCAGGCCGATGGCCGAGCGCTCTACTGTGGCGAGGGAGCTTGTCGGAACGCCGCACCGTCCCGCTCGGCTGCGCAGCAGTCGCAAAATCCAATGGGCACGGATTGTCCTGAAAGGTGGTGTATTCGACATTCAAGACAAAATATTATTACCGTAATCTGGTCCTCGTTGAAACCCATTCCCCAACGAGATCGCCGTCATGA
Organism: Pseudomonas sp. IT-P100; assembly: GCF_949767185.1. NCBI lineage: Bacteria > Pseudomonadati > Pseudomonadota > Gammaproteobacteria > Pseudomonadales > Pseudomonadaceae > Pseudomonas > Pseudomonas sp. IT-P100. The sequence goes on from NZ_CATKQK010000010.1 coordinate 37,767, forward strand.
CCATCGTCAAAGCCGCCGCCGTTCAGATCGCTCCTGTGCTCTACAGCCGTGAAGGCACTGTAGAAAAGGTCGTCAACAAAATCCTAGAACTCGGCGAGAGGGGCGTGCAATTCGCCGTTTTCCCGGAAACCATCGTGCCGTACTACCCGTATTTTTCCTTCGTGCAGGCCCCATTCAAAATGGGCGCCGAGCACTACAAACTGCTGGACCAGGCCGTCGTTGTCCCTTCCGCGACTACCGATGCGATCGGCAAAGCCGCGAAGGACGCCAACATGGTCGTGTCCATCGGCGTCAATGAACGCGATGGCAGCACCCTCTACAACACTCAGTTGCTGTTCGATGCGGACGGCACCCTGATTCAGGCGCGGCGCAAGATTTCGCCGACCTATCACGAACGGATGATCTGGGGCATGGGCGACGGCTCCGGCCTGCGGGCCACCGACAGCGCCGTCGGCCGCATCGGCCAACTGGCTTGCTGGGAGCATTACAACCCGCTGGCGCGTTACGCCTTGATCGAAGACGGTGAACAGATTCACGCCTCGATGTACCCCGGTTCATTTGCCGGCCCGCTGTTCACTCGCCAGATGGAGGTCAGCATCCGCATGCACGCGCTGGAATCGGCGTGCTTCGTGGTGAACTCGACGGCCTGGTTGTACCCGGAACAGCAGGCGCAAATCATGGCTGACACCGGTTGCGAGATCGGTCCGATCTCCGGCGGCTGCTACACCGCGATCATCGATCCGCAAGGTGAGGTTGTCGGCGCACTGACCGAAGGTGAAGGCGAAGTCATCGCTGACATCGACTTGTTCCAGATCGAAATCCGTAAACGCCAGATGGATGGCCGCGGTCACTACAGCCGACCGGAAATTCTGAGCCTTAACATCGACCGCACGCCCCATCGCCATGTGCATGAACGTAACGCTCAACCGCAGCTGGTGGTGGCTGCCCAAACGGAAGAAGTGAGCCTGTAGCCATCGTTGCAAAAAAAAAGGCACCTTCATCGTCGTATGAAGGTGCCTTTTTCGCGGGTGTGGGCCTTACAGTTCCATACCCAAAAAGATCAGCGTATTGCCATGGGCCTCGGCCGCTGCACGCTGGTTGTAGCTGTCACGGTGCGAGCAGTTGAAGCCATGTTCGGCTTCCGGGTACACGACGATTTCCACGTTATCGTTGTTGTCGAAGCGCTCGGCGATTTTCTCGACGGCTTCCAGCGGAATGTGGCTGTCCTGTTCACCGAAGTGCATCAGCAGCGGCACTTCGATTTCGTCGGCCCGGTCCAGTTGGTTCTGGATGCCGCCGCCGTAATAGGCAATGGCCACGTCCACCAGCCCGTTGGCGGCGGTGTGGTACGAGAGCAGGCCGCCAAAGCAGTAGCCGATGGAAGCGATCCCGCCGTCCAGGCCCGGCTGGGCTTTCAGGGCGTCGATGGCCAGTTCGATGTCCTTCTGCGCCTTGTCGACGTCGGTGGCGTTCATCAACTCGATCGCACGTTTCCAGCCGGCTTCATCGTAGGTCAGTTCGATACGGTGGCCGCTGCGCCAGAACAGGTCCGGCGCGATCACCAGGTAGCCGTCGGCGGCGTACTGTTCGGCGACGGAGCGAATGTGTTCGTTGACGCCGAAGATCTCTTGGATCAGCACGATCCCAGGGCCTTTCCGGGTATGCGGAATGGCCAGGTAGGCGCCGAATTTACCTTCGGCGCTGTCGATCTCGATCCATTGGGTGGTCACGCTCATGGTGGCTCCTGTCTACGCAAGTGAGGTGGGAGGTACAGCTTGCCACATTAACATTTCAGCGATTGTTGCGACGCCAGAAGAATCGGGCCAGCAACGCATCGAGGCTGAGTTTGCCGGCACCCGAGAGCAACAGTGGCATCAGGGCGGCGAGGTAGATCAGCGGCAATTTGAAGTTGCCGTACCCCTTGTTGCTGATGGAGTAACCCTGGGCAAGCTCACTCAATGTAGACCAATCGGCTGGCCAGTGAACGGCAGCGGTCGCAACGACAGTCACCACGATCAACACAATGGCGGAAATCCGCGTACCCAGTCCGACAAGGATGGCGAGGGCGCAGATCAGTTCGGCCCACATCGACAGTTCCCAGTTCAGCGTGGCCGGCACATGGTCGAAGGGAAACGGGAAGCGGTCCTGAATGTCGGCGAACCAGTTTTCGCCGTTCCACTTTTCCAGGCCCGACTCGAAGAATTCCCAGGCGATGAACAACCGCAAGGTCAGAGGGGCGAGCCAGCTACCGGCACGGTCAAGGTTCAGGTGCAGGCCTTTTACGGCCGACGAGATTGCAGCGTTCATGGACTTGGTCTCCGTTCAGTCAGGGATGCGGGGCCCGACGGCCCTGCGCAGGGGTTACTCGCTGGCGCCGCACTTGCCTTCGCCGCATTTGCCTTCAGCCGGTTTTTCCGCGGTGTCGGCCTGGACCTGGCTGTAGCCGTGGGCCAGCTGTTTCATGCTGAACGCTTCGGACTCGGAAGCCGACGCGACGTTGGACAGGGCCAGGCCGCCCGCAACGATCAGGCCGAGGGTCAGGGAAGAAGTCGAGAGCTTGAACATGGTGATACCCCATAGCATTGAGTGAGTTGAGCGCTTTGATCGGCTGAGCCAATCGACAGGCACATTTCATCAATCGGGTGTATCTGCGATGTGTCGCGGGTGCGGGGTTTTATGGACGGGGTGTGTCAAAAACGGGGCTGTATACATGCTGATACACAGGCAATGCAAATCCCCTGTGGGCGCGAGCAAGCCCCCACGGGGAGCAGTGGTGTTTATGAGATTGTGCTCAGGCAATCTGTGATTCGTTGCTGACCGCCAGCGTCTAGCGTCAGTGTCCCCGCAATCCCATGGGGCAAGACTTCGGAACCCGGCATGCAAGCGCTGTTGAACGAGATCCTTGACGCAGTTCGTCCCCTGATTGGTCAGGGCAAGGTGGCTGACTACATTCCCGCCCTCGGCACCGTGCCGGCCAACCAGTTGGGCATTGCCGTGTATGGCAACGACGGCGAACTGTTTTGTGCCGGTGACGCCCATACACCGTTCTCAGTGCAGAGCATTTCCAAGGTGTTCAGCCTGGTGCAGGCCATCGATCATTCCGGCGAAGCCATCTGGCAGCGCCTGGGCCACGAACCTTCCGGCCAGCCGTTCAACTCGCTGGTGCAACTGGAGTTCGAGCGCGGACGCCCGCGCAATCCGTTCATCAACGCTGGTGCGCTGGTGATCTGCGACATCAACCAGTCGCGTTTTGCCGCCCCGGCGTTATCGATGCGCGATTTCGTCCGGCGTTTGTCGGGCAACCCGCAGGTGATGGTGGACGGCAAGGTCGCCGAGTCCGAATACCAGCACCGTGCGCGCAACGCCGCCATGGCCTACCTGATGCAATCCTTCGGTAACTTTCATAACGATGTCGAAGCGGTATTGCGCAGCTATTTCAGCCATTGTGCCCTGCGCATGAACTGCGTGGACCTGGCCCGGGCGTTCTGCTTCCTGGCCAACGACGGTTTCTGCAAACACAGCGGCGAACAGATCCTCAGCGCCCGCCAGACCCAGCAAGTCAACTCGATCATGGCCACCAGCGGCCTCTACGACGAGGCGGGCAACTTCGCCTATCGTGTCGGCCTGCCTGGCAAGAGCGGCGTGGGCGGCGGGATCGTCGCCGTGGTGCCGGGGCAGTTCACGGTGTGCGTCTGGTCGCCGGAACTGAACACGGCCGGCAACTCGCTCGCGGGCATGGCCGCACTGGAACTGCTGAGCCAGCGAATTGGCTGGTCGGTGTTTTGAGAAATTCGAGCGGGCGGGGTTAATGACGCTTCCGGCGTTTTGCTATACATTTTCCAGCCGCCCCTTGCATGGTGAAACCGCTTCATGTCTCTTGCGCTCGAACGTCTAATCGCTGGCACGCCAATTCCTTTCGCTGGTAACCGCGTCACCGTGGTCAGCCCCGAACTGGCCTTGCGCTTTCAGCCCGGGGACCACCTGCTGGTGGAGCAGGTCAGCGGCGAGTTGCTGCTGATTCCCGTCGCGGACCAGAAAGCGGCGGCGGTAGCGATCGAGCGGGCCGAAACGGCGTTTACGGCAATGTCCGCCGTGTCGGACCAGGCGATCAGTGAGTTCTTTGATTTCTTTGCCCGGCGCCTTGAAGATCAGGGCTGCTGGGACTTGATCGAGGCGGCCAACCTCGCCGACATCGAGTGGGCCAAGTCTCGTGGACGCTCGACCACGCGGTTGCTGGCCGATGAACGCATGCGCCGCGACATGATCGCGGGCCTCAGGGCCTGGCGCGATGCGTCAGCCACGCGTGGCAAAGTGATCAGTTGCGTCGAGCATGACGGCTGGAAAGTCGAGCAGGTGGTTTCGCCGCTGGGTATCGTCGCCTTCGTCTTCGAAGGACGGCCGAATGTCTTCGCCGACGCCGCTGGCGTGTTGCGTACTGGCAACACCGCGGTGCTGCGCATTGGCAGCGACGCCTTGGGCACGGCGAAAGCCATCGTCACCCACGCGTTGAACCCGGCGTTGAGCGACGCCGGTTTGCCGGTGGGTGCGGTGTCGCTGGTGGAAAGTGTCAATCACGCCGCCGGTTGGGCGATGTTCGCCGACCGACGCCTGTCGCTCGCGGTGGCCCGTGGTTCGGGGCGTGCCGTCAGCCAATTGGGCAGCATCGCGCAGCAGGCCGGCACGGCCGTCAGTCTGCATGGCACCGGTGGCGCCTGGCTGATCGCCGACAAGGAGGCCGACGCCCAGCGTTTTGCCGCCGTCGTGCGCAATTCCCTGGACCGCAAGGTCTGCAACACCCTGAACGTCTGCCTGATCCACCGCGACCGCGCCGCCGAACTGGTGCCGCTGTTTCTGCAGGCCTTGAAACAGGCTGGCGCCGCTCGGGACGAGGGCTGCAAGTTGCACATCGTCGAGGGCAGCGAGACGTACCTGCCTTACGATTGGAGGACCGCGAAGGTCGACGTCTGCCGCGCTGAAGGTTATCAAACTGAAGCATTGGCCGAGCCGCTGCCCGAGGACCAGTTGGGCCGCGAGTGGGAGTGGGAAGAAACCCCGGAAGTCAGCCTGAAGATCGTCGACGACCTGGACAGCGCCATCGCCTTGTTCAACCGCTACAGCCCGCAGTTCACCGTGTCGTTGATCAGTGAAGATGCCGAGGCCCATGAGCGTTTCTACAATGCGGTCAACGCGCCTTTTGTCGGCAACGGCATCACTCGCTGGGTCGACGGACAATACGCGCTGAACAAGCCGGAGCTGGGGCTTTCGAACTGGGAGAGCGGCCGCCTGTTTGCCCGCAGCGCGATTCTCTCGGGGGATGGTGTGTTCACGATTCGCAGTCGCATGACGCAGGTGGATCTGTCGGTCAAACGCTGAGAACCCCGACCACAGACGCAGGCCGCACTATAATTTAGGTGTCTGCGTCTGCGTTTCGAAAGAGGGTTCGCCATGAAACATCATTCCTTGGAGCATTACTCTCATCAATTGGGAATAATCGCGCATGACGCGTGGCTGACCGCTCGGGTGAAGTCGGCCCTGGCGCTGGCCGATCCTGCCCTTAGTCTGCAAGTCCATGTCAAAACACTTGCAGGAACGGTGGTGTTAAGTGGTCGCGTCAACACCCATAAACAATGTGAGCAGGTCGTTGCGCTGGCCCGCACGGTGAATGGCGTCAATGAAATCGATGCCAGGGAATTGCTGACTCACGTGTTCACGCCCGGAAGCGTTCCAACACCGCCAAGCGCCGAGGACAGCCCGGAGATCCGGTCACCAGCGTCAGGCAAGCCTGACGACAAATGAAACTGGATGCAGCGCTCCCGTGAACCGGGCGCGCTGCATCGGCTGCCGACCTGGATCAAGCCGCTTCCATCGCTTTGCCGTGCACCGCGCAGGTAGTCGGGTGTTCGACCAGCGACACGAACGTGCGGCTGTGGGCATCCAGCGCATCGATCGAACCGGTTTCAATGTCGTAGACCCAGCCATGCAGGTTCAGCAGGCCTTTTTCCTGAGCCAGTCGCACGCTCGGGTGGGTCTGGATGTTGGCCAGTTGAGCGATCACATTCTCCCGCACCATCGAACTCACCTTCGCCGCGTCATTGGCGTGAGGGCGCGATTCATTGATCACTTTCGCCGACTCGGCGTGTTGCAACCAGCCGCTGACGGCGGGCAGGTGGTCCATGCATTTGCACGAGGCGACGGCGGTCATGGCGCCGCAGTCCGAATGGCCACAGATCACGATGTCGGTGACGCCCAGCACGGCGACCGCGTATTCGACCGTGGCCGATACACCGCCTGGATGCGGGCTGTAGGAGGGCACAATGTTGCCGGCGTTACGGATTACGAACAGTTCGCCGGGTTCTTGCTGGGTCAGCAATTCCGGCACGACACGACTGTCGGAGCAAGTGATAAACAACGTACCGGGGTGTTGCGTGGTGGCCAGGTGTTTGAACAGGTCGGTGCGTTGCGGAAAGGCTTCCTTCTGGAATTTCAGAAAACCTTCAATGAGCGTTTTCATAACAATGTCCTCATGCGTGATTCGGGTTTGGCCCGCACCTGTGTGCGGGCCGGTATCCACTTAGAAAGGACGCAGTGGCAGGAACTTGCCGTCGAGGGTGATCACGGCGCGAGAGCCACCTTCCGGGTCATCGACTTTCTTCATGTCGAGCTTGAAGTTGATCGCGCTGATGATGCCGTCGCCGAATTGTTCATGAACCAAGGCTTTCAGGGTGGTGCCGTAAATCTGGATCATCTCGTAGAAGCGGTAGATGGTCGGGTCGGTCGGGACACCCGAAAGGCTGCCGCGCAGCGGGATGATCTGCAGGCGGGCCACAGCGTCGGCGTCCAGGTCGAGTTTTTCGCCGATCACTTTGGCCGCGGCTTCCGGCAATGGATGTTGACCGAGCAGGGCGGCGGTGACGTAGGCGAGGCCAAGGCCGGTGCCGTCGGTCAGGTCCTGCCAGGACAGGTTTTTGCGTGCCTTGGCGTCGAGGATCGACGTGGTCAGGGCCAGACTCGGGTCGTTGTAAGCGTGGGACTGTTGCATCGGGTATCTCCTGTCGGCGTGGTGTTGCTTGGGTGTGAAGCCATCTTCTGCTGGTTGATTCATAGCGTCCAAGACCGATATGCAATGCTGCGCATAAGTCCTGCCTATAGGTTCAATCCTGCGGCGGTTTCACCCGTGCTGCCGCGGCACTGCACGTGTCACAGCCAACCTTGTCGCAACAGATTCGCCGACTGGAGGAAACACTGGGGGGTAGCCTGTTCGATCGCACCTCGCGCACGGTCAGGCCGACTGACGCGGGCGAGGCCTGCATCGGGTGTGCGAGGTGGGGGCTGGTGGCGTTGGAGGCGGGCAAACGGACGCTGCATAACGTGAAGGAATTGCCGTTATGGAGTTGGTTCTGGGAAAGCCGAGTCGTCGACGTCAGTCATCGACTGACTGGCACACTCCATTGGGCGCCTTGCCGGTGGAAGACACGACCACCGAATCGTCATCGGCCAGGACGATGGACAGTGTGATGCCGGAGCTCTTGGCTTCGAAGCGGCGATCATTGATGGCTTTGGTTTCGGCTTCCTTGCCGTTGATCATCACCGGCCCGTCCTGATCCGCCTGGACGAGGATCTTGCCAGGGCACTCCACTGCGAATGACGGGACTCCGTTGACGCTGTTTGCCTGAACAGCGCTCGTCATCAGCAGCAACAGCAGGAATTTCAGGTTGTTTTTCATCGCAAGTCTCCAGGGACCAACAGCGGATACCTTTAACGATAGCTTTGTTTGGCACAGTGGAGACAAACAAAAAGCCCCGCTCGATCATCATTCGAGCGGGGCCTTTTTATTGCGTTGAATTATCAGTAGAACCGGTCAATCACCCGAACTTCATTCTGGTTCTGCATCGAGGCCCAGGCCTGTTTCAGCGTTTGCAGAACATTACCGATGAAGTCTTTGTCGGCTGCGGCTTTTTTGCCGACATAGCCCTGACCGCGACGGTACATCTTCAATCGGGCCAGCAGATTCTGGTTGTTCTGGTCGAACTCGGCTTCATGGGCATGCGGCGACAGGCAGTCGATATGCACCTGGCCCGATTTGCTGATCCACAGGATATGGCTGTCATGGCTGTCTTTTTGCGCAGCGAACATACGAGCCAGTTCATCGATGGTGGGTTGATTGTTCAGATTCATATAAAGCCCCTTGACCATTTGGTGATCTTTCAAAGTTGATTCGCTAATACAGGTAGCCCATCGGTTAGTTGATCCCTGGCACCGAAACCAGGACGTCAGCGGTCGGCCGCCGAAATGACGGGGTCCCGCGTCTGTTGCATGTAGTCGTGTTGAATAACTGCTACGCAATAGCGTCACAACGAAGAGAAGCAGCGATAACCTTCGGGCCACTACCGACGTTTTCAGGGTCGGCCACAAGCTTCATGAGGATTGATCGCCAGCGCTTCTCGTCCTTGTACTGGACGTTCGGGCCAGGTCAGCTTCTTCAATCTGCCTTGTGGGCAGCGTGTATCCGGGAAAAACAGCTCGGCGGTCAGACGAGCTTGCTCAAACATGTTGCCGTACTCCCGATCGGGGAGATGTCTGCATCATGCAAGGGCAAATCGGAGGCGTCAACGGTTTTGTAGTGATTATTTTCAAGCACTACATATTGTCGGACAAAGCTGTTTGGAATGAGAAAGCGGAACTGGAGAACGTCACTCAGGACGATAGCGGTGAGCTTTGGAAGCGATAAAAGGTGCAGGGGAAATCGTCTACCGGCTGCTGATGCCGTGTGTACGTGCCGCCGGTGAGATCGTCAATCACACTCGCCCAGAACAAACGCGCGGGCTGATTGGCGTCGATGTGGAAAATCTGCCATTGACCGGGGAGCTGGCTCAAGAGGGTGGATGCGACAAACGTCGCGACACCTTGGCCACGAAAGCGGCGGCTGACGAACAGGTAGCCGATGTTGTGCTCGGCGCCGGGAAGATGGGTGCGGTCATCCACGGTCACGAAACCGGCCAGTTCCCCATCGACCTTGATCAAAAAGGGGCGGGTGGCAGGGTTTCGCCAGTAATCCTGTTGGTCCTGGAGGTTGAAGAAACCATTCGCGCCGAGTTTCAGCGGCAGCCATTCACTGAAGTCGTGCAGGTAGAACTGCATCAGGTTTTCAATGGTTTCCAGTTCATCGCGCTGTGCGGCGTGCAGTTCAATCGAGGGCATGCGGGCTCGCTCCTGATGTCAGCGGATCTGATGAACAGTAGACCATTGCCCGATCACGCCTTGCTCGCCGGTTTTGCTGCGCGCGTGCCAGCAGTCGCGGGTTTGCGCTTGGCCGGTTTGCGTTTGTTTTTCCATGGCGCGCCACCGCGCCCGGCCGGGCTTGCCGGGCCGCTGATGGTCAGGCTGAGGCCGGCGCAGCGGGCCACCTGCTTGCTCATCCACGCGGCTTGTTTGGTGACGAACTCTTCCAGGCTCATTTCGCCGCTTTGCACCATGTCCAGCGCCTGTTCCCAGATCGCCGTGGTGCCCGGATCGGCAATGGCACGTGGCACCGCGTCGATCAGGCTGAAGGCGGCCGGCGTCGCGGCCAGTGCCTTCCCGTTCTTGATCAGGTAACCGCGGTCGAGCAGGCCCTGGATGATCGAGGCGCGGGTGGCTTCGGTGCCGATGCCGGTGGTGTCCTTGAGTTTCTGCTTGAGCAGTGGGTCTTCCACCAGTTTGGCGACGTTCTTCATCGCTTTGATCAAGTCACCTTCGGTGAAGGGTTTGGGCGGCTGGGTCCAGAGGTCCTTGAGCTTCACCTCGGCCACCGTGCACTCACGTCCTTCGGCCAATGTCGGCAAGGTTTGTGGCGCTGGCGCTTCGCGGCCCTTGGCCGGGGCGAGGGCCTCGGGCAGGGCGCGTTTCCAGCCAGGCTCGATGATCTGCTTGCCGACGGCGCGCAAGGCTTGACCGGCGCAGTCGAAGTCGGCCTGGGTCCGGTCGTATTCATGACTGGGCAGAAACTGCGCCAGATAACGTGCACGGATCAGGGTATAGACCGCACGCTGCTTGCCCGCCAGCCGATCAAGGTTTTTTGCCGCGGCAGTGGGGATGATGCCGTGGTGAGCGCTGACTTTCGCATCGTCCCACGCCCGTGAGCGGCGCTGGGGTTCCAGGTAGTCCTGCAAGGCGTTGAGGGCCGGATCAGCCTGCCTCAACGCTGCCAGAATACCTGGCGCTTCGCTGTGTTGACTGACAGGCAGGTAGCCGCAATCACTGCGCGGATAGGTAATGACCTTGTGGGTTTCGTAAAGCGCCTGGGCGATGTCGAGCGTTTCCTGGGCGCCGAGGCCAAGCTTCTTCGAGCAGACTTCCTGCAAGGTGCCCAGATCGAACGGCAGCGGCGCCACTTCTCGCATCCGCTCGGTACGCAGCTTGATCACCCGGGCACTCGCCGCATTGCCAATCGCCGCCGCCGCTTGTTGCGCGAGCGCCTGGTCGAGGCAGCGATCCTGATCGTCGCAAGCGTCGGAGGCCGCGCGCCACTGTGCGGTGAACGCGGTGCCATCGTGCAGCAGCTGCACGTCGATGGCCCAATAAGCCACGGGGACGAAATCGGCAATGCTGCGGTCGCGATCCACGACCAGCCGCAGGGTCGGCGTTTGCACCCGACCGACCGGCAACACGCCCTGGTAGCCGGACTGGCGCCCCAGCAGCGTGAACAACCGGCTCATGTTCATCCCGATCAGCCAGTCGGCCCGTGAACGGCCCAATGCCGAATGATAGAGACTGAACGTCTCCGCTCCCGGTTTCAGTGCAGCCAACGCCTTGCGGATCGACGCATCGTCCAGCGCCGACAGCCACAATCGCTGGATCGGCCCGCGATAACGGCAATGCTCCACCAGTTCCCGGGCGATCATTTCGCCCTCACGGTCGGCATCGGTGGCGATCACCAGCTCATCAGCCTCGCCAAGCAAGCGTTTGACGGCCTTGTATTGACTGGCGGTGCGCGGTTTGACGGTCATTTTCCATTTGTCCGGAATGATCGGCAGATCCGCCAACACCCAGCGCTTGTAACGTGCGTCGTAGGCATCCGGCGGCGCGGTTTCCAGCAGATGGCCGATGCACCAGGTTACCGTGACGTCCGTTCCCAGCCAGCAGCCGTCGCCGCGACGCCGAGCGCCGAGCACGGCCGCAATGTCTTTGGCCTGGGAAGGTTTTTCACAGAGGTACAACCGCATAACCACCATCGTTCATCAGCTGCCGGAAGGTGCACAGAATGGCGGCTGATGAGCGATGGAGCAATCTTTATCTGTATGGATGTACAGCTTGTGCATGTCCAGACATTGCAACGATCTGCAGATCGAGGCGCTCAATGGGAGGACACAAACTGCGCGTTCTCCAGAGGCGGCAGGGCGAACGAGCCTTTCATTCGCGTCACCTCATCGGTGGGCGTACGACCGAACAGCCTTTTGAATTCGCGACTGAACTGCGAACCGCTTTCATAGCCGACTTGCGAAGCGGCCGACGCGACGCTGCAGCCGTTGCGCGCCATCAACAGGCGGGCCTGATGCAGGCGCGTGGTCTTCAGGTACCGCATCGGCGAAGTGTGGGTGATCGCTTTGAAATGCGCGTGGAAGGTCGGCACGCTCATGTTGGCCTCCCTGGCCAGGTCTTCCACCTCCAACCGTTCGCCGAGGCTGGCGTGGATTTTTCGCAGGGCCAGGGATATACGGCCAAATCGGCCTTTGGCGCTGAGGGCGGCGCGCATCGAACCGCCCTGAGCGCCGGTAAGAATCCGGTAATAAACCTCCCGCACCAGCGCCGGTCCGAGCAGGCGACTGTCCAGCGGCGAGTCAAGCGCCTCCAGCAGCCTCAGGACCGATTGGCTCAGGCGCGGTTCCATGGGCGAGGCGAACATGCCTTGGGGCGCGGCCGACGGTTGGTCGTCGAGTTGCAACATCAGTTCGGCGACGAGGTTGAAGTCCAGATGCAGATAGATCGCCAGCAGCGGTTCGTCCTCGCTGGCGTCGGTTTCCATGGTGAAGGGCACCGGCACGGTCACCGCCAGATAATGCCGGGCATCGTAGAGGTAGGTCGTTTCCCCCCAATAGCCGCGTTTGCGCCCCTGGCAGACGATGACGATGCCCGGATCGTAAAGCACCGGGGTGCGATGCAGCGGACAATTTGAGCGCAGCAAACGCACATCCGCCAGCGCGGTGAGGTTGTAGCCTTCGTCCGGAGCGAGTCGGCTGAGCAGGTCGATCATCCGTTGCTGGCAATCGTTTTGATCTACGGCTGATGGGCTCACGGTTCGGTCCTGCTGCGTGTTCATTGGGCTTGAATGTGGCCCTGCCGTCTGTGTAAAGCAATCAATCCATAGGATTAGGCAAATAACTCACAGCAATGAGCGTTCAGTCAGCGCGTGCGCACTTCTAACATGGTGTCGAGCCTGACTGTCGCGCTGTGCGGCAGCACTACCTGGGTGGAATGTGAACATGAGTACAAAAAAGACCCTCTTCATCACCGGCGTCAGCAGCGGTTTCGGCAAGGCGTTGGCCAACGAGGCACTTGCGGCGGGGCATCGGGTGATCGGCACTGTGCGCAGCGAATCGGCGCGGGTTGAGTTCGAGGCGCATGCCTCGAAACAGGCTTTCGGTCGATGCCTGGATGTCACTGACTTCGCGCGGATCGACGCGGTGGTGGCCGAGGTCGAAGCCAGCCTCGGCCCGGTGCATGTATTGGTCAATAACGCTGGCTATGGTCACGAAGGTATTTTCGAAGAGTCGGCCCTTGAAGAAATGCGCCAGCAGTTTGAGGTGAATGTGTTCGGCGCGGTGGCGGTGACCAAGGCTTTCGTGCCCTTTTTTCGCCAGCGCCGGGCAGGGCACATCATCAACATCACGTCCATGGGCGGTTTCATCACGATGCCTGGCATTGCCTATTACTGCGGGAGCAAATTTGCACTGGAGGGGATTTCCGACACCTTGAGCAAGGAACTCAAGCCATTCGGCATCGCAGTCACGGCCGTTGCACCGGGATCGTTTCGCACTGATTGGGCCGGGCGTTCAATGCGCCGATCCGAACGCAGCATTGCCGAATACGATGCCACTTTCGACCCGATCCGTAGCGCGCGGCAGAACAAGAGCGGCAAACAGTTGGGCGATCCGGTGAAAGCCGCCCGAGCCATGCTGACGTTGATTGACAGTGAGGCGCCACCTGCGCACCTGTTGCTCGGTAGCGATGCGCTGCAGCTGGTGCGCGAGCGGCTGGAGGCGATGACGCGTGAAATCGAGGCGTGGGAAGCGGTGAGCCGGTCCACGGACGGATAAAGCACTTGATCCCGTTCGGCTGCGAAGCCGTCGTGATGGCAAAATCTGGGTTATACCTGAAGCTGTGTTCTCACGTTTTAGGGCCGCTGCGCGCCCCATCGCGGGCAAGTCGGACCGCCGCTCGCACGCTCCTACAGGTTTATCATCATCCCGAGGAACGCAATTCATGAAAAGCTCCGGTCCCAGTCCTGTCATCACCATTGCCGAGCAACCAGGCACCCTGCTGGTGAAGTTTCACGATATTCAGGTGGCCGCGTCCACCCGCGCGCTGGTGCTGCTGGAGGCCAATTACCCTCCGGTGTATTACGTCCCGCGGGAGGACATCGACGAGCAATATTTTGCCCGCACCGATCACACCAGCTATTGCCCTTACAAGGGCGACGCGAGCTATTTCAGCCTGCAGATTACGGGGCATGAGGGGGCCAATGCGGCATGGAGTTATGAAAACCCCAAAGTGTCGGTAGAACAAATCAAGAATCATGTGGCCTTCTATCCCGATCAAGTGAAGTTCGAGATTCTCGAAAACATTGAATGAGGGGCGCTTCAGCGAAGATAGAGCTTCTACGGCTGACAACCCCGTCACACCTACGGGTGAGGCGGGGTTTGGCCAATACAGCTATTGCCAATCACCTCCTGTACCGATGACAATGCGATTCATTATCAGTCGCGAATTATTCCATTGTCATGTCCGCCAACGATTTGTCCCTGCGCAGCGCCGTCAATGATCTGTATTGCGACCACCACAGTTGGCTTAATGGCTGGCTGCGCAAGCGCTTGGGGAACGCCTTCGATGCGGCGGATCTGGCGCAGGACACCTTCGTCCGGGTGATCAAGGCGCGCAACGCGCTGGATATACGCGAGCCGCGGCCGTATCTGTCGATGATCGCCAAGGGCTTGTTGATTGACCTGTTCCGCCGGCGTTCGCTGGAACAGTCGTATCTGGAAGCCTTGGCGGCCATGCCCGAAGGGCAACAACCTTCGCTGGAAGAGCAGGCGATCCTGCTGCAAGCCCTGATGGAAATCGATCGTTTGCTGCAAGGGTTGGGGCCGAAGGTCAAACAGGCGTTCATTCTGTCTCAGTTCGAAGGCCTGACCTACCCGCAGATTGCCCAGCGCCTGGGCGTCAGCGTGCGCACCATCAACAATCACATGGCCAAGGCCATGGAGCATTGCTGTCTGATGCAAATCCAGTTGCAGCTGGCATGAGCCTTTCACCCGCCGAATTGAAGGCGATCAGTGTCGCGGCTCAGTGGTATGCACGCCTACAGTCAGGTGTCGCGACCGACACCGATCGCGCGGCATGGAACGAATGGCTGCTCGCCGACCCTGTGCACACTCAAGCCTGGCAGCGCATGGCCGCCGTCGGCGAGCAAATGAGTCGCGTGCCTGGCGCTTTGGCCTCACCGGCCTTGCGCGGCGCTGACAGCTCGCGTCGGCAGGTGTTGCGTAGTGTCGTGGTACTGGCCTCGGCCGGTTCGCTGGGTTGGTTGGGATGGCGCAGTGAAACAAGCCAGAACCTGTTCGCCGATTTCCGCACTGCCGTGGGTGAGCGCCGGGAGTTCCGTCTGGCGGATGGCAGTTCATTGCTGCTGAATACCGACACGTCGGTCAACCTGCGTTTCGATGGGCACCAACGGGTGCTGGAACTGTTGTGGGGCGAGATGCTTGTCACGACCGCTGTCGATCCTTCGCAGCGACCGTTCAAGGTGGTCACTCGCCATGGCGAGGTGCTGGCGCTGGGGACACGGTTTATCGTCCGGTCCGGGCATCAGGGCGGCGAGGTGGCCGTGCTTGAGAAGGCGGTGGAGGTGACTTCATCTGGCGTTGGCCCGAAGGTGCGCCTCGAGGCTGGCCAGTCCCTGAGTTTCAATCCTGCTTCACTGGGGACGGTACGGCGAAATGATGCTTCGACGGGCGCCTGGCAGCAGGGCAGCATCATCGCCATCAATCGTCCGTTGGCCGAGTTGCTGGCCGACCTGTCGCGCTATCGCACTGGCGTGCTGCGCTGTGATCCGCGCATTGCCCATCTGAAGGTGTCCGGGGCGTTCCCCATCGATAACACGGACCTGGCGCTGGCTGCGCTGGAAAGCGGTTTTTCCCTGCGTATCAGCCGATTCAGTCGCTATTGGGTCAATGTTTCCGGCTGAGGCGACAAAAAATAATTTCAGTCTTTTGCACTTTTCATTCACATCGTTCGGCTCATCCCTCAGTGAGTTTTATTGATGATCTTTGGGGGAGGGTAAGCATGTCTCGGGTCTACACGTCAGGTCGTCTGGCGATTGCAGTGAACGTCGGATTGATCGCGGCAACGTCGATGTGCGTATGGCCGGTCGCGGCGATGGCGGCGCAACAGCAAACTTCGGTTCAATCCTTCGACATTGCTGGCGGCAGTCTGACCGAAGTCCTCAGTCATTTCGCCAGTGCGGCGGGCGCCGCCATTTCCTTTGATGCGCGACAAACCGAAGGGCTGAAGTCCCCCGGACTCAAGGGGGCGTTCGGTGTGAGTGAAGGATTCGCGCGAATTCTGGGCGGCAGCGGTCTGCAAGCCGAACCCCAGGCCAACGGCACTTACGTGCTGCGGCCAGTACCGGCCACCGGCTCGGCACTGGAACTGGGGGCGACCAACATCAACGGGCAGATGCTGGGCGCGACCACCGAGTACAGCGGCTCGTACACCACGGGCGCGGTGACCATCGGCAAGGGCGAGCACTCGCTCAAGGAAACGCCGCAATCGGTCACGGTGATGACCCGCAAGATGCTTGACGACCAGAACCTCAACACCATCGAACAGGTCATGGAAAAGACGCCGGGCATTACTGTCTACGACTCGACCATGGGCGGCAAATATTTCTATTCGCGCGGCTTCCGTATGTCGGGCCAGTACCAGTACGACGGCGTGCCGCTGGATATGGGCAACCTTTATGTTCAGGCCGACAGTTTCAGTGGTGACATGGCGTATTACGACCGGGTCGAAATCCTTCGTGGTGCCGCGGGCATGATGAAGGGTTCGGGTGGTACGGCCGGTGGGGTGAATTTCGTGCGCAAGCGCGGCCAGACCGCGCCGCATACGGACATCACGCTGTCCGGTGGCAGTTGGGACAATTATCGCGGACAGGTCGACACCGGCGGACCGCTGAACGACTCCGGCACGGTGCGCGGCCGGGCGGTAGTCGCCGAGCAGAGCCGGCATTACTTTGTGGACGACGCCAGTCGCAAGGATCAGGTGTATTACGGTGCCCTCGATTTTGATGTGAGCCCCGACACGACACTCGGGCTGGGCGTTGCCTATGAAGACGTCGACGCCAATCCCTGCTGGGGCGGTCTGCCGCGTTACCGGGATCGCAGTGACCTGAAACTCAGCCGCTCCAGCTGCCTCGACCCTTCCTGGAACACCTGGCGCAGCCAGCGCACCACCGTCTTCAGCGATCTGAAACATCAAATCAACGAAGACTGGTCCTTGAAGGTCGCAAGCGTTTACACCAAAAACACCCAGGACATCAAATACGCGTTTGCCTCAGGCGCGGTGACTCCCGGCACCAACACCACGGGTATGCTCGGCAGTATGTATGACTACGACCAGGTCGATTACGGCCTGGATGCTTACGTGGACGGCAAGTTCGACGCGTTCGGCCAACAACACGAATTGGTGGCAGGTTTCAACGCCAGCCGTGCGAAAAAAGACGACTTCTACTCAGTGGCGTTTCTGCCGCAGCGGCAGAATGTGTTCAACCCCGACAAGCATGTTCCTGAACCGGACGACAGCTACTTCATCGACAACTCGTCTCGCGGCGGGCCGGTCAATTCCGTGACCAAACAGAAAGGCGTTTACTCGACGTTGCGCCTGAAACTGGCAGATCCGTTGACCCTCGTCGTCGGCGGTCGTGTGAGCTGGTACAACTCGGAAACCGACTACGACTTCATCAATACAGGCACCTCGGAACACGCCAGCACCACGGAGACAGGCCAGGTCACGCCATTTGCCGGCGTGCTGCTGGACCTGAACGAGCACCTGACGGCTTACGCCAGCTACTCGGATATCTTTACCCCTCAAGGCAACTTTCGTTCGGAAGACGGTTCGGCCCTCAAACCGCTGGTGGGGCAGAGTTATGAATTGGGGATCAAGGGCGCCTGGTTCGATGGTCGCCTGAACAGCTCGTTCAACCTTTTCCGCACCATCCAGAAGGACCAGGCGCAGACGGACTTCAACTCCTCTTGCCCGTCATCGGATGGCTACTGCTATGTCAACGCGGGAAAAGTGCGCGCCCAGGGTTTCGAGGCCGAGATCAGCGGTGAAGTGATCGAACGATTGCAATTGCTCGCGGGTTACACCTACACCCAGACCAAGACCCTCGACGACATCGACACCAGCCTGAACGGCGCCGCGTTCAACAGTTATGTGCCGAGACACGTGTTGCGCATGTGGGGTGATTACGCGCTGGGCGGTGCTCTCGAGCGGTTCACCCTGGGTGCCGGCGTCAACGCGCAAAGCGATAATTTCCGCGTCTCTCCGGCCACTGGCGACAAGATCACTCAGTCAGGTTATGCGATCTGGAACGGTCGGATCGGCTACCGTATCGACGACACCTGGTCGGTGGCGTTGAACGGCAACAACCTGTTCGACAAGCGTTATTACACCACCATCGGTACCGAGAGCTTCGGCAACTATTACGGCGACCCACGCAACTTCATGGTGTCGGTCAAAGCGAGTTTCTGACGCTCGCCTCCCTGGAAAAGCCGCGCCATTGCGCGGCTTTTTAATGATTGCGATCAGCTCACCGAACCGCCTGCACCAGCGTCGATTCATCAATCTGACCAATCGAAGTGACCCCGGTCAACGTCATCGCCACGCGCATCTCTTTGGCGAAAATGTCCAGCATGTTTTCCACCCCGCGTTGACCGTCGGCGGCCAGCGCGTACGCCATGGAACGCCCCAGCAACACGCCTTTCGCGCCCAGCGCCAGCATCCGCACGACATCGAGCCCCGAGCGGATTCCCGAGTCGACCAGCACCGTCAGGTCATTGCCCACCGCTTGCATGATCGGCGGTAATGCCTTGGTGGTGGAGAGCACGCCGTCCAGCTGCCGCCCGCCGTGGTTCGACACCACAATGCCGTCCGCGCCAAAGCTGACTGCGTCCCGGGCATCCTGAGGGTCGAGGATGCCTTTGATGATCATCGGGCCTTGCCAGAAATCCCGTATCCATTCCAGATCGCTCCAGCTGATCGACGGGTCGAAGTTGTTGGCCAGCCAGCCCATGTAGTCTTCGAGGGTGACGGCTTTGCCGAGGTACTTCGAGATGTTGCCCAAGTCATGCGGACGACCCATCAGGCCGACGTTGAAGGCCCAGTCGGGTTTGGTCATGGCTTGCAGGATTCTTCGCGAAGACGCAAAAGGCCCGGACATCCCCGAGTGTGCGTCCCGGTAGCGCGCGCCGGGCGTGGGCATATCGACGGTGAACACCAGGTTTTTCACCCCGGCGGCCTTGGCCCGCTCCAGGGCATTTTTCATGAAGCCTCTGTCTTTCAGTACATACAGCTGAAACCAGATGGATTGTTGGGTTTGGGCCGCCACTTCTTCGATCGAGCACACCGAGACCGTTGACAGGCACAGGGGGATGCCTTTGTTTTGTGCGGCCTTGACCGCTTGCACTTCGCCACGACGGGCGAACATGCCTGTCAGGCCGACCGGTGCGAGGATGATCGGCATCGCAAGGGGCTGGTCGAAGAGGGTGGTTTCAAGGCTAAGGGTTTCGACGTTTTTCAGGATGCGCTGACGCAGGCTGATGCCCGTCAGGTCGGCGCTGTTGGCCCTCAGTGTGTGCTCGGCATAAGCGCCGCCGTCGATGTAGTCGAACAGGAAGCGGGGAAGTTTGCGGCGGGCTGCCTCGCGGTAGTCGGATGCGGATGAAATGATCATGGTGCCTCGGTCGGGTGAGTGGCGGGGCGATGGGTGCTTCGGGTCAGAGTAGCGAAAACGGCTCGCGATTGCGGTAATTCTGTTCACTTGAGGAAGTGGATACCGATTTGAACTCGCGGATGTCAGCGGAACCCTGTGGGAGCTGGCTTACCAGCGATGGACGTCCAGACAGCGCGTTCATTCAGACAGCGCGTTATCGTTAACGACCATCGCTAGCAGGCTGGCCTACCAATCAATTCATCAAGTCAGGTGTCAGTTGGTATCCAGATCCACATTCTTGGTCTCACGCAAACAAATCATCCCCACCACCAGGCTCACCGCAGTAATCACTACCGGGTACCAAAGCCCGTAGAAAATGTCACCGGTATACACCACCAACGCGAACGACACCGTCGGCAGAAACCCGCCAAACCAGCCATTACCGATGTGATAAGGCAGGGACATCGAGGTGTAGCGGATGCGCGTCGGGAACAGTTCGACCATCAGCGCCGCCAGCGGGCCGTAGCACATGGCGGAGATGATGATCAGCACCACCATCAGCGCCACGATCATCGGCTTGTTGACCTGTTGCGTATCCGCTTGTGACGGATACCCCGCCAATGTCACCGCGCCACGCAGGGCCGCTTCGTCGTAGCCATCGATTTTTACCTCACCAACGCTGATCTGCACGTCGCTGCCGGCCGGGGCTGCTTCACTGGTGTAGGGCAAGCCCTGTTTCACCAGGAAGGTTTTGACCTTGTCGCAAGGGCTGTCAAATTTCGCCTTGCCCACCGGATCGAACTGGAAGGTGCACGTGGCCGGGTCGGCCAGTACGGTGATCGGCGCCTGGCGACTGGCTTGGTCGATGGCCGGGTTGGCGTAGTGAGCGATGGACTTGAAGATCGGGAAGTACAGCGCGGTGGCCAGCAACAGGCCGATCATCAACACCGGTTTGCGCCCGACCTTGTCCGACAGCCAGCCAAAGAAAATGAAGAACGGCGCGCCGATGATCACGCTGACGATCAACAGGCTGTTGGCCAGTGCCGGATCCATTTTCAGGAACTGGGTGAGGAAGAACAGCACATAAAACTGCGCCGCATAAAACGTCACTGCTTGCCCGGCGTTGATGCTGAACAGGGCGATCAGCACGACTTTGAGGTTTTCCCATTTACCGAAGGAATCACGCAGCGGCGACTTGCAGAGTTTGCCTTCCTCTTTCATTTTCACGAACGCAGGAGATTCGTGCAGGCTCAGGCGAATCCAGGTCGAGATGCCCAACAGCACGATCGAAAACAGAAACGGAATCCGCCAGCCCCAGACTTCGAACTGGTCACCGGTGAAATAACGGCAACCCAGCACCACGAGCAGCGACAGCAGCAAGCCGAGGGTTGCAGTGGACTGAATCCAGCTGGTGTGGAAGCCGCGTTTGCCGATGGGCGCGTGTTCCGCGACATAGGTCGCAGCGCCGCCGTATTCACCGCCAAGGGCCAGCCCCTGAAGCATACGCAACACCACCAGAATGATCGGCGCGGCGATGCCGATGCTGGCGTAGGTCGGCAGCAGCCCGACGCAGAACGTCGCCACACCCATGAGGATGATGGTCGCGAGGAAGGTGTATTTACGCCCGATCATGTCCCCCAACCGACCGAACACCAGCGCACCGAAGGGGCGCACGATGAAACCGGCGGCGAACGCCATCAGCGCAAAGATGAACGCGGTGGTGTCGTTGACCCCGGCGAAGAACTGTTTGCTGATGACCGCCGCGAGGGCACCGTAGAGGAAGAAGTCGTACCACTCGAACACCGTCCCGAGTGACGAAGCGAAAATGACTTTGCGGGTGTCGCGGCTCGTGTCGACGCTGCGTGTGATGTCCAGGGGCTGTACATGTTCTGACATATCGGTATCCCTCACAGTGATTGTTTTTGTTGTTCCACTGTCGGCGCCTGCCTTGTGGGCGGGTGCCGCTACTGTCAATTCGACGCTACCTGCATCGATCTTGCTGATTTACCCGATCCCTGTAGCAGCTGCCGCAGGCTGTGATCTTTTGACCTTGATGCTCTGGCGTACCAGGGGCGCCAAAAGTTCGCAGGCTTCGCCAGCGCCTACATTGACCGAGTTCGGCATTCAGACGTTCGTGACCAGTTCCCTTTCCTGGCTGTTGCTCCTTGTATTGGGGTTAAGAATGAGTTGCGCGGCTTTTTCGGCAATCATCAGCGTAGGCGAACAGGTGTTGCCCGAGGTGATGCGCGGCATGTTCGACGCATCGGCAATGCGCAGGCCGGGGATGCCATGGACTTTGAGCTGCGCATCGACCACCGCGTCGGCGTCGTCGCCCATGCGGCAGGTGCCGACCGGATGGAAAATCGTCGTGCCGATGCGGGCGGCGGCTTCGTGCAGTTCTTCTTCAGTCTGCAAGCGGTCACCGGGCAGGTATTCCACCGGCTTGAATGCTTGCAGGGCGGGGGCGGAAACGATGCGCCGGGTCAGGCGTATCGCGTCAGCCGCGACGCGCAAGTCTTCCGGGTGGCTCAAATAATTAGGTTGGATCAGCGGTGCTTCCTGGGGATTCGCCGAACGAATGTCGATTCGACCACGGCTCTGCGGGCGCAAATCGCAGACCGACGCGGTGAAGGCGGGGAAGGCGTGCAATGGCTCGCCGAAACGTTCCAGCGACAAGGGTTGCACGTGGTATTCGAGGTTCGCCGAGGTCTGTTCCGGCCCTGACCGGGCAAACGCACCGAGCTGACTTGGCGCCATGGACAGCGGCCCGCTGCGGTCATACAGGTAACGCAACCCCATGCCCATTTTGCCCCAGACGCTGCCGGCGATCTGGTTCAGGGTCCGGGCATTTTCCAGTTTATAGATCAGCCGCAGTTGCAGGTGATCCTGCAGATTGCCGCCCACGCCGGGCAGCTCATGCATCACGCCGATCCCCAGTTTTTCCAGGAGTGGGCGAGGGCCGATGCCGGAGCGTTGCAGGATGCTCGGTGAACCGACAGCGCCAGCGCAAAGGATGATTTCCTTGCGTGCCTTGAACGTTCTTACCTGGCCTTGCCAGCGCGTGCTGACCGCCGAGGCGCGGCCGTTTTCCAGGAGCACGCGGTCGACTTCGACGTCGGTCAGTACGGTGAGGTTGGGACGGAGACGGACCGGTTTGAGAAATGCCTTGGCCGCGTTCCAGCGAATGCCGGCTTTCTGATTGACCTGGAAGTAGCCGCAACCTTCGTTGTCGCCCTGGTTGAAGTCGTCGATGCTGGCGATGCCACTTTGTTCGGCTGCGCTGCGAAACGCATCGAGAATCGGCCATGACAGTCGCTGGCGCTCGATCCGCCATTCCCCGGCGGCACCGTGGAATTCAGAGTCGCCGGCAAAGTGATTTTCGCTTTTCTTGAACAGCGGCAGGACGTCGTTCCAGCTCCAGCCGGGATTGCCGTCGGCGGCCCAGCGGTCATAGTCGCCAGCCTGGCCACGCATGTAGATCATGCCGTTGATAGAGGAACAGCCGCCGAGCACCTTGCCACGGGGGTAACTCAGGGCGCGACCTTGCAGGCCGGGTTGCGCTTCGGTCTTGAAGCACCAGTCGGTGCGCGGGTTGCCGATGCAGAACAGGTAACCCACGGGGATGTGAATCCACGCGTAGTTATCGCGGCCGCCGGCTTCAAGCAGCAGCACGCGGTGTTGCGGATTGGCCGATAACCGATTGGCCAGCAAACAACCGGCCGGCCCGGCTCCGACTACGATGTAGTCGAATTCTTCAAGGGAAGTCTGCATCCCTGACCTCTTATTGTTGTTCTTGTTGTCGGTCATCCTAGTTGTTAGCTTTCGTCAAAAGAATGTTAGTTTTTGCGCAGCCGCTGTGCGTTTTCAAACAGCGCAGCCCTAAGGACGGTTCATGTTCGATTGGAATGACCTGCGGTTTTTTCTCGAATTGCAGCGCAGCGGGCGTTTGCTCACTGCCGCCCGCCGTTTGAACACTACCCACGCCACGGTGGCCCGGCACATCGAGGCCATCGAAAAGAGCCTTGGCTCGGCGCTGTTCGTCCAGCATGCCCAGGGCTACGAGATGACCCCGGCCGGCGAAGCGCTGCTCAAACACGCCGAGGCGATGGAAAACGTTGCGCTGCTGGCTCAGGAGGAGATCACCCAATCGACGGCGCCCTTGGGCAAGATTCGCGTCGGCGTGACGGAAGGGCTGGGCATCATGTTCCTCGCCAGTCGCATAAACGGGCTGTTCGAACGCTATCCGGGGCTCGAAGTGGAACTGGTGGCGGTGCCACGGTTTGTCAGCATTCTCAACCGCGAAGCCGAGATCAGCATCCACCTGGAACGCCCGTCCGCCGACATGCTGGTCACGCGCAAGCTCACCGACTATCGCCTGGCGCTGTACGCCAGCCAGGCGTATCTCGACAGCGCACCACCGCTGCGCAGCCGCGAAGACCTCGGTCGCCATGCGTGGATCGGTTATGTCGACGATTTGCTGTTCAGCCAGGAACTGATGTTCCTCAACAGCTTCTGCCGCAACCCGCAGGTGGTCTTCCACAGCACCAGCGTCATCGCCCAGCAACAGGCGGCGCGATCAGGCCTGGGGATCGCGGTGTTGCCGTGCTACATGGCCAGTGCCGATCCGCAGCTGGTGCCGTTGTTGCCGGATGAAAGCATCCAGCGCAGCTACTGGATCAGCACCCGCCGCGAGCTGCACAAATCCGTGCGGCTGCGGGTGTTGTGGGATTACGTGGTGGAGTTGTGTGAGCAGGAACAAACTTTACTGCTGGGCCAGAACCCTTTGTAGGCGCCGGGTTTCAGGGGAGGATTTCGAAGGCCGTGCTGGCCAGGCGCTCGCCGTTCACCATCACGTGTACTGCATGTTTGCCCGCGTAATGTTTGCGGGTGGTGAGTTCCTTGATGTGCTGACCACGGCTGAGCACGGCGGTGGTGTGGCCGGGCAATGTCAGCGCTTTGAGCTTGAACACCTTCGCTGAAGTGCTGCCATTGGCTTTGACGTAATCGATGGTGTAGTCGATCACCAGTCGCTGGCTGTTCTCGACTGTGGATTTAACGGTAAAGGACAAGGTGATTTTCTCCCCCAATGCAATCACCGCCGGTTCGACGTTCACGTCCATGATCTCGACCTCGGGTTTGCCACCCGCGCCAATGATCGCCAGTGCCCGCGAGTTACCTTGTTTGATCAGGCTGCGAAGGGCGTGCCTGGCAATCCACGCGGTGTGCCTGTTGTCCAGCGACCAGCCTTCGATCAGGTCCAGCACCCACTCGGGATGGTCCTTGGTGATGTCGTTCAAGTGGTTGGCCACCGACTTGCGCACATAAAGGCTGTCGTCGGCCTTGAGGTTGTCGAGGATGGCGGCGGCGAGGGTCGGGTCAGCCTGGATCCGTTCCAGTCGAAATGACCACGGCAGACGCGGGCGGCAGCCTTCGCTGGCCAGACGCCGGACGTGTTCGTTTTCGTCCAGCGACCACTCGTGCATCACCGCCAGCGCGCGCTCGAAGTCGCTGCGCAGGAAATAGCGGATCGCGAATTCAGCGGAGCCGAAGGTGGTGAAGTATTTGAGCGCGTCCATGGACTGCTCGAACGCGTGGCCGCCATAGGTCGCGACGTAATGGGGCAGCGAGATGCTGACGAAACCGCTGTTCAGGCGCGGGGCGAGGGCGCGCAGCACGTCCAGCGACGCTTCATAACTCAACGGCAGGACAGCGTGCAGGCACTCGCTGACCCGGGCCATGCGCTGCATGATCGACAACTCGGCGAGCCCGTCGTTGGCCATTTTCAGGAAGGCCCTGGCGTTGAACGCGGGGTAGACCGCCGTCATCTCCGTGGCGATGTGCTTGAGGCGCTCGGCGTTGAAGATTTCCTTGAGGGCGGGGGCGGGTGGGGCAGCGGCCATTGTGGATTCCTTGAAGTCGTTATTTATTCGGATATACCGCGTTATCGTTCTTCGCGAGCAAGCCCGCTCCCACAGTTGATCGAATGAGCATGCCAGATGCGCTCTAGTGTGGGGTGCGGGCTTGCACGCGATGAGGCCCTCACATTCACTTCAACTCTTACTGGATTCTTCTTCCAGCTGATCGGACTCAAACAGCTTCGCCAGTTCCGCCCTGGCTTCCTGCGCAGTCTGCAACACCTTCGCCGCATCGTCATACACCGCATGCTGCGCTTCCAGCACCTGTTCATCGTGATGCTTGAAGCGCTTGATCCGCGCATCGGCCTGAGCCTGGGTCAGCCCCAGTCCTACCAAGGTGCGCCGGCTCATTTCCAGACTCGAATAATAGGTTTCCCGAATCGCCTCGGCCCCCAGGTCCACCAACCGGTGCACATGCTGGCGGTTACGGGCGCGGGCGATGATCTTGATGTGTGGATACAGCCGGTGTACCACCTCGGCGGTCTTGATATTGGTGTCCGGATCATCGGTGGCGATGATGAAGTACTCTGCCTGCTCGACCTTGGCCGCGCTGAGGATTTCCGGGCGCATCGGGTCGCCATAGAACACCGGTACGCCGCCAAAGCTGCGCGACAGTTCGATGGTCTCCACCGAAGTGTCGAGGGCCACGAACTTGATATTTTGCGCACGCAGGATACGGGCGACGATCTGTCCCATCCGGCCCATGCCGGCGATCACCACGCGGGGTTCGTCGGTGTCGATCTCGCGGAATTTTTCCGGCACCACCACAGGTTGCACCTTCGGTGTGACCAGTCGCGCGCAGAGCAGCAGCAACAACGGCGTCACGGCCATGGACAGCGTGATCGTCAGCACCAGCAAATCGTACAGGCGCGGCTCGAACAAGCCCTGATCCCGTCCGATCTTGAACACCACGAACGCGAATTCACCACCGGCGGCGAGCACGATGCCGAGGCGAATCGCACTGACCTTGCCCAGGCCACCGGCCAGTCGACCCACCACAAACAGCAGCGGCAGCTTGATGGCGATCAGCAGCAGTGTCAGCCCCAGCACCGTGATCGGCGCGCTGAGCAGCAAACTCAGGTTCGCGCCCATGCCGACGCTGATGAAAAACAGTCCCAGCAGCAAACCCTTGAAGGGTTCGATCTGTGCTTCCAGCTCGTGGCGATACTCGGAGTCCGCCAGCAGCAAACCGGCGAGGAACGCGCCCAGCGCCATCGACACGCCCACCAGGTCCATCAGCCACGCCGTGCCAATCACCACCAGCAACGCGGTGGCGGTGGAGACTTCCGGTAAACCGGTCCTGGCCACCACGCGGAACACGGGTCGCAGCAGATAGCGACCACCAATGACCACCACCGCAATGCTGCCCAATACCCGCAAACCGTGATTCAAATCCTCGGCCGCACTGCTGGTGTGATCGCCGCCCGCCAGCAGCGGCACCATGGCAATCAACGGGATCGCGGCGATGTCCTGGAACAACAGAATTGCAAAGGCCAGGCGCCCATGCGGACTGGTCAGTTCCTTGCGTTCAGCCAGGCTTTGCAAACCAAACGCAGTGGACGACAACGCCAGGCCCAGGCCCAGCACAATCGCGCTGTTCAACGGCTGGCCAAACACGAACAGCGCCAACACGCCAATCACCGACCCGGTCAGCAGCACCTGCGCCAGGCCGACGCCAAACACTGACTTGCGCATCACCCACAAGCGCCGAGGCGACAGCTCAAGGCCAATGATGAACAGCAGCAATACCACGCCGAGTTCGGAAATATGACTGACGCTCTGCGGATTGCCGATCAGGCCCAGCACCGACGGCCCGATAATCACGCCAGCAAACAGATAGCCCAGCACCGCCCCCAGTTGCAGGCGCTTGGCCAAAGGAACGGTGAGCACCGCCGCGAACAGAAACACGACAGCGGCTTGCAACAGGTTGCCTTCATGGGGCATTGGGAAACTCCAGAACTCGGTACGGCGGGGGGCACAAGGATAAAGGCTGCGACGGCAGGCGTCAGCCCGGATGGCAATGATTGTATGAATGGTGCGTCGTTGCCTCCGTCACGCAACCACAAGGAATGTTTCTGTGCTGCCGCAGTCGGAGTTCAGAGACCACGACATTACTGGAGCTTCACCCATGAACAGCAAGACCCTTATCGCCAGCCTCGCCCTCGTCGCAGGCATCGCCGGCATCAGCTCGATCGTTCAAGCCGATGAACCGCAAAAAACTGTCCAGCCCGGCGTCAACAACACCCGCGAACTGGTGGTCGGCGACCGCGCCCCGGATGTTTACCAGCGCAGCGAGAAGGCCATCGGCAACTGGAAGGCAAAGGGCCTGAAAGCCCCGAAGGAACAGGCGCAGTGGGTGCAGATCAATGACAAGTACATGATGGTGATGATCACCAACGGGACGATCATGGATATCACGCCGGTGGAGCGTTAAGCCGCCAGCAACAATTGGGCATGGACGGTTGATTGTCATTGTCCAGGCTCGCGGTAAAGCTCCACGGCGATGTCGTTGACTGGACGTCTGGAGCGACTCGTTTTCAACGACGTTGCCTATGGCCAAGGTTACGACTGAACAGTTTCACTCAACCCGACTATGACTCAACGTCTGCTCACCCAGCCGATACTGGTTATTCCCGCTGCGTTTTGCCTCATACATCGCCAGGTCGGCAATATGAATCAACCGGTCCATGCTCGGCGCATGGTCCGGAAACACCGCGACGCCCAGGCTGGTGCCGATGTGGCGATGGTCGTTGCCGATGGTCACTGGCGGTGAGAGTTCGACGAAAATTTTCTGGCAGATACGTCGGGCTTCGTCTTGCAGGCAGCCACCTTGAGGCAGGCCCTGGAGGATGACCACGAATTCGTCGCCGCCGATGCGGGCGACGGTGTCGGTTGCGCGCAGGATCCTCTTCAGGCGCGTGGCGGTGGTGACGAGTACGCGGTCACCGGCGGCATGGCCGTAATGGTCGTTGATGGCCTTGAAACCATTGAGGTCGACGAACACCAGGGCTACTCGCGTGGCAGTGATTCGCGCCTGCTCCAGTGCTTGGGACAGGCGTTCTTCGAGCACCAATCGATTGGGCAGGCCGGTCAACGGATCGAAGTGGGCCAGGTGCTGCAAGTAACTGGCGGAAGCTTTTTCCTCGGTGATGTCACGGACCACGCCCATCATCTTGATCGTTTCATCGTGATCGTTCTTCACCACGTTGCCGGTCTCGCGTAGCCAGCGAACGGTGCCGTCGGGCCAGATCACCCGGTATTCCTCGTCATGATTCTCGCCGGTTTCCAGGCAACGCAGCTCACCGGCCCGCACCCTGACCCGGTCGTCGGGGTGCACGCAGGCGCAAAACAAGGCGTAGGAGGGCGTCACTTCGCCGATCTTGAAGCCGAACATGCCGTAGATCGCTTCCGACCAGTAGAGCCGGTCGGTGTCGACATCCCAGTCCCAGGTGCCGATCCTGGCGAAATACTGGCTGCGTTTGAAGCGTTCGGCGTCGCCATCCTGGTGGATGGTTTGTCGTTCGGACAGGTTGGTAATCAGCGCACGGTACTCGGCCAACTGCTTTCGCTGCGAGCGTTCGCGGCAGATCAGCAGGATGATCAGGGCAACTACTAATGAGCCGAGGGCTGCGCTGGTCCAGACAAAATTCATTCAGGGTTTGCCATCATGGCGTGCCATCATCACGAAAAGGTGTGCTTATGTTAGTTCACACGCTTGCTCAATTGCACGGCCCCCCCTGAAGAAGTACACCTTTGTCCCACAACTGCACCAGTTCCCCCGGTGCCTGATCCTCGGGAACATTCAGCACCCAACCACCACCCTGATCATTGACGCGCGAACGCACTTCGATTTGATAGAAGCGTTGATCGCCCTGACCGCAAGACTCCCGGGCCAGTGGCAGGCAACCCTCCAGCAACGTGCAGATACGCGCGCGCTGATCGAGATCGCAGTGCGTGAACTCGATTTCACGGGGGCGGGTCAAGGCGTGGACCCTCGCGAAACCACCCTGACGGGACAGGCGAACGACGGTTTCATCGCCCAGCGCTGGCAGCGTTTTCATGAACCCTCCTGACTCGGTTTAACACCTACTTCGGCCCATCCGTGTTTTACCGCTCGGGCTTCGTCGGTGCCGAAGCGGTTGCGAGCGTGGGCAACGGTCAGTTGCGCGAACTGCTCGAACGACGCTTCGCCGGGCAGACGTTTGTCGCACAGCGTGTCGTACCAGATGCGCCCGGCCTTCTCCCACGCAAATCCGCCCAAGGTTTCGGCCACCAGATAAAACGCTCGATTGGGGATGCCGGAATTGATGTGCACACCGCCATTGTCTTCCTGAGTGATGACGAACTTGCGCATGTGATCCGGTTGCGGGTCCTGGCCGAGCAGCGGGTCGTCGTAAGCCGTGCCCGGATGAACCATCGAACGCAAACCGACGCCCTTGATGCGAGGCGTCAGCAAGTCGGCGCCGATCAGCCAGTCCGCCTCTGCGGCTGTCTGACCCAGCACGCGTTGCTTGATCAGCACCCCGAAAACATCCGATATCGACTCATTCAATGCCCCGGACTGGTTGGCATAGACCAGGCCGGCTTCGCTTTCGATCACGCCGTGGCTCAGTTCGTGGCCGATCACATCCAGCGAGCGGGTGAAGCGCTCGAAAATCTCGCCGTCGCCGTCCCCGAAGACCATTTGTGCGCCGTTCCAGAATGCGTTTTCGTAATTCTGGCCGTAATGCACACTGCCGATCAGCGCAAAACCCTGATTGTCTATCGAGTCGCGCCCCAGCACCTTCCAGAAAAAATCGTGACTGGCACCCATTGCATCATAAGCCTCGTCAACCGCTGCGTCGCCCGTCGCGGGCTGGCCTTCAAGGCGCGCGGGCATTCCCGGCAGCAGCATTTTGCCTTGCGCATCATGAATGCTGCGCTGGACCTGACCGGGTTTAGCCGAAGTGGGCAGGATCGCCGCAGCGGAAGAAGGCACCGACAAACCCGGCGTGTGCCGAAGCGTGCGCACGTGGGTCAAGGTGATCATCGCGCTGGAGCGCTGACGCTCGGAACCGTGGGCGATGATTCGATTGAGAATGTAGGGCGGAATGAAACTGCGCGGTGATCGTTGATCGGTCATCTGAGCGTCCTTTGCTGAGCACGAGGTCGATACTCATGTGAGCGGAAGCCAAGGGCTTCGGTTCCATGGATTGCCTTCGGTGCAGAATTCTGCGAAAACCTTCGTCCGCGCCCCGGACCGGGCGACCGTAAACGAGTAGAAGCATGAACGACGAACTGCAAATCATCGATATTGAGCCGGGCGATGGCAAAGCCGCCGTCAAAGGTGCACTGATCACCACCCAGTATCGTGGCTGGCTGGAAGACGGTACCGAATTCGATTCTTCCTACAGCCGAGGCAAGCCTTTCCAGTGTGTGATTGGCACCGGGAGGGTTATCAAGGGCTGGGATCAAGGGATCATGGGCATGCAGGTCGGCGGCAAGCGCAAGTTGCTGGTGCCGGCGCACCTGGCCTATGGCGAGCGCACCATGGGCAAGATCACGCCGAATTCGAACCTGGTTTTCGAGATTGAATTGCTGGAAGTGCTGACGCGGGATGATTGATCCCACATCAGCTGAAACGCCTTATCGCAGCGTGTAACCACTGTCGACAATCCAGTCCTGCCCATACACGCTGCGAGCACCGCGACTCAGCTGGAACAGGATCACGTCCGCCACCGCACCGGCTTCGAGGAATTTCCCATCGAGCAGCCTCAGGTTGACCGCGGTGGCGACGTCACCCAACTCTTCGGTCTTGAGCCCCAGGGTCGACCAGATCGGCGTTGCCGTTGGGCCGGGCGAGACGGTGTTGATGCGGATTCCGAAGGGGGCCAGCTCAACCGCCAGGGTTCGTGCATGGGCGATCAGTGCTGCCTTGGAGGCGATGTAAGCGGCCAGGCCGGGAAAGGTGATTCCGGCCAGGAACGTGCCAATGAATACCACTGAAGCGGAATCGGCCAGGTGGCTGCGCAGGCACGCCAGGGTATTCAGCGCCCCTGCACCGTTCACTGCCCATTGCCGGTCGAAAGCTGAAACATCAAGGCCATCGGCCAGTTGCGCGATGCCAGCGTTGGGGACCACGAAATCCACCGGTCCCAGGACTTTGGCGCGCTCGGCTAACCGGTCGAGATCCTCCTGGCGGGTCACATCCCCATCGACCCAGGCCAACTGGTCGCTGAAGCGTTCCGCCAATCCCGCCAGTCCACCGAGCTGGCGTGACATTGCCAAGACGCGAGCGCCCTGTTCCAGCAGGCGTTCGGTGACGGCCAGGCCAATGCCGGAGCTCGCGCCGGTGACGACCGCCAGGCGATTCTGAAATTCATTGTGCATGCAGCAATCCTTTTACTCATGGGCAGCCTGTTTTTTGGTTGGTGCGTTCGCAGGCCAATCGAGCGCGCGAGAACGTCTTCAAAAAACGGGCCAATGCCAGAAGCCTTGCAGATTGCGGTTTGCACGGAGGGTGTTGTTATTTTGACTAAGTCATTGAAGAGTCTTAGTGACTGCTTTTGCAGTCATTAAGACTCTTCCTGTTTCTTGAGGTTCGGCTTTTATTTCTGAAACGTTTCCCGATAGGCATACAACCCAGGCGTCCCGCCGGTCATCACGAACAGCACGTTGTCGCCGTCACGGAAACGACCTTGTTTCAGATCGGCCAACAGGCCCGCAAACGCTTTGCCGGAATACACAGGGTCGATCAACAGACCTTCCGCACGCGCCATCAGGCGTACGGCGTCTTGCATGGCCTGGGTCGGCAGACCGTAACCATCGCCCAGCTGACTGCCGTCAATCACGATGTCCTCGGGCGGTACGAGGGCGTTGCTGCCCAGTAACGCCAGGGTGTCCCGGGTCAGTTTCAGGGTCCGGGTCGCTGACGAGTCGCGATCCGATAACACCGAGTAAGACTTGACGAGGGCTGTGCCTCGGCCCAGCAACTGGAAACCGGTCGCGAGCCCGGCGTGGGTGCCGGCGCTGCCGTTGGGCACCACGACCTGGGTGAAGGTGAGGCCGAGCGCCGTCTCCTGCTCCGCGATTTCCGCTGCGCAACGCGCATAGCCGAGACTGCCCAGCGGGGTTGAGCCGCCCATGGAAATCACCAGCACCTTGCGCCCCGATTCCCGAAGTTGCGCCGCTCGCGCCTCGGCCCGGGCGAGTGAGTCGGTGCCTGCGGCCAGCACTTGCAGCTGTGCACCAAACAATTGGTCGAGCAGCACGTTGCCGTTGAGTTCGTAATCCACCTCGGATTTGGGCACCGAGCGGGTGAGGATTAATTCGCAATCGATGCCCAGACGCGCGCAGACCGCCGCGGTCAGTCGCGCATGGTTGGACTGCACACCGCCCACGGTAATGACCGTATCGATGCCGGCCTGCTGCGCGGCACCGATGTGGAATTCGAGTTTGCGCAGCTTGTTGCCGCCACCGCCCAGCAGCATGTGATCGTCGCGCTTGAGAAACAGGCGGATTCCCCGGGTCTGCAGGCCCAACAGCTGTTCGAGACGTTCGGCGCGCTGAATGGGCGTTGAACCTTGCAGGAGGTCTGCTCGCGCAAAAGCACTCAGTGACTTGTCCAGTTGGGTTTGCATCGATGGCGCCTCGCTGACTGTTATCAGCCTGACTCTATGGAGAAAGTCCGTCGTGATAAACGCATCGCCAGTCATTTCACCTTTAACCTGATGTAACTAATTGGCCCTTCATGCGAACAGTGGAATTCGACCATTCAGGGAAGGGCGGTAGTGCCAGGTCAATCGGCCCAGCAAGGGTTTCAAGGCCAGGATCTGCGCCAATGTGGCGCTGGCGATGTTCAGGGCGAGCGTCTGGCCCGGGCATTGATGACGTCCCGAACCGAAAGTGAAGCTGTGACGCTGCGGACGCTCGAACATGAAGGTATCAGGCTGATCATTGAGCTGCAGGTCACGATTGGCCGAAGCCAGCAGCACCAGAATCACATCGCCGGGCTGCAGGCTCACACCTTCGATTTCACAGGGGGCGGCGACAAACCGGCGGGTGTTCTGAACCGATGGATCGAAACGCTGGGCTTCAGCTACCAGGTCGTCAATGCTGATCGAATCACTCAGCCACTGTGGGTTTCGAATCAACGCCAACAACGCGTTACCGATCAGCCCGGCGGTGGCCTCATAGGTCTGGGAGAGCAGGCCGATGAGATTGGCGATCATTGCATCGCTGTCGGCGGAACCCGCCGCAAACCGCTGGCGAATACCGGCGAGCAAGCCGCTTTGATTGTCCGGGTCATCCAGCAATTCAACGAAATAACCGCTCAACTGTTCCGCCGCCGCATGGGCATCGTTCAGTTGTGCCTGATCGCTGAGGGGCGACAGGCACGCGACGAACTCCGCGGTCAGCTCACTGACGATCCGGCCCTGCGCAGGCGTGAACCCCAGCAGGGCCGCCACCACGCACACCGGGCCACGGAACATCGCCTTGTGCAGCCCATCGGCGTCCGCACTGATCAATCGCGCGCCGACCAGCGCAGTGATCTCATCCCTGT
This sequence comes from Pseudomonas sp. IT-P100, assembly GCF_949767185.1. NCBI lineage: Bacteria > Pseudomonadati > Pseudomonadota > Gammaproteobacteria > Pseudomonadales > Pseudomonadaceae > Pseudomonas > Pseudomonas sp. IT-P100. The sequence continues at coordinate 71,410 of NZ_CATKQK010000010.1, forward strand.
CGATCATCGCCAGCCCTGGTTGAATGGCCGACCTCGGGCAGCGCTGGCGTTCGCCTTCATTCATCCGCATCAACTGACTGAAGACCTTGCCGGCCACACCGCTGGCAATGGCCTTGGGCACCGGCTCATGAGCCGGCCGCACATGACAGTCAGCATGCGCGAGCACCGCCACCACAGCCTTGGCGCTGCTGGCGACCCACAGCTTTAGTCCTTCGTGAAAAACCAGCCCACCTTGAGCGCGCAATTGCGCGTAATAAGGATAAGGATCGGCGTGAGTCGCAGCGATGATCGGGTCCATGGGGCGCAACCTTGTTCGTGGTTGAAAAAGTGTTGCTACTATCTCCAGTCCGAATGGCCCTTGATTCGTCCGGGAGCGAAATATGAACGTAGAACAACACGACATCGGCGTTTCTCAAGTGGCCGCCGCGATTGCGGAACCGGCGCGGACCAGGATCCTCTGCTCATTGATGGACGGCCACGCCCGCACCAGCACCGAGCTGGCGGCGATTGCCGAGGTCAGCGCTTCCACCGCCAGCGCGCACCTGGCCAAACTCAAGGAGTTGGCGCTGGTGCGCCTGCACGTTCAGGGACGCCATCGCTACTACAATCTGGCGGACAAGCGCGTGGCCCAGGCACTGGAAGCATTGATGGTGATCGGCCAGAACACGGCGCCGACCTTCAACCCGCGCACGCCGGACCGCCTGCAATTTGCCCGCACGTGCTACGACCATATGGCCGGCACGCTGGCGGTGTTGTTGCATGACCGGCTGCTGGAAAACGGCTGGTTGCTGGACACCGATGAGCAGGCCTATCGGCTGAGCGACAGCGGCGAAGCGCTGTTTGAAGGATTGGGCATTGAGGTCAAGGACCTGAGCACCCTGAGGCGGCGGTTCGCCTGTCCCTGCCTGGACTGGAGCATGCGCCGGCCGCATCTGGGCGGTTCACTGGGGGCGGCGTTGCTGCAGACGGCGATCCAGCGCAAATGGGTGACTCAGGATCTGGACAGCCGCGCGCTGACGTTGACGGCAACGGGGCGAAAGGAATTCAGCAGCCGGTTTGCCGTTGAACTGCCGGTTCAGGTCACGACAGCACAGCCTGCGTCCACCGAGCCCAAGCGCCGCGCGATCGCCAGTTCTGTGCCTTAACGATTGGCCGAGGCCATCAGTACGCCGAAACCGGCGAAGGTTACGCCCGAGACTTTCGCCGCCAGCCAGGAACCTTTCGCGCTCGATAACCAGCCTTTGGCGGCATTGGCGAGCAAGGCATAGCTGCCATGCACCAGAACAACCAGTACGGCGTAGGAGGCGACGAGCTTGAAGAACTGGGTGGAGAAGTGCGCCGAGGTGTCGATGAATTGCGGGAACACCGCCAGAAAGAAAAACACAGCTTTGGGGTTCAAGAACTGAATGGAAGCCGCTTCAAGGAAGCGATAGCCCGGACTTGAGGCGCGCGTTTCAAGCAGCGTACTGAAACGATCCGAGCGCCAGCTTTTGTAACCCAGGTACAACAAATAGATGGCCCCTGCGTATTTCAATACGGTAAAGGCATTGGCGGAGGTGCCGAGGATCAGGCCGACACTCGTGGCGCTGATGGTGGCTACGACAAACGCCCCCGACGCGATCCCCAGAATGCCCGGCACCGCCCCTGTCCATCCGTGGCGCACCGCGTTGGAAAGGGTCAGCACCACGCCAGGTCCTGGGCTCAAAATGGTCAGGGTGGCAAACAGTAGAAAGAGTCCGTAGCTGTTCATGTCTTGCTCCGTCAGGTGGTGCAGGCAGATTGGCGCGACGACGTGGGCGTGACAAACTCTTTAAATGCAGCGCATAGGTGACTAAATTAGACGCATGATTAATCAACTACCACCGCTTAATGCTGTGCGCGCTTTCGCTGTTGCTGCTCGTTATCAGAGTTTCAGCCTGGCGGCCGAGGAGCTGCATGTCAGTCACAGTGCCGTCAGCCGACATATCAAATTGCTTGAGGAACACTTGGGGGTGCTGCTGTTCGAGCGGCGTGTCCGCCAATCGGTGCTGACGCCGGCCGGTCAGCGCTTTTATGAACAAGTCAGTGCCGGGCTGGCGCAGATCGCCAACGCCGCCGCTGCGCTCAAACACCATGCGTCGCTGCCGACCGTGAAGATCAATGTCCGTCCCTCCTTTGCCATGCTCTGGCTGATGCCCAGGCTGGAGGATTTCATTGCGCAGCACCCGGACATCACGCCGCAGGTGATCACCCAGACCCAGGCACCGGATCATGCACGCGACGGGTTTGACATCGTCATACGCCGTGGTCGTGACGATTGGGCCCCGGCGATTGAGGCGCAAGCCCTCTTCGAAGACGAGCTGTTGCTGGTCGCGGCACCCTCGCTCATCCAGCGCCAGGCCCTTGAGGACCTCGCGTCCCTGGGGCGGCACACGTTACTGACCGCCAAGGCGCGTCGCGAAGACTGGCACAATTGGGCCCTGCACTTTGGTCAAACCCAGTCAGCCACTCAGCTCACCCGGCAGTTTGATCACATGCACCTGGTGCTTGAGGCCGCCGTGGATGGGCAGGGCATCGCCTTGTGCCCGACCTCTTTGCTGGGCACCCACCTTTCGAGCGGTCGCCTGATTTGCCCGTTGCCCGAGTTGCGGATGCCGTTGCCGCGTTATTACTACGGTGTTGCGCCGGATGTGACGGCGCAGGCACGAGTGTTTGTCGAGTGGTTGTTTGCGCGGATCGAAAAGGATTCCGGACAGGTGGGGGCGCAAGGTGATTCGCCTGCAAGTGACCGGCGCTGAAAGACGGCCGGCCAACAAAAAACCCACCCGACGCATTCGCGAGGGGTGGGCTTCTTTAGTGCCTGAAGTGCTGGATCAAACCTTGACGATCCAGCCTGCTGGCGCTTCGATCTCGCCAGTCTGTACGCCCGTCAGCTCTTTGTAGAGCTTCTGGGTAACCGGGCCGACTTCGGTTTCGCTGTGGAACACATGCAGGTGGTCGTTGTAGCTGATGCCGCCGATCGGGGTGATCACGGCAGCCGTGCCGCAAGCGCCGGCTTCCTTGAAGTCGGACAGCTTGTCGATGAACACGTCGCCTTCAACCACTTCCAGGCCCAGACGCGTCTTGGCCAGCTCGATCAACGACAGGCGGGTGATACCCGGAAGCACCGACGGCGAGTTCGGGGTCACGAACTTGTTGTCGTGGGTGATCCCGAAGAAGTTGGCCGAACCGACTTCCTCGATCTTGGTGTGGGTCATCGGGTCCAGGTAAATGCAGTCGGCGAAATGCGCTTTCTTGGCCTGGGAACCTGGCATCAGGCTGGCGGCGTAGTTGCCACCGACCTTGGCCGCGCCGGTGCCTTGTGGAGCGGCACGGTCGTAGCTGGAGATCAGGAAGTTGTGCGGGGTCAGGCCACCCTTGAAGTAAGCGCCGACCGGGATGCAGAAGATCGAGAAGATGAATTCCGGTGCGGTACGCACGCCGATGTTGTCACCCACGCCGATCACGAACGGACGCAGGTACAGCGCGCCGCCGGTGCCGTAAGGCGGGATGAAACGCTCGTTGGCACGGACCACGTCCTTGCAGGCTTCGATGAACTGCTCGGTGGGCACCTGTGGCATCAGCAGGCGGGCGCAGCTGCGTTGCATGCGTGCGGCGTTCTGGTCCGGGCGGAACAGGTTGATCGAGCCGTCCTTGCAACGATAGGCCTTCAGGCCTTCGAAGCACTGCTGGCCATAGTGAAGGGCAGTGGAGCCTTCGCTGATGTGCAGCACATTGTCTTCGGTCAGGGTGCCTTTGTCCCACTCGCCATTACGCCAGTGCGACAGATAGCGCTTGTCTGTCTTGATGTAATCAAAACCCAGCTTGTCCCAATTGATGCTTTCGTTACCCATGACACCCTCTATCACTTAACAACCGCCGAAACGGTTCAAGGCTTCTGACGTTTTTTGGATGGGGACAACAATACTTCATTCCGGACCTGTTTCGCAGCCCGGACTATCGGATGACAGGCAGATAAATCGGGTTGGCCTCAAGAAATCGCCAGCAGGTTAGCTCCCACAGGAGAACGCATTCCAAACGTGGGAGCTAGCTGCGGGCGATGGGGCCATCTCTGCCGCCATCCTTTTCTCTGAATCACAGGTGCAGCGCATGCCCCAAAGCACGCAACGCGGCTTCCTGCACCGCTTCACCCAAGGTTGGATGCGCGTGAATCGTGCCCGCAATGTCTTCCAGCCGGGCGCCCATTTCCAGGCTCTGGCCAAACGCGGTCGACAATTCCGAAACACCCACACCGACCGCCTGCCAACCGACAATTACATGATTGTCCCGACGAGCGACGACTCGCACGAAGCCGCTTTTCGACTCCAGCGTCATCGCCCGGCCATTGGCCGCGAACGGGAAGCTCGAAACGATGCAGTCCAGGCCCGCCGCCTTGACGTCGTCCGGGGTCTTGCCGACTACCACCAGTTCCGGGTCGGTGAAGCACACGGCGGCAATAGCGGTCGGGTTGAATTCGCGGGTTTTACCGCTGATCAACTCGGCGACCATCTCGCCCTGAGCCATGGCCCGGTGTGCAAGCATCGGTTCGCCGCTCAGGTCGCCGATGGCGTAAACGTTACGCATGCTGGTCTGGCAGCGGTTATCGATCTTGATCGCCGAGCCATTCATGTCCAGATTCAGCGCTTCGAGGTTCCAACCCTGAGTGTTCGGTTTGCGGCCCACAGCCACTAGCACCTGATCGGTTTCCAGGTTCATCGTGCCGCCACCCGGTTCAAGAACTTGCAGAGTATTGCTAGAAGAATCAAAGCCTTGGACGCTATGTTTCAAGTAAAGCTTCACGCCAAGTTTTTTCAGTTCATCGTGAACAGGCTGGGTCAGTTCGGCGTCGTAGGCCGGCAGGATACGATCCTGCGCCTCGACCACGCTGACGTCGGCACCGAGCTTGCGATAGGCAATCCCCAGCTCCAGACCGATGTAACCGCCACCGACCACGACCAGGCGTTTCGGTACAGCAGTCGGCGCCAGGGCTTCGGTGGAGGAAATGATCGGTCCGCCAATCGGCAGCATCGGCAGGTTCACGCTTTTCGATCCGGTGGCCAGCACCAGGTGCTCGCACTGAATCCGTGTGTCGCCGACTTCAACGGTCTTGCCGTCGATCACTTTCGCCCAGCCCTGAATGACCTGAACCTTGTTTTTCTTCAGCAGCGCCGAGACGCCGGTGGTCAGGCGATCAACGATGCCATCCTTCCACTCGACACTCTTGCTGATGTCGAGGGTCGGCGCGGAAACGCTGATGCCCAATGCCGAGTTTTTGCTGTGGTGCTGAGTCTGATGGAATTGTTCGGCAACGTGAATCAAGGCTTTCGACGGAATACAGCCGATGTTCAGGCACGTCCCGCCCAGCGATTCGCCTTCCACCAATATGGTTGAAATGCCCAGTTGGCCAGCACGAATTGCCGTCACATAACCGCCAGGGCCGCCGCCGACGATCAGCAACGTGGTGTTCAAAGTCTGCATGTCTTACTCCACGAACAGGGTGGCGGGTTGTTCGAGCAGGCCACGCACGGCCTGGATGAATTGCGCCGCGTCCATGCCATCGACCACGCGATGATCGAAGGAACTGGAGAGGTTCATCATCTTGCGGATCACGATCTGGCCTTTGACGACCATCGGGCGTTCGACGATTTTGTTGACGCCGACGATTGCCACTTCCGGCAGGTTCAGCACTGGCGTACTGACGATCCCGCCCAACGCGCCGAGACTGGTCAGGGTAATGCTCGAGCCGGACAGTTCATCGCGAGCGGCCTTGCCAGTGCGCGCGGCGGTGGCCAAACGGGAGATTTCCTGAGCGTTGTCCCACAAACTGCGAGCTTCAGCGTGACGCACCACCGGCACCATCAAGCCGATGTCGGCCTGGGTGGCGATGCCCACATGCACCGCGCCGAGGCGGGTGATGACCTGGGCTTCGTCGTCGTAACGGGCGTTGATCTGCGGGAAGTCGCGCAGGGCGACGACCAGCGCACGGACGAGGAACGGCAGCAGTGTCAACTTGCCCCGGGTCGCGCCGTGTTTTTCATTCAGGTGTGCGCGCAACTCTTCCACGGCCGTGACATCGATTTCTTCGACATAACTGAAGTGGGCAGCGCGTTGCGTCGCGTCCTGCATGCGCTGGGCAATCTTGCGACGCATGCCGATGACCGGGATTTGTTCTTCGTCGTTGCGCTGTGCGTATGCGGCAGTGGCGGTCGATGCATTCGACTGGCCTTGCGCCAGATAGGCCTCGAGGTCTTCGTGCAGCACGCGACCGGCAGGGCCGGTGCCACGCACCAGACGCAACTGGATGCCGAGATCAAGGGCATGTTTGCGTACGGCCGGGGACGCCAACGGGCGTTCATCGGCTTCGCGAGCCACCATCGGGCTTTGGCATACGGCTGCTCGTGGCGCCGCAGCAGGGGCTGGTTTGCTTTCCACAACGGCTTCGACTTTCGGCGCCGGTGCTTCTTTCACGGCAGCAGCCACAGGCTGTGCCGACTCTTTAACATTGCCCGCGCCTTCGACTTCAATGCTGATCAGGACGCTGCCCACCGCCATGACTTCGCCGGGCACACCGCCCAGCGCGATCACCTTGCCGTGCACCGGCGAAGGAATGTCGACCATCGCCTTGTCGGTCATCACATCGGCCAGCACCTGATCTTCGACGACCATGTCGCCGACCTTGACGTGCCACACCGACAGTTCAACTTCTGCAATGCCTTCGCCAATGTCCGGCATTTTAATAACGTGCGTGCCCATTCAGACCTCCATGACCCGTTTCAACGCCGCGCCCACCCGGGACGGACCAGGGAAATACGCCCACTCTTGCGCGTGCGGGTAGGGGGTGTCCCAGCCGGTGACGCGTTCGATCGGCGCTTCCAGGTGATGGAAGCAATGCTCTTGCACCAGGGCGACCAGTTCGGCGCCGAAGCCGCAAGTACGGGTGGCTTCGTGAACGATCACGCAACGGCCGGTTTTCTTCACCGACTTGACGATGGTTTCCAGGTCCAGTGGCCACAGGCTGCGCAGGTCGATGACTTCAGCGTCGATCCCGGTTTCTTCAGCGGCGACTTGCGATACGTAGACCGTGGTGCCGTAAGTCAGGATGGTCACGTCCTTGCCGGGACGGGTGATGGCAGCCACGTCCAGCGGCACGGTGTAGTAACCGTCCGGCACTTGCGCAGCCGGGTGTTTCGACCACGGGGTGACGGGACGTTCGTGGTGGCCATCGAACGGGCCGTTGTACAGGCGTTTCGGCTCAAGGAAGATCACCGGGTCATCGTTTTCGATGGAGGCGATCAGCAAGCCTTTGGCGTCGTACGGGTTGGACGGCATGACCGTGCGCAAGCCGCAGACCTGAGTGAACATCGCCTCGATACTCTGGCTGTGGGTCTGGCCACCGTAGATGCCGCCGCCGCACGGCATGCGCAGGGTCATCGGTGCGGTGAACTCGCCGGCCGAGCGATAACGCAGGCGGGCGGCTTCGGAAATGATCTGGTCTGACGCCGGGTAGACGTAATCGGCGAACTGGATTTCGGCCACCGGGCGCAAACCGTAAGCGCCCATGCCCACGGCAACACCGACGATGCCGCTTTCGGAGATCGGCGCGTCGAATACGCGGGAGGTGCCGTACTTGTTCTGCAAGCCTTCGGTGCAACGGAACACGCCACCGAAATAGCCCACGTCCTGGCCGAACACCACGACGTTGTCGTCACGCTCAAGCATCACATCCATGGCCGAGCGCAGGGCCTGGATCATGGTCATGGTGGTCGTGGTCATGGCGGTTTCCAACTCGATTTTATTGTTGTGATCGTTCATGTCAGATCCCCAACTCTTGACGCTGGCGCTTCAAGTGCTCCGGCATCTCTTTGTAGACGTCTTCGAACATGGTCGCGGCGCTCGGAATCTGGCCGCCGGCGAGGGTGCCGTACTGCTCGGCTTCTTTCTGCGCGGCGATCACTTCAGCTTCCAGTTCGGCGCTGACGGCAATGTGTTCCTCTTCGGACCAGTGGCCGATTTTCACCAGGTGCTGCTTGAGGCGCGCAATCGGATCGCCCAACGGGAAGTAGCTCCAGTCGTCGGCAGGACGGTATTTGGACGGATCATCCGATGTCGAGTGCGGGCCGGCACGGTAGGTGACCCATTCGATCATGGTCGGGCCGAGGTTGCGGCGGGCGCGTTCGGCGGCCCAGGCAGAGGCGGCGTAGACCGCGACAAAATCGTTGCCATCGACCCGCAGGGAGGCAATGCCGCAACCGACGCCACGACCGGCAAACGTGGTCGCTTCACCGCCGGCAATCGCCTGGAAGGTGGAGATCGCCCACTGGTTGTTGACCACGTTGAGGATCACCGGCGCACGGTAAACGTGAGCGAAGGTGAGGGCGGTGTGGAAATCGGATTCAGCCGTGGCGCCGTCGCCGATCCAGGCCGAGGCGATTTTGGTGTCGCCCTTGATCGCCGAGGCCATGCCCCAGCCTACGGCTTGTACGAATTGAGTGGCGAGGTTGCCGGAAATGGTGAAGAAGCCGAAATCCTTGACCGAATACATGATCGGCAACTGACGGCCTTTGAGCGGATCGCGCTCGTTGGACAACAGTTGGCAGATCAGGTCTACCAGCGGCACTTCACGCGCCATCAGGATGCTTTGCTGACGGTAGGTCGGGAAGCACATGTCATCGACATTCAGGGCCAGGGCCTGGCCGCTGCCGATGGCTTCTTCGCCAAGGCTCTGCATGTAGAACGACATTTTTTTCTGGCGTTGAGCGACAACCATGCGGTTGTCATAGATCCGCGTCTTGAGCATGGCGCGCATGCCTTTACGCAGGATCTCGACCGGGACGCCTTCGGCCCATGGACCGAGGGCATTGCCCTGATCGTCGAGCACGCGAATCAAGCCCTTGGCCAGGTCGGCGGTGTCGGCGGGTTCTACGTCAATGGCGGGTTTGCGCACCGTGCCAGCGTCGGTCAGACGCAGGTAGGAGAAGTCGGTTTTGCAGCCTGGGCGGCCCGAAGGTTCGGGAACGTGCAGGCGCAGCGGTTCGTACGCTTGGTTCATGGCTTCTACGCTCGATCTTGTGAATTTCTTGTAGTGAGCTGACCGTCATTCCTCTGTGGAGGAAATCTTGTCCTACAACAATCATAGGCCCGGCCAAGAAGAATATTTCTCTCTGTTTCGTTGCGCTTGAGATCATTTGAGGATAAAAAATCTTCATAAACATAAAAAACAGGTGGTTTTGTCTCATGCGCAAACTGGACCGTACCGACATCGGCATTCTCAACAGCCTCCAGGAGAACGCCCGCATCACCAACGCTGACCTTGCTCGCTCGGTGAACCTGTCGCCGACGCCGTGCTTCAACCGGGTCAAGGCGATGGAAGAATTGGGCCTGATTCGCGAGCAAGTGACGCTGCTGGACGCCGATCTGCTGGGGTTGCATGTGAACGTGTTCATTCACGTCAGCCTGGAAAAACAGGTGGAGGAGGCGTTGCAGCATTTCGAGGAAGCGATCTCGGATCGCCCGGAAGTGATGGAGTGCTACTTGATGGCAGGCGATCCGGATTATCTGATCCGGGTGCTGGTGCCGACCATTCAGTCGCTGGAACGCTTCATGATGGACTTCCTCACCAAGGTTCCCGGCGTGGCCAACATCCGTTCGAGCTTTGCGCTGAAGCAGGTGCGTTATAAAACCGCGCTGCCGTTGCCGGCGAATGGGTTGACACTGGCCAATTGAAAATCAAAGGATCGCAGGCTTCGCCGCTCCTACATTGACGGTATACGCCGTGACACCGAATCCTGCAGGAGCCTGCGATTCTTTGATTATGATTTTCAGAGCTTGTTGATCGGGATCTTCAGGTATATGACGCCATTCTCTTCAGCCGGCGGAAAATGCCCCGCCCGCACGTTCACCTGAATCGCCGGCAGCAACAGCGTCGGCATGCCCAACCCCGCATCCCGCTGGGTGCGCATCGCAACGAACGCGGCTTCGTCGATGCCGTCGTGAACGTGGATGTTGCTCTTGCGCTGCTCGCCGACCGTGGTCTGGCATTGGGGCTCGCGCGTTTCAGGCGGATAGTCGTGACAAACGTAGAGCCGCACGCTGGCCGGAAACGCCAGCAACTTCTGGATCGAGGCAAACAACTGGCTGGCATTGCCGCCGGGGAAGTCGCAGCGCGCGGTGCCGACATCCGGCATGAACAAGGTATCGCCCACCAGAATGATGCTGTTGCCGATCAGATAGGCCATGTCCGCCGGGGTATGACCGGGCACATGCAGGGCCTTGGCCTTGAGGTTTCCGATCATGAACGATTCGTCCGGGGCGAACAGATGATCGAATTGCGAACCGTCCACCGCAAATTCCGGTTCAAGATTGAACAGGCTTTTGAACACCCCCTGAACCTTGCTGATCGACTGGCCAATCGCAATTCTGCCGCCCAGCTTCCGGCGCAGATACGGCGCGGCGGACAAGTGATCGGCATGGGCGTGGGTTTCCAGCAGCCATTGCACCTGCAGCTGATGTTCACCCACGAAAGCGATGATTTTATCGGCCTGGGTGGTGGCGGTGCGTCCGGCGGCCGGGTCGTAGTCGAGCACCGGGTCGACGATCGCACACGGGCCGCCGTCGGCTTCGTAGATCACGTAACTGTAGGTCGACGAGGCAGGGTCGAGGAAGGCTTCAATCAAGGCGGGCATGGTGGCCGTTTCTTTTGGGACAAGCCTTGAGGGTAGTGTCAATTTCCCTGCGCTGACCAGCCCTACAACAATTCAATTGATGTAAAAAGCTGCGCGGGTTCTATCCTGTCAGTCATCGATACCGGGCGTTCCCGGCTTTTGTCATGGATTACGAGCGTTCTATGTTGCTGGCAAGTTTTTTTGGTGTGGTCATGGGCCTGGTCCTCGGCTTGACCGGTGCCGGTGGCGGCATTCTTGCGGTTCCGGCCCTGGTGCTGGGGTTGGGTCTGACCATGACTCAGGCGGCACCCGTCGCCTTGTTTGCGGTGGGAAGCGCGGCGGCGGTCGGGGCGATTGACGGGTTGCGCCATGGTTTGGTGCGTTATCGCGCAGCGCTGTTGATTGCATTGCTGGGGGCGATTTTTTCCCCGGTCGGCATCTACTTCGCCCATCAGTTGCCGGAAAAGATCCTGATGATTCTGTTCAGCCTGCTGATGGTCATGGTGGCCTGGCGGATGCTGCGCCGCGAGCGCCAGGACGAAGGCCCGAGCGACCACGGGCACGCCAACTGGGGACAGAAAAACTGCATGCTCGATCAACAGACCGGACGCTTTTCCTGGACGGCAAAGTGCACCGCGACTCTCGCGGCATTGGGCGCGGTGACCGGTGTGGTTTCCGGTCTGCTCGGGGTCGGCGGCGGGTTCCTGATCGTCCCGGCGTTCAAGCAACTGACCGATGTGCAGATGCGCGGGATTGTGGCGACGTCCCTGATGGTGATCAGCCTGATTTCCGCCATCGGCGTGATCGGTGCGTTTCATGCCGGGGTGCGGATCGATGGCCTGGGCGTGGCATTCATCATTGCAAGCGTGGTCGGCATGATCATTGGCCGACAGCTGTGCGCCCGAGTCCCGGCCAGGGTCCTGCAGGTCGGCTTCGCCAGCGTCTGCGTCGTGGTCGCGGCCTACATGCTGTTCAGAGCGGGTGTCTAACGGTCTTACACCCTAAGTTCCGGGCCCTCGTCGTGGCCCGGTCTTACGCCGAATTTGCTGCACTCCACCCGCCACGCCAAAGCACTTCAATACCCCCTCCAAGGCAGCGTATGACGCCGCCGGTCAGCTTTCGATAATCGCCTCCGACATCCAGTCCCCCGCTGCGGAGCGCGTCATGCACAACAATAAGAATTTCAAGCATCGTTACTTGCCAGCCTTGATCGCCGGCCTGTCGACCCTCGGTTTGAGCTCAATGGCCGAAGCCGAGATCATGCTGTACGACAAGGACCAGACCACATTTTCCACCGACGGCTATATCAACGCGTTTTACGTGAACAGTGATGTGGACCGCGCCGGTGATCAATACGATCGTCGACAGGCGCGGGTCAAAATGGGCTTTCTGCCCAACTACCTGGGCTTCAACATGGGCAAGCAGGTCGATGATCTCAAGCTCGGCGCCCGGGCGTCGTTCTGGGTGACGATCAACGACAGCGAAACCAACGGCACCGACACGGCTATCGATGTGCGGCAGTTCTACGGCACGGTGGCCAACCCTGAATGGGGTGAAGTGCTGATCGGCAAGGACTTCGGCCTGTTTGCCCGTTCCAACATCCTGCTCGATGAATTGCTCGCCGGTTACGGTCAGGTCAGCGATACCCTGGGGCTGGTGGATGGTGGCGGGGTGTCGTTCGGCAACATCGGCAGCGGTTATCCGTACCCGTTCCCGACCTCGCAGATCACCTATCGCACACCGGTGATGGACGGCTTGCGGGTGGCGGTGGGGATCATGGACCCGGTGGACACCAACGACAGCAGCCCGACGGGCAAGGCGTATCAGGAGAACCCGCGGACCGAGAGCGAGATCACCTATCAGTTCGACGTCGCCGGAGCGAAGATTTACAGCTGGGTCAACGGCAGCTACCAGACGTCGGACAATACCGACTCCACGGTGCAGTCCGTCACCTCCAAAGGCGTCGGCTATGGCGTTCAAGCGAAAATGGGCGGGTTGTCGCTGACCGGTTCCGGCTTCCAGGCCAAGGGCATCAACCCGTTCTTCACCAACAACGCCGGCGAACCGACGTTGCGCAACGTCGACAGTGACGGTTACCTGTTGCAGGGCTCCTACAAACTGGGGAAAAACCGCCTGGCCTTGTCCTACGGCAAGACCAAGGACGATGGCAACGGCGTGGTCGGCAGCGGCGCAGACTACGAGACCCGTGGCATCGCGCTGTTCCATGACGTCAACGACAACCTGAAGCTGGTGGCCGAGTACAACCAGTTCGAAATCAACGGTCACGACACCAGCGCGCAGAACGAAGACACCGACACCTTTGCAGTGGGGGCGGTGCTGACCTGGTAACCGCTGGCGATGTAGATCATCTGTGGTGAGGGAGCTTGCTCCCGCTGGGGCGCGAAGCGGCCCTGGTTCTGGTCGCGCATCGGCCGGTTCCGGGCCTGCTTCGCAGTCCAGCGGGAGCAAGCTCCCTCGCCACAAATGTGTCAGCGACCAGCCTTTGATGTCCGACTCTCATCCCATCGAACCGCCTGACCGCTACCCAAGTAGCATACGTGGCAGCCCCTGGCCTTCGTACACTCCAACCTCATACATGCGCACCTGCGGGAGGCGACGATGCAGCAGGTCCAGAGCGAAGGTGTCGTCAGTGCAATGTCCCAGTCGACCGATGCCGAACAGGTGGCTCAAGAACTGGCGCGGCAACTGTTGCATCCGCATTTGGGGTTCGTGTTGTTTTTCTGTTCCGCCGAGTACGACTTGCAGGCGCTGGGTCAGGCCTTGCAACAAAGCTTCGGCGGTATTCGCCTGGTCGGCTGCACCAGCGCCGGTGAAATCACCCCGCTGGGCTACGGTCGCAACTGCGTGACGGCAGTGGGGTTCGACCATCGGCATTTTTCCATCGACGCCGAACTGATCGACGAGATGGAGCGATTCAGCCTGATCGACGCCCAGCAAATGGTCGAGCGTCTGGTCAGTGGCTGTCGCAGCAACACCCTGGCGCCGATCAAGGGCAACAGTTTTGCCCTGACCCTGCTGGATGGTTTGTCCAGCCGTGAAGAAATGGTCCTCGCAGCGCTGAGCGCAGCGTTGGGCGACATCCCGCATTTCGGTGGTTCGGCCGGCGACGACAATTACCTGACCCATACCCACGTCTATTTTAATGGCGAGTTTCACAGTGGCGCGGCGGTGGTGGTGCTGGTCAACACCTGGCTGGATTTCGAAGTCTTCACCACCCACCACATCCTGCCGCGGGCGGAAAAACTGGTGGTCACTGGCGCCGACAGTGCTTCGCGCCGGGTGTTCGAACTGAATGCCGAACCCGCCGCCGAGGAGTACGCCCGGCACATCGGCGTGCCCGTGGCCGAGCTCGATCACCGGGTCTTCGCCGCCCACCCGCTGGCGGTGCGGATCAACGATCAGTACTACGTACGGGCAATCCAGCAGGTTCATCCGGACCTGAGCCTGAGTTTCTACTGCGCGGTGGAAAACGGCATCGTCCTCACGGTCATGACGCCGGGCCCGATGCTGCCGAACCTGCAAAATCTGTTCGAGGGCTTGCAGGAACGCCTCGGTGACCTGTTGCTGACCATCGGCTGCGATTGTTTTCTCAGGCGTCTGGAACTGGAAGACGGCGGCAGCCTCGAGCAGATCGGCACGTTTTTGCGGGACCAGCGGGTGATGGGTTTCAACACCTACGGAGAACAGTTCAATGGCATGCACATCAACCAGACCTTCACCGGGGTTGCCATTGCCCGAGGCCGGTCCCCTGGACATCGTTGAGCTTCAGGCGCAAGTCGCCAGCCTGCGACACGAAAACCAGAAACTGCAGCGCATCAATGGCGCGCTGATCGAACGGATCGAATCCGGTATCACCCGCGGCAACGACCCGTACGCGGCGTTCCAGCATTCGGTGGTGCTGGCCGAACAGGTGCGTGAGCGCACCGACGCCCTGAACCAGGCCATGGCCGAACTCAAGTCGGGCAATCATTTGCTCAGCGAAGCGCGCTTGCGTGCAGAAACCGCGCATCAACACCTGATCGACGCCATCGAGAGCATTTCCGACGCTTTTGTACTGTTCGATGCCGACCAGCGAATCGTGCTGTTCAACAGCCGCTTCAAGGCGTTCTGGGGCAACAGTCGGGTGCGGATCAACGCCGGCATGCGCCTGGCTGAGGTCAAGCGGCTGATGCTGTCCACCGGCCTGTTTACCGAAGAACCGCGCGGGCAGGCCGACGAAAATCTGCTGTTCCGTTTGCAGGATGGTCGCTGGCTGCAAGTCAGCGAACGGCCGACGCAAGAGGGCGGGCGGGTGATCCTGTTCACCGACATTACCGACGTCAAACTCAGCGAAACGGTGCGCCGCGAGCAGGCGGTGGCGCAGAAATCCCATTTGCTGCAACGGGCGGTCGACAACCTGTCCCAAGGCGTGGCGATGGTCAACGCCGACGGCATTCTGGAGTTGTGGAACCGGCGCTTCCTTGAACTCAGCGGCCTTGCGCCGGTGGCGGCGCATCGGCCGTTCGCCGAAGTGATCGCCGACAGCGAGTTGAACCTGTTGACCCCGGCCAGTCGAGACGGCAACGGGCGCCCGGTGCAGGAATGCGAGCAGCGCCTCTACGATGGCCGGGTCCTGGAAATCCGCACCCATCCGTTGCCCACCGGCGGCTTCGTCAACACCTTCACCGACATCACCGAACGCTACCAGCACGCCGAAGCGCTGAGCGAAAGCGAGCGCTGGATTCGCCTGATCACCGACCACGTACCGGCACTGATCGCCTACCTCAATGCCGATCTGGTCTACGAGTTCACCAACAAGGTCTACGAAGAATGGTACTGCTGGCCGCGCGGCGTGATGCTCGGGCAGAGCCTGCGCGAGGTGCACAGCGAGCAACATTATCAGCGGCTGGAAGCCTACGTGGCCCGGGCACTGGCCGGTGAAAGCGTAACGTTCGAGTTTGCCGAAACCAACATCAACAATCAGGAGCGCTACATGCTGCGCTCCTATGTGCCGAATCGGCTGGCCACCGGGGAGGTGGTGGGGATTTTCGTGTTGATCCGCGATATCACCGAGCGCCGCCGTACCGCCGAGGCGCTGCACCAGGCCTATCAGAACCTTGAGCTGCGGGTACGTGAGCGCACGGCGGAACTGACGAACCTCAATGACCAGTTGCTGCGCGAGATCGACGAGCGTCGGCGCGTTGAATCACGCCTGCGCGAAGCCAAGCTCGAAGCCGAACAGGCCAACCTGTCGAAAACCAAATTTCTCGCCGCCGTCAGCCATGACTTGTTGCAGCCACTGAATGCAGCGCGACTGTTTACCAGTGCCTTGCTCGAACGCCGGGAACCGGTGGCCAACGAGATTCTGGTGCGCAATGTCAGTAATTCCCTGGAAGACGTGGAAAACCTGTTGGGCACCCTGGTGGATATTTCCAAACTCGATGCCGGGGTGATCAAGGCCGACATTGCGCCGTTCGCCTTGAGCGAGTTGCTGGAAAACCTCGCCGCCGAGTACACCCAAGTGGCCCGCAGTGAGGGGCTTGAGCTGCATTTCATCGCGTGTTCGGCACTGGTGCGCAGCGACATTCAATTGCTCGCGCGGATCCTGCGCAACCTGTTGAGCAACGCGATTCGCTACACCTACAGCGGCCGGGTGGTGCTCGGTTGTCGGCGTCATCATCAGCGGCTGACGATCGAAGTCTGGGACAGCGGCATGGGCATTGCGGATAACCGTCTGGAAGAGATTTTCCAGGAGTTCAAGCGTGGCGATGTGCAGCGTCCGGATCAGGATCGTGGTTTGGGCCTGGGGCTGGCGATTGTCGAGAAAATTGCCGGGATTCTCGGGCACCGCATTCACGTGCGTTCGTGGCCGGGCAAGGGTTCGATGTTTTCCGTCGAAGTACCGCTGAGCGCCACGGCACCCATGGCGCCGCCGAGCCTGCAGATGAGTGAGCCGATGCTCGAGCGTCTGCGTGGCGCGCGGGTGTGGGTGCTGGACAACGACGCGGCGATTTGCGCCGGCATGCGCACCTTGCTTGAAGGGTGGGGGTGCCTGGTGGTGACGGCGCTGTCGGAGCAGGACCTGGCGCGGCAGGTGGATAACTACCATGAAGAAGCGGACTTGCTGATCGCCGACTATCACTTGGATGACGAGCAGAACGGCGTGGATGCGGTGGCCCGGATCAACGCCCGGCGCGGTTCAGCCATTCCGGCGATGATGATCACCGCCAACTACAGCAATGAGCTCAAATTGCAGATTCGCGAGCTGGGGCACACCTTGATGCACAAACCGGTGCGGCCGATGAAGCTGAAGACGGCGATGAGTCATTTGCTCGGACTGTCCCGTTAACTCCCTCCGGACACTGAATCTGTGGCGAGGGAGCTTGCTCCTGTTCGACTGCGAAGCCGTCGTAAATCAGGCCACTCGGCGTATTTGGACGTTTGCAGGGGGCCGCTTCGCGACCCGGCGGGAGCAAGCTCCCTCGCCACAGAGATTGGTAAACCCGACATTCAACGCCGCAGATAAGACCCGAAATCAATATCCCCGGCACTCAGGATCGCCTGCACCCGGTTGTGCACGTTGAGTTTGCGCAGGATCGCCGAGACGTGGGCCTTGACCGTGGTTTCGGCGATTTCCAGGGTGTAGGCGATCTGTTTGTTCGACTCGCCCTTGGTCATGCGTTCCAGCACCAGCAACTGTTTGCGCGTCAGGGCCTGGAGCAGTTCCGGAGGGAAACTCGGGTTATCGTTCATCCGGCGGTGGGTGCCGCTTTTCTGCGTGCGGATGATGTCCGGCGGCAGGTAGACATTGCCGTTGAGAATCTGCTGGATCGCCTCGGTCATTTGCACCCGCGGCGAGGATTTGGTGATGAAGCCCACCGCACCATAAGTGATGGCTTGCAGCACGATCTGCTTGTCCTGCTCGGCGGAGACGATCACCACCGGGATGGTCGGTGCCTCGTTGCGCAGGTTGATCAGGCCATTGAGGCCGTGCATGCCGGGCATGTTCAGGTCGAGCAAAATCAGGTCCAGGTCGTCATGTTCCTGAGTCAGCGCCAGGGCGCTGTCGAGGTCGGCGGTTTCCATGACCTCGCTGCCCGGGAACCCGTCGCTGATGACGTTATGTATGGCTTCGCGAAACAGCGGGTGATCGTCGGCAATCAGAATTTTGTACATAGCCTTTCACCTCATTATTTTGATTATGGTGTGGCAACAACACGCACGCGTAAAGGTCACGGAAAGGGTTCGGGCCGGGCGGGCGCCACGGGCAGGTTTGCCGCTTGCCACGCATCCAGGCCGTCGCGATACCAATACAGAGTCTTATAGCCCAAGGCGGCGGCACGTTTCACCGCGTTCCAGCTCAACCAGCAGTCGGAGCGGCAGTAGAAGACCAGCGGTCGCGCAAGGTCGCCCGCGGTCAATGTGTTCAGGTTACGCGCAAAATAGCCCTGCCAGTCGGGCGTCAGGTCGCCATCGCCGGTATTGGCCAGCCAATGACTGCCGGGCAGGTTCTCATGGGGCTGGTCTTCGATGAAGCGACCTTGCAGCCACTGACGGCGATAGACGTCGATCAGCACCGGACGTGGTGTCTGGGTGAGCAGGGTTTGCAGGGCCGGCGTATCGATGATGGACGCGCCTTGCAGTTGATTCGGGGTTGGACTGCGGTAGAGGCCGATGCGATAGCCTTCGGCGGAGAACAGCGGTGTTTCGGCCTGTGCCGCGCCCAGCAGCAGGCTCAGCGACAGCGCAGCGAGAGAAGGGCGTAGCAGACGACGTCGGGCACGCGGCATGGGGTTCAATCCTTATAGTTATGAACCCATTACATGCCAGTCTCGGTGCGTTGGGAATGCGACGATAGACAGGAAAACCAGTACTAAAGTAGTAATTTTCCCCCGTGTTCAACACGAATTCCCTGTGGGAGCGACGGTTTTGTCAGTTGGCTTTGCGCAGGGCGGCGTGTTGCGGGTTGAAGGTCAGTACCGCCAGCAGCGCGAACACCAGCGTCAACCCTGCGCACACTATCAGCGCCAACGGATTGAAGCGTTCATACAGCGCAAACCGCACCAGCTCCACTGCATGGGTGAACGGGTTCACGGCGCACAACCAATACAGCCACTCGCTGGACTCGCGCATCTTCCACAGCGGATACAGCGCCGAGGACAGGAAAAAAAGCGGGAAGATCACGAAGTTCATCACCCCGGCGAAGTTCTCCAACTGGCGGATGGCGTTCGACAGCAACAACCCCAGCGCGCTGAGCATCAACGCCACCAGCAACAACGCCGGCAGGGCGATCAACAGTCCCATGGCCGGTGGCTGCACGCCGTACACCCAGGCAATCGCCAGAAAGGCGTACACCTGCAACAGCGAAATCAACGACGTCGCCAACAATTTGCTGCACAGCAGAAAGGTCCGGGGCAAGGGGCTGGTCAGCAGTACGCGCATGCTGCCCATTTCCCGGTCATAGACCATCGACAATGAACCTTGCATGCCATTGAACAGCAGAATCATGCAGGCCAGGCCAGGGATGATGTAGACCTCATACGGGATGTACGTGTCGTAGGGCTCGATAATGGCAATGCCCAGGGCCGCGCGAAAACCGGCGGCGAACACCAGTAGCCACAGCAACGGCCGGACGAGCGCACTGAGAAACCGCGTGCGCTGCAACACAAAACGCAGCCATTCACGCAGCACGATGCCGCTGAAACATTGCCAGTAAGCATTCATCAGGCGGCTCCGGAGGTGGTCAGGCGAGCGAAGGCGGAGCCGAGGTCGCCGCCGTGTTCCAGGCTCAGTGCATCGGCTTGTCCGCTGGCCACCAAATGCCCTTGGTGAAGAATCAGCAAATCATCGCTGGGCTGTACTTCATCCAGTAAATGGGTGGTCCAGAGCACACTGATGTGTTGCTCGCGGCACAAATTGCGGATGTGTTGATTGAGCGCCAGGCGACTGGCCGGATCGAGGCCGACGCTGGCCTCGTCGAGCAATAACAGACGTGGCTCATGCAGCAGCGCGCGGGCGATTTCCACCCGGCGACGATGTCCGCCATTCAGTTCGCGCACCCGCTCGCGCCGGCGTTCGGTCAGCGTTTGCCGCGCCAGTTCGGCGTCGACCCGCAGGCGGGTCTGGCGCCGCGACATTCCATGCAGTGCGGCGTGATACCGCAGGTTCTGCTCGACGCTGAGGTCCAGGTCCAGGGTACTTTGCTGAAACACCACACCCAGTTGTCTCAGCGCCGGGCGCGGCGCGTTACGCAGTGAACAACCGCCGATGCGGATGTCGCCACGCTGCAAATCGTAGAGCCGGGTGAGCAGTGCGATCAGGGTCGATTTTCCTGCCCCGTTGGGCCCCAGCAGCGCCGCGAAACGCCCCGGCTCCAGGCAGAAACTCACCTGGCGCAACGCCTCGCGCGCGCCATAGGCGAAACTCAGGTCGCTGACTTCCAGCGCGTTCATGGCGTCACCACCACGCCCCACGGATAACGCCCGACCTTCACCGATTTGCTCACTTTGAGGCTGTCGACATCGATCACCGACACATCGCCGCTGACACCATTGGTTGCCAGCAATTGCTTCTGATCCGGGGTAAACGCCATCTGCCAGACGCGGCGGCCGACCAGCAGATAATCGAGGATCTCGAAGGTTTTGGCATCGATCACCGCCACATGATTGGCCGGGCCAAGCGCGACGAAACCGTACTTGCCGTCGGCGCTGAGTTTGATGCCCACCGGCTGCACCTTGTCCGGGTGCACGCCTTTGATCTGGAAGCTCAAGGTCTTGAGCACCTGGCGGGTCGCGACGTCGAGAATGGTCACGGTGCCGCCGATTTCAGCCGAGGCCCAAAGTTGTTTGCCATCGGGCGCGAACTCGACGAAACGCGGTCGCTGATCCACCAGCGTGCTGTCGGCCAGGGTCTGGGTGCTGGTGTCGATCCAGTGCAGCATGTTGGTGGTTTCGCTGGTGTTTACCGCCCATTTGCCGTCGGGGCTGACCGCCATGCCTTCGGGTTCGACGCCGACGTTGATCTGGCCCAGCACCTTGGAAGTCTCGGTGTCGATCACTGTCACCAAAGCATCGTCCTCGTTGGAAACGTAGAGCCAGCGATTGTTCGGGTGCAGGGCGAATTGCTCGGGGTCCTTGCCTGAAGGCAGTTCCTTGATGATCTTGCGCGTGGCGACGTCCATTACCTGAACCCGGTCCGAATCGCTGGCGCAGATGTACAGCAGCTTGCTGTCGTGGGACAGCAACAGACCGCGCGGGCGCTGGCCGACCGGCAGGGTGTCGGTGACTTGCAAGGTCTGCATGTCGATCAGGCTGAGGCTGTTGTCTTTCTCGTTCGAGACCCAGGCGGTGCTGGCCACGGCATGCCCGGCAGCGAGCAGCAGGGCGCATGAAAGCAGGGTGCGGCGCATGGCAGATTCCTTATTGTTGTCGTTGTTGTGGAAGATCAGGGAAAGCGGCAGCTGACTTCGGGCTTGTCGTAACCGAGGCTGTCCATTTCGTTGAAAGGGTGCAGAAAGCCGTCCTGCGGCGAGGTGCTGACCAGCGCCCGGGGCTGGACGATGGGGATCGGCTGGCGCAACTGGCCGTTCCACGGGCGATAACTGAGCTTGCGACCCTTGAAACCATCCAGTGGCAATTGATCGCTGATTTCCAGCGTGCGGATCGCCATCGGATCGGTCTGACGCAATTTGCTCACTGCACTGGCGATGCTGCGCACGGCCATCCACGCGGCAAAGTCGCGGTCGTTCATCCAGCGCCCGGCCATGGCTTCGAAGCGCTTTTGCAATTGGGCGGCGCCGTAGGTTTCCACGGTCTTGTGCCAACCCACCGGGGTCAGGCCTTGAGTGCCGGCCACCGGGCGCGGATACCAGGTCTGGTAGGGCACGTATTCGCCGAAGTCGCCGCGTTCATCGGCCACCAGCACCACGTCGTACTCGGCAGTCTGGGTGAACAGCGGCATGTCGGCCTGGGCGCTGCGGCGCTGGTCGTTATCGAAACTCCAGGCTTTTTCCGCGACCAGTTGCACGCCGAAGCGCTTCGCCGAGCGGCGCAGGGCGGCGGCATAGGCTTGATCGTCAGCGGTCGGGCCGACGATCAGCAGCGCCCGTTGCCATTTGCGCACCACCAGAAACTGCGCCAGCGCATCGGCCAGCATCGCCCGGCTCGGCAGCGTGTGCAGCACGTTCGGCAAGCAGTCGGTGGTGCGCAGGCTGTCATCCGGGCTGCCAGCGTTGAACAGCAAACTGTCGGGCAGTGCGGCGCTGAGTTGGCGAAGGCTGGCCACTGGCGCGTTCACCACAAACAGGCGCAGACCTTGCGCGTGCTGAGTCTTGGCGGCTTCAAGCAAGGCCTCGGGACTGTCGACGTTGGCGCTGGACAGGCTGTAACTGTGGTTGAGAAAGCGCCCGGTGCTGTTGCTGTCGGTGATCGCCAGCTCGGCGCCACGCCCTCCGGCATCGACCGGCTCGGGAATCACGTTGGACAGCAACGGTCCCGGATCAGGGCGATAACCCAGGTAGCCGATCTGCACCTGCAAGGGCGCGTCGGCCGCCTGACTCAGGGTCGCCAGCCCGGCGGCGCAGGCAATCGCCAGCACGTAGATCAGGGCGTAAGGGGCAAGCTGGCGCATAAGGCACTCCACGGGGGTTAGCGCCAGCATAGGAAGCCTGAGGACAGGATGAAATATGCAGAAAGTACCAGTGAGGCAGTACCAAGGTAGTAACTCGCCGAGGGCGGCGCGGTTTTAGCATGGACAACAACGGCCATCACTCTGGAGGAGATCGACCATGCGTATTCTCAAAGCGCTGCTCCTGCCGTTACTGCTGATCCTGAGTCTGATCGGCGTCGACAAGCTCCACAGCCCGCGCCCCGCGTCGCTGCAGGTCTTGCCCGCGACACCGGGGCGCTAGGCATGTCAGCGCTGTGGCGGATCAACCTCTGGGTCTGCGGATTCTTCGCCCTGGTCACCTTCGCGTGCATGGGCTTGCTGGTGCACCAGGCGCTGGCGGATGTGGAGCGTGAGCTGCAATCCGCCGAGGCGGTGGTCGAATACTTGAGCGAAACTGCCGAGCGTGATCCCGTCAGCCTGCAACCACGGCTGACGCAAAGTCTGCGTCACGTACGGGTGCGCTGGCTCGAACCGGGCGAGGCGGCACAACTGCCGACGCAGGACGGGCTCGACGCCTGGCTCGGGCGATTGCTGTTTGCCGAGGCCCGACACCACGCACGGGTGCTGGATTTGCAGGATGGCCGACGCGTGCAGATCGCGGTCGACCCACGGGATGAAATCGATGAAGTCTGGGATTCCCTCCAGCAATTACTGAGCCTGTGCGGTCTGGCGTTGTTGTTGAGTCTGTTGACCATTCGCTGGGCCGTGCGCCGGGGCATGGGCCTGCTCGACGAGTTGCTGCGCGCGTTGCGGCAGGTCTCCGGCGGCCAGCTCAAGGTGCGATTGCGTGCGCAAGGACTGCCGGAAGCGCAGCAACTGGCGACGCATTTCAACCGCATGACCGAAGCGCTGGAACAGGCATGCGCCGACAACACGCAACTGACCCAGACCTTGCTGGCGGTGCAGGAACAGGAACGCACCCATCTGGCGCAGACCCTGCACGACGACCTCGGTCAATACCTGGCGGGGATTCGGGCTCAGGCCTGTCTGTTGCGGTTGGTCGCCGATCAACCCGACACCGTTGAGCGCACGGTGCGTGAGCTGGAGCACAACTGCGAACACCTTCAACACGGTTTCAGAGCGTTGGTTCACGACCTCTACCCGGTGGTGTTGCAACACCTGCCACTGGCCGAAGCCCTCGGGTTGCTGGTGGAACACTGGCAAGCCCGACAAGGGATCGATTGCCGGTTACGGGTCAGCGCGCACTTGCCGTCGTTGTCCGCACCGGACAAGACCCATCTCTACCGCCTGTTGCAAGAAGCCTTGACCAACGTCGCCCGCCACGCCGGTGCCAGTGAAGTGCGGGTGCGCCTGCACCACCGTGGCGGGCGGTTGCGCTTGCTGGTGCGTGACAACGGTTGCGGTGCGCACCCGCCACAGCGACCGGGCGTCGGTTTGTATTCGATGTTCGAGCGCGCCCGCAGTCTGGGCGGCGAGCTACGCATCATCAGCCACCCCGGCGCCGGTTGGGCGCTGGCCTTGAGCATGCCTTTGGAGGCGTCATGAATATTCTGCTGGTGGATGACCATGCGGTGGTCCGTCAGGGCTACGCGAGTTTGTTGCGCGCGTTGTTGCCGGCGATGGAAGTACGTGAAGCCGCAACGGGTGAAGAGGCGCTGACCAAGGTTCAGGAAGCCGTGCCGAATCTGGTGATCATGGATTTCGGCTTGCCGGGGATCAGCGGGCTGGAAACCACGCGCCGCCTGCGACAGCGCCTGCCGCAATTGCGCGTGCTGTTTTTCAGCATGCACGATGAGCTGCCGTTGGTGCGCCAGGCACTGGACGCGGGCGCCTCGGGCTACCTGACCAAAAGCTCGGCGCCGGATGTATTGATCGAGGCTGTGCGGCGCATCCTCGCCGGCCACGCGTACATCGAACAACCGCTGGCCACTCAACTGGTCTGTCATCCGCAGCAGGACGCCAGTGATCCGCGTTTGCAGAGCATGACCCAGCGTGAACTGGAGATTTTCGTGATGCTCGCCAAAGGCACCCCGGCCCGGTTGATTGCCGAGCAGTTGAGCATCAGCAGCAAGACCGTCTCCAATCACCTGACCTTGCTCAAGAGCAAATTGCAGGTCAGTTCCCACGCCGAGCTGGTGCATTTGGGGATTGATATGGGGGTGGTGCGGGTGGCGAGATGATTCAATCCACGGCAAGACCCTGTGGAAGCGAGCCTGCTCGCGATGAGGGCGTAACATTCAACATTGATATTGGCTGCCATACCGTCATCGCGAGCAGGCTCGCTCTCACAGGAGGTCTGTGTTGCATTGTCGATTCGGGTCTCACTTATTCCACGTCGTCGGGCAGCCGCTGCAACCCTCCATATTCGCATCCTGAAAATTCGCATAATGCTGGCGCGAGCCATTGAGGTTCGCTTGCTCAAGGTTGCTTTCGCCAAACTTGGCCTCCTGCAGATTGGCATCGCTAAGATCCGCGCCCTTGAGATCAGCCTTGCTCAGCCAGGTCATCTCCAGGTCGGCCGCCCGCAGGTTGGCGTTGTGCAATCTGGCCCCGGAGAGCCGGGCGAATTGCAGATAGGCGCCGCTGAGGTTGGCGTCTTCGAATTGCGCGCCTTGGGCGAACATTCCCCAACCCTGAATCGCCATCAGCGTCGCGCCGGTGAAATCGGCGAGACGCAGGTTGCTCTGTTGAAGGCTGGCCCGGGTCAGGTTGGCGCCTTGCAGCTGGGCTTTTTCCAGATTGGCGAGGTCGAGGCGGGCGTGACGCAAGTCGGCATCGCGCAGGTCAGCGCCGCTGAGGTTCATGTTGCGCAGGTCCTGATTGCTCAGGTTGGCGCCTTTAAGATTGGCGCCGGGGCAGGGGCTGTGTTCGGCGATGGTGCAGCCGTTGATGATCAACGGGGTGTCTTCGCCGTCATCGGTGGCGTAAGCCGGAAGTGCAGTCAGCAACAGTATCAAAGGTAGATAGTTCATGGCAGGTCCTCGGAATGGAGAGGCGGCGGGATACACACAAAACTGTGGCCAGGCAGGTTCCTGTGGCGAGGGAGCTTGCTCCCGCTCGACTGCGAAGCAGTCGCAAACCCGGACAACCCGGTATTGCTGAAGTATGGAGGGGCCGCTTCGCGACCCAGCGGGAGCAAGCTCCCTCGCCACAGAAGGGCTTGCTGAATACAGGCAAGCCCCCTGTGACTACAGGGGGGAGGCGTGTTACTTCTTCGCCACCTTGCTATCCCAGCTCGGAATCTTGAACACCCAGAACGACCCGCCCTGAGCCACCGGTTTGGTCAGCTCGGCCATGTCGCCGCCCCACAACGGCACCGCACCGCCATACCCGACGGTCACACCGATGTACTGCTCGCCGTCCTGTTCCCAGGTGATCGGCGGCGAGACGATGCCGCTGCCGGTCTGGAACTTCCACAGCTCCTTGCCGGTTTTCGCGTCGAAGGCCTTGAAGAAACCATCGCCGGTGCCGGTGAACACCAGGTTGCCCTTGGTCGCCAGCACGCCGGCCCACAGTGGCAGGGGTTCCTTGTGCTCCCACACCACTTTGCCGGTGGTCGGGTTCATCGCGCGCAAGGTGCCGACGTGATCGTCGTACATACGCTTGATGCGGAAACCCATGCCCAGATACGCCGAGCCTTTCTTGTAGTTGACCTCTTCGGTCCAGTATTCCTCTTTCCATTGGTTGCCCGGAATGTAGAACAGCCCGGTGTCCTGGCTGTAGGCCATCGGGTTCCAGTTTTTGCCGCCAAGGAACGGCGGCGACACTTCAACCGGTTTGCCTTTGGTTTCGCCCGGCAGCGGTTTCGCCGGACGCTGGCCTTCGTTCTCGACCGGCCGCCCGGTCTTCAGGTCGATGTGGCTGGCCCAGGTGATGTTGTCGACGAAGGGGAAGGCGTTCTGCAATTTGCCGTTGTTGCGGTCGACGACGTAGAAGAAACCGTTGCGGTCGGCGTGGCCGGTGGCCTTGACCGCTTTGCCGTCCTTGTCCTTGTAGTCGAACAGCACCAGCTCGTTGTTGCCGGAGAAATCCCAGGCATCGTTCGGGGTGTGCTGGTAGAACCATTTCACCTCGCCGGTGCTCGGGTCGACGCCGACCTGGCCCGAGGTGTAGAGGCTGTCGTAATCGTGCGGGTTGCCATCCTTGGCGGTGCGCGCCCAGGTATTCCACGGGCCAGGGTTGCCGGCGCCGACGATGATGGTGTTGGTTTCCGGATCGAAACTGGCGCTCTGCCAAGGGGCGCCGCCGCCGTGGCTCCAGGCTTCGACCTTGCCGGTTTCGGTGGTCGGATCGTTCGGCCAGGACGGCGCCTTGACGTCACCGGTCGGGGTACTGTCCTTGCCGTTCAAACGACCCATGTGGCCTTCGACGAAAGGCCGCATCCACACTTCTTCGCCGGTGTCCGGGTCGCGGGCAAACAGTTGCCCGACCACGCCGAACTCATCGCCGGAACTGCCATGAATCAGCAGTACCTTGCCGCTGGTCTTGTCCTTGATCAGCACCGGGGCGCCAGTCATGGTGTAGCCGGCGGCGTGGTCGCCGAATTTCTTGTTCCACACCACTTTGCCGGTGTTCTTGTCCAGCGCGATCAGGCGCGCGTCGAGGGTGCCGAAGTAGATTTTGTCGCCATAGATCGCCGCCCCGCGATTGACCACATCGCAGCACGGACGAATGTTGTCCGGCAGGCGATGGTTGTAGGTCCACAGGCGCTTGCCGGTCTTGGCATCGAGGGCAAATACCCGCGAGTACGAACCGGTGACGTACACCACGCCGTCACTGACGATCGCCTGGGATTCCTGGCCGCGCTGCTTCTCATCGCCGAATGAATAGGACCAGGCGGGCGTCAGTTTGAATACGTTCTTGTCGTTGACTTGGGCCAACGGGCTCCAGCGCTGGGCGTTGGTGCCCATACCGTATTGCAGAACATCCTTGGTGGTCAGGTGATCGTTGGCAATGTCTTCCCAGCTCACGTTGTGTGTCGGCTTCGCGGGTTCGGTCGCGGCTTGGCCGGCAGCGCTCAGGGTCAGGCTGCTCACCAGCAAAAAGGCTTGCACGGCGAGGGTCAAAGGGGAAAGGGCGGGTAGCGATCTTATTGTCATGGTTGCAGTTCCCAGTGGAGGTTTTGGCCTGCACAGGGTGGTGTGTCCGACGGGGTGGCGAATACGGAAAAAGTCCCGCTGTTGCCGGGAATATTTCCCATGCGGCACCTGATTTGGGTGTGCGCCACAAGCCCTACTACCAAGGTACTGGACGGCGGCCACCAAAGCAGCATGGGGCTTGCGTGAAACGCTTCCTAAGATGGTTGCCATAGCCTCTGCCAAGAGGTTTTGCGTGCAATCCTGAGGGCATAACAATGACAACAAAACGCAACGCCTTGCTCGTTGCCGGACTGCTGGCCGGCTTTATCAGTGCAGGTTCAGTCTGGGCCCACGGCAACGTGGTGCCACAAGCCGTCGAAACCAAGGGACTGACCCCGATCAAGGACGCCGGCGTGCAGGTTGATGGCGATGGCTGGGCGGCAGTAAACCCTTACCGTACGACAGCCGAGCACGATAAAGCCGTCGAAATCGGCTCATCGGCCTACAACCAGAACTGCGCGGCCTGTCATGGTCTGGAAGCGAAATCTGGCGGGATCGCCCCTGATTTGCGCATGCTCGACGTCGGCGAGGCCGGTGATGAATGGTTCGTCGAACGGGTCCGCCACGGCGCCGTGAGGGACGGCCGGGTGTACATGCCAAAGATGGCTGATTACCTGAGTCAGGAAGCCCTGTGGGCTGTGCGCACTTACCTGGACAGCGTTCACGTCGAGGAGTAATGCATGCGCCTGCTCGCTGTGTTGATCAGCGCTGTGCTGCTGTGCTGCCAGGTGGTGCAGGCGCAGATTCGTACCTATGACGAAATGATCGCTGCCGGGGAGCTGAAGGTGGCGGTCTACAAAGACTTTGCTCCCTACAGTTTCGAAGACGCCGGCCAGCCCCGTGGTGTGGATGTCGAACTGGCCGAGGCCTTGGCCAAAGCCCTTGGCGTTCACTTGAAACTGATCTGGGCGCCTGCCGGCGAGAAGCTCGACGACGACCTGCGCGACTACATCTGGCGCGCCAGCCAGTTGCACGATCTGCAACTGGCCGACCTGATGATGCGCGTGCCCTATGACCAGGATTACGCGCGCAAGCGCAACGAACTGGGCGAGCTGGAAAACGGCCATGTGGTGATGTTCGGTCCGTACCAGAACGAGCAATGGCAGGTCGCGTATGACCGCCGTCGGCTGGAGTCGGTGGGCAGCGTCGCGGTGTTCGAGCACCACCCGATTGGCGTCGAGGTCGACAGCGTGCCGTCGTTCTACCTGACCTCGGTGTTCAGCGGCATGCTCGCCGGCAAAACCCGCCACTATCCCGGTGTGCCCCAGGCGTTCGCGGCCATGAAGGCCGGTGAAGTAGACGCGGTCATGGCGATGCGCGGCGAGATCGACTGGCAGGTTCACGAGGCGGCGGACCCGCAACTCGCGCTGGCGGAAAACGCCTATCCGAACATGGGCAAGCAACTCTGGGAGATCGGCATGGCGGTGCACGAAAGCAATCGTCAATTGGCCTATGCCGTGGAAGAAACCCTGGAAACCTTGATCCGTGAAGGCTCGGTCAAAGCCATTTATGCCCGTTACGGCCTGCGCTATGACGTGCCGGAGATGTATCAACAGTGAACTGGAGCGCGTTTTGCCTGTTGGCCTGCTGGCTACCCTTGGCCGCGCACGCGGCAGTCATCGAACCGGGCAAAGACCCGGTGCCGTCGGTGATGTGGGCCTTCTATCACAAGCAAATGCTTGGCGATGCGCCGTTCGTGTTCGACGAGCGGGTCAAGCTGATGGCGCCGCCGTTCGCCGAAGATGCCCGGCAAGTGCCGCTGGAAATCGACGCCCGGGCGTTCAAGGGCGAGGTGGTAAAAATCCTTGCCTGGGCCGAGCTTAATCCGTTGCCGAAAATTGTCGATTTTCAACCGCTGGATCGCGTGCTGCCGTGGCTGTCGATCCGCATTCGTGTCGAACAAGCCACGCCGTTGCGTGCAGCGGTGCTGACCCGCGATGGATTGTGGCATGTCGGCTCGACCCTGATCGATGCGGCGGGCGGCGGCTGCACGGCGCCCAGCGTGGTGCGCACCCAGCCGGGTTGGGAAGAACACATTGGCGAAGTCATCGGCGGGCGCTACCCGCGTGGCGAATACAGCCGCTTGCGCTTGCAGGTGGCGCATCCGATGGACAACGGCATGGTCAGCGGTATCCCGGAATTCTTCATCAACCATGCCGAGTTGCGCGATCACAACGACCGGTTGCTGGCCCGCCTCGAACTGTTTCCCGCCGTCAGCGAAAACCCCAGCCTGGCGTTCGACATTGAAGGGGCAGGGCAGACGCGCTTGTTGCTGCGCGACAACAGCGGCAACCAGTTTGATGCGGCCATACCCTGACTCAAAGGAGCGCGTGATGCGCTGGATGCTGCTGTTGTTAATGAGCCTGAGCCTTCCTGCGTTGGCTGATCTCGACTATTCACTCAAGCCCCGGCAGATCGCCGCAGACACCTGGCTGCTGGAAGGCAGCACCGACAATTTCGCCAAGGACAACGGTGGCAACATCGTCAACACCGCGTTCATCGTCACCGAACGCGGCGTGGTGGTGGTCGACACCGGGCCGTCCAGGCGATACGGCGAAGCGATGCGCAAAGCGATTGCCGCGACCACCGACAAACCGGTGATCCAGGTGCTGCTGACCCATCATCATCCCGATCATGTGCTGGGCAATCAGGCCTTCAGCGACGTACCGATTGGCGCGTTGGGCGGTACAGTCGAGCTGTTGAAACAGCAGGGCGATGCCATGGCCGAGAACATGTACCGACTGGTGGGCGACTGGATGCGTGGCACCGAAGTGGTGTTGCCGACCGAGACGCTGACGCCGGGCGTGCGAACTTTTGGGAATCACGATCTGCGTCTGCTGAGCCTGGGTGGGCACACGGGCGCTGATCTGGCTATTCTCGACCAGACAACCGGCGTGCTGTTTGCCGGGGATCTGGTGTTTTATCAACGGGCGCTGACCACGCCCAACAGTCCGGGTTTGTCGGTGTGGCTGGCGGACATTGCGACGCTGCAAGGCTTGCCGTGGACGCTCATCGTCCCCGGCCACGGCCCGGTCGCCACGGACGCAAAACCCTTCGAGCAAATGCGCGATTACCTGGGCTGGCTCGATCAACTGATGCGTGATGGCGCGGCCAATGGCAGCGACATGGGCGAGATGATCCGCAGTCCCATCCCTGAACGGTTCGCCAGTATCAGCCTGAGTCGCTATGAGCTGATTCGCAGCGTCAGTCATCTCTACCCGCGCTACGAGCGCGCACAAATGCCCCGAGTCGATTCCGCCGCAACCAGGTGAAAACACGCAACCTTGTGGGAGCGAGCCTGCTCGCGATAGCGGTGTAGCAGTCGATAAAAATATCGACTGTCAGGCCCTCATCGCGAGCAGGCTCGCTCCCACAGGGAACTGGTGTCGATCACAAAAAACGGTGTTCATCTCCTCCGACCCGCTACTAAGGAACTAGCAATCTCCGCACTGCGGGCAATTGTTGCAAGGGCGGCGGCGCCCAAGAATCTGCACCAGACCGGGAAAATTTCCCGGGTATAACAAAAACCGCAGAGGCAGCCGTCATGACCCAACCCGCACGTCGCCAACCCTTCGTCTTGAGCCTGTTGCTCAGTGCCATGCTGTTGTCCGGCACGGCATTGGCCGCCGTCACCGACCAGGACATTCTCCAGGACCCCAAGAACCCGGAGCAGATCGTCACCAACGGTCTGGGCGTCCAGGGTCAGCGCTACAGTCCGCTCGACACCCTCAACGTCAACAACGTGAAGGATTTGCGGCCGGTCTGGGCCTTCTCCTTCGGCGGCGAAAAACAACGCGGTCAGCAAGCACAGCCGATGATCAAGGACGGCGTGATGTACATGACCGGTTCCTACTCGCGGGTGTTTGCGGTGGACGCGCGCACCGGCAAGAAGCTCTGGCAATACGATGCGCGCCTGCCCGATGACATCCGCCCGTGCTGCGACGTGATCAACCGGGGCGTGGCGCTGTACGGCGACCTGGTGTTCTTCGGCACCCTCGACGCCAAACTCGTGGCGCTGAACAAAGACACCGGCAAAGTCGTCTGGAGCAAGAAAGTCGCCGACCACAAGGAAGGCTATTCCATCAGCGCAGCGCCGCTGGTGATCAACGGCAAGCTGATTACCGGTGTGGCCGGTGGCGAGTTCGGAGTGGTCGGTAAGATTGAAGCCTATGACCCGAAAAACGGCGACTTGCTGTGGAGTCGCCCGACCGTCGAAGGGCACATGGGTTATGTCTACAAGAACGGCAAAGCCGTAGAGAACGGCATTTCCGGTGGCGAAGCGGGCAAGACCTGGCCGGGCGATCTGTGGAAAACCGGCGGCGCGGCACCTTGGCTCGGCGGTTACTACGACCCGGAAACCAATCTGTTGCTGTTCGGCACCGGCAACCCGGCGCCGTGGAACTCGCACCTGCGTCCTGGCGACAACCTTTATTCCTCGTCACGTCTGGCGCTGAACCCTGACGACGGCACGATCAAATGGCACTTCCAGAGCACGCCCCACGACGGTTGGGACTATGACGGCGTGAACGAACTGGTCTCGTTCAACTACACCGAAGGCGGTAAGGAAATCAAAGCGGCGGCAACTGCCGACCGTAACGGTTTCTTCTACGTGCTGGACCGCACCAACGGCAAATTCATTCGCGGCTTCCCGTTCGTGGACAAGATCACCTGGGCCACCGGGCTCGATAAAGAGGGCCGGCCGATCTACAACGAGGCCAGCCGTCCTGGCGCACCGGGCACTGAAGCCAAAGGCAGTTCGGTGTTCGTCGCACCGGCGTTCCTCGGCGCGAAAAACTGGATGCCGATGGCCTACAACAAGGACACCGGGCTGTTCTACGTACCGTCCAACGAATGGGGCATGGACATCTGGAACGAAGGCATTGCCTACAAGAAAGGCGCGGCGTTCCTCGGTGCCGGTTTCACCATCAAGCCGTTGAACGAAGACTACATCGGCGTGCTGCGCGCCATCGACCCGAAAACCGGCAAGGAAGTCTGGCGTCACAAGAACTTCGCGCCGCTGTGGGGCGGGGTGCTGACCACCAAGGGCAACCTGGTATTCACCGGCACGCCGGAAGGTTTCCTCCAGGCATTCAACGCCAAGACCGGCGAGAAAGTCTGGGAATTCCAGACCGGCTCCGGCGTGCTGGGTTCGCCCGTGACCTGGGAAATGGATGGCGAGCAGTACGTCTCGGTGCTGTCCGGTTGGGGCGGTGCTGTTCCGCTGTGGGGTGGTGAAGTGGCCAAGCGCATCAAGGACTTCAACCAGGGCGGCATGCTCTGGACGTTCAAGTTGCCGAAAGACCTGGTCGCCAAACACTGACCCAACCACCACAACCCTGGGGTAATGACGTACCTGTGGCGAGGGAGCTCGCTCCCGCTCGGCAGCGAAGCAGTCGTAAATCCGGCTGGGTTCGGGAGCGCTTAGCACTCCAGCGGGAGCAAGCTCCCTCGCCACAAAAGCCTGCTGACCCGGCGGCGACTACTACCAAATAACGAGAACCCCCCTGCCAACGGCGCATTCGTTCGGCACGCGGGGCTCTCTACTATCGGTTCATCGCCTGTTTGCCCGACAGGCATCGACCCAGACAGAGGCTCACCATGATCTACGCACAACCCGGAACACCAGGCGCCGTCGTCACGTTCAAGGCGCGCTACGGCAACTTCATCGGTGGCGAGTTCGTCGCGCCAGTCAATGGCGAATACTTCACCAACACCTCGCCGGTCACCGGTGAAGTGATCGCCGAGTTCCCGCGCTCCAGCGCCGCCGACATCGACAAAGCCCTCGACGCCGCTCACGCCGCTGCCGATGCCTGGGGCAAAACCTCGGCGCAGGACCGCTCGTTGGTGCTGCTGAAAATCGCTGATCGCATCGAGCAGAATCTGGAAATCCTCGCCGTCACCGAAACCTGGGACAACGGCAAGGCCGTGCGCGAAACCCTGAATGCCGACGTGCCGCTGGCCGCCGACCATTTCCGCTACTTCGCCGGCTGCATTCGCGCGCAGGAAGGCGGCGCCGCCGAGATCAACGAGCTGACCACCGCCTATCATTTCCACGAACCGCTGGGCGTGGTCGGGCAAATCATTCCGTGGAACTTCCCGCTGCTGATGGCCGCGTGGAAACTCGCCCCGGCCCTGGCGGCCGGTAACTGTGTCGTGCTCAAACCGGCCGAGCAAACGCCGTTGTCGATCATGATCTTCGCCGAACTGATCGCCGACCTGCTGCCGGCCGGTGTGTTGAACATCGTGCAAGGTTTCGGTCGCGAAGCCGGTGAGGCGCTGGCCACCAGCAAGCGCATCGCCAAGATCGCCTTCACCGGTTCCACCCCGATTGGTGCGCACATCATGAAATGTGCGGCCGAGAACATCATTCCAAGCACCGTCGAACTGGGCGGCAAGTCGCCGAACATCTTCTTCGAAGACATCATGAACGCCGAGCCGCAGTTCATCGAGAAAGCCGCCGAAGGCCTGGTGCTCGCCTTCTTCAACCAGGGCGAAGTCTGCACCTGCCCATCGCGAGCGCTGGTGCAGGAATCGATCTACGACGACTTCATGAAAGTGGTGATGAAAAAGATCGTCAAGATCAAGCGCGGCAACCCGCTGGACACCGAAACCATGGTCGGCGCCCAGGCGTCGGAGCAGCAATACGACAAGATCCTCTCGTACTTGAAAATCGCCCAGGAGGAGGGCGCCGAACTGCTCACCGGCGGCGCGGCCGAGCGGCTCGAAGGCGACTTGTCGACCGGTTACTACATCCAGCCGACCCTGCTCAAGGGGCACAACAAGATGCGCGTGTTCCAGGAAGAAATCTTTGGTCCGGTGGTGGGCATCACCACGTTCAAGGACGAAGCCGAAGCCCTGGCGATTGCCAACGACAGCGAGTTCGGCCTCGGTGCCGGCCTGTGGACCCGCGACATCAACCGTGCGTACCGTATGGGTCGGGCGATCAAGGCCGGGCGTGTCTGGACCAACTGCTACCACCTGTACCCGGCGCACGCTGCGTTCGGTGGCTACAAGAAATCCGGTGTCGGCCGTGAAAACCACAAGATGATGCTCGATCATTATCAGCAGACCAAAAACCTGCTGGTGAGCTACGACATCAATCCGCTCGGGTTCTTCTAACCCCCGCAAGAACACCACAATCCCCCTGTGGGAGCGGGCTTGCTCGCGATGAGGCCAGTACATTCAACATTGATGTTGACTGTCACGCCGCCATCGCGAGCAGGCTCGCTCCCACATTGGTTTGTGTGTGCTTGAACTCCCCGCCATACCCCCTACCAACGCACCCCACAACCTCCTTCGAAAGTAGCATTCGGGCGCCTGCCGCCCCGTGCATTAATGGCTTTACCGGAATCGTCCGGCACAAGAAGAGGAATGACCCATGTGGACTAAACCCGCGTTTACCGATCTGCGCATTGGCTTCGAAGTGACGATGTATTTCGCCAACCGTTGATCGTCCACCCGGCCAGCCGCTGCGTTGGCCGGGCCTGCCTTCTGGAGCATCGCCCATGTACATTCGGGTTCTCGGTTCCGCCGCTGGCGGTGGTTTTCCGCAGTGGAACTGCAACTGCCGCCAGTGCGCCGGTATGCGCAATGGCAGCCTGCGCGCGCAACGACGCACGCAGTCTTCCATTGCCCTGAGCGACAACGGTGTGGATTGGGTGCTGTGCAATGCGTCCCCGGACATTCGCGCGCAACTCGAGAGTTTCGCGCCGTTGCAACCGGCCCGCCGCTTGCGCGACACGGCGATTGCCGGCGTGGTCCTGATGGACAGCCAGATCGACCATTGCACCGGCCTGTTGAGCCTGCGCGAAGGTTGCCCGCATTCGGTCTGGTGCACCGAGCGGGTTCATGAAGACCTGAGCAGCGGTTTCCCGTTGTTCACCATGCTCAAGCATTGGAACGGCGGCTTGCAGTGGCAACCCGTGGGGCTTGACCGCGAGCCGTTCACTATCGCGGCGTGCAGCCATTTGCAGTTTCGGGCGATTCCGTTGGTCAGCAACGCGCCGCCGTATTCGCCCAATCGCGGCAATCCGCAACCGGGCGACACCATTGGCCTGTTCATCGAAGACCTGCGCACGGGCGGGTCGCTGTTCTATGCCCCGGGCCTGGGCCAGATCGACGATGAGGTGCTGAGCTGGATGCAACGTGCCGATTGTTTGTTGCTGGACGGTACGTTGTGGCGCGATGACGAGATGCGCGTGTGTGAAGTCGGCCAGAGCCTGGGCAGTGAAATGGGCCACCTGCCGCAAAGCGGACCGGGCGGCATGCTTGAAGTGCTGGAGGGTTTCAGCCGCCAGCGCAAGGTGCTGATCCACATCAACAACACCAATCCGATCCTCGATGAAGACTCGGCGGAGCGGGCGTTGCTGGAGCGGCGGGGCGTTGAGGTCGCATTCGATGGCATGAGTATTGAGCTGTAGCTGATGGCCTCATCGCGAGCAGGTTTGTGTACACCGCAGATCCCTTGTGGGAGCGAGCCTGCTCGCGATGGGGCCAGACCAGACACCGCATATTCCCGGAGAACCGCAATGACTGACACCCCAATGACCCCCACCGAATTCGAAGCCGCCCTGCGCGCCAAAGGTGCGTACTACCACATCCATCATCCTTTCCACCAAGCCATGTACGCCGGACGCGCCACTCGCGAGCAGATCCAGGGCTGGGTCGCCAATCGCTTTTACTACCAGATCAACATTCCGCTCAAGGATGCCGCCATCCTGGCCAACTGCCCGGACCGCGACGTGCGCCGCGAATGGCTGCAGCGGATTCTCGACCACGACGGCGTGCCCGGCAGTGAAGGCGGCATCGAAGCCTGGCTGCGCCTCGGTGAAGCGGTGGGCCTGGATCGCGAACAGATCCTGTCCCAGGAACTGGTATTGCCCGGCGTACGTTTCGCCGTGGACGCCTACGTCAATTTCGCCCGGCGCGCCTGCTGGCAGGAAGCGGCCAGCAGTTCGCTGACCGAGCTGTTCGCGCCGCAGATCCACCAGTCGCGGCTCGATGCCTGGCCCACGCATTACCCGTGGATTGACGTCGCCGGCTACGACTATTTCCGCACGCGCCTGAGTCAGGCGCGGCGTGATGTCGAGCACGGTTTGCGCATCACCCTGGCGCATTACGTCACCGTCGAAGGCCAGCAGCGGATGCTGGAAATCCTTCAGTTCAAGCTCGACGTGCTGTGGAGCATGCTCGATGCCATGAGCATGGCTTACGAGCTGCAACGCCCGCCGTATCACACGGTGACGACCGACCGCGTCTGGCATCGGGGGATTGCGCTGTGAGCCTGATCAACCGTGCGCAGGCGCCGACGTTGCGCCAGGGTTTCCGCTTGCAGTGGGAGCCGCGTCAGGACTGCCATGTGCTGCTGTACCCCGAAGGCATGATCAAACTCAACGCCAGCGCCGGGCAGATTCTCGATCTGCTGGACGGTCAACGCAGTGTGGCGGCGATCATTGATTTACTCTCCGCGAGTTTTCCCGGTGTGCCGGGGATCGACGAGGACGTGCTGGCGTTTCTGGAGGTGGCCCATGCTCAATTCTGGATCGAATGATTCGCGCCCGGGACCGCCGCTGTGGCTGTTGGCTGAGCTGACTTATCGTTGTCCGCTGCAATGCCCGTATTGCTCCAATCCACTGGATTTCGCCCAGCAAGGCGCGGAGTTGAGTACCGAAGAATGGATTCGCGTGTTCCGCGAGGCCCGCGAAATGGGCGCTGCGCAACTGGGCTTTTCCGGTGGCGAGCCGTTGGTGCGCCAGGACCTGGCGGAGCTGATAAAAGCCGCACGGGACATGGGTTACTACACCAACCTGATCACCTCGGGCATCGGTTTGACCGAGCAGAAAGTCCATGATTTCAAAGTCGCCGGGCTCGACCATATCCAGATCAGCTTCCAGGCCGCCGACGAAGCGGTCAACAACATGCTCGCCGGCTCGCGCAAGGCTTTCGCGCAGAAGCTTGCCATGGCCCGCGCGGTGAAAGCCCAGGGTTATCCGATGGTGCTGAACTTCGTCACCCATCGGCACAACATCGACGAGATCGCGAAGATCATCGACCTGTGTCTTGAGCTGGAAGCGGATTTCGTCGAATTGGCCACGTGTCAGTTCTATGGGTGGGCCGAGCTCAACCGCGTGGGCCTGTTGCCGACCCGCGAGCAATTGCAGCGCGCCGAGCGCATCACCAACGAATACCGTGAGCGGCTTGAGGCGCAGGGCCATCCGTGCAAGCTGATTTTCGTCACCCCGGATTACTACGAAGAACGCCCCAAGACCTGCATGAACGGCTGGGCCAATCTGTTTCTCGACATCACCCCGGACGGCACGGCCTTGCCTTGTCATAGTGCCCGGCAATTGCCGGTGACGTTCCCGAATGTGCGCGAACACAGCATCGAGCACATCTGGACCGATTCCTTCGGTTTCAACCGCTTTCGTGGTGATGACTGGATGAAGGAACCGTGCCGCTCCTGTGATGAAAAGCACAAGGACCTTGGCGGCTGTCGCTGCCAGGCGTTCATGCTCACCGGCGATGCGGCCAATGCCGACCCGGTGTGCAGCAAGTCGCCGCACCACGGCGTGATCCTCAAGGCTCGCGAGGAGGCCGATGCGCCGGGACAGGGGATGGAGCACCTGACGCTGCGCAACGAGAAGGCTTCTCGGCTGATCTACCGCGGATGAATCGAACGACACAAACCCCTGTGGGAGCGGGCTTGCCTGCGATAGCGGTTTGTCAGGCAATACAGATGTTAAATGTGCCGCCCCATCGCGAGCAGGCTCGCTCCCACAGGGATCTGCGGTGTAACCATTGGTCTGATTGCATTCACAGCCGGATGGGTTAGTGTGGCTCTTACCTTCCAAAACAATAAAAACAGGCTTTCCAATGAGCCAGAGTCTCAGCCAGCTGCGTAAATTCGTTTCACCTGAAATCATCTTTGGTGCCGGTTGCCGGCACAACGTCGGCAACTACGCCAAGACCTTTGGTGCCCGCAAGGTCCTGGTGGTCAGCGATCCTGGCGTGATCGCCGCCGGTTGGGTCGCCGATGTCGAGGCCAGCCTGCAAGCCCTGGGCATCGATTACTTCCTCTACAGCGACGTTTCGCCCAACCCACGGGTCGAGGAGGTCATGCTCGGTGCCGAGTTGTACCGGGAAAACCATTGCGACGTAATCGTCGCCGTCGGTGGCGGCAGCCCGATGGATTGCGGCAAGGGCATCGGCATTGTCGTCGCTCACGGGCGCAGCATCCTCGAGTTCGAAGGGGTGGACACCATTCGCGTGCCCAGCCCGCCGCTGATCCTGATTCCGACCACCGCGGGTACCTCGGCGGACGTCTCGCAATTCGTGATCATCTCCAACCAGCAAGAACGCATGAAGTTCTCCATCGTCAGCAAAGCGGTGGTCCCGGACGTGTCGCTGATCGACCCGGAAACCACTTTGAGCATGGACCCGTTCCTGTCGGCCTGTACCGGCATCGACGCGTTGGTGCACGCCATCGAAGCCTTCGTGTCCACGGGTCACGGCCCCTTGACCGACCCGCATGCGCTGGAAGCGATGCGCCTGATCAACGGCAACCTGGTGCAGATGATCGCCAACCCGAGCGACATCGCCCTGCGCGAGAAGATCATGCTCGGCAGCATGCAGGCCGGGCTGGCGTTCTCCAACGCGATCCTCGGCGCAGTGCATGCCATGTCCCACAGCCTGGGCGGCTTCCTCGACTTGCCCCATGGGCTGTGCAACGCGGTACTGGTGGAACACGTGGTGGCCTTCAATTACAGCTCCGCGCCGGAACGGTTCAAGGTGATTGCCGAAACGTTCGGCATCGATTGCCGTGGCCTCAATCACCGGCAGATCTGCGGGCGTCTGGTTGAGCACCTGATCGCGTTGAAACATGC
Source organism: Pseudomonas sp. IT-P100 (assembly GCF_949767185.1). Taxonomy (NCBI): domain Bacteria; kingdom Pseudomonadati; phylum Pseudomonadota; class Gammaproteobacteria; order Pseudomonadales; family Pseudomonadaceae; genus Pseudomonas; species Pseudomonas sp. IT-P100. Next base: position 110,737 of record NZ_CATKQK010000010.1, read on the forward strand.
GATTGGCTTCCATGAAACCCTCGGTCTGCACGGCGTCAGCACGGCGGACATCCCGTTCCTGTCGCAACACGCCATGCACGATCCGTGCATCCTCACCAACCCGCGCGAATCCAGTCAGCGTGATGTCGAGGTCGTCTATGGCGAAGCCCTCTGACGAACAACAACGGGCGCTGGCCGGGTTACTCGGATTAGGCAGTCACTCGGCGCGCAAGAGCCATTACCCGGAACTCGCCGCGCGCCTCGACGAGCTCGAAGCCGAGCGCAATCGCTACAAGTGGCTGTTCGAAAATGCCGTGCACGGGATCTTCCAGGCGAGCCTGCTCGAAGGCATGCGCGCCGCCAACCCTGCGTTGGCGCGGATGCTGGGCTATGCAAACCCTCAGGACGTGCTGTTTTCCCTGGCGGATCTGGCGAGCAACCTGTTTGTCGGCGGTGCGCGGGAACTGGAAAACATCGGTGAAATCCTCCGGCATCAGGGCAGTCTGCACGGCTATGAAACCCAGTTGCGGCGCAAGGACGGCAGCAGCCTCGATGTGCTGATGAACCTGCTGCTCAAGCCCGATCAAGAGGCGCTGGTGGAGGGTTTTGTCGCCGACATCACTGAACGCAAGCAGGCGCAGCAACGGTTGCAACAGCTCAATGACGAACTGGAACAGCGTGTCACCGCGCGCACCGACGAATTGCTTGAAGCCAACCGCAACCTGCAGCAACAGATCACCCAGCGCAAACAGATCGCCGAGGCCTTGCGCGATGCCCGGGACGCTGCCGAGGCCGCCAATCGCAGCAAGGACAAATACCTCGCCGCCGCCAGTCACGACCTGCTGCAACCGCTCAACGCCGCGCGTTTGCTGATTTCGACCTTGCGTGAACGCAAACTGCCGGACGTCGAACAGGTGCTGGTCGAACGCACCCATCAGGCCCTGGAAGGGGCGGAAGACTTGCTTACCGATTTGCTCGACATCTCCCGGCTCGATCAGGCCGCGGTCAAACCGGATGTCGCGTTGTACCGCCTCGATGAATTGCTCGGGCCGCTGGCGTCCGAGTTCCGGTCAGTGGCCGATGCGGCCGGGTTGCGTTTGCGCGTGCACATGGGCGATTTCGCCATTCGCACCGACCTGCGGCTGATGACCCGTATCCTGCGCAACTTCCTCAGTAACGCCTGCCGCTACACCGACGAAGGCAGCATTCTGCTCGGGGCCCGGCGGCGGGGTGACAGGCTGCGCCTGGAAGTCTGGGACACCGGGCGCGGGATACCGGCGGATCGCCTCGACTCGATTTTCCTCGAGTTCAATCAACTGGACGTCGGCCGCGCCGCCGACCGCAAAGGTGTGGGGCTGGGGCTGGCCATCGTCGAGCGCATCGCCAAGATCCTCGACTACCGGATCCAGGTGCATTCGCTGCCGGGACGCGGCTCGATGTTCAGCATTGAGGTGCCGATCTCCCATGAGATTCCGTTACCCATCAGCCTCGCGGCGCCCCAGTCGGGGACCGGAAATCCGTTGCCGGGCCGGCGGTTGCTGGTGCTGGACAATGAGGTGAGCATTCTGCAAAGCATGAGCGCATTGCTCGGGCAGTGGGGCTGCGAAGTGGTCGTCGCCACCGACGAAACCTCGGCACTGGCCGCGTTGCAGGGCCAGGCGCCGGAACTGATCCTGGCGGACTACCACCTCGATCACGGGGTGGTGGGGTGTGAGGTGGTCCGGCATCTACGCGAGCATTTCAGCCAGACCATTCCGGCGGTGATCATCACCGCCGACCGCACGGACCAGTGCCGACGCTCGTTGCAACGACTCGACGCGCCGCTGCTGAACAAACCGGTGAAACCCGGCAAGTTGCGCGCAGTGCTGAGTCAGCTATTGGGGTAGGCGCGGTACTGCATGCTGAAAGCCAGTTCAGCGGACTGATCCTGCTCCAGCAACACCAATCCCGGCCGGCCGGGCAAGTGGTGCGCATTGACCGGATGGCTCACCGGTTCGATGCAGAAAAACGCCAGGTCCACCGGGCAGTAGAGCAAGTAGTAATCGCTGCCGCTGGCCTGGCATTCCAGTTCATAACCGAGGTCGGGTTGCTGGATCAGGCAGTGGCCATCCCATTGGCAGAATCCGTTGTCGACCAGCGTGCCGGGCAAGGCCTTGAGTTGCTGAAAGTCCCAATCGGCCGGCAATGTGCTGAGCCGTGTGGGCAGTTTGGCCGCGTCGCATAACCAGACTTGCCCGGCTTTTGCCTGCAACCGTGTGCCAGCGGTGCGCGGCAGATACGGGTGCAATCCCAAGCCATGCCACGCAGCGCGTTCGGCCAGATGCGAGACGTGCAATTCGATGCTCAGTTTGCCGTTGCTCAGATGGAAACGCTGCCGGGCGCGATACGCGAACGGTGTGGTGCTGTCGAGTTGCAGCACGACTTCATCCTGCGTTTGCAAAACCACCTGCCACGGCTGCTGCCAGGCGCTGCCATGAATCGGCAGCGGATCAGTGAGGCTGTTGGGCTCGAGCGCGAGCCAGCCATCCGGGCGATCAAAACCACCGTCGGAAATGCGGTTCGACCATGGCACCAGCGGAAAGCATCCGAGCTTGCCCGGCAGGCCGGTGTTGAGCGCGTGAGCGTCGCTGTGGCGCAACAGCGGCTGACCCGAACTGCGCACGGTCCAGTTGACGATGCTCGCACCGAGTTCTGGGGCGAGGGTGAGGAGGGTGAGTCCGTCGTTGAGTTCGAGCAAGGTTGGCGTCATGTTCACCAGCGATACGAGCGTTTCAGTCAGTGGTTGAAAACGGGTTCCGGCAACCCCTTTACACCGGGGTCAAGGGCGAACACGCCCCCGGCCAGTGACTGTGGGTCGTGGTCGTCACCGGGGCGGATCGAGGTCACGAACAGCGTGTCCAGTCGACTGCCACCGAAGGCGCACATGGTTGGTTTTTTCACGGGTACGGCGAGGGAACGATCAAGACGACCGTCGGGAGTAAAACGGTGAATCAGCCCAGCGTCGTTGGCGCAGATCCAGTAGCAGCCATCGGCGTCTACTGCGGCGCCGTCGGGGCGGCCAGGGAACTGATGCATATCGACGAACAGCCGTCGGCTGGACGGCGTGCCGCTGTCGATGTCGTAGTCGAAAGCCCAGATCTGCTGGACCGAGGGATGCGAGTCCGACAAGTACATCGTGCGGCCATCCGGGCTGAAGCCAAGGCCATTGGGCACGATGAATCCACCCAGTTGCGCACCGAGCGGCCCGCGTTCTCCGGCACTGTAGCGATACAACGCGCCGTCGGCCGCATTGGCGCCCATGTTCAGCACCATGCTGCCGGCCCAGAAACGCCGCTGACGGTCACAACGACCATCATTGAGGCGCATGTCGGTGCGGGAATGGTCGACGTGCGCCAGCAATTCACTGTCAAGGCTGCCATCGTTGTGCGTGTGAAGGCGAAAGAATCCGCTTTCCATCCCGGCGACCCAACCGCCGTCAGGGCTTCGCACGATGCAGGCGAGCATTTCCGGTGCGGTCCAGGCCTCGACACGGCCGGTTTCGGCGCTCCAGCGTTGCAGGCCCCCGGCGGGAATGTCGACCCAGTACAGGGCGTTTTCCTCAGGAACCCAGACCGGGCTTTCACCGACCCCGTTTCGGGCATCGACAATCAATTCGGCTTGCATGGCGACTCATTCCCTTGGTTTTTTGTTGTGGAGATCAAGTGAAACGAATGGGGTCAGTCGCCGAACGGGCCGGACGTGACGAAGGCACCACCCTGATAAACCATGGCCGGGTCATCTGCGGTCGGCATCGGCTGGGCTTCGACTTTGTCGCGGAACACTTCAGACGTGTCCTTTGGTGCGTAACCCAGGGCGGTAGCATAGCGGTTATCCCACCAGACCTTCTTGTTGTCGGAGGCGCCGTAGACCACGGTGTGGCCGACACCAGGGGCGTACAGGGCGCGTTCGATCAAATGGGTCAGGTCGCCGAAACTCAGCCAGGTGCTCATCATCCGGCGGTTTTGCGGTTCCGGAAACGAAGAGCCGATGCGGATGCTGACGGTCTCGATGCCATAGCGATCGAAGTAGAAACTGGCCATGTCCTCACCGTAGGACTTGGACAAGCCGTAGTAGCTGTCCGGGCGGCGAGGGGAGTGGGCGTCGATCACTTCATCCTGTTTGTAGAAACCGATGACGTGGTTGGAACTGGCGAAAATCACCCGCTTCACGCCATGGCGGCGTGCGGCTTCATAGATGTGGAATACGCCGCAGATGTTGGCGCCGAGGATGTCTTCGAACGAATGTTCCGTCGAAACGCCGCCGAAGTGCAGGATCGCATCCACGCCTTCCACCAGTTGATGCACGGCTTGCTTGTCCGCGAGGTCGCAGGTCACGACTTCTTCGCGATCATCGATGGCGGGGGCGATGTCAGCGATGTCCGACAGGCGAATCACGTTGGCGTAAGGCCGCAGGCTTTCGCGCAGGACTTTACCGAGGCCACCGGCGGCACCGGTCAGCAGCAGGCGATTGAAAGGGGCGTTGGGCGTAGTGGTCATGGCAGTTCCTGGACGCAAATTATTGTTGTCAGAATCGTTGTAGGTTGTCGTATGACTTGGTCGGAGTATCGTTAGGCTTTCCGGGTCTTGTCAACGCGACTTTGGTGGAAATGGACGGAGGGTTGTCAAGCGCCCATCTGTGGCGAGGGAGCTCGCTCCCGCTGGGGCGCGAAGCGGCCCCTGCAATCCTTCAGCAAGACTGGATTGTCCGGTTTTGCGACTGCTTCGCAGCCGAGCGGGAGCAAGCTCCCTCGCCACAGAGTTGTCCAGGCTTCTAAAGGTTTTACAGCAACGAAATCGGATAGCTGACGAAAATCCGGTTCTCATCGAATTCATTGGTGCTGAAGTCTTTGCGGATGCTCGCGTTGCGCCATTTGACGTTGAGGTTTTTCAGCGGGCCGCTCTGGACGGTGTAGGCCAGTTCCGATTCGCGACCCCATTCCTTGCCATCGGTAATCACCCCTGTGTGCACGTTATCGCCGCTGATGTAGCGGTTCATCATCGTCAGGCCGGGAATGCCGAGCGCCACGAAGTTGTAGTCATGACGCAGCTGCCAGGATTTCTCCTTGGCATTGTCGTAGCTGGAGTTGTAGCTGTCGTTGGCCAGGGTGCCGCCGCTCGTGCCGTTGACGCGCATCCAGACATCGTCGCCGCTGAGTTTCTGCAGGCCGACATAGAACGTGCTGCCGCCGTACTTGGCCGAGAGCATGGCGAACGCGGTTTTGTTGTCGAGGTCGCCGGCCAGGGCGCTGCCGTCTTCCTTGCCGATGAAGTAACCGAGGTTGGCGCCCAGGGTCCAGTCGCCGATTGGCTGGCTGTGGCTCAGGTTGAAATATTGTTGTTGGTAGATGTCGCTGAGTTCCGCGTACCAGACACCGACCTGGGTACGTTTTTCGTTGAACGCATATTCACCGCCGCCGAAGTTGAAGCGGTCCGAGGTAAAGGCCGCCGATTTGCCGTTCATGAACATGTCTTCCATGCTCGCATCGTTACGCGGGCTGTTCTGGCGGAACTGGCCGCCGTAGAGCGTCAGGCCGCTGATCTCGGTGGACGTCACCTGGCCGCCACGAAAGGTTTGCGGCAGAGAGCGACCATCGTCAGAGCGCAGGATCGGCAGCACCGGCATCCATTCCCCGACTTTCAATTCGGTCTTCGAGACTTTGCCTTTCAGCGCCACGCCCATCCGGCCGAAATTGTCCGCCGGGCGGCCGTCATCGTGAATCGGCAGCAACTGGGTGCCGCCCGTGCCTTTGCCGCCGTCGAGTTTCTGCGAGTACAAGCCGAGCACATCCACGCCGAAGCCGACCGGGCCCGGAGTGAAGCCGGATTTGGCGTCGAGGATGAAGCTTTGCGTCCACTCTTCAGCCTTGCCTTGAGGGTAGGCCGGGTTGGTGTAGTTGCGATTGAAGTAGGCGTTGCGCAGGTTCAGCGTGGCCTTGGCGTCATCGACGAATCCTTCGGCGTTGCTGGTCATGGGCATGGCGAGTACGGCCAGGCTGCTGCAACCGATCAGGCTCAGGGTATAGCGGCGTACGAAGGTTGGGCGAGGGGTGCAGGCGAAGGAATTACGGACGTGCTTGCTCACTGTGACGCTCCCGATGTTTCTTGTTGTTTTTATTGTTGTCATACGTCGTCGTACAACATTGGGGCGATTATTTGCGAGGGTTTAGCGGGTTGTCAATCGGAAGTTATACGATGACTTGGGGATTGTGCTGTCAGCTAGAAATCATGGGAGGCATGGTGCCCAGGAGGGAGACCGCAGCCACTGCGCCCATCCCCACCAACCATTCCGCAATCCTTGATCTGCAACCGATTGAACAGCACCAACCGCAAGATGCAGGAAACGGTACAGCACCAGCGCGCTCGTCATGAGTGACCGGCCAACCTTGAAGCTGTACGCGCCTTCGCTTTTATGGGTGTCGACCGACGCAAGTCCGACGGTGCACTCACGGCGCTGTCAGCGGCCGGGGGCTGGCCTTTCAGATGGGCGTGGCAAATACCGACGAGGCGGCGAGCAGCGAGCCGAGGAGGACGGCGATGGAGAGGGATTTCTTGAAAAGCTTCGCGGAGATCTCAGAGGCAGGTTCGAAGAAGGGCGACAGTTAACTGCGAGCGTGAGCGGGTGGTGGTACGAAGTTTCGTTTTCCGCTGTCGCCGCGAGGTAGAGCGGATGCTAGTCTTGAGCAACGCTGTTGCCAGGGAGCCCCCATGGGCAATCACAAGATCGAGATTCGCCGCAGTAACGTCGAAAAAATCCTGCTCGGGGCCGAAAAGGTCTTTGCCGAAAAAGGCTTCGGCGGCACCGCCATGGCCGACATCGCCGCCGAAGTGCAACTGCCGCGTTCCAACCTGCATTACTACTTCAGCACCAAGATCGAGTTGTACAGCGCCGTGCTGTTCGATTTGCTGGAGGTGTGGAAGCAGGACGCCCTGTGTTTCGAGATGTTCGATGATCCGCGCGTGGTGCTCAGCAGCTACATCCGCGCCAAGATGAACCACTCCCGCAGCCGGCCTTACGGCTCGAAAGTCTGGGCCAATGAAATCATCCACGGCGCACCGACGTTGGGTGAGAAACTGGACGTCAGCCTGTACGACTGGGCCAAGATGAAAGAGGCGAAAATTCGCCAGTGGGTGGACGACAAACGCATCTTGCCGGTGGAGCCTTCAAGCCTGCTGTACATGATCTGGGCCTCGACCCAGCATTACGCTGACTTTGATCATCAGGTGAATATCCTGAACGATCATCAGCCGCTGTCGGACATGCAGTTCGAGCGGGCGGTGCAGACGGTGACGAGTGTGATTTTGCGGGGGATCGGTCTGGAGCCTTAAAATCTCGAGTGGTGCTGCCGGCCTCATCGCGAGCAGGCTCGCTCCCACATTGGAATGCATTTCAAATGTAGGAGCGAGCCTGCTCGCGATGGCGTCAGTTCAGGCGCCGAAGATTTCAGACCGCAACGTGATACGGATTCCTCGGATCATGATTCCAGTCCAGAAACGGCTTCCCGTTCTCCATCGGCACCATCTCTATGCAGTCCTGTACCGGGCAAGTGATCTGGCACAAATTGCAGCCCACGCACTCCTCGTCGATGACTTCATATTTATGCGTACCGTCCGCCTGCTTGAGACTGGCCACGGCCTGATGGGACGTGTCTTCGCAGGCAATATGGCAACGCCCGCAGCCGATACACGCTTCCTGGTCAATCTTCGCAATCACCTGATAGTTGATGTCCAGGTACTTCCAGTCAGTGGTATTGCCCACCGCTCGCCCGGAAAATTCCGACACGCTGGCGTAACCCTGACTGTCCATCCAGCGTGACAAACCGTCCTTCATTTCCTCGACAATCCGGAAACCATGCAGCATCGCCGCCGTGCACACCTGCACCGAGCCGCTGCCCAGCGCGATGAATTCCGCCGCATCGCGCCAGTTGCCAATGCCGCCGATGCCGGAAATCGGCAAGCCTTGCGTCTGCGGATCGCGGGCAATCTCGGCGACCATGTTCAGCGCAATCGGCTTCACCGCCGAACCGCAATAACCGCCGTGGGTGCTTTGGCTGCCGACGGTGGGGTTGGCGACCATGCGCTCAAGGTTGACGCTGGTGATCGAGTTGATGGTGTTGATCAGCGACACCGCGTCGGCACCACCGCGATGGGCCGCACGGGCGGCGACGCGGATGTCGGTGATGTTCGGCGTCAGCTTGACGATCACCGGCAGCGAGCAATACGTCTTGCACCAGCGCGTGACCTGCTCGACATACTCCGGCACCTGACCGACCGCCGCGCCCATGCCCCGTTCCGGCATGCCGTGCGGACAACCGAAATTCAGTTCGATGCCATCGGCACCGGTGGCTTCCACCAGCGGCAGGATGTATTTCCACGATTCTTCGACGCAGGGCACCATCAGCGACACAATCAACGCCCGATCCGGCCAGTCTTTTTTGACCTGGGTGATTTCCCGCAGGTTGATCTCCAGCGAACGGTCGGTAATCAGCTCAATGTTGTTGAAACCCAACACTTCACGGTTGGTTCCGAAGTGCGCCGAGTAGCGCGAGGACACGTTGACCGCCGCCGGGTCTTCACCCAGGGTTTTCCAGACCACGCCCCCCCAACCGGCTTCGAAGGCGCGGACCACGTTGTAGGCTTTGTCGGTCGGTGGCGCGGAGGCCAGCCAGAACGGGTTGGGGCTTTTGATGCCGGCGAAGACAATCGAAAGATCGGCCATTTACGCAGCCTCCACGTTGAGCATCAGTTGAGCGTTGATGGCCTCGGCCGCCAGTTTGCCGTGCTGCACCGCTTGCACGGTGAGGTCCTGATCGAGGCTGGTGCAGTCACCGCCGGCATACACGCCCGGAATGCTGGTGCGCAGGTGTTCATCGACTTGAATCCGATCGCCCGAACGCTTGAGTTCGCGAGCCAGCGGATCGCCGAGAGCGCTCAAGTCGAAGGCCTGGCCGATGGCTTTGAAAATCGCATCGGCCGCCAGTTCGAAGGTTTCGCCGGTGGTTTGCAGGCGACCTTCCACCAGGTGTGTGCGAGCGAAGCGCATGCCGCGCACGTTGCCTCGATCGTCGAGCAGCACTTCTTCGGGTTGCGCCCAGGTCAGCAAGCGCACCTGATTGGCTTTGGCGATGTCTTGTTCGTGGTGGGTGGCGCCCATGTCCTCGACGCCGCGGCGATACACCAGATTCACGTCATGCGCGCCGAGGCGGGCCATTTGCACGGCCATGTCGATGGCGGTGTTGCCGGCACCGAGGACGATGCAGCGGTTGGCCAAAGGCAGTTGTGTCAGATCATCGGCCTGGCGCAATTCACGGATGTATTCAGTGGCGGCGAGCAAGCCCGGTGCATCTTCGCGGGCCAGTCCAAGCTGTTTGCTGGCGTTGAGGCCAAGTCCGAGGAACACTGCGTCGAATTGTTGATGCAGCTCGCTGAGGGTCAGGTTTTCGCCGAGTTTTTGTCCGTGACGGATTTCGATGCCACCGATCTGCAGCAGGAAGTCCAGTTCCTTCTGCGCGTAATCGTCCACCAGTTTGTACTTGGCGATCCCGTATTCGTTGAGGCCACCAGCCTTTTCCCGTGCCTCGAAAATCACCACGTCATGCCCATGCATGGCGCTGCGATGGGCGCAGGACAAACCGGCCGGACCGGCACCGACCACGGCGATACGCTTGCCGGTGGTTGCGGCGCGAGGGAAGGGGTGTTCGCTGAAGTGCGCATTGTCCACGGCGTAGCGCTGTAGCAGGCCGATCAGTACCGGCGCGCATTCATGGGCGTTGTTGCGCACGCAGGCTTGCTGGCAAAGGATTTCCGTCGGACAGACCCGGGCGCAACTGCCGCCGAGGATGTTCGCCGAGAGGATTTTCTGCGCCGCGCCTTGTACGTTGTCCTGATGAATATTGCGGATGAACGAGGGAATGTCGATGTCGCTCGGACAGGCATTCACGCACGGCGCGTCATAGCAATACAGGCAGCGCGAGGCTTCCAGATGTGCCTGGCGGTCGTTGAGCGGCGGCGCCAGGTCGGTGAAATGACCAGCGAGGTCGGCCGCATTCTCGTAGGGATGCGGGAGGTGGTTCAGGGACTTGATCACGGTGTTGGCCTCACGGTTATTGAGGTGATGCCTCTGGTGGGCATTGGTTTGTGCGGTGTCTGAACGGGCCTCATCGCCAGCAGGCTGGCTCCCACATTTGGAATGCGTTTACCCTGTGGGAGCCAGCCTGCTGGCGATGAGGTCGAAGGTCTCGATCTCAGCGTTTCACGGCAACCGGCTGATTCAACTCAGCCCGCTTGCTCAGCAAATCAAACACCGCCGGATACGCCGGCCGCTCGACATACCGCCCGGCCCCTCGCTCGGCGCGCAGATCCCCATCGGCCCAGACCACACGGCCCTGGCTGATCGTATGGCTTGGCACCCCGCGTACGGTCTTGCCTTCGAAGATGTTGAAGTCGACTTGCTGGTGATGGGTCTTCGCTGAAATCGTCCGTGTGCCCTCGGGATCCCACAGCACCAGATCCGCATCGGCACCGACGCGAATCGCACCTTTGCGCGGGTAGAGGTTGAAGATCTTCGCGGTGTTGGTAGAGGTCAGCGCGACAAATTGCTGCATCGAAAAACGCCCGGTGTTCACCCCTTCATCCCAGAGCACCGCCATGCGGTCTTCGATACCCGCGGTGCCGTTCGGGATCTTGCTGAAATCGTCACGCCCCGCGGCTTTTTGCTCGGCGCAGAAGCAGCAATGGTCGGTGGCGGTGGTGTGCAGGTTGCCGGATTGCAGACCATGCCAAAGTGCTTCCTGATGGCCGCGCGGACGGAACGGCGGGCTCATCACGTAGCCGGCGGCGGTCTGCCAGTCCGGGTGTTGATAGACGCTGTCGTCCAGCAGCAGATGACCGGCGAGCACTTCACCGTAGACTTGCTGGCCCTTGCTGCGGGCGTAGGTGATTTCGTCGAGGGCTTCCTTGGTCGATACGTGAACCAGATACAGCGGCGTGCCCAGGGTTTCGGCGATGCGGATGGCCCGGCTCGCCGCTTCACCTTCGACCTGCGACGGACGCGACAGCGGATGCGCTTCAGGGCCGGTGATGCCCTGCGCCATCAGCTTGCGTTGCAGGTGATAAACCAGCTCGCCGTTTTCCGCATGCACCGTCGGCACCGCGCCCAGTTCCAGGCAGCGTTCGAAACTCGCTACCAAGGTGTCATCGGCCGCCATGATCGCGTTCTTGTAAGCCATGAAATGCTTGAAGCTGTTGACGCCGTGATGGCTGACCAGCTCGGCCATTTCCTCGCGGACCTGCTCGCTCCACCAGGTGATCGCAACGTGGAAACCGTAATCGGAGGCCGACTTCTCGGCCCATCCGCGCCACTGATGAAAGGCTTCCATCAGCGATTGCTGCGGGTTGGGAATCACGAAGTCGATGATCGACGTGGTGCCCCCGGCAAGGCCTGCCGCCGTACCGCTGAAAAAGTCCTCACTGGCCACAGTGCCCATGAAAGGCAGCTGCATGTGCGTATGCGGATCGATGCCGCCGGGCATCAGGTATTGGCCGCTGCCGTCGAGCACTTCGGCGCCTGCCGGAACATCAAGATTGTCACCGATGGCTTTGATCACGCCGTCGGCGCAATAGACGTCGGCGCGATAACTTTCATCATGGGTAATAACGGTGGCGCCACGGATCAACAGAGACATTCCGAGTTCCTCGCAGGCAATGACCGACTGGTGCCGGTTCTAAATGTTTTATATGAAGCAGGCGTAGACAGGAGTATTCCTGTCAACACTGTCAGGAATAGAAACTAGTATGAGTTCGTGGAATCAGCAAGAATAATTTTTATAAGCATATAACTGATTTAAGTATTTGAAATATAAGTACTAAAACGATTAATCACCAAAATGGTGAGGCCTCTCACCATTTTGACGCACTTGACAGGTTCCAAAAATGGTCAAGATTTCTTATGTGAAATCAGCCGCTTGAGGATGGTCTATGGTTGATGCGCAACTTTGAAAAAAAGATCGACGCACCAGATTGAGTCCTGACGGTTCGGACCACTGGCCTGGCCTTTTAGCCTGAGGAAACAGGCAAGTCACCGAGGACTCACCAGGTATATAAATAAAGCTGATAAACATCAGTGCTTTACGAAGTTTTTATGGAACTGCCCGATGCGCAATCGGGGTGCCCGGCACGTTTATTGATGCCACCAGCCCCTTGTTGAGCAAAAAATAATTCAAAGAACAGTGGAGCGGCCATGCAACAGATCAGATCGCAAGTGACCGAGCGCGACGGCTTGTTCGAGCTCGAAGCCGGCAGCGATGTCCTCGACAGTCCCCGTTACAACCACGATATGGCACCGACCAAGGTGCGCGAGCGAACCTGGAACAAATGGCACATCACCGCGCTGTGGGTCGGCATGGCGATCTGCGTGCCGACCTATACCCTCGGCGGGGTGCTGACCGCTTACTTCGGCCTGAGCGTCGGTGAGGCGCTGCTGGCGATTCTGTTTGCCAACATCATTGTGTTGATTCCGCTGACGCTGAACGCGTTCCCCGGCACCAAATACGGCATCCCGTTTCCCGTCCTGCTGCGTTCATCCTTTGGCATTCTGGGCTCCAACATTCCCTGTCTGATTCGCGCCTTGGTGGCGTGTGGCTGGTTCGGCATCCAGACGATGTTTGGCGGGCTGGCGATTCACCTGTTCCTGGGCTCGGTGTTCGAGGGCTGGAAATCCCTCGGCGGCACGGGTGAGGTCATCGGTTTCATGGTGTTCTGGGCCTTGAACCTGTGGGTGGTGATTCGCGGCGCCGAGTCGATCAAATGGCTGGAAACGCTGTCCGCGCCGCTGTTGGTGCTGGTCGGTGTCGGGCTGCTGGTGTGGGCCATGCCGAACGTATCGATGAGCGAATTGATGGCGATCCCGGCCAAGCGTCCGGAAGGGGCGAGCGTGGTCAGTTACTTCGCCGCCGGGCTGACTGCGATGGTCGGGTTCTGGGCCACGTTGTCACTGAACATTCCGGACTTCAGCCGCTACGCCAAAAGTCAGAAGGACCAGATCGTCGGGCAGATCATCGGCCTGCCGCTGACCATGTTCCTGTTCGCTTCACTGGGCGTGGTGATGACGGCCGCATCGGTCAAGCTGGTGGGCGTGACCGTGTCCGACCCGGTGACGCTGATCGGGCACATCCAGAGCCCGGTCTGGGTCGCGCTGGCCATGGCGCTGATCATCATCGCCACGCTCTCCACCAATACCGCCGCCAACATTGTTTCGCCGACCAACGACTTCCAGAACATCGCGCCGAAGGTGATCAACCGCACCAAGGCGGTAATGCTCACGGGGGTGGTTGGCCTGGTGCTGATGGCGCATGAGCTGCTGAAGAAGCTCGGGCTGATCGTTTCCGATGTGAGCCTGGAAACGGTCTATTCGAACTGGCTGCTGGGCTATTCCAGTCTGCTCGGCCCCATCGCCGGGATCATGGTGGTGGATTATTTCCTGATCAAGAAACAGCAACTGGACCTGGCCGGGCTTTATCGCGATGACGTCTATCCGGCGTGGAACTGGTGCGGGTTTATCGCGTTTGGTGTGCCGGTGGTGTTGACGCTGCTGTCGCTGGGCAGCGATGCCTTCAGCTGGTTCTACAGCTATGGCTGGTTCACGGGTTCGGCGCTGGGTGGGTTGATTTATTACGGGTTGTGCTCTGTTCGGCCCAGTCCGTCTGTTGCGAAAACTGCGGTGTAGGTACAGGCATACACCTATGACAACTTCCTGAGGAGATCACCATGAACGCGGCCGTAGACGTTCTGCAATCCACCCATCAGCACATCAACCGCGACCGCCTGTGGCAGTCGCTCATGGACCTGGCCAGACTCGGCGCCACAGTCAAGGGCGGCGTCTGTCGCCTGGCCCTGACCGACCTCGACCGCCAGGCCCGGGACATCTTCGTCAAGTGGTGCGAGGAGGCCGGCTGCACCGTCAGTATCGACGCCGTCGGCAACATCTTCGCCAGGCGCCCCGGGCGCAATCCCAACCTGCCACCGGTGATGACCGGCAGTCACATCGACACTCAACCCACCGGCGGCAAGTTCGACGGCTGCTTCGGTGTGCTCGCCGGCGTCGAAGTCTTGCGTACGCTCAACGACCTCGGCGTGGAAACCGAAGCGCCGCTGGAGGTGGTGGTCTGGACCAACGAGGAAGGCTCGCGTTTCGCCCCGTGCATGATGGGCTCCGGCGTGTTCGCGGAAAAATTCACCCTTGAAGAAACCCTGGCCAAGGTCGACGCCGAAGGCATTACCGTCGGCGAAGCACTGAACGCGATTGGCTATGCCGGCCCGCGCAAGGTCAGCGGTCACGCCGTCGGCGCCTATTTCGAAGCCCACATCGAACAGGGGCCGATCCTTGAGGACGAACGCAAAACCATCGGCGTGGTCATGGGCGCCCTCGGCCAGAAATGGTTCGACCTGAAACTGCGCGGCGTCGAAGCCCACGCCGGACCCACCCCGATGCACCTGCGCAAAGACGCATTGGTCGGTGCGTCCGTCATTGTCGGCGCCGTCAATCGCGCCGCCCTCGGCCATCAACCCCACGCCTGCGGCACTGTCGGTTGCCTGCAAGCCTATCCTGGCTCGCGCAACGTCATCCCCGGCGAAGTACGCATGACCCTGGATTTCCGGCATCTGGAACCGGCACGCCTGGATTCGATGATCGCCGAAGTCCGCGAAGTGATCGAAGCCACCTGCGAAGAGCACGGCCTGACCTTCGAACTGACACCGACCGCCGACTTCCCGCCGCTGTACTTCGACAAAGGCTGCGTCGAAGCGGTACGCGGCGCGGCCCAAGGGCTTGGCTTGTCGCACATGGATATCGTCAGCGGAGCAGGGCACGACGCCATCTTCCTCGCCGAACTCGGCCCGGCCGGGATGATCTTCGTACCGTGCGAGGGTGGTATCAGCCACAACGAAATCGAAAACGCCGCACCGGACGACCTGGCCGCAGGGTGTGCGGTGTTGTTACGGGCGATGCTGGCGGCGTCGGCGGCGATTGCCGGAGGGCAAATCGCGGCATGAAGATCCGACGTTCGTGTTTTCAGGTGCACGCAACCCCTGCAGGAGCCGAGCTTGCTCGCGAAGACGTCGGATCAGGCGGCGAAGATGTTGCATATGATGGACTCTTCGTGAGCAAGCTTCGCTACGACGTAGATGTTGTGATTCTATTTTGGCTATTAAAAAGACTGTTTATTCGAATTTGATTCTAAGCAACTGTCATATTTGACAGTGGCGCTGTAGTTTGTTTTCTCTAATAGTAGTCGCGCATAGGTTGGTGTGTGAATCAATTAGAGGGAGATTGCATTATGGGAACTGTCGTAGATGCTGAATCAAGAAATGACCCGTACGATAATCTATTCATGGAGATCAACCAGAACAGACTAACGCGTGGCGCGCCTCTGCTGCTGCAAAGTTCTTTCGCAAATAAGTTGAGCATTAATATGCCCGGCTCGTTGGGGGAGTTTCGTCTGGGGGTAGTCTCTGATGGACAACCCATCTATTTAGAGCCGGGTACCGATACGTGGGTGAAACCGGTGGCTGGTAAGTTAAAGTGGACGATAACACCTGGAAGTACGGAAGAGCGTTTCACTTTGGTACTGTACAGCCGGGACTTTAATCAAACGTTGGAATTTCACTGCGAATCCTATGCGGCCGATCACCCTTGGTATTCAAGTTCAAGGTTTTACGTTTTTACGCCAACCAATAATGGATTTTTTGCTCATAAGGGTATTTTGCGCCTTACTCAAACTGACTACCGAAATGGCATCCAGCTTTGGCCCGTTGGGAACAGATTGTTTGGTAAAAAAATAACAATGACATTGACGGGGGAGCATGGAGTTCCCGATGTTACGCCTGCCGAGCCTCAGACGATGGGTCACTTAGAATTGAAGTGGAATTTTAGTTTCGATAAATTCGATAAAGTAGTGCCGGTAACCGCACGGTTTGAGGCTGAAGGTGTGCCGTTAGCTACTAGTTTTGACTTTTCGCCCACAGCAGATGTCATGACTGAAACCGTATCTGGCAAGTTGGAGCATTCAGAAGCAATTGAGAGTTCCACAGATTCAGCCAAGGAGTAGAAGTAACGCACGATCACAAACCCCTGAGGTCGTAATCTTCACAGAGCGCCGCACGTTGGCGCTCCCGCGATTGTGGAGATCCAATGAGCCAAGACGTCCTGACCACTGAAACCAATCGCCGTCAATTGCAGCAGATCATCGCCGGTCTGTCCGACGGCGTGATCCTGCTGGAGCTCGATCAGACCCTCCTCTGGGCCAATGAAGCCGCGCTGACCATGCACGGTGTCAGACGGATCAGCGAATTGGGCGCCAATGCCAAGGAGTACGCGAAACGCTTCGCCTTGCGTTATCGCAACAATCATCCGGTGCCGGCCGACAACTACCCGATCAATCGCGTGGCCCGTGGTGATACGTTCAGCGATGTATTGGTGGAAGTGACTCCGCTCGACGATGAAGCGCGTACCTGGGTCCACAACGTACGCAGCCTGGTCCTGACCGACAGCGGCGGCGAACCGGAGTTGCTGGTGCTGATCATGGACGATGTCACCGAGTGGGCCAGCGCCGAGCAGCGTTTCGAAAAGACCTTCAATGCCAACCCGGCCCCGGCGGTGATTTGCCGCCTCAGCGATCTGCGCTACATCAAGGTCAATGCCGGCTTCCTTGAAATGACCGGCTACAGCCGCGATCAGGTCATCGGTGTGTCGACCTATGAGCTGGACATTCTTGAAGGCGCCGAAAAGAAAGACCTGGCAATCGAGCGCTTGCGTGAACACGCCACTATTCCCCAGATGCAGGCCGAGCTGAAATTGCCTGAAGGCGGCAGCAAGCAGGTGATCGTCGCGGGCCAGCCGCTTGAGCTCAACGACGAAGAATGCATGTTGTTTTCCTTCGTCGACATGGAACCCCGGCATAAGGCCGAGGTTGCCCTTCGCCAGAGCGAGGAACGGTTTGCCAAGGCTTTCCGCCTGACACCGGTGCCGATCCTGGTGTGCAACGCCAGTGATCAAGTGGTGCTGGACGTTAACGAGGCGTTCCTCGAAACCCTCGCCTATCCGAGTGAAGAAGTGCTCGGCAAGACCATCGCCGAGATCGATTTCATCCATGACACCGGCGCACGCACTCGTCTGTTTGCGGCACTGGAGAAAACCGGCAGCCTGGATCGCATCGATGTCAGCGTACGTAAAAAAGATACCGAACTGATCGATTGCGCGATTTCCGCCGACACCGTGAACATTCAGGACAGCCCTTGCTACCTGCTGGTGTTGATGAACATCACCGAACGCAAACGCACCGAGCTGGAATTGGTGGCCGCGATTGAAGAGGTGATGAAAGACGCGTCCTGGTTCAGCCGAACGCTGATCGAAAAACTGGCCAACGTGAAAAGCGTCAACTCGCCGAAATTGCCCAGCGTCTCCTTCACTGACCTCACCGCCCGTGAACGCGATGTGCTTGGCCTGATCTGCGAAGGCCTGGCTGACAAGGAAATCGCAGCGCGCCTGAAACTGGCCCCCAACACCGTGCGCAACCATGTTTCGACGGTGTATTCCAAGCTGGACGTGCACAGTCGCAGTGAAGCGATTGTCTGGGCGCGCGAGCGCGGATTGTTCTCCAGCGAACGCCGACCGAAGCGGCAAAGGTAAGGTGCAATTGCACTAGATTAGCCAGTGCAAATGGATGTTCTGACCGGGCTTGGCGGTTCTTAAGCTGTAAGGGTGCGATACAAGTCTTCGCGAACCCCTTCGATACATGAAAAGGAACCGTCACATGGTCACGTTCACAGCGCACTGTTTGATGCGCCGCCGCCAAGGTGAATTGCAATGATTTCCCTGGCGCAATTACGTCTGCAACTGGAGCGCAGTTTTTCGCCGCTGGCTTGTGAGTGCACGCTGACGGGGGATCACTCGTTGACGGTGAAACTCTATCACCCGGTTTCCGGGCAGGTTGACCTGGTAGTCAGTGGCTTGAGGGTCCCGCTTGCGACTCTGGAAGCGGTAGAGGCACTGATTGAAGAACTGCGTTATGAACTTGAGAGCAACACGCTGCATCGCCCCGACCCTGTCCGATAGCGCGTGCCGGTTAGATCCTTGCTGTGAAAAAGCCAAGCGATCTCAACCATGCCGCCTATAAGAAAAGTGAACGTTTGTTTGCCGTGACCGGTCCACACTTTTGTAGTGTTTGCTGTTTGTCGCGGAATATGTCGATCACTTATCGCGGGTCAGTTTATGAACAGTCTTGGGAAATGCACGTTTGCGTCATTGTCGCTCGCCTTTTGCATAACGATACTCGGCGGTTGTGCCAGTCCTCCGCCACCGCCGCCCGCCGCTCCACCTCCGATGCCTCAACGCACGTGTGAAACGTCCGAAAAAACCGATGTACTGGGTGATGTAAGGGCGGAGGGTGAGGTCACACGAGTGACTACGTTGACTCGGTGTGTGACTCAGTAGCGGCGTGTTGTTTATGAAAAATTGGCTTTTGATCGCAATTGGTTCTAGCCGAACTGTCAACTCTGACAGTTCCATAATTCATGCACTGTCTCGATAGTTGAGTGGTCGGTATTTCTTAATGCCACCCTGGATGTCGAGGCGGTGCTATGAGTCATCACAAGTCAGGTGAGATCAGCACACGCTGTAGCTGCATTGCTTGCTGATTTGTCCAGACGATAAAAAATTTTTGCTTCGCGAATTTTGAATCATTACCCGTCGCTTGAAAAAAAAGGCAGCCAAGGTTGTCTTTTGCTCATTCTATAAAACGAGTAACGCAATCTATTTTATGGCACCGATACGCTCGTCAAATCGTGCATTAATCGCGATTTGTTCTAACTTTACTGTCAAATATGACAGTTCCATAAGCCTGCATTTTTTCCGATAGTCGAGCAGTCTTTTTTAATGCGACTGCTGACTAACGGGATAACGCCATGACCTTCGAACGCCACGCCGGATCAACGTTACAACGCTTCTGGGATAACGCCAGGTTATTTATCAACGGCCAGGAGTTCCAGGAAGGGGAGGAGTTTTTCTTGCTCCGCGGCCAGCCAAATCAAGTAAAGGTGGAGGTGTCAGCGGATATCGCGAAGCAGATAAGGTTGGAATTGGCTGAAGATGACGAACTGGATCTTGTTTCATCGCCGGGATTTGGCGATTGGGTGGAGGGCGAATTCGCATGGGCGATTACACCGGGCGATGGTGCCAGTGGCCGAATCACGCTGGTGCTGATCAGCAAGGAAGTGGAGGTGCCTTGGGTGCTCTCTTGCCGCGTGATGTCAACCAACCTGCTGGACGAAGTGGACGGTGTTCAAGTGAACGGTGCCCCTTATCCGACCCAGGGTGTCGTGCTGTTCAGGGACGAACCTCAGACCGTCACCCTGACCTATAAGCCGGGCAGCCCCGTGCAAGGCTGGCCTCTGGAATTGACGGCCACCTTGCTCAGCGGATTGCAGGATGGCGACCTGGTGGTCACTTTGGCCGGGCCGCATTCGTGGACGATTGTGGCTTCCAACAACAGCGGCACGTTCAAGCTGGATTTGACGGGGGCGGACTTTACCACCGGCATAACGCTAGCCGACAGCAAGGTGCTGTCCCGCAATCTGGCGGATGAGGCAACGGTTCAGATAGACGGAAAAGATGCGGAGCCCGGCGCACTTTATTTCAGGGGCGGGGTACACACGCTGACGCTTGTCCCCAAGGCAGGCAGCCCGATTGCGGGTTATGGGGTCGGGTTGTGGCTCGGGCGGTCGCCGCTCGTGACCAGCAACCCCCCGGCGGAAACCTTTACCGGATTGCATTCCTGGACGATCACCTTGGCTTCGGACAGAAGCGGCACGTTTCATTTTGAGCTCGCAGGCCATGGTTTCGGGAGGGGCAACATAAAAATTGATGCCAACAAACTGTTGTCGCCGGATTTGGCGGATGAGGCCGATGTACTGATTGGTGGCAACATTGTTCCTCCAGAAGGTATCGACTTCAAGCATCTGCAACCCCAGGTCCTTACGCTAAGGTATAAAACCGACAGTCCACTGCCGGGACATCCCGTAAAACTGAAGTGCAGAATAGTAGAAGGGTTGGAAGAGGGAAGCCTGCCGAGTGAACCTGATTATGGCGAGGAGCAAACTACCCACCGCTGGACTATGACCGGTTTAAGAGGGATCGGAAAGTTTCAACTGAGTTTGGCGGGCAACAACATGACCAGTGAACTCGTTGTTCCGGTCTGTCATTTGTCGGAGGGCGGTGTGCCGGATTACTTTACGGTTCAGTTCGATGGTAA